>NZ_QXMG01000002.1 GCF_003569765.1 Caldimonas tepidiphila | reverse complement strand
GGCGCTGTCAAGCCACGCCCCGCCCGGCGCCCTCGCTGCCATTTGTGCAACAAAGCCGGTCCCGAAGAAGTCGTCGGGCAGCGCAGCCGGCCAGAACATGGCCTTTGCCACGGGCTTGAGCATCAGGCGCGTCAGGACCGGCGAGACCGTGTAACGCATCACGTCGCCCAGCACCGGAATCGCCGGCGGTGCGGCCAGCGGTACGTCGAGACGTGCCGTCGGGTAGTAGTAGCCGGATGCCAGCACGAGGCCCCGCAGGCTCTCCGGATGATCCAGGGCTATTCCGAGCGCAATGAGCACGCCCCAGGAATGGCCGAGCACGACCGGGCGCTCGATGTCCAGTTTGGCGAACGCGAGATGCAGCAGCCTTGCCTGCGCACTGGCCGTCCACATGCGGTCCCGGGGTCGCTCGCTGTGGCCGAAGCCCGGACAGTCGAAAGCGACCACCCGGTAGTTGCGGCTCAGGCGATCGATGAGACCGCTGGCGATGAAATCCTGCAGCAGCACCAGGTTGCCGTGCAGCAGCACGACCGTCGGCCCGGTGCCGCGCTCGACGTAATGCAAGCGCACCCCGTCGACCTCGACGAACCGCCCGATGGGCGGGTTGTCGGATTCGGCGCGGCGGGCCCGATGCCCGACCCACAGGGCCGTCATCGCGGCAGCAACCGTGCCGAGTGCAAGAGCAGGATGCCGAGCGGCAAAATCGCCCGCCCTCCCCGGGAGGGAGTTCCTCGTCGCCATATTTCTGAACATGGTGTTCGTGCACTTTCTACGCTGCGGTGCAGCATCGTCAAGGAGAAAAGCCGGGAAATGCCCTCCAAGGAGGGCCTTCCGCGCCGCACACGGTGCAATCGTTGTGCCCGACCGACCGCACTCCCGCCTCTCGTCCGCGACAGGGAGGGTTCACTCCGCAGCGCGACTGGCAATTCGATTCCGCACCTTGCGCCAGAAGAATTCTGTTCGGCGACAATTATCCGAGCCGAAGCTTGAAGCGCAGGCACCCCGGTTCAAAGGCGTACTACGAGAAATTTCCTTGCCGCTTGAATCTTTCGAGCGCCTGGATCAATTCGCAGCGAATGCCCGGCTCGGAGGGCGAATGTCCGGCATCCGGCACCATGCGCAGCACGGAACCTGGCCATGCCCGATGCAGTCGATAAGCCGACTCCGGAGGCGCAATGACATCGTGCCCTCCCTGCACGATCATGGCGGGCAGGTGGCTGATGCTTGGCATGTTCTTCACCAACTGATCGTCGTCAAGGAACATCTTGTTCCGGAAGTAAAATGCGTCGAGCCGACCGGTACCGTAAACAACCACATCATTTTTTGCCGCCTCCTCCACCAGTTCTGGATCATGTCGAAGCAGCGAGGTGCTTTCCGTATATTTGAACCACTTCCTGGCGGCATCCATCCGGCGGTCCGGATCCTCTCCGAACAGGCGTTTCTCGTAAGCGGACAGGACGTCATCTCGCTCCTGCTCCGGAATCCATCCGACAAAATCCTCGTGAGCCTTGGGGAAGAATTTCCGCATGCCATGGAGAAACCATTCGATTTCTTGCGAAGTGCCGAGAAATATCCCTCGCAATATGAGCCCCAGGCAAGCGTCGGGATATTTCTGCGCGTAAGCGACCGAGAGCGTGGTACCCCACGACCCGCCGGCGAGGAGCCATTTCTCTATACCCAGCATCTTTCGCAGGGCCTCCATATCCTCGACCAGGAGCTGGGTCGTGTTGCCCTGGACCTCGGCCAGCGGAGTCGCCCGGAATGCGCCGCGTTGATCGAACAAGATGATGCGGTACGAATCAGGATCGAACCACTGGCGCTTGTCGGGGGACGATCCTCCGCCCGGCCCCCCGTGCACATAGACAACGGGTATGCCCTCGGGATTGCCCGACTCTTCCCAGTACAGGGTATGCAGCCCATCCACGGGCAGCAATCCGGTACGAATCGGTTCGATCGGCGGAAACATCGGATAGTCAAGTGGTGCGTCCATGGTGTTGGTCCTTGGTGTTCGGAAGATGCGGCTTTCCGGAACCCCGATGAAAAAGGGGGATGGGTTCAACCGCGAAGGAAAAGCATGTGATCGAACAAGAGAAGCGAGAAGCGCGGCCTCGGAGGTTCGGCACCCGCCCCTGTCCGGCAGCGCCCCGGTGAACGAGCACCACCGCGGCGGCAGAAGTGTTTCCTCTGCGCCCTGTCATGTGCTGGCAACACCGGTCGAGGCGCCCTTTGCGGAAGGCTTGCGCGGAAGCCGGACGGTGAAAGTCGTGCCCTCGCGTTCCGACGAGTCGACCTTGATCTCGCCACCATGCGCTACCGCGATTTCGCGCACGATGTAGAGCCCGAGCCCCAGCCCGGAGGAACCCTCGCGCCCCTCGGCGTGCTGCGTGACGGGGCGCGTCATCGGGTCGAACAGCTTGCGCCGTGCTTCGGGAGCGATCACAGGGCCCTGGTTGTGCACCTGCACGGCGACGCTGTCTCCCTGCTCCTGCACGCTCACTGTCACCGGAGTAGAGGGATCGCCATGCTGGATTGCGTTGGCGATCAGGTTCGACAGCAACTGCCCTATCCGCAGCACGTCCCATTCGCCCGTCAGCTCGCCCGCGCAGTCCATTTGCAGCTGGCGGTCCGGGTGGAACGCCTCCAACTCGTCGAGCGTCTGACGGCAGACCTGCCCGAGGTTCGCCGGGCCCAGCGTGATCGGCAAGCTGCCGCCCAGCCGTGTCAGCGTCAAGTCGAGCAGGTCGCTGACCAACTGTCGGATGCGGTCCGTGCTCGAGCGGATGCGCACCACAGCCTTCGTCTGTGCATGCGTCAACCCCTCGGTGCGCAGCAGGTAGTCGGCCGAGTTGCGTGCCGCGCCCAGCGGATTGCGCAAGTCGTGGCCCAGCACGCCCAGCAGCAGCTTGCGAGATTCCTCGACCCGGTCCACGTACCACGCGATGGAGTCGCTTGCAGCCTGATCGAGGGCCTCGTTGAAACGGGTCAGCTCGTCCAGCATGCCGAGGTTCACGACCGAGAGCCGCTCGGTCCAGCGGCGCACGACGCTGGCGCGCAAGGCCCGGTACTCCGCCGCCATCTCGCCCAGCGAGAAGCCCAACCCGAAACGCTGGTCGGCATCGGCCTTTGCAGTCCTGGTGATCTCCGGTGCGTTCTCGGGACGGTTGCCGCGCGACTTCTCGTGCCGATCCTCGCCGCTCTGGGGCGTGTCCATGTCGTCAGCGATGTGCAGGAGCAGCTGCTTGGTATGGTCACGCAACTCCTCCGGGGGCAGGCCTCGTGCAGACGGCAGGTTCGCCTGGGCATGCTCCGTCCACTCTTCGACGATGGAATCTACATTCCGCTCGATGAACTCCGACAACTTCACGCGGCCTCCCCGTCCCGGCCGTGCTCGCACGGCGGGAACCGTGGAGATGTGATGGCAAGCGAGAGGCCTGCAAGCAGCGCCTTCGGGCTGTCATGCAGACCCCGGTCTCATCTGCTCGGGCACCCCGGTGGGCGTGGCGCGCGGAAGTCACGTCACCACGGCGGAAGGGCTGCGGGCGCGGTAGACGGGTAGAGGGAACGGAAGCCCCCGCAGGCAGAGGGAAGACTCCCTCCGCCAGCCCCATGGAAGTTGCGACTCTTCCAGTGAGGTGCCGCGGCGTGCATTGCCTTGGGCAACGAGGATGGCCGTTTTCTCACTCTGCTCGGATGCAGAGTAGAGCAAGCGATTGGCGGGCCTGTTCCTTGCCCGTACTGCACCGTGCGCTCCTACTGGCCGGGAAGTGCAAGACTTGCGGGCAGGAGGAGCTCGGGAAACGGATTCCCCCGGCGGGGATTTCGAGAAGGTAGAGACCTTGCGTCAGCACAGCGGCAGTGGGATTTTCCTTGAGCTGCTGCAGGCACGGGACCGAAGATAGAATTCGCGCCCCTCCGCCTTCTTCCTGCTCATCGCTGCTGGACTTTTTCGAAAAGGCGTGGCGACCTCGGTCTCGGCTGAAGGCAAGGAATGCCTTTCAGCTCTGATCGGGTTGTCGAGGCAAAGCGGAAGACAGCAGGCGGAGAACATGGCGATCGGCAACAGCGGAAACGAGGAAGGCAAGAAGCCTCTGGACGTGCAAGGCGAGGGAGCGAGCGCCGGCGTACCGGCGGCGGGCAAACTCGAGGGCAACAGCTACAACCCGCTGGGCAACCCCGGCATCAGGCATTGGCAGGCGAGTTACATCACGCGCCCGGGCCTGAACGACCGCAGCAGTGTCTTCTTTGCCGCGGTCGAGATGACGCGCATGCCGATGGTCGTCACAGACCCCACCCAGCACGACAACCCGGTTGTCTTCATCAATCGGGCCTTCCTGGATCTGACGGGTTATGCGGAAGAGGAGGTGCTCGGACGCAACTGCCGCTTCCTGCAGGGGGAGCAGACCGACCCGGGCACCGTAGCCGAGATTCGCGCCGCGGTCTCGGAACAGCGTGCCGTTGCGGTGGATATCCTCAATTACAAGGCCGACGGCACCCCATTCTGGAATGCCCTGTTCACCGGACCCGTCTTTGACGAGCACGGCAAGCTGCTGTACTGGTTCGCCTCGCAAATGGACATCACGCGCCGTCGTGTCTCCGAGCAGTCGTTCCGTCAGGCGCAGAAGATGGAAGCCATTGGCCAGCTGACCGCAGGCCTCGCCCACGACTTCAATAACCTGCTGCAGGTCGTCACGGGCAACCTCGAGGTCGTGGAGATGCGGGTGCGCAACGACGAGGCAGCGCTCCAAGCCGTCAGGCACGCACAGCGTGCCGCCCAGAAGGGCGGAAAGCTGACACAGCAACTCCTGACGTTTGCCCGGAAGCAGCGGCTCGACCCCAAGCGCATCAACCTCAACTCGCTGGTGGTGGACTTCAGCGAGATGCTCGTGCGCACTCTCGGCGAGAAGGTCGACTTGCGCCTGGATCTCAAGCCCGGACTGCCTTACTGCACCATCGATCCCGTCCACATGGAGATGGCGCTGCTCAACGTGCTGATCAACGCACGAGACGCCATGCCCAAGGGCGGGAAGGTCACCGTCGCGACAACGACGCTGCACGACAGGGACAGGACCGAGGCGCACCACGTTCCCATGGGAACCTACGTCGTGATCTGCGTGATGGACGAGGGCGAAGGCATGTCTCCCGAGGTCGCCCGGCGCGCGACCGAGCCCTTCTTCACCACCAAGGGACTGGGTACCGGGCTCGGGCTGGCAATGGTGCACGGCTTTGTCCAGCAGTCGCACGGAAGACTCGAGATCGAGAGCGAGACGGGCCGCGGCACGACCGTTCGCATGATCTTCCCCGTCGCGGCCGAGCGCGCCGTTCCAACCACTCCGGAGAGCATTCCCGACCCTGCGACCGACCCCGCTCTCGAACCGCAGACCATCCTGCTGGTCGAGGACAGCGACGACGTGCGGCAGGTCACCGACTCCTACCTGCGCTCGCAGGGTTATCGCGTGCTGTCCGCACCCAGCGGCGAAGCCGCCCTTCAACTGCTCGAGCAGCACGGCGAAGTAGACCTGCTGTTCACGGACATCATGATGCCGGGCGGGATGAACGGCCTGGTCCTGGCGGAACGTGTGCGGCAGCGCATTCCGGCCCTGCCCGTGCTGCTGACGACCGGATTCATGGATGAACTGGCGGACCAAGGCATCAACGCCTCGACCTTCGTCATTCTGGTCAAGCCCTACCGCCGCACCGAGTTGCTCGACCGGATCCGGTCTTCGCTCAATCCAGGAGGAGGTGGGGGTGGCGCGATGAAAATCTCCCCCAACTTCCGGCACGAAGGATAGTGGCCTCCATGCCAGATCACCTCCTCGTCGTGGACGACAATCCGGACGTGACCGGGCTCTTCCAACTCTATTTCGAGAGCCTCGGGTATCGGGTCAGTACGGCGGCCGAGGGTGGCGCTGCCCTGCGAATCGATGACGCGGACCCGGCCGACCTTGTCATCACCGACCTGTCGATGCCGGGCATGGGCGGGTGGGATTTGAGCATGCATCTCCACGAGCGCCGCCCCGGTCTTCCAGTCATCGTTGTGTCCGGCTACCCCGCCAACGAAGCCTTTCCTCAGCGCCGTCTCTGTGTTCTGGCCAAGCCGGTCAGTCTGGCAGTGCTGGAGCAGCGGGTCGGTGAAATGCTGTGCGATGCACGAGAAGAAAAAAGCACCACTTCTACCCCTCCGGTGGCGGAGTGAACCCCGTTTTGGAGTCCGGCTCTTCACCGAGTTTGCGCTCCTGGCCTTGAGCAACCCCTCCCCCGAGACTGCAGCATCCTGCTCCCGGGCCCGCTCTCAAGGAGACAGGCCGGCCCTTCCTGGCGCTTCTGTCCGGAGCGGGGAAAGCCGGCCTTGGGTCTTAGGTTCCAGGGGATTTCCGCGCGGGCGCTCCCTCCAACAGCATCTTGATCCGCTGCAGCAAGGCATCGATGTCGAAGGGCTTGCGCAGGAAGGCGTCGTAAGCCGTGGTCAGGGGGCGCAGCACCGACTCGGGCGCCCCGCTCATCAGCAGGATCGGGATCGCCTGATGGCGAGGGTCCGAGCGCAGCGCTTGAATCAGTTGCGCCCCGTTCATCACCGGCATCATGTGATCGGTGAGAACCAGGTCCGGGACGGCATCCTCCAGCTTTTCAAGCGCTTGCCGTCCGTCACTGGCCACCGTGACGCCATACCCCTCCTCGCTGAGGATAAGTTCGAGGGCCTCCAGGTTGGAGAACTCGTCGTCGACGATCAGGATTCTCCGCACTGCCTTCAACCCTTGCGTTCGACATCGTCACCGTCCTGCTCGATATGCAAGCCGTTTTCTGTCATTAAAACTTCCCGAACCCGCTGGTCGTAGCGGCAGCCGCGCATCTTGCCGATCGAGAGGAAGCGACGGGTCTGCTCGTCCTGCCGGAATTGCAGCCGGATCACGTTGTCGGCCAGGGCTGACATGCTAGGGACCGAGATGGGCGTCGCAAAAGAGGCAGGGTCTTCCGTCTCGACGGTGAGAAAGGTGGTGACGCTCATGCGGCGCAGCTCGTTCGCGAGGCTTGCAAAGAAGCTGCCGCCCCGCTCGGCATACGTGGACGCAGCCATGAATCCCCCGGCCCCGTCGAGGACGACCCGTCGCGCCCCCGTCCGCCGCACCGTCTCCAGCAAATGGGAGGCCAGTTCGTCGAGCAGGTTCTCGCCATAGGGACGCCACAAGAACGTCAGGGCGCCTTCCGCCTGTCGGGCAGCCAAGTCCAGCCCGAAGGTCGCGCCGATGTCCAGCAGGAACTCGGGCGACTCGTAGAAGCCGAAGAAGAGCGCTGGCGAGGAGGCACTGGCCTGGGCTGCGAAGTGCAGGGCCAGCACCGTCTTGCCGCTGCCGGCGTAGCCCGAGAGCGCCGTGACGCTGCCCTCCCGGACGCCCCGGATCTCGCTCATCGCATCCAGCCCGGCGACCCCGGTCGACACGCTTCGCGGCTTGATCCCGCTGCGGGGGGAATCGGCGTGCGCGGCCTCGAAGCGGGGGTAGGCGACGATGCCGTCGTCGCTGATGCGAAAGGCATGGTTGCCGCGCAGGGTCGCGCTGCCCCGGAACTTGCGGACCTCGAGGTTCCGTTCGCGCCGGGGCCCGTAGGTCTGCTCCCGCAGCAGCAGGATGCCGTCGACCATGGTCTGTTCGGCCGACACGGGCCGTTCGGCGTCATCGCTGGTCAGCAGCAGCGTCGTGCATCCCGTCAGGGTGGCATGGGCCTGGAGGTCGCTGATGAACACCTTCAGTTCCTGGTCGGAAGCAGCGGCGGTCGCGGCCATCACGAGGCCGTCGAGCACGAGGATGCCTGCCTTGTGCGCGCGCATCTCGCTGCGCAGCAGCGTCACGACGCCCCGCAGCCCGCCGGACTGGAGGGCGTTGAAGCCGCTGATGAAGAAGACGTTCTCGGGCACCAGGCCCTGATCGAAGAACGCCATCGAATTCAGGTGCTGGAAGAGCCGTGCGTGCGATTCGGCCAGCATGGTCACGTACACCACCCGGCCACCCGCCGCCGCATGGTGAAAGCAGATCTGGTTGGCGAGGATCGTCTTGCCGGCACCCGGCGAGCCCTGCAGGATGTAGACACCCGACTTCACCAGCCCGCCGCCGGTGATCTCGTCCAGGCCAGGGACGCCGGTCGCTATGCGGGCGAGTTTCGGGGGGGATGCGGAATCCTGTTGGGTCACGTTGCAAGCTCGAAGGTTGTATCGGTGTGTGGCGGAGCAAGGGGGAGCCGGATGGTGAAGCAGGAGCCTCGTCCGGGGTGCGACTCCACGTCGATGAGTCCGCCATGGGCATGGGCCAGTCGGCTTGCGATCCACAGGCCGAGGCCGAAACCGCCCTGGACCCTCGGGCCCGAGACGACCTGCTCGAACTTCTCGAATATCCGCTGCCGGTTCCGTTCGTCGATGCCTGGCCCCTGGTCCGCCACGGAGAGGCAGGCCTGGCCGGCATCGCGCCATCCACGAATGGTAATGGGACTGCCCCGGCCGTACTTGAACGCGTTGGTCAGCAGGTTCGAGAAGATTTCCTCGAGCGCCACCTCGTCCCAGAGGCCCACGATGCCTTCGTCAACGTCGGCCGTCACCGTCACGTTGCGGAAAGCCGCCTCTTCCGCATGGACGTCCAGCGAGGCAGCGACCAGCGCACGCAACTCGATCCGCTCACGCTGGATCACGAAATTGCCGCCGTTCAAGCGTGTCACGTCGAGGAGCGTGGTGGCCCGCCGAACATAGCGATCGAGGATGCGCCGCGCTCGCTGCAACTCCTCGCCCAGCTGCGTCTCGCCATCACGCTGCGCCAATCGTTGGATTGCCGAGAGCTGAAGCCCCAGGGCATTCATCGGATTGCGCAGTTCGTGCGACGCGATGGCCAGGAAATCGTCGCGCGCCCGGATCGCGCGTTCCGCCTCGGCAAGGCGCTCGTGCAAGCGCGATACTTCGCATGCGAGCGCATCCGCCGACTTCGCGGAATCCACGTCCTCTGAACTCAAGAGCGTCTGCTCCCGCAATCCTGCAGGTTTGCGGCCGAATCGAAGGGCAGCAGCAAGACGACTGGAGGATCGAAGCGCATGGAGTGAGCGTGGGCGGAGGGAGTTTTGCGTCTCCCAAGACGCAACGACAAGCTGCTGCCCTGAAGGGATCCGAGAAAAAATCACTGTAACCCAGCGGTCGGGGGGTGCACCGGCAAGCACCCCCTGGCGCATGCGGGCACAGCAGCACCGCAAGGCAGGAACAGCGATCGGGGAGAGGCCGGGCGCGGGTCCGCCGGCGTGCGGTCCGGGGGGTTCGCTGCCTCGCCCTTTCCGGCCGCCGACAGGCGCCCCCTTGCCGCGGCACGACCTGCGGCGTCGCCGGCCTTGCCGCTGCCGTCGCCGGCCGCACGGAAGCAGGGGGCGGGGCCGGTCTGATGCCGGCTTCATCAGGGTGCTGCGGCTCGCTCTGCCTGCAGGCTCAGGGGAGGACCGGGTTGGCGGCAGCCTGCTGCACGATGCGGTCCCTGTCTCGCGGCAGCAGGAAACGCTCTGCGACCAGCGCATCGGCCGCTTCCCTCACGCGGGTCAGGTAGCCGGCCTGGCTGCCGTAGAGCGACTCCAACGAGGGACGGCCGTCTCCGGCGGCATTGCGCTCGGCTTCGGTGCGGTGGAAGGGGATGTAGCTGCCGGCAAGGTTGGCGAGATCGACGATTCCCGGCGTGGCGACGTAGTTGAACTCCAGGCTCGTGCCGGTCGGCACTCGCGCCTCGACGCTGCGGATGCCCGAGGTCGTCAGCCCGGTCTGCGCGTCGACATTCGGGACCATGATCGCGTAGTCGCGGCCGGTGTAGAAGGGCGGCAGCTGCGTCGCGATGCCGGACTCGTCCTCCGGGCGGTACTGCGGGCCGAAGTCGAGCACGGAGTAGCCGTTGTACAGCCCGCGGTACGCGAACTCGGGGATCGGCGCGCTGCCGCCGCCGGCGACCGGCCAGCTCAGGCCCCTCATCGCCGGGAAGGCGAGCTGCTCGGGGCGCACCAGGGTGCCGTCGGCGATCTTCGGCACCTGGCTGGCCGGCGGCGTCGTGCCGCGCACCACCCAGTCCTCCAGCGCGACGAAGAGCGCGCGGAAGGTGTCGTTGAAGTGCACCACCGTGCCGCGCGGATAGACCGTGTTGGCCGGTGCGTAGCTGATGCTCGCGGTGCCGCCCGGGCCGCCGTGCTGCGTGCTGGCGTAGTAGTAGATGCGCGCGTTGGCGGGCTGCTCCAGGTCGCGGAAGCCGTAGGCGTCGGTGAGCACCGGCGAGCCCTGGAGTTGCCAGAACTCGGTGCCCGAGAGGCCGAGGAAGAACTTCGGGCAGGTGTCGCTCGCGGCGCAGCGCGTCATCACGCCGCCCTTGCGGCCGGTGAGCGGGTCGACGTAGTCGGCCGCGAGCGCGCGCGGCGCGGTCTGGCCGAAGGCGGTGTGGTCGGTGCGCACCCCGCCGCCGCCGCCCGGCACCGCGAAGCGCGTGTTGATGTTCGTCTGGCGGGCCGCCACGTGCGCGAACATGCCGTCGAAGACGCGGCCGCCGTCGAGCGACTGGTTGAAGCCCAGGTGCAGGAAGGTCTTCATCGCGTTGCCGGACTGCGAGGTGCCCTGCCCCAACGTGTGCACGATGCGGCCGGCGAGCGGGTTGGCGTTGCCGGCGGAGTCCTTCGCCTTCGAGCGGAAGAAGGACACCGTGTCGCGCAGCGCCGCGAGGCCCACGCCCATCACCTTCGGGTCCTTGGCGACGTAGACCAGCTCGTAGAGGTACTTCGGGTCGAAGCCGCCCCTGAGGCAGACCTTGCCGCCGTCCGGCGTGCCGGGGAAGGGCTTGTCGGTGGTGTTGCAGTCGGCGAACTTCCAGTCGCCCGCAGGGATCGCGATGCGTGCGTCGGTCTCGTTGGCTCGGCGCGTGAGCGAGTAGCCGGGCAGCGTGTTGTCGAGGCTGGCCGGCGCGTAGGGGATCATCGAGCCGTTGAACACGCCGCCGGGCAGCGACATCGACGCGGCGGGCGCGTTCGGCACGAGCTCGGCGCGGTAGGGCCCGGTGATCGGACTGCCGTCCGGGTTCTTCGCCACCGGCACCGTGACGGTCAGGCGGTTCGGGTTGCTCTTGGGCACGTCGCCCTGCCAAGCCGAATAGAGCATCACGTAGCCGCGCTCCAGGTACTCGGCGTCGCCCGGCGTGGCGGTCGGGTTCAGGTAGGTGAGGATGTTGCCGCGGTTGGGCGCGTCGTAGCGCAGCACGCCGCTCGCCTTGCTCATGTCCTTGGGTTTGAGCATCACGAAGTCCGCGCTGTACTCGACCATGCCGCGCGCGTTGACCGGCGCGAGCGCGAGGTCCTGGATGACCGCGTTCTTCGGGTCCTTCGGATCGACCTCGCCGGCGATGGTGCCCGTGACGCGCTCGTAGGCGCCGACGCTGCCCCAGCTGCCGGGAAAGTCCTCGGTGGCGGTGACGGTCATGCGCAGTTCGGGGGCGAGCCTCGCCGAAGCGGGGTCCCCGCCGCCGTTGCCGCCGCCGCAGGCGCCGAGCAGCCCGGCGGTGAACAGCACGCCGGTGCGCGCAAGGAAGGTTTTCATCGGATGTCTCCTCGGGTGAAGGAAGGGGCCGGTGCGCCGGCTCTTGCTTTGTTTCGGACAAGGCGATCCCCGCGCGACCGGCCGGCGGTCGCGTCAGGGTCGGGGTCTGGGGGGCTCAGGCGCCGGGCCGGCGCCTCATTCCGGCTCGATGCCGGCGGCCTTGATGACCTTGCCCCACTTCTGCGTTTCCTCGGCCTGGAACTTCGCCAGGCCCTCGGGCGTGGTCGTGAAGGGCTCGGTGCCGCTGGACTCGAAGAAGGTCTTGGCCCCGGCACTCTGGGTGCCCTGCACCAGCAGCTCGCGCAGGCGCTGCACCGCCGGGGCGGGTGTGCCGGCGGGCACGTAGGCGGCGAACCAGTAGCCCATGTCGTAGCCCTTCACGCCGGCCTCGGAGATGGTCGGCACGTCGGGCAGCTGCGCCTGGCGCTGCGGCGTGGAGACGCCCAGCGCGCGCAGCTTGCCGGCCTTGACCTGCGGCACGCCGGTGGCGGTGTCGGTGATCATCATGTCGATCTGGCCGCCGAGCAGGTCGGTGATCGCGAGCGGGTTGCTCTTGTAGGGGACGTGCAGCAGGTCGATGTTGGCCATCTGCTTGAGCAGCTCACCAGCCACGCGGCTCGAGGAGCTGCCGCTGCCGAAGGTGATCCTGCCCGGCTCCTTGCGCGCCGCGGCCACCAGCTCGCCCACGCTCCTGTAGGGCGAGTTCGCGTTGACCACCATCACCTGACCGCCCTTGGCGAGCGCGGTCACCGGAACGAAGTCCTTCACCGGGTCGTAGGGCACCCTCTTGTAGAGGTGCTGGTTGGCCGCGTGCGTGGTGTTGGTGGTGATGAGCACCGTGTAGCCGTCGGCGGGGGCGCGTGCCACCGACTGCGCCGCCGGCATGCCGCTGGCGCCCGCCTTGTTCTCGATGACGACGGGCTGGCCGGTCTGGGCCGTGATCGACTGCCCGAGCGCGCGGGCGAGCGAATCGGTGGCGCTGCCGGCGGCGAAGGGCACGACGAAGGTGAGGGGCTTGGCGGGGTAGTTCTGCGCACAGGCGGGGCCGGCGAGGCTCGCGGCGGCCAGGGTGCAGGCGGCGGCGATCCAGGTGCGTCGCTTCATGTTCATTCGATGTCTCCTCTTTGTGGTGGAAGGTTTCAGGCGCCGCGCAGCAGCGGCTGCAGTTCGGCCGGGATCTCGACCTCCAGGTCGAGCAGCAGGAAGGACAGCGCCTTGCCGTGGGTGTCCAGGTTCAGCGAGTCGTTGACGCCGCCGTCGAGCACCTCGTCGATGACGAAGTTCATCGCCTGCAGCTTCGGCAGCAGGTAGCGGGTGACGGCGCCCGGCCGGCGGTCGGCGAAGGCGCCGGCAACCCTCGCCTCGGTGAGCTGCGCGACGAGCGGCTCCCAGAACTCGGGGGCCCACGCGATCACGCTGATGTTGCTGCGGTTGCCCTTGTCGCCGGTGCGGCCGTGGGCGAGGCGGCGCAAGGGCACGGTGATCGTCTCGTTCATGCCAGGTCCTCCAGCATCCGGTGGCCGGTCTTCACGGCCTCGCGCGGCAACAGGCACGACAGCGTGCCCAGGCGCGGGCGCATCGCGGTGCGCACGCCTCCGCCGCCCGCGGGTCCGCAGGTGTAGAGCGCGGTGACCTCCAGCAGCAGCCGCTCGGCCTCGGCGCGGGAGGCATGCGAGGCGGCCGCGCGCAGCCGCACGTCGCGCGCGTCGCCGGGCACGGTGCCGGCGAGCATGCGGCCCGCGTCGTCGCCGAGCACGCTCAGCACGCCGATCAGGTCGATGCGCAGCGCAAGGGTCGGGAGCCGCCGGCGCAGCACCTCGGCGGCGAGCCGCGCGCGCGCCTCGGCGCCGGGCCCGGCATAGGAGATCTCGCCCTCGGCGAGCCAGCCGGCCTCTCGCAGCGCGGTGACCTTCAGCGTTGCCGGACGGGCGCGGCCGCGCACGCCGCGCAGCGCGACCGCGTCGGGGCCGACCTCCTCGACGAGCGCCTCGCCGAGGTCGGCGACGACGTCCGGCGTCAGGTAGCACGACGGGTCGTGGATCTCGTAGAGCAGCTGCTCCTTCACGGTGGCTTCGGTGACGAGGCCGCCGGTGCCGTCGGCCTTCGTGATCACGCACCCGCCCTCGGCGTCGATCTCCGCGACCGGGAAGCCGACCGCGTGCAGGTCCGGCACGTCCTTGTAGCCGGGGTCGGCGAAGTAGCCGCCGCAGACCTGCGCGCCGCACTCGAGCAGGTGCCCGGCCATCGTCGCGCGGGCCAGCCGGTCCCAGTCGTCGGCCGCCCAGCCGTAGTGCGCCATCGCCGGGCCGACCGCGAGCGAGGGATCGGCGACGCGGCCGGCGACGACGATCTCGGCCCCCGCGCGCAGCGCGTCGGCGATCGCCTCGGCGCCGATGTAGGCGTTGGCGGCGACGATCTGCCGGGGATCGAAATCGCTGCCGAGGTGCGAGGCGAGCAGCGGCACGAATTCCGCGCCGCTCACGTCGTCGCCTTCGATCACCGCGATGCGCGGCACCGCCAGGCCGAGCTCATGGGCCAGCGCCGCGATGCGCCGCGCCGCGCCCGCCGGATTGGCTGCGCCGAAGTTGCTGACGATGCGGATGCCGTGGGCGAGGCAGTCCGCGAGCACCGGGCGCAGCAGCGCCGCGAGTTGCGGCTCGTAGCCCGACTCCGGGTCGTCGCGGCGGCGCAGCTGGGCGAGCGCGAGCGTGCGCTCCGCCAGCGTCTCGAAGATCAGCACCGAGGGCTGGCCGCGCCGGATCAGCGTGTCGACGACGGCGCGTGCGGCGTCGACGCGGTCTCCGGAGAAGCCGGCGGCACAGCCGATCAGCAGGGGGTCTTGTCTCATCGTGTCCTCTGAAGGAGGCGGGTGTGCTTCGCACCCCGGGATGCAGCGAACTCTAGGCAGACCGGGTTAATCTGTGAAATCGAAAATTCAGATCCGTTGATTCGAAATGCAGATGGATGTCTCGACGCGGCAGCTGCGTGCCTTCGTCGCGCTGGCGCAGCAGCGCAACTTCACGCGGGCGGCGGCCCGGCTGCACCTGTCGCAGCCGGCCTTCAGCGCGCTGATCCGCTCGCTGGAGGAGCTGCTCGGCGTGCGGCTGTTCGACCGCAACACGCGCAAGGTGGAGCTGACGCCCGAGGGCGAGTCCTTCGAGGAGGTGGCGCAGCGCCTGCTGGCCGACTTCGACCACGCGATGACGGACGTGCGCGACCACGTGGCGCGCCGGCGCGGGCGGGTGTCGCTCGCGGTGCTGCCCTCGCTCGCCGCGGGCTGGCTGCCGCCGGTGCTGTCCGAGTTCCACGCGCTCTATCCCGGCATCGACCTCGACGTGGCCGACGTGCTGTCGGAGGACTGCCTGGAGCGGGTGCGCTCGGGCAGCGCCGACTTCGCGCTCGCCGCGATCCGCGCCGACAGCCCCGAGCTGCGCACGGAGGTGTTCTGCAGCGACCGCTTCCACCTCGTGTGCCGGGCCGATCACCCGCTCGCCACGGCGCCGGTGCTGCGGCTGCGCGACCTCGCGAGCCATCCCTTCGTGCAGCTCGCGCGCACCAGCAGCGTGCGGCAGTACCTCGACGCCGCGGTGCACCCGATGCAGATGAACACGCTGATGGAGGTGGAACAGCTCGCCACCGTCATGGGCATGGTGCGCAGCGGCCTCGGCATCAGCGTGGTGCCGGCGCTGACGCTGTTCCATTTCGAGCAGCCCGGCCTCGTGACGCGGCCGCTGCAGGTGGCCGGCCTCACGCGCCGGATCTTCCTGATCCGCCGTCGCGACCGCAGCCTGTCGGCGGCGGCCCAGGCGCTGTACGAACTCGTGATGAGGAAGAAGCCGGACGAGCAGGCCGGGTGAGACGGAAATCGATGGCGGTCGTCCGGGCTATGCCAAATGAGCGCGCGGGAAGCAAGGCGACGGCGGCAGGCAGCGCGCGAACGCGGCCGCGTCACGGACGCGTCGCGCGGCGCGATGGCCCCGTCGCGGGTGATGTCGAACGCGGCGACGGCCGCGCGCCCGAGGTGCGGCGGTATTCTGGGGACCGGGAAATCCGGCATCTGCCGCATTGGAAGTTCGCAAGCACGAGGACCTCTCGCATGAATCAGATTTCCATGCTCATCGGCGGCGAACGCGTCGCCGCCACCGGGGGCGCCACCTTCGAGCGCCGCAACCCCCTCGACGGCCAAGTCGCGACCCGCGCACCGGCCGCCACCCCGGCCGACGCGGTCAAGGCGGTCGAGGCCGCGCAGAAGGCCTTTCCCGCCTGGGCGGAGATGGGGCCGGGCCAGCGCCGCGCGCTGTTGCTGAAGGCCGCCGAGGCGCTGGAAGCGAAGGCGCCCGCCTTCGCCGAGGCGGTGGCCTCGGAGACCGGCGGCTCGGCGCTGTGGTCCGGCTTCAACGTCCATCTCGCGGCCGGCATGCTGCAGGAGGCCGCGTCGATCACCACCCAGATCAACGGCGAGGTCATCCCGTCGGACGTGCCTGGCAGCCTCGCGATGGCGGTGCGCCAGCCCGCGGGCGTGGTGCTCGGGCTCGCGCCGTGGAACGCGCCGGTGATCCTCGGCGTGCGCGCGGTCGCGACGCCGCTGGCCTGCGGCAACACCGTGGTGCTCAAGGGCTCGGAGCTGTGCCCGGCGACGCACGGCCTCATCATCGAGGCGCTGCAGGAGGCGGGGCTGCCCCCGGGCGTGGTCAACTTCGTCACCAACGCGCCGCCCGACGCGGGCCCGGTGGTCGAGGCGATGATCGCCCACCCCGCGGTGCGGCGCGTGAACTTCACCGGCTCGACGCGCGTGGGCAGGATCATCGCCGGCGTGTGCGCCCGCCATCTGAAACCCGCGGTGCTCGAGCTCGGCGGCAAGGCGCCGCTGCTCGTGCTCGACGACGCCGACCTCGACGCGGCGGTCAACGGCGCGGCCTTCGGCGCCTTCGCCAACTCCGGCCAGATCTGCATGTCCACGGAGCGCATCATCGTCGACGCCTCGGTCGCCGACGCCTTCGTCGCCAAGCTCTCCGCCAAGGCGCAGGGCCTGCCGCTGGGCGACCCGCGCAAGGGGCCGGTGGTGCTCGGCTCGGTGGTCGACATGGGCACCGTCGAGCGCTGCAACGCGATGATCGACGACGCGCTGGCCAAGGGCGCGACGCTCGTGTGCGGCGGCAAGGCCGACAGCACGCTGATGCCCGCGACGCTGCTCGACCGCGTGACGCCCGACATGACGATCTATCACGAGGAGAGCTTCGGCCCCGTCAAGCCGATCGTGCGCGTGAACGGCACCGACGCCGCCGTCGCCTGCGCCAACGACAACGCCTACGGGCTGTCGGCGGCGGTGTTCAGCCGCGACATCGCGAAGGCCTGGAACGTCGCGCGGCGCATCCATTCCGGCATCTGCCACATCAACGCGCCGACCGTGCACGACGAGGCGCAGATGCCCTTCGGCGGCGTGAAGGAGTCGGGCTACGGGCACTTCGGCGGCCGCGCCGGCATCGAATCCTTCACCGACCTGCGCTGGATCACGATGCAGACGACGGATCGGCACTACCCGTTCTGAGCGCCCTGCCCGGCCGGGCGAGCCTCAGCCCGCCGGCGGGCGGATCAGCGCCGCGCCGGGCACCTGATCGAGCGCGCGGCTGAGCATCGCGTGGCTGAGCTTGCCGCGCGCCAGGCGCGCGTGCTCGCGCATCAGCGCCTCTGCGCGGGCGCCCTCGCGTCGCGCGATCGCCTCCAGCACCGCGCGGTGCTGCTCCTGCGCCACCAGCAGGTTGCGGCGGCCGTCGGGCGCACGTCCGCGCAGCGGCAGGAAGCTGTTCGGCGACGCGAAGGGCAGCATCATCGCGCGAGCGAGCTGGCGCTGCACCGAGGGGCTGCCGCACATCTGCGCCAGCAGCCGGTGGAAGCGCTCGTTCTGGGCGACGTAGCCGTCGAAGCGCGCCTCGCTCAGCGCCTCGGGCTCCAGCAGCTCGTCGATGCGCGCGACGCAGTCGCGGGCCTGCGCAAGCAGCGCGTCCGGCACGCCCCGCTCGGCCGCCATGCGCGCGGCGAGGCCCTCGAGCGTGCCCCGGATCTCGAGCGCGTCGTGCACGTCGGCCTCCGAGAACGCCTTGACCGAGAAGCCCCCGGACGCCAGCAGCTCCAGCAGGCCCTCCTCGTGCAGCCTCACCAGCGCCATGCGGATCGGCGTGCGCGACATGCGCAGGCGCTCGACCAGCGCCAGCTCGGCGATGCGGCTGCCGGCCTCGAGCTCGCCGCCGAGGATCAGCTCGCGCAGCCGCATCTGCGCGCGCACCGTCTGCGACTGCGCGCCGTCACCCGGCTCCGTGCCGCCTTCCGGCAGTTCCGGCCTGGGCTCGGTCATGGCTCCACTCCACGCAATGAGGACCGGCAGATTGTAGGGAGCGCCTGCGGGTGAAGCCCCTGTATACAGCTGCTCTTCCATCGCCTCCACCGCTCGTTCATGCCCACCCCCTCATTCCAAGGGGACTCACCAGTATGCGAGCCGGAATCGAGGGAAAACACCACCCTCCCGCCATTCATCGGCACGCCTCCACTGTATACATTCGCTGCCAGCCCCCAGGAAACCCCGCATGCACCGGACCGTGTTCTGGCAAGGGCAGCACAGGCCGGCCGCACCGCGTCGCCGGCCCCCACCATCCCCGAGGAGACGTTCCATGCAGTTCCCGCACCCGAGGCCCACGGCCTATGCTGCGTCCTTGTTTGTGGCCATCTCCGTCGCCGCTTGCGGCGGCGGCGACAAGATGTCGCAGGAGGAGCTGGCCTGCGCCTCGCTCGCCGGCACCACCATCGACAAGGCGCAGATCGGCCTTCCAAGCAGCGGCGCCCGCATCACCTCCGCGACGCTGGTGCGCGCGAGCAGCGAGACGAACCTGCCCGAGCACTGCGACGTGCGCGGCGCGATTGCACCGGTCGACGCGACCAAGGGCTACGACATCAACTTCCGCGTCAACCTGCCGAGCGGCTGGAACGAGAAGGCGATGCACTTTGGCGGCAGCGGCTACAACGGCACGGTGGTGGCCGCGACCGGCCCGGCGCCGTCCGCGCCGCGCGGCGCGCCGGTGCCGCTCGCGCGCGGCTACGCCACCTTCGGCAGCGACTCGGGACACGTCGGCGGCAATGCGCAGTTCGGCGTGCGCGAGGAAGCGCTCGAGAACTTCGGCTATGCGCAGATGAAGAAGACGCGCGACGTCGCGGTGGAACTGATGAAGCGCCGCTACGGCAAGACGCCGACGCGCACCTACTGGGTCGGCAGCTCGCAGGGCGGCCGCGAGGGCCTGACGGTGGCGCAGCGCTTCCCCGCCGACTACGACGGTGTGCTCGCCCGCGTGCCGGTGCTGAGCTTCACCGGGCTGCAACTCCAGGGCAACCGCGTCGCGCAGGCGATCGCGGCGAACAACGGCGCCGGCTGGCTCAACGAGGCCGAGGTCAACCTGGTCCAGGACCGCGTGCGGCAGGCCGGCGACACGGTCGCGGCCGACGGCCTGGTAGACGGCATCATCGCCAACTACGGCTCCTGCCAGTTCGACCCGGTGGTGCTGCGTTGCGCCGGCGGTGCCGACACCGGTGACACCTGCCTGTCCGACGCGCAGATCAACACGCTCAACGCGCTGCACACGCCGATGCAGTTCGGCTTCCCCGTCGCGAACGGCGTCACGCAGTACCAGGGCTGGGGCTGGGGCGGCGAGAACGACCCGCTCAACAACTGGCTCAGCTGGGTCACCGGCACCGATGCCAACGGCGGACGGATCGCGAGCCTGGGCAACCAGTTCGTGCGCTACTTCATCGCGCAGGACGCGCCGGGCTTCGACCCGCTGAGCTTCAACCGGGCCGACTGGCAGGCGCGCATCCAGCAGGTGTCGCCGATCATCGACGCGACCGACCCCGACCTCTCGGCCTTCCATGCCCGCGGCGGCAAGCTCATCATGCAGGAGTTCGGCGCCGACTACGCGCGCAGCCCGAACGCGACCATCGCCTACCACGACTCGGTGGTGCAGCGGATGACGCCGCAGACGGCCGACCAGTTCCTGCGCCTGTACTTCACGCCGGGGGCCGACCACGGCGGCATTGGTGGCAGCGGCTGGCCCGCGACCAGCGTCGACTGGGTCACGGTGCTGGAGAACTGGGTCGAGAAGGGCCAGGCCCCAGGCGACAAGCTGACGCAGACCGCGCACGCCGCTACCGCGCCCTTCGCGCAGACCGCCGAGCGCCCGCTGTGCCGCTACCCGCTGTACGCGCGCTACAACGGCAGCGGCGACGTGAACCAGGCGGCGAGCTACACCTGCACGGCGCCCTCGGCCCCCTGAGGTGTCGAGCCGGGGCGCCCTTGCGTCCCGGCAGGCGGGGCCGCCGGGCCCCGCGCCACCGCTGGCCGGGCGCGCGCCCTCGCCAGCGGCATCCCGCTTGCCGGGGAACGGCCATGCCCCACCGCGCGGCCGGCGAGAACCGGAAGTCCCACCCCGCTGCCGCGCCCGACATCCCCCCTGTCCCGCGGAGACCGCATGTTCGTCTTCTTCTCCAACAAGCTCGGCTGCCTCGGCTCGATCCTCGTGTCGCTGGTGCTGAGCCTGCTGATCTGGTCCCTGTTCTCGCTCTTCGGCTGAGCCGGGCCGGGGTCCTGCCCGATCAGCGGCTGTCGACCGCCACCGCCGTCACGATGCGGGCCTCGCGGGCGCGGGCCTTGCGGTTGGACAGGTGGACCCGCATGCAGGCCCGCGCGGTGCTCGCGTCGCGCCCCTCGATCGACTGCGCGAGGGCCTCGTATTCCAGGCAGGCCTGCCGCAGCCAGCCGCACGAGGCGGCACCGACCGCGGGGACGCCGAAGGAGCAACGCGTGTCGGCCTGGTCGTGGAGCGCCAGGAACAGGCTGTCGAAGTAGGCGTTGTGGGTCGCGGCCACCAGCGCGCGGTGGAAGCGGCGCGCTGCGGAATCGATGCTCCCGCCCTGCCCTGCGGCCCGCCGGATCTCGTCCAGGGCCGAGCGCATCTCGTCGAGCTCGCAACTGGTGTGTCGAAGCGCCGCGAGCCCCGCGGCTTCGACCTCCAGTGCGACACGCAACTCGAAGGCCGGATCGGTCGCATGCGGAGACCGCCTCGCGCCGGAGGATTGCAAAGCCGCCTGATGCGATCGGCCCGGGCGTCGCGCTTCGTCGGCACAGAGACGCTCGACGAGGTCGAAGCGGCCTTGCGGCTCGCCGAAGCCTCTGGAAGGTAAAAGGGCTGGTCTGGTGGACATGATGCTCGGTAATCTCGCGGTTCCTCTTCGGGAGGATTTGCGGGGATGGAGGTGCTCTGACGCCGCGGGAGGCCTGCGCCCACGCACGCGTTTTCCTGCCAGATACGGCCATTCGGGCGGACTTGCCTCTCTGCCCGGCTTGACCGCGACGAAGAGAAGCGCCGGCACGAATCGCGGTGCAGTCTGCTCCACCGGTCGCAAAACATCCATTCCCAATTTCGTTAGACTCCTTACCTAATCGGCAAGAGCTCACTCTCATGGATTTACGTCAGCTGAGCTATTTCGTCGCGGTCGCGGAGGAGCGGCACCTGGGACGCGCAGCCGAGCGCCTGCACCTGTCCCAGCCGCCCTTGAGCCGGCAGATCCAGGCACTGGAGTCCGAACTGGGGGTCCAGCTGTTCGACCGGACACCGCGAGGAATGGAACTGACCCAAGCCGGCGAGGCGCTGCTGCGTGACGCGCGCAACATCCGCGGCATGGTCGAGCAGGCCGCGCATCGGGCCAAGCGTGCCGGCCTGGGACAGCTCGGACGGCTCGATATCGGGGTCTACGGATCGGCGATCTTCGGCCCTGTTGCAGAAGTGCTGGCCCGCTTCAGGGCGACGCACTCCGACGTGGAGTTGATGCTGCACTATGCGCAGACCCCCGCGCAGGTGCTGGCGCTCCGTCAAGGGCGCGTGCTGCTGGTGTTCGAACGGCTATTGCCCGATGAAGCCGACATCCAGGTGGAGCACGTCACGAGCGAGTCGCTCTGGCTGGCGCTCAACGAGCGCCATCCTCTCGCGGAAACCCCTGTGATCCATTTCGAAGCCCTGCGAGGCCAGACGTGGACCGTCGGCAGTTCGCCCGAGGCGGCGGCGACAACTCTGGAGTTGTGTCGTCGACATGGTTTCGAGCCCCGGTTCGCCACGCCCTGTGGCGACGTCATCATGGCCTCGCTCCAGGCCAACATCAGTTCCACGGTGACGCTCGTTCCCGGGTCGATGACCAACGTCCGTTTTCCCGGGATCGTTTATCGCCCCTTGAAGATGCAGGGCAAGGCCTGCATGGATCTGCACTGCTTCTATCTGAAGGATGAGCGCTCCCCCCTTCTTCATGCCCTGCTGGAAACCGTGCGGGAGTTCCGCGACGAGCAAGTGAACGCCGGTTAGATGGGGAGGCTGCCGTCAGCCCGCCGGGCCCGGATCGGAGCGTTTCCGTTCCGAAAGGGAATGCCGGCCGGGACGGGTGTCCCGGCCGGCTGAGGGGAGCGGCCTGCACGTTCCGCTCCCGGCATCGAAGCGGCTGATCAACTCTGCCTTGGCGTCCGGCCTTCCGGCGGGGAGTGCTCGCGCATCGGTAGAGAGCTCAGCCCTTGATGCAAGGACATCAGCGCTTGAACGTGCCCGCCACCGCAAGGTCCTTGGGTGCCGACGAGGTGCCAGCGTAGACCGTGTAGGTCCCTGCAGGCGTGATCCACATCTTGTACTGCTGGCTCCAGACGCTCAGGGGATGGTTGCTCGCGGACGGGTTGATCGAGACCGTCACGTCCTTGGACTCACCCGGCGCCAGCTCGACCTTCTGGAAGCCGACCAGGCGCTTCGGCGGCTGCGCCACGCCCACCGAGCTGGCGCCGGCAGGCAGCGACAGGTAGACCTGCACGACTTCGGAGCCGGCGACTCTGCCCGTGTTGGTGACCTTGACCTTCACGTCATAGGCCCGCGTCGCGTTGTTCAAGGCCACGCTCGGCGAAGTGACGCTGAACGTGGTGTAGGACAGGCCGTGACCGAACGGGAAGGCGACGCAGGGGTTCGAGCCGTTCACCACCGCGCACTGGCCGCTGATGTTCGCGTCGTACCAGCGATAGCCGATGTGCAGACCCTCGGTGTAGCTGACGGTCTGCGTGACGCCGTCGGCGGCCAGGACACCGGGGAACTGCTCCGGGGTCGCGTGGTCGAGGAAGCTCTTGCCGACCAGGGGGAAGGTCACCGGCAGCTTGCCCGAAGGGTTCTTCACGCCGAACAGCAGGTCGGCCACGATGTTGCCGTCCTCCTGTCCCGGGAACCACGCCTCCAGGATGGAGGGGCCTGCGGTGCCCACCAGCGCCGGATCCATGGAGATGCCGGCGTTGTCCTTGAGCACCAGCGCCGTCTTCCGGGCCATCGTCGAGGAGGCACCCATGATCGCCTTGATCATGTCCACCGTCTGGCTGTTCCTGACCGCGTTGGTGCCGTCGACCGTGGCCGGCAAGGTCAGCGAGGACGAGGCATACCAGTCGAGGCTGCTGCCGTCGGCTGCCGTCGTGCCGGGGGCCACCAGCACCGGACTGCCGCCACCCGGGGTGAACACCGTGCCGCCGCCGGCGCTGACCGCCGTCAGACGGTCCGCGCCCTCCTCCGAGATCGTCCCGGCCATCACGACCACCGCGTCGGCCGCCGCCGCAGCGGCGAGCGCCTCCGAGAACGCGACGGTCCGGCCGTCGATCGTCGCGGTCGAGTTCGCGTCATCGACCAGGATGAGCCGCACGGCGGCCGTGGTGTTGCCCAGCGCCTTCAGCGTGTTCTTGATGCCTTCGACCGGAGTCACCGTGTAGTTCGGAACGACGTCCGAGCTTCCTCCGCCGGCGCCCATCGGCTTGCCCACCATCACCCCGCCGGCGACCGCCTGTTGGGCATAGACCTGGGTCGCCTTGCCGAAGATCACGACCTCGCGCACGGTGGAGGCGAAGGGCAGCGCGCCGTTGTTCTGCAGCAGGACGGCAGACTTCGTGCCGATGTCGCGGGCTGCCTGGCCATTGGCGGTGAAATCGATGGGCGTCTGCTTCAGCGGACGATCGAAGATGCCCCACTTGAACATCTGGGTGTAGCGGCGCTCCAGCGCCTTGTCGATCATCGCGGTGCTGATCCCGCCGGAGGCCAGGGCGGCGGAGAGATTGGTCGGGGACCAGTACTGCGGGATCGGCATCTCGTGGTCCATGCCCGCCTGCATCGTGCCGACGGTGCTCTTCATCGCGAAGAAGTCGGACTGCACGTAGCCCGTGAAGCCCCAGTCGTTGCGCAGCACGTCGGTCAGCAGTTCCTTGCTCTCGCAGGACTGCACGCCGTTGACGAAGTTGTAGGCGCACATGAGGGAGGCGGCCTTGCCGTCCTTCACCGCCATCTCGAAGGGCAGCAGGTACAACTCGCGCAGCACCTGTCGATCGACGGTCTGCTGGACGTTCATGCGGTTCGATTCCTGCTCGTTGGCAGCGTAGTGCTTCGGCATCGCGATCAGGCCCTTGGCCTGCACGGCCTTGGTCTCGGCCACGCCCATCACGCCGGTGAGGTAGGGATCCTCGCCGAAGTACTCGAAGTTGCGGCCGAGCACCGGGATGCGCGCCATGTTGAGGCCGGGCGCCTCGAACACGTGCAGCGCCAGGTTGTTCATCTCGGTGCCGATGACATCGCCGTACGCGGCGGCCACCGCGGGATCGAAGGACGCGGCCGCTCCCAGCGCGGACGGCAGCGCCGTCGCCTTGGCGGACGAGGGATGGGTGTAGGCGACGGTGAAGCGGGTCTTGCCCGCCTTGACGTCGTCGTACAGGCTCGCCGCCACGCAGTCGTTCTGGCCGAGGCCGACCGGGCCGTTCGTGATCCGCAGCGTCGGGATGCTGAGCTCGGCGATGCCGGTGACGTGCCGGGCGCCGTAGCACTCCGGCAATTCGGGCACGATCTCCGGCATGGCGCCGGTCAGCTGCTGCATCTTCTGCTCGAGCGTCATCGCCGCAAGGAGCAGCTTGGCGCGCCGGTTGGCCACCGCCTCCTTGTCCGCGTCCGACTTGGCCGCGGTCTGCTGGGCAACGATGGCCGCCGTCATCCAGGCGTGGCTTGCCTGAACGGGGACATTGCCGTCCGGGCCGCCGCCATCCGAACCGCCGCAGGCAACGAGGCCGACGGACAGCGCTGCGCTGACCGCAAGTGCGAGGACGGTCTTCCTTGCGATGAATCGTGCTTGCATTTTTCTACTGTCTCCAAGAATCGTGGTGAGAGTGCCGCACCTATTGGTGTTAACGTTAACAAGGTCGCGAAGACTTCTTCGTTCCCTGCCAGGCGAGCAGTTTCTTCATCCACTCCCCCACCGTCCATTTCCATTTTTGTTGCACCCCTTACCTTTTCGGTAATTCGCAGAGGGGACTTGGAATAGGGGTGGATTTCCTCGGAGCCAGACAGTCGCGAGGGAGACCCGCCAGCTTTTCTTAGCTCCCTGCGGAACGCCTGCGTCCTTTTCGGCAATGCACACGGCCCCCTCGGCTCTTGCCCACCCGAATGGCGGCAAGACAAGATCGGCCAGAGGACGGTTCGCCGGAAGCAAGGCCGTAATGCCGCGACCGGATCAAATCTCTTCTGCTCTTTTCCGCGGGAGGCCGGGCGCGCTCGCCGCGCAGCCATGCGGCCATCCCGAAGGATCCGGCCCGATATCCGGAAGCAGATCCGGCAAAAGCCTCGATGCGCTGCTCAGCCCCCGCCCGCCCCCGGCAGCTCGATCAGGCGCTGGCGGATCGCGATCAGCGTGAGCTCGGCCTGGTTGCCGGCCTCGAGCTTGTGCTTGACGTTGTAGAGGTGGGTGCCGACGGTGCGTGGCGACAGCGACAGCAGCTCGGCGATGCGGTTCACCGACAGCCCGCGCGCGAGGTGCAGGAAGACCTCGAACTCGCGCTCCGACAGGCGCGACAGCGGACTGTCCCCGGTGCCGCAGACGCTCTGCAGCGCGAGCTGCTGCGCGAGCAGCGGGTCGATCCAGGGCCGGCGCGCATGCACCGCGCGCACCGCGTCGAGCAGCGATTCCGGCGCGCTGCGCTTGGACAGGTAGCCGAGCGCGCCCGCCTTCATCATGTGCCGCACGAAGCTGCTGTCCTCGTGCGCCGACAGCCCGAGCACGCGCGCCTGCGGGTCGCGCGCGAGGATGCGGTGCGTCGCGTCCAGGCCGCTCGCGCCGCCCATCGCCACGTCCATGATCAGCACGTCGGGGCGCACCGCGTCGTAGAGCCGCAGCGCCTCGGCGCCGCTGTCGGCCTCGGCCACCACCTCCATGTCCTGCACCGACTGCAGCAGCAGCCGGAAACCGACCCGCACCATCGCGTGGTCGTCCACGATCATCACGCGGATCACGTCGCCTCCTCCTGCTGCTGCGCATGCCTCGTCCCGGCGGGATGCCGCCCGCTGCCGCCGTCGGGCAGCCAGGCCTCGATCCGCGTGCCGCGGCCGCCGGGCGCGGCGCCGACGGCGAGCCGTCCGCCCAGCACCTCGGCCCGCTCGCGCATGCTGTGCAGGCCGAAGCCGCCGCGCAGGTTGCCGCTGCCGGCTGCGGGTGGCGCGGACGGCAGGCCCGCGCCGTCGTCGTCGATCCGCACCCGCAGCCCCTGCCCCTCGCGCAGCAGCGCGATCGTCACGGCCGAGGCCTGCGCGTGCCGGATCGCGTTGCCGAGCGCCTCCTGCACGATGCGGAACGCGGCCAGCGACACCGCGGGCGACAGGCCGTCGAGCGGCGCCTCGACCCGCAGCGCCAGCCGCGGCACGTCCGGCTGCGCCTGCCAGCGCGCCACGAGGTCCTCGAGCGCCGCGCCGAGGCCCAGCGTGTCGAGCGCCATCGGCCTGAGGTTGGCGATCAGGCGCTGCATCCCGGCGTAGCTGCGGCGCGCGGCATCGTCGATCAGCGCTGCGGCGTCGCCGATCGTCGCATCGTCCCCGGCGCGGCGGCCGATCGCGCCGGCGAGGCTGCGGATCGCGGTGACCGACTGCCCGAACTCGTCGTGCAGCTCGCGCGCGAGCATCGCGCGCTCCTGCTCGATGCGCGACTGCAGCTGCTCGCCGAAGGCGCGGCTCGCCTCGAGCTGCTCGCGCGCGGCGAGCTCGGCGGCGCGCGCCGCCATCCGCTCCGGCAGCGTCTCCGCGACGCGGTTGATCGCGTCGCGGATGCGCGAGGCCTCGCGCCCCCGCACCGGCGGCACGCGCGTGCCCCAGGCGCCGCCCTCGAGCTCCACCAGGGCCTTCTCGATGCGCTCGAAGGGCGCGGTGGCCCGCGCCACCAGCCACGCCACCACTGCGAGCGTCAGCAGCATGAAGCCGGCGCCGGCGCCGAGCAGCAGCCGCACGTCGTCCCAGCCGTCGAGCACTGCGCGCGAGGCGATCGGCACGATGCGCAGTGTCGCGTTCTGGATGCGGACCTCGCGCGGCTGCAGCGGCGGCGAGACGAGCGCGTCGAACCACGCCGGCGCCTGTTGCCCCACCCGGTAGGGCGAGGGCGGCGATTGGTAGCGCACCCGGCCGTCGTCGCCGACGAGGCTCAGCTCGTTGGAGCGCACCCGCCCCAGCCTGCCGAGGAACTGCAGCAGCACCTGCTCGTCGCCCTGCGCATAGGCCCGGTCGACCTGCACGAGCAGCTGGGTCGCGATGCGGTGCGAGGCGTCGATCTCCTCGCGCACGCTGCGGCGCGTCGCCTCGACCTGCAGCGCCGCCATCACGCCGATGAAGGCGAGCGACAGCAGCGCGATCGCCAGGTTCAGCCGCAGCCGCAGGCTCACGAGCCGAAGCCGCCGTCAGGATGGAAGCGGCGCTGCCAGCCGGTGAAGGCCGCCTGCATCGCCGCGTCGAAGGGATCGTGGCCGGCGCCCTCGATCCACTGCAGCCGCGCGCCGTCGATCGCGGCGGCGAGCCGCGCCGCGTTGAGCGGCCGGCACACGCGGTCCGCGGTGCCATGCAGCACCACGCAGGGCAGGCCGCGCAGCGTGCCGGCCGCCGCGAGCAGCGCCTCCTCGCCGAGGTCGCAGCGCCGCGACAGGTAGGCCGCCTGCAGCCGGTACTTGGCCACCAGCGCGGCGCGGCCCGCCGCGTCGGCCGGCGGGGCCGGCGGCGGCGCGCCGGGCAGGCACAGCGCCGCCTCGTAGCATCGCCAGGCCTGCGCGACCTCGCCGGCGCGCCCCGCGTCGTCCAGCGCCCGCGCCAGCGCGGCGGGCACGTCGCGGCCTTGCAGCGGCGCGTCCCAGCAGCGGCGCAGCGCGGCCCATTCGCGCGGCGCGACGGCGGCGGCGGCCTCGCCGAAGAACCAGTCGAGGTCCGCGTCGCCGGTCAGGAACACCGAGCGCAGCAGCAGCGCGCCGACCGCCTGCGGGTGCGCGGCCGCGTAGGCCACCGCGAGCGCGGCGCCCCAGGAGCCGCCGCTGACGAGCCAGCGGTCGACGCCGAGGTGGACGCGCAGTCGCTCGATGTCGGCGACGAGGTCCGGCGTGCGGTTGTCGCGCGTCTCGCCCTGCGGCTCGCTGCGCCCGGCGCCCCGCTGATCGAAGCAGACGATGCGATGGCGCGTGCCGTCGTAGAGCGAGCGCAGGCGCGGGCCGCAGCCGCTGCCGGGGCCGCCGTGCAGGCAGAGCACCGGGATGCCGTCCCCGGCGCCCGACAGCTCGTAATGGAGGCGATGGCCGCCGCCGACCGCGAGCATTCCCGACTCCACCGCCTGCGCGGCCCGATACGTCTCCTGCATGCCGCCAGTGTAAGGGCGTGAATCACCCGGTAGTTTCCCGGCCATCGCTTCATGAAATTCATGAGCACTGAATCACGCGCCGCGCGCTGTGGCCCGCGATTCCCGCGCCGCAGAATATCCCCGGCACCGCGAGATGCGATGTCCGCTGTTCCACGAATCGACTAATCCTTCCGGAGATTTTCATGAACTGGCAAAAACCCCAAGCTGTCGAAATGCGCTTCGGCTTCGAGATCACGATGTACATCGCGGCGCGCTGATCGCACCGCTGCACGGCCGGCGCGGCCCCCGCCGCGCCGGCCGTGCCGCATCTGCAAGGTTTTCCCGATGAAACTCCATGTACTCGGCTCCGCCGCGGGTGGCGGATTCCCGCAGTGGAACTGCAACTGCCGCAACTGCTCGGGCCTGCGCGCGGGCACGCTGCGCGCCCGCGCCCGCACGCAGTCCTCGGTGGCGATCGGCGAGGGCGACGACTGGGTGCTGGTCAACGCCTCGCCCGACATCCTGGCCCAGCTGCGCGCCGCGCCCTTCCTGCAGCCGGCGCGCGCGCTGCGCGACACCGGCATCCGCGCGGTGATGCTGGTCGACGCGCAGATCGACCACACCACCGGCCTGCTGATGCTGCGCGAGGGCCGGCCGCTGCCGCTGTGGACCACGCGGCAGGTGCGCGAGGACTTGAGCAGCGGCAATCCGCTGCTGTCGGTGCTCGAGCACTACTGCGGCAGCCGCTGGCACTGCATCGAGCCGGACGGCCGGCCCTTCGAGGTGGACGGGCTGCCCGGGCTGGAGTGGCGCGCGGTGGCGCTGTCGAGCGCCGCCCCGCCCTACTCGCCCCACCGCCATGCGCCCGAGCCCGGCGACAACATCGGCCTGTTCGTGAGCAGCCGCGCCAGCGGCCGCTCGCTGTTCTACGCGCCGGGCCTCGGCGAGATCGAGCCGCAGGTCGATGCGCTGATGCAGCGCGCCGACGTGATCCTGGTGGATGGCACCTTCTGGAGCGACGACGAGATGATCGCGCTCGGCGTGTCCTCCAAGCGCGCCCGCGAGATCGGCCACCTGCCGCAGTCGGGCCCGGGCGGGATGATCGAGGCGCTGAGCCGCTACCCGCGGGCGCGCCGCATCCTGATCCACGTGAACAACACCAACCCGATCCTCGACGAGGACTCGGACGAACGCCTGCGGCTCGACGCCGAGGGCATCGAGGTCGCGCACGACGGCCTGAGCATCGAGTTCTGACCCACCCCCGATCCACCGGAGCGAGACGACATGCGGGAAGAAGAAAAGCAGGAGGCCGCCGCCTGGCCGGCCGAGGAGTTCGAGCGGCAGCTGCGCGCCCAGGGCGCGCGCTACCACATCCACCATCCCTTCCACCGCCGCATGCACGAGGGGCTGCTCGCGCCCGAGCAGATCCGCGACTGGGTGGCCAACCGCTTCTACTACCAGATCAACATCCCGCGCAAGGACGCCGCGATCCTCGCCAACTGCCCGGACCGCGAGGCCCGCCGCCGCTGGATCCAGCGCATCGAGGACCACGACGGCCGCGACGGCGACGAAGGCGGCATCGAGGCCTGGGTCGCGCTCGGCGAGACGGTGGGCCTGTCGCGCGAGGAGATCTGGTCGCAGCGCCGCGTGCAGCCGGGCGTGCGCTTCGCGGTGGACGCCTACGTCAACTTCGCGCGCAGCGCGAGCTGGCAGGAGGCCGCCTGCTCCTCGCTGACGGAACTGTTCGCGCCGCACATCCACCAGTCGCGCCTGGACTCGTGGCCGCAGCGCTACCCGTGGATCCGTCAGGAGGGCCTGCGCTACTTCCGCTCCCGGCTCACGCAGGCGCGCCGCGACGTCGAGCACGGGCTGCAGGTCACGCTCGAGCACTTCCGCACCCGCGAGCAGCAGGACCGCGCGATGGAGATCCTGAGCTTCAAGCTCGACGTGCTGTGGTCGATGGCCGACGCGATCATGCTCGGCTGCAGCGACGTGAGCTTCGCGGCCCGCGCCGGCGACGTCACGGAGATCGCCCGGCACGGCGAGGCCACGGCATGAGCGCGCCGCCGCCGGCGCAGGAGGTCCTGTCCGAGGCCGCGGTGCCGCGGCTCGCGAACGGCACGCGGCTGCAGTACGAGCCGGCACAGCAATCGTGGGTGCTGCTGTTCCCGGAAGGCCTGGTGCGCCTGAACGACAGCGCCGCCGAGATCCTGCGCCGCTGCGACGGGGTGCGCGACATCGCCGCGCTCATCGAGGACCTGCGCGCGAGCTGCGGCGACCCGCCCGGCCTCGGCGAGGACGTGCTCGGCTTCTTCGCCTTCGCGCGCGGGCGGGGCTGGCTGGAACTCGCATGCTGAGCCCGCCCGCGCAGGCACCGGCCCCCGGGCACGCCGGCCCGCCGCTGTGGCTGCTCGCCGAGCTCACCTACCGCTGCCCGCTGCACTGCGCCTTCTGCTACAACCCGGTGGACTTCGCGAACCACGAGCGCGAGCTCGACACCGCGCAGTGGCGCAGCGTGCTGCGGCAGGCGCGCGCGCTCGGCAGCGTGCAGTGCGGCTTCTCCGGCGGCGAGCCGCTGCTGCGCGAGGACCTGGAGCTGCTGGTCGGCGAGGCGCGCTGGCTCGGCTTCTACACCAACCTGATCACCTCGGGCGTGGGGCTCACCGACGCGCGGCTCGACGCGCTGCGCGAGGCAGGGCTCGACCACGTGCAGCTCTCCTTCCAGGACTCGACGCGCGAGGTCAACGACTTCCTGTCGAGCACCCGCACCTTCGACCTCAAGCGTCGCGTCGCCGCGGCGGTGCGCGAGCGCGGCATCCCGATGGTGATGAACTGCGTCGTGCACCGGCTCAACATCGACCATGTCGACGCGATCGTCGAGCTGGCGCTGGAATGCGGCGCGAGCTACCTCGAGTTCGCCAACGTGCAGATGTACTCGTGGGCGCAGGTCAACCGCGAGCACCTGCTGCCCACGCGCGCGCAGATCGCGCGCGCCGAGGCCGCGATCGGACGCTGGCGCGAGCGGCTCGGCAACCGGCTGCGCATCTTCTTCGTCGTGCCCGACTACCACGCCGAGCGGCCGAAGAAGTGCATGAACGGCTGGGGCAACGTGTTCCTGACCGTCACGCCGGACGGCACCGCGCTGCCCTGCCACACCGCGCGCATGCTGCCGGGGCTGGCCTTCCCGAACGTCGTCGACACGCCGCTCGAGGAGATCTGGCACCGCTCCGAGGGCTTCTCGCGCTACCGCGGCACCGCATGGATGAAGGCGCCGTGCCGCGACTGCGACGAGCGCGAGAAGGACCTCGGCGGCTGCCGCTGCCAGGCCTACATGCTCGCGCAGGACCCGGCGGCGGCGGACCCGGTGTGTGCCAAGTCGCCGCAGCGTGCGCAGGTGGACGCGGCGGTCGCGCGGGCCGAGGCCGGGGAGCCGCCCGCGCAGCCGATCGTGTTCCGCTCGCCCCAGGCCTCGCGGGCGCTCGGGCGGCCGTTCTGAGGCACGGCCCCGGGGGCCGCCCGGGCCCGCGCGGCTCAGCCGGCCTTCGGCCGCGCCGTGCGCAGCGCCTCGCCGAGCACCTCGCGGTCGCCGATGTGGTTGGCGAGCAGGATCACGAGCTTCGCGTTCATCAGCGCCGCCTGCTCGTCGTCGAGGCCGCGCTGGCTCTCGATCAGCTCCTCGTAGAAGCCGTCGGGGTCGGCGATGTTGGGTTGACGGATCAGCGTCATCGCGCTCACTCCTTGCTGTTCGTCTGGAAGCCCAGGCAGCGCGCCAGCGCCGCCTCGATCTTCGCGGCGTCGAAGCCGCGCCAGCGCGCGGCCACATGCTGGTCCGGGCGGATCAGGTAGACGGTGCCGGGCTCGGCGTCGTAGCGCTTCGCGACCAGCCCCTCGCTGTCGACGAGGTCCAGGCCCACGCTCAGCACGCGGGCCGGCACGCCGCCGAACTCCACCGAGCTCGCCACCGGCCTGCTGCCGAATGCCAGCAGCGTGAAGCCGTCGCCGAGCTGGTTCAGCAGCCAGCCGGGCTTGCCGCCGACCATGACGGGGGCATCCGCGCAGGCGGTGCCCGGTCGCATCGCCCCGGCGAAACCGGCCTCGTCCGCGGTGTTCAGCGACGAGTCGATGTAGGGCGTGGGCGTGGACAAGCGGCCGCTGTTGACGAGCGGTCGCGCCAGCGGCTCGGTCTCGGACAGCTCCAGCACCGCGTCGCGGAACAGGCGGCTCGAGCGGCTCTTGGGCGTGATGAAGTCGGTCGAGCGCGTGGAGTTCTTCAGGTTGTCTTCGGCCGCGAAGGCGCGCTCCTCGTGGTAGCTGTCGAGCAGCGATTCGGGCGCCCTGCCGTCGAGCACGAGCGCGAGCTTCCACGCCAGGTTGTCGATGTCCTGCACGCCGGTGTTGGCGCCGCGCGCGCCGAAGGGCGAGACCTGGTGCGCGGCATCACCGGCGAAGATCACGCGGCCGTGGCGGAAGCGGTCGATGCGCCGGCAGGCGAACTGGTAGACCGAGACCCACTCCAACTCGAACTCCACGTCCTTGCCCAGCATCGCCTGGATGCGCGGGATGACGTTCCCGGGCTTCTTCTCCTCGACCGGGTCGGCATCCCAGCCCAGTTGGAAATCGATGCGCCACACCTTGTCGCACTGCCGGTGCAGCAGCACCGACTGCCCGCGGTGGAAGGGCGGGTCGAACCAGAACCAGCGCTCGGTGGGGAAGTCGGCCTTCATGATCACGTCGGCGATCAGGAAGCGGTCCTGGAAGAACTGGCCGGTGAACTCCGCGCCGACCATGCGGCGCGTGTCGCTGTTGGCGCCGTCGCAGGCGATGACCCAGTCGGCCTCCATGCGGAACACGCCGTCGGGCGTCTCGACGGTCAGCACGGCATGGTCGGCCTCCTGCTGCAGGCTCAGCAGCCGGTGCTTCCAGCGCAGGTCGACCAGCTCGCTGGCATCGCAGGCCTCGACCAGGTACTCCTCCAGGTAGTACTGCTGCAGGTTGATCATCGCCGGCATCTTGTGATGCGCCTCGGGCAGCAGGTCGAAGGCATAGACAGGCCGGTCCCTGAAGAACACGCGGCCCACCTTCCAGCTCACGCCCTTCTCAACCATGCGCTCGCCGACGCCGAGCCGATCCCAGATCTCCAGGGGCCGCTTCGCGTAGCACACGGCCCGGCTGCCGACGCTCACGGTGTTGTTGTCGTCGAGCACGACCACCGGGATGCCGCGCGCGGCGCAGTCAAGCGCGGCGGTCAGCCCGATCGGGCCGGCGCCGACGATGACGACCGAGTGGCGCCTCGTGACGCCCGCGCGCTGCTCCGGCGACGGCCGGTAGGCGAACTCGGGATAGGTGTAGGTCTGCAACATGGGCTGTCTCCTCCCGTTCGCCTCAGTTCGCGGCGGCTGCGTCGAACTCGCGCTCGTGCAGCCAGGCGGCCTGGCGCGGCGCGCGCTTCGTGCGCGACCACTCCTCGATCATCTCGTGCTTGACCGCGTCGAGGCGCTGCAGCATGTCGGGCGTGGCGGTGTTCGCGGCGAGCTCGAGCCGGTGGCCGTTCGGGTCGAAGAAGTAGATCGACTTGAAGATCGCGTGGTCGGTCACGCCCACCACCTCGATACCCTCGGATTCCAGCTTCGCCTTGGTCTGCTCCAGCACCTCGACGCTCTCGACCTGCAGCGCGATGTGCTGCACCCACTCCGGCGTGTTCGGGTCGCGCCCCATCTCGGGCGAGTTCGGCAGCTCGAAGAAGGCGAGGACGTTGCCGCCGCCCGCGTCGAGGAAGAGGTGCATGTAGGGGTCCGGCGCCTTGGTGGAGGGCACGCGGTCCTCGGCGATCGCGAGCACCAGGTCCATGTCCAGGTGCTTCCTGTACCAGTCCACGGTCTCCTTCGCGTCGCGGCAGCGGTAGGCGACATGATGGATCTTCTGCACTTTCATCGGAGGGCTCCTCGAAGCGGGTTGCGACAACGGGATAGTAACCATCGTTACTATCAGGATGAAACCGGGAACGTCGCCGCGTTTGCGCTGCATCAAGTCCGCGGCCCATAGGGGGAGCCCCCCGGATGGGCCCGACTTGCCGTTTCCTGCAGACCGTTGCAACGGATTCGTTACGATAGGCGCCGTCCCTTCGAGCATGCGAGCACGCGATGGAGCTGCAGACCTTCCTCCCCTACCGGCTGGCGGTGCTGGCCTCGGCTGTGAGCCAGTCGATCTCCGCCGTCTATGCCGACCGCTTCGCGCTCAGCCGCGACGAGTGGCGCATCCTTGCGACGCTGGCGGAGAACCCGGAGATGAAGACGACCGAGGCCGCCGCGCACACCACGCTCGACAAGATGCAGGTCAGCCGCGCGGTCGCGAGCCTGGAGGCGCGCGGGCTGCTGGAGCGCGAGCCCGACGAGTCCGACCGGCGCAACCGCATCCTGAAGCTGCTGCCGGCCGGCCGCGCGCTGTTCCGCAGGATCGAGCCGATGGCCGAGGCGCGCGAGGCCTTCCTGCTCGAGGCGCTGGACGACGAGGAGCGGGCGGTTCTGGACCGCGCGCTCGACAAGCTGCTGGCGCGGGCCCGGCAGCTCGAGCGGCAGGGCTGAGGGCCCGGCCGACGCGCCCGCCGAAGCGCTTGCAGTGTGCCCGGCGGGGGACTCGCGACGGCAGGGCTGCAACGCGGGGGCGTCGCCCCGGTAATCGTGCGCGGAAGCCTCGTCCCGGCGCCCCCGCCGCAAGGCCGCCCGCGGCGACAATCGGCGCCCTCGGGCCGGTGCGGCGGGCCTGCATCCCTGCCGCGCCGCCCTCCTTTTCCCGGACGACCCCGCCCCCATGCCTTCCGCACGGAAATCCCGCCTCCTTCGACGGCTGCCGGCCGCCGCCGCGCTGCTCGCCGCGCTCTATGCCGTCGCCGGCTACGAACTCGTGCCGCGGCTCGTCGCGCAGCAGCTGCCGCAGCGTCTCGCCGAGCGGCTGGGCGTGCAGGCGACGCTCGGCCCAGTGCGCTTCGACCCGTGGCGGCTCGCGCTCGAGGCCCGCGAGCTGCAGCTGCGCCAGCCCGGCGGACAGCCGCTGCTGGCGCTGCAGCGCCTGTCGGTCGATCTCGCGCTGTCGGGGCTGTGGCAGCGGCGCTGGACGCTCGACGAGCTGCGGCTCGAAGGCCTGGAGCTGCATGTGGAAGCGGCCGGTGACGGTCGCCTGAACTGGGATGCGCTCATCGAGCGCGCGAGCGCGGGCGGCCCGTCCGGCCCGCTGCCCGACCTGCTGCTGCGCCATGCCTCGCTGCAGGGCAAGGTGGCCCTGCGCCAGCTCGGCGGCGCCGCGCCGGCTACGGCCGAGCTGCAGCCGCTGCACATCGAGCTGCACGAGCTCGCGACGCGCCCGGGCGCCGAGGCCCGCTACCGCGCGAGCGCGACGCTGTCCGGCGGCGGCACGCTGCAGGCGCAGGGCTCGCTGTCGCTGCAGCCGCTGCGCTCCGCGGGCGAGCTGCGGCTCGACGGGCTGGAGGCCGCGGCCGTCTGGCCCCTGCTGCGCGAGCGGCTGCGGCTGAAGACGCCCGAGGGCAGACTCGCCGCGTCGGCGCGCTACGCCTACGACGGCAGCGACGAGGCACCGGGCCTGCGGCTCGACGCGCTGACGCTGAAGCTCGCCGGCCTCGCGCTGACGCCCGCCGACCGGGACGCGCCGCTGCTGACGCTCGCGACGCTCGAGGCCCGCGACGGCCGGCTGGACCTGGCGGCGCGCCGCCTCGCCTGGCCCGAGCTCGCACTGCGCGACGGCGCCATCGGCCTCGCGATCGGCGCCGACGGCACGCCCGACTGGCAGCAGCTCGCCGCGCCGGCCCGCGCGACGCCGACCTCGCGACCGGCTCCCGCCGGCAAGGAGGCGCCCCCCTGGCGGGCCGAGATCGGCGCGCTGCGTGTCGAGCGGATCGCGCTGCATGCCGCCGACCTGAGCCGGCCGCTGCCGCTCGCGCTCGACATCGGCGCAATCGGCCTGCAGGGGAAGCTCGCGCTGCACGTCGGGCGCGAAGGCGCGAAGCTGCGCGGCGACGGCCTGTCGCTGGCGCTCGAGCGGCTCGCGCTCGCCGAGGTCGGCGCCGCGCGGCCACTGCTCTCGCTCGACTCGGTGCGCGTCGCGCCGATCGCGCTCGACAGCGGCCGGCAGTCCGTGTCGATCGGCGAAGTGGCGCTCAAGGGCGGTGGCGGCGAGCTCGCGCGCGAGCCGGACGGCCGCATCCGCCTGCTCGACGCGCTGCGGCCTGCCGCGGCGCGCGAGGCCTCGGCGCCGGACGCGCCCCCGCACGCCGCCCCTGCGTCGCCCTGGAGCGTCGCGCTCGGCCGGCTGCGCGCCGACGGCATGCGCTGGGCGCTGCGCGACCGCGGCTTCGAACCGCCGCTCGCCTACGGGCTCGGCCTCGACGCGCAGGCCGAGCGCCTCGATGCGAACGCCGCGGGCTCCCCGTGGCGGCTGCAGGGCCGCGTGCAGGTCGCCGAGGGCGGCACGCTCGCGGCCTCCGGCGAGGTGGCGGCCGACGGCTCCGCCGCGGACCTCCGCTTCGTCGTCGACGCGCTCGCGCTCGGGCCGCTGCGGCCGCTGCTGGCGCGCCACACGCAGCTCGAGCTGCGCTCCGGCACGCTCTCGGGCGATGCGCAGCTGCGGCTGCAGCCGGGCGAGGCCGGGCCGGGCGTGCAGGTGCAGGGCGCCGCGCGCGTGGCGGACCTGCGGCTCGACGAGGCCGGCACGCACGAGCGCGTGATCGCATGGAAGGCGCTGCAGGCCGAGGGCATCGCCTTCGACTCGGCGCCGCGCCGGCTCGCGGTGCAGGAAGTGCGGCTGCAGCAGCCGGCGGCGCGGCTGATGATCTCGCGCGAGCGCCGGCTCAACCTCGCGCAGCTGCTGCAGGCGCCCGGCACGCCGCCCTCCCCCACGCCAGAGAAGTCCGCGCCGGGGGACGCATCGTCCCCGCCGATGCCGATCCGCATCGACCGCATCCGCGTGCGCGACGGCACGCTCGACTACGCCGACCTCAGCCTCGTGCTGCCCTTCTCCACCCGCGTCACCGGCTTCGGCGGCACGGTGGTCGGCGTGTCGAACGACCGCAGCCGGCCGGCGCAGGTGCAGGCCGCCGGCGAGATCGCGCCCTACGGCTCGGCGCGCGTGGACGGGCGGCTCGCTCCCTTCGAGCCGCGCCACCTGCTCGACCTGCGCGTGCGCATGGACAACGTCGAGATGCCGCCGCTGTCGCCCTACACGGTGACCTTCGCGGGCCGCGAGGTGGCCGAGGGCAGGCTCTGGCTCGACCTCGACTACCGCATCGAGGACGCGCGGCTGCTCGGCCGCAACGACCTGCGCCTGTCGGACTTCCGGCTCGGCCGGCGTGTCGAGGCGCCGGGCGCGCTGGACCTGCCGCTCGACCTCGCAGTGGCGCTGCTGAGCGACGAGCAGGGGCGCATCGAGCTGTCGGTGCCGGTGGAGGGCGACGTCGGGCAGCCGAGCTTCGCGATCGGCAGCGTGGTGCGCGAGGCGGCGGGCGGGGTGCTGCGCCGCGTCGCGAGCGTGCCCTTCCGCGCGCTGGGCCGCCTGCTCGGCGCAGGCGGCGAGGACGAGACGATGGCCGAGATCGGCTTCGATCCCGGAAGCGACGCGCTGCGGCCGCAGGAGCGCGAGAAGCTGGCCCGCCTCGCGACGGTGCTGGCGCAGCGGCCGCAGCTGAAGCTGCTCGTCGCCGGCCCCTGGGCCCCCGCGACCGACGCGCCGGCGCTGCGCGAGCGGCTGGTGCGGCTGGAGCTGGCGCGCGCGCTCGGCGAGGAGCTGGCCGCCGCGGAGGATCCGGCCCCGCTCGACTTCGGCGACGAGCGCACGCGGCGCGCGCTCGAGGCGCTGCTGGCCCGCCAGGCCGGCGAGGCCGCGCTGCGCGAGTTCAGGGAGGCGGCGAGCCGGCCGGCGCTGGTGCCGGCCGCGCTGCAGCCGCGGGAAGCGAGGGCGAGTGCCTCGCCGCACGAGACGCTGTTCGAGCGCCTCGTCGCGTCGTGGCCGCTGCCGGAGGGCGCGGCGCAGGAGCTCGCCGCGCGCCGCGAGCGGGCGATCCGCGAGCACCTGGGTGCGGTGGCCGGCGTGCCGGCCGGGCGCATCGAGGCGGCGGGAATGCGCGAGAGCGGCGACGAGGAGGCCCGCCCGACGGTGCGGCTGAGCCTCGACGCGGCCGCGGTCGCGCGGTGAGCCGGCCGGGCTACTGCCCGGCCACCTCGTAGTGCATCAGCGACGCGCCCTTGGGCGAGTAGTTGGGCACGTCGGCCGCGACCTCCCGGCCGAGCGGCGACTTCAGCGCGGCGGCCATCGCCTCGGCGCTCTCGAACAGCGCCTCGAAGATGCAGAAGTGCGTGTCGCCGCCGGCCGGGCCGAGCGGCGAGGGGAAGCCGTAGCGGTAGCTGACCAGTCCCGGCAGCTGCGCCGCGAGCGGCACGTGCTTGGAGACGTAGTAGTCGCGGAAGGCCTGGGGATCGTCCGGCTGCGGATACAGCACGACCATTGCATGCATGGGAGCTCCTCTGTCTCGGTGCGCCGCCGCCCGTCGTCGCGGGCCGCGCGGCATTCGTTGTGGGAGCCCCAATCTAGCAGGCGCGCCGCCGCCGTGCAGCGCGGGCACGGCAGGCGGCGCCCGCGCTCAGGCCGCGGCCAGGCGCGGCTCGGGCAGCCCCTGCACGCCGGGCCGGCACATCAGCACCCGCCCGCCGTGCGGATCGACCGCGAGGTCGGCCTCGCCGCGGCTCAGCGAGGTCACGAACAGCGTGCCCATGTCGTCGCCGCCGAAGGCGCACATCGTCGGCTTGCACATCGGCACGTACAGCCGCCGGTCGAGCCGGCCGTCGGGCGTGAAGCGCTTGATGCAGCCCTCGTCGATGCAGCAGACCCAGTAGCAGCCGTCGGCATCGACCGTGGCGCCGTCGGGCCGGCCCACCATCTCGCGCATGTCGACGAAGACGCGCCGGTTGTGCGCGGTGCCGGTGTCCGGGTCGTAGTCGTGCGCCCACACCATGCGGACGTCGCGGTGCGAGTCCGAGCAGTAGAAGGTGCGCCCGTCCGGGCTGAAGGCCGAGCCGTTGGCGATCATCAGGCCGCCCACCGAGGTCTCCTGCAGGCCCTCGGCAGGCGTGTAGCGGTACCAGCGACCGACCGGCCGGATGCGATCGAGGTCCATCAGCATCGTCGAGGCCCACAGCCGCCCCTGGCGGTCGCAGCGGCCGTCGTTGAAGCGCATGCCGGGCTGCGGGTGCGCGACCTCGGCGACGCGGCGCACCTGCGGCGCGGCGTCGCCGCCGCCCGCGTCGGGGAGATCGACCTCGAAGAGGCCGCTCTCGCAGGCGCACAGCAGGCCGCCGCCCGGTCGCAGCACCAGGCAGCCGACCTTCTCGGGCAACTGGAAGCGCTCGAGCGTGCCGCTGTCCGGATCGAAGCGCTGCACGGCGCCGGCGGGGATGTCCACCCAGAGCCAGCGGCGCGAGAGCGTGTCCCACACCGGGCTCTCGCCGGTGCCGTTGCGCAGCCCGGGCAGGATCAGGGCGTCGGTGCCGAAAGTGGTGTCTGCGACCAAGGCATCACCTCACTTCGCGATGCCGAGCTCGCCCATCAGGCGCTTGAAGAAGGCGTTGTCGCGCTCCATCACCGTGCGGAAGGCCGGACCGTCGGCGTAGACGTGCGTCAGGTCCAGGCGCGCCAGCGCGTCGCGGAAGGCCTGCTCGTCGGCGGCCTTGCGGCTCGCCGTGCGCAGCACCTCGACCACCGGCTGCGGCGTGCCCTTCGGCACGACGATGCCGCGCCAGGTGCTGATGCTCACGTCGATGCCCTTCTCCTTGAGCGTCGGCACGTCGGGGAAGCGCTTGGCGCGCTGCTCGCCCATCACCGCGAGCAGGCGCAGCCGGCCGGCCGCCACATGCTGCGCCACCTCGGCCGGGCTCACGGTGACCGCCTCGATGTGGCCGCCGAGCAGGTCGTTGATCGCCGGGCTCGCGCCGGCGTAGGGGATGTGCGAGTAGCTGGTGCCGGTCTTCTTCGCCATCTGCTCCGCGGCGAGGTGCCAGATCGCGCCGTTGCCGGAATTGCCGATGCGCATCTGCCCCGGGTTGGCCTTGGCGTGCGCGAGGAACTCCTCGACGGTGCGCCACGGCGAGCTGGCATTGACGGTGATCGCGCTCGGCTCGGCGTTGAGCTGCGCGATCGGCACGAAGTCGTCGATCGAGAAGCGCGCGATGCCCAGGTGCGGCAGCATCGTGATCTCGACCGTGCCCACGCCGATCTTGTAGCCGTCGGGGCGCGCCGACATCACCTCGGTCAGGCCGATCGCGCCACCCGCGCCGGTCTTGTTCGAGATCACGACCGGCTGCGGCAGGTGCTTCTTCAGCGACTCGGCGAAGGCGCGCGCCACCGCGTCGGTGCCGCCGCCGGCCGGATAGGGCACCACCAGCTCGATCGTGCGGGCCGGGTAGTCCTGCGCGGCCGCGAGCGGCGCGTGCAGCAGCGCCAGGGCGCCGAAGCCGGCCGCGGCCAGCAGGGTGGTTCGTCTCGTCAGGCTCATGTCTCGCTCCTTGGATGGCGATGGAACAGCCCCCTCGTGCGGGGGGCGGGTGGGAAGAAGGAAAGGATCCCGCGCGGGGGGCCGGTCTGCGCCGGCGCGGCCCGCGCGGCAGGGCTCAGCCCGGCAACGCGCGCCAGGCGCTCACGAAATCGCGCGCGCGCCGCGCCACCTCGTCCGGCGGCATCCCCGGCGCGTACAGCGCCGAGCCGAGGCCGAAGCCGGCGGCGCCGGCCGCGACGTAGGGCGCCATCGTGTCCGGTGCGATGCCGCCGACCGGCAGCATCCGCGTGCCGCGCGGCAGCACCGCGCGCATTGCCTTCATCACGGCGGGCGTCACGAGCTCGGCCGGGAACAGCTTCAGCGCGTCGGCGCCGGCCGCGAGCGCCGCGAAGGCCTCGGTCGGCGTCGCGACGCCCGGCAGGCAGAGGCGGCCCACTCCCTTGGCGGCGCGGATCACGCTGGTATCCGCGTGCGGCATCACGACCAGCTCGGCGCCGATCTCCGCGAGGCGCACGACCTGAGCGACCTCGAGCACGGTGCCGGCGCCCACCAGCGCGTCGTGCGGCAGCGCGCGGCGCAGCCGCCCGATGCTGTCGAAGGGTTCCGGCGAGTTCAGCGGCACCTCGATCAGGCGGAAGCCCGCCTCGTACAGCGCGGTGCCGACCGCCTCGGCCTCCTCGGGACGCAGGCCGCGCAGGATCGCCACCAGCGGCAGCTCGCGCAGCGCGCGGTCGAAGGCCGAGCGCAGCGCGTCGGGCGGGGGGGTGTTCGTGTTCATCACGGGGTCCTTCCTCGGTCAGGAGGCGGCGAGCGCGGGTTCGTCGATCAGCCCGGCGGCGCAGGCGAAGCGGAACAGGCCCTGCGGCGCGGTGTTGCCGAGCTGCGCGGCCGGCGTGCGGCCGAAGGCGGCGAGCGCCTCGGCGTAGCGCCGCGACAGCGCCGCGTCGCCGACCAGCACCAGCGGCAGCACCTCGCCGTCGTCGCGGCCGCCGCGCTGCGCCAGCGCCGAGACCAGCTCGTGCCCGATCAGCAGGCCCGACAGGTAGTCGGCGAGCGCCGCGGCCGGCAGGCGGCCGGTGAGGCCGAGCGTGCGCGTCGCGAAGATCTGGTGCGACAGGTCGCCGGGGCCGCTGTCGCGGGCGCGCGCCAAGCCGTCGGCGAAGGCCTGCGCCGCCACCCCCGCCTCCGCGCGCTCCTCGCTCATCAGCTGGCCGAGCAGCGAGTGCCCGCGCAGCACCGCGTAGAGCTCGCCGGTCATGTAGGTGCGGAAGCCCGTGATGCGGCCGTCCTCGATCCATGCCCACTTCGAATGCGTGCCGGGCAGCACGATGCAGGCGCGCTTCGCCCAGCGCGGCTGCATCGCCAGCGCGCCGGCGATCTGGATCTCCTCGCCGCGCATCACGTCCGGCGCGCCGCCCGCCGGCTCGTAGCGCAGCCCCGGCGCGATCAGCAGCGGGCGCCCCAGCGCGTTCTCGACGCGGCCCGCGCGCCCGGCGAGCACCCCGGTGTCGGCCGGGCAGTCCACGTAGGGCGCCTCGCGCCAGCCCTGGGCGCTGCCGACCATGCCGCTGGCGACCCGCGGTAGGCCGGGCCACTGGCCGAGCCAGTCGCCGGCGATCTCGGCCAGCGCCAGCGTGAAGCCGACCTCCCCCGGCTGCGCGAGGTGGCGGATGCCGCGATTGCTGCTGCGCTCGGCGATCACCCCGCCGCGCGCGTCCATCAGGAAGGCGCGCAGGCTCGAGGTGCCCCAGTCCAGCGCGACGAGCGCGGGGCGAGCGGTCACGAGGTCGGCCGCAGCCGGGCTCAGGCAGGTTTCCATCCCAGTTCCTTCGAAATCGCCTCGGCGCGCTGGCGCACCACCGGCACCAGCCGCGCCATGCGGTCTTCGGGCATGTAGGGCAGCGCGCTCGCGACGCTGAGCGCCGCGACCACCTGCCCGCTGATGTCGCGCACCGGTGCGCCGACGCAGCGGATGCCCATCTCGTTCTCCTCGAGGTCGAGCACCACGCCCTGCTCGCGGTAGCGCCGCATCTCGGCGACGTAGTCGTCCCAGGGACGCAGCGGCGGCTTGTCCGGCTGGCCCTCGCGCGCCGCCGCCGCCCGCTGGTAGAGCGCGTCCCAGCGCGCCTCGTCCATGCCGAGCATCAGCGCCTTGCCGACGCCGGTGGAGGCGAGCGGCATGCGCATGCCGACGCGCGAGCGCATCTCCAGCCCCTTCGTGCCGGAGACCTTGTCCAGGTAGAAGACCTCGTCCCCCTCCACGGTGCCCAGGTGCACGGTGTCGCCGGTCTGCTGCGCCAGCACCTCCAGGTGCGGTCGCGCCAGCGCCGCGAGCGGGCGCTGCTCCATCGCCTTGGTGCCGAGGTAGAGCAGCTTCGGCCCGAGCAGGTAGCCCCGGTAGGGGATGTGGTGCAGGTAGCCGTCCTGCACCAGGCTGCTGAGCATGCGGTGCGTGGTGCTGCGCGGCGTGCCCAGCCGCGCCGCGATGCCGCGCACGTCGGACACGCCGTCGGCCACGCATTCGAGCAGCGCCAGCCCGCGCATCAGGGTCTGCGTCCCGCTCGCGGACGGCTTTGCGTCCGGTGCCGCGGGTTCGTTGTCCCGGGGCTCGGCAGCGGCGTGCGAGGGATGGAGGGAGTGCGTGGTGGTCTGCATGGCGTTTTTCAATCCTGATTCGATGAAGGACTTGTGTCAACTTTAGGCATGACTGCTCAAATATTGAGACACCCCATCATTTCGAGCGTCGGCTGGGCTTGGTTGTTCCGCTATTCGACCAGATGTCTCACATATTGGGCCGATTGACCTTGCTGCACTCGGCTTCTAGCATCTGCCCAACTTGAGGGACGCATGTCCCACATACAGAGACAGCGACGATCGCAGTGCAAGGAGAAACCATGTTCGAAGACTTGAAGGGCAAGCGGGTGCTCGTCACCGGGGCGACGCAGGGCATCGGCTGGGCCGCGGCGCAGGCCTTCGCCCGCCACGGCGCGCGCGTCGGCTTCAGCGGCCGCAACGCGCCGGCGGACCTGCCCGCACGGCTCGACGAGCTGGGCGCGCACGGCGGCGAGGGCATGTACCTCGCCGGCGACCTGTCGAAGTCCGAGGACTGCCGCCGCATGGTCGAGGCCTTCGTCGAGCGCTTCGGCGGCATCGACGTGCTGGTGAACAACGCGGGCGGGCTGGTGGGGCGCAAGCCGCTGTCCGAGATCGACGACGAGTTCTTCGACGCGGTGCAGGACCTGAACGCGCGCTCGGCGCTGATGACGACGCGCTTCGCGCTGCCGCACCTGAAGGCCGCCGCGCAGCAGAGCGGCGAGACGAGCTCGGTGATCCTGGTCGGCTCGATCGCCGGCTACACCGGCGGCGGCCCCGGCGCCGGCCTCTATGGCGCCGCGAAGGCCTGGCTGCACAACATCCAGAAGAACTGGGTGACCTACCACACCGCCGACGGCATCCGCTTCAACACCGTCTCGCCCGGCACCTTCGACACCGCCTTCCACGCCGACAAGTCCGCGGAGACCAAGGCCGCGATCGCGCGCTCGATCCCGATGGGCCGCTTCGGCCGCCCGGAGGACGCGGCGCCGACCTTCCTGTTCTTCGCCTCGCACGCCGCGAGCGGCTACATTACCGGCCAGATCCTGGACGTCAACGGCGGCCAGTACATGCCCTGAAGCCGCCGGCGCGGCACCGCCGCCCGACGCGCTGCCCCCCGCCGGGGGGACCTTCCCCCCCTTGCGCCCGCCTTGCCGCGGGCGCGTGTCCTTTTACCGAACCCATCGCGCGCCCCTTGCGGCGCCCTCCCCCCCGATGAGCTCCGCGACCCCCACCCTCCACCCCCCTTCCGCCTCCGCCAGCCCCTTCGCCGACCGCAAGGTGGTGTTCCTCGTCGCCACGCTGTGCTGCCTGCTGTGGGGCAGCGCCTACCCGGCGATCAAGAACGGCTACGCGCTGTTCGGCATCGAGGCGGCCGACCTGCCGTCCAAGCTCGTGTTCGCCGGCTACCGCTTCGTGCTCGCCGGCGCACTGCTGCTGGCCTTCGCCGCCGCCACCGGCAAGGTGGTGCTGCGCCTGACGCGCGGCCAGTTCGGGCAGCTCACGATGCTCGGCCTCGCGCAGACCACGCTGCAGTACGTCTTCTTCTACGTCGGCCTCGCCTACACCACCGGCGTGAAGGGCTCGATCATGAACGCGACCGGCACCTTCTTCAGCGTGCTGCTCGCGCACTTCCTCTACCGCAACGACCGGCTCAGCATGAACAAGCTGCTCGGCTGCACGGTGGGCTTCGCCGGCGTGATGGTGGTGAACTTCGGCCCCGGCCTGGCGAGCTTCGACTTCACGCTGCTCGGCGAGGGCTTCGTCGTGATCGCCGCCTTCGTGCTGTCGGCCGCGTCGATCTACGGCAAGCGCGTCTCGCAGGGCATGGACCCGTTCGTGATGACGGGCTGGCAGCTCGCGATCGGCGGCGCCGCGCTGCTGCTGGCAGGCTACGCGACCGGTGGCGAGCTCACCGGCTTCACGCCCGCGTCCTCGGCGCTGCTGTTCTACCTCGGCGTGCTGTCGTCGGCGGCGTTCGCGCTGTGGAGCGCGCTGCTGAAGTACAACCGCGTCAGCATGGTCACCGCCTTCAACTTCCTGGTGCCCGTCTTCGGCGCGCTGCTGTCGGCGCTGTTCCTGCAGGAAAGCATCCTGGAGTGGAAGAACGCCATCGCGCTGCTGCTCGTCTGCTGGGGCATCCGGCAGGTCACGCGCGAGGACGCGCCGGCGCGGCGCTGAGCCGGCGGGCATGCGGCACGGGGCTTGCCGGTCTTCCATCCGTCGCAACCGCACGATGCACGGAGGTCCCATGCCCCTGCCTTCCCAGGAGATCGAGCCGCTGATCGATTCCTACTGCTCCGCGTGGAGCGAGCCCGACGGGGCCGCGCGCGAGGAGACCCTCTCGCGCGTCTGGGCCGAGGGCGCGCGCTACACGGACCCGCTGGTCGATGCCAGCGACACGCACGAGCTCGCGGAGATGATCGGCGAGGTGCAGTCGCGCCATCCCGGCAGCCGCTACGAGCGGTGCACGCCGATCGACGCGCACCACGGCTACGCGCGCTTCGGCTGGCGCCACGTCGCGCCGGACGGCAGCACGGTGCGCGAGGGCTACGACTTCGTCGAGGTCGGCGACGACCGCCGCATCCGGCGCATCGTCGGCTTCTTCGGCCCGGCCACTGGCGCCTAGCGGCGCGGCGGCGGCCGGCCGCGTGCGGGCGCTCAGTGCCCGCGCAGCAGGTGATCGGGCCCGATCCCGGCGACGTGCGCGGCGCCGGTCAGCGTCATCGCGAGCTCCATCTCCTGCACCAGCAGCTCGAGCACCGCGCGCGCGCCGTCGCGCCCGCCGCAGGCCAGCCCGTAGACCGCCGGGCGGCCGACGAAGACCGCCTTCGCGCCCAGCGCGAGCGCCTTGACCACGTCGCTGCCGCGCCGGAAGCCGCTGTCCACGAAGACCGGGATGCGGTCGCCCACCGCGTCCACCACCTGCGGCAGCGCCGCGATGCTCGACGGCGCCGCGTCGAGCTGCCGCCCCCCGTGGTTGGAGACGATCAGGCCGTCAATGCCGTGCTGCAGCGCCTGGCGCGCGTCCTCGGGATGCAGCAGGCCCTTGAGCAGCAGCGGGCCGTCCCACAGCCGGCGCAGCCAGTCGAGGCTCTCCCAGGCCAGGCGCCGGTCCATCGCGCGCGCGAGCATCACCGCCTGCGCCTGCGCGGACGCCTTGCGGTCCTCGTGCTCTGCCAGGTTCACGAAGCTCGGCGAGCCGCCCCGCAGCGCGCGCCACATCCAGCGCGGGTGCCGCAGCAGGTTCAGCATCGCCGCGGGCGTCGGCCGGAAGGGCACGCGAAAGCCGTTGCGCAGGTCGCGCTCGCGCTTGCCGCCCACCGGCACGTCCACCGTCAGCACGAGCGCGCCGTAGTTCTCGGCGCGGGCGCGGCGCACGATGTGCTCGGCGATCGAGCGGTCGTGCATCACGTAGAGCTGCATCCACTGCAGCGCCGACGGGCCCGCCGCCCGGCGCACCGCCTCCAGGCGCGAGTTCGACGCGGTGGAGAGCACGTGCGGCAGCCCCGCGTCGGCCGCCGCCTGCGCCATCAGCACGTCGCCGTCCGGTCGCACCAGGCCGCACAGCCCGATCGGCGCGACCCCGAGCGGCGCGCGCCAGCGCCGGCCGAACACCTCCACCGAGGTGTCGATCGTGCTGGTGTCGCGCAGGAAGCGCGGCAGCAGGTGCAGCCGCTCCAGGTCGCCGCAGTTGCGCTGCACGCAGCGCTCGTCGCCCGCGCCGCCGTCGACGTAGTCGAACACGAAGCGCGGCAGCTGCCGGCGCGCGCGGGCGCGGTAGTCGGCGACGTTCAGCAGCATCGCGCGGGCCTCCGACGCGACATCAGAGCAGCTCCTCGAGCGTGATGCCCGCCTGCCGCACCGCCGCGCCGAACACCTTGGGGAAGATGTTGCGCTGCGGGTCGGAGGTCTGCACCTCGCGCGAGGACAGCTCGCGCGCCTCGGGCGTGAGCTCCACGTTCGGCCCCGGGATCGCGCCGCTGAGCACCTGGATGCGGCAGGCGCGCTGCAGCACGTAGTACCAGTAGAAGGCGCTCGGCAGGTCGCGCTCGGCCACCAGCAGGCCGTGGTTGCGCAGGATCAGGCAGCTCTTGTCGCCGAGGCTGCGCACCAGCCGCGGCTGCTCGTCCTCCATCACCGCCACGCCCTCGAAGTCGTGGTAGCTCACCTTGCCGCTCAGGAAGGCGGCGTAGAAGTTGTCCATCGACAGCCCGCCCGCCTTGCACGCCACCGCCAGCCCGTAGGGGTCGTGGGTGTGGATGATGCAGTGCGCGTCCTCGCGCGCGCCGTGGATCGCGCTGTGGATCACGAAGCCGGCGCGGTTGACGACGTGCGGCGTGTCCTCGAGCGGCCGGCCCGCCACGTCGATCTTCACCAGGTTGCCCGCCGTCACCTCGCCGAAGTGCAGGCCGAAGGGGTTGATCAGGTAGCCGCGCTCCTCGCCCGGCAGGCGCACCGTGATGTGGTTGAAGATCTCCTCGGCCCAGCCGCGGTGGGCGAACACGCGGTAGCAGGCGGCGAGCTCCAGCCGCAGCAGCCACTCCTCGGCGGAATAGCGCGCGGGCCGGGTGCGGCGTGCGTCTTCGATGCTGAACATGGCGGCGTCTCCCCTCGGTGGATGGATCGGTCGTGCGTCGCGCGCGTGCCCGCACTGGCACATCGCGCCGCGAAGCCTCGTCGCGGCGGGAGCCAGCCCCGGCCCTTGCCCGCCGCGACTTGCTTGTCTATTCCTTGTAGGACGGGTCCTGGCGGTCGAGCATGCGCAGCAGCGCGTGCCAGTCGCGGTTGCGGATGTAGTTGTTGGAGCCGGCGAACTGCCTTGCGGTGTGCTCGCAGACCTCGTGCGGCGGCAGCACCAGCGCGGCGCCGCTGGCGGTCGCGTCGAGCTGGATCTGGCAGGAGAGCTCGAGGAAGTACATCTCCTCGAAGGCCTCGCGCACGGTGGCGCCGGCGGTGAGCAGGCCGTGGTTGCGCAGGATCAGCGCCTTGTGCGGCCCGAGGTCGCGCACCAGGCGCTGCTGCTCGTCGAGGTCGAGCGCGATGCCCTCGTAGTCGTGGTAGCCGATGCGGTTGTAGAAGCGCATCGCGTGCTGCGAGATCGGCAGCAGGCCCTCGCGCTGCGCCGACACCGCGACGCCCGCGCGCGTGTGGGTGTGGAAGACGCAGTCCACGTCGGGGCGCGCCTTGTGCACCGCGGCGTGGATGACGAAGCCGGCCGGGTTCGCCTCGAGGTCGCCCTCGTCCACCGGGTGGCCGTCGATGTCCACCTTGACCAGGTTGGACGCGCTCACCTCGCTGTACATCAGGCCGAAGGCGTTGATCAGGAACTGGTCGTGCCGGCCCGGGACGCGCAGCGAGATGTGGTTGTAGATCATGTCCGTCATGCGGTAGTGCACGCACAGCCGGTAGCAGGCGGCGAGCTCCACCCGGGCCGCCCACTCCTCGGGCGAGACCCGCTCGCGGGTGTTGCGGCGGCGTGCCTCGAGCACGCGGTCCCAGTCGGCTTGTTCCATGTTCGACCTCGCAGGCAGCATCTCCGGAAGGGAGACGAATTGATCTGTCGCAAGGAGTTTAGGAGCGCGACCGGGGATGGCGCCATGACTTTCGTGTGCGAAGTCATGACGGTTCGGTATGCGGGGGAAACCTGGGGTGTATTGGCGGGGCCGGGGCGAGCTGCCTTGGCGTGGCTTCTCGGGACGCTTCGGATTGGAGCAGGCGCTTCGGATAATGTGCTGCGTGGGATTTCAGCACCTTGCGTGCTGTACCTTTATCGACTGCGGCAGTTGCGATGCAATGAACAAACGATGACCGGAGAGGCGCACTGTAAACAGATGGCACAAGTCGTCGCGATTTATTCACATAACGACGACGCTACCATGCCCAACGCTCATTCGTTAACGCACCCCTTATTGTCGAACTCCTCGTCTCGTCGGTCGATTTTTAGGCGGCCTAACGCAGGGACGATTAGGCGACCTAACACGGCATTCGCCCAGGGAGGAGACTGTGTTAGGCTGCCGAGTCGTCTGCAAACATTTAGATTAGTCGCCCCAGAGGCTAGACCACGGGAACTGCCCCAACAACAGTTAGGCAAAATTCCGAAAATTGTGCAACAGGAAAATGACACACCACTTCGCTTTCATTGACGAGTCAGGAAATCACGATCTAGAAGTCGAAAAATCAGGAGCGTCAAATTATTTTATTGTTCTAGCGATAATTTTGCGAAGCGAAGTCATTCATTCTTTAGAAAAAGCTGTAGAGAGTATCCGATCAAAACATTTCCAAAAAGGCGAGATCAAGTCCAGCGGAGTAGATGATAAACGTCGCCTAAGAATTTTCGAGGAACTGAAGCCTCTAGATTACAAGTTCTACGCCATAGCGATCAACAAGGCGGCAATTCACAGCATTGGGCTAAAACATAAGAAAACCTTCATCAAGTTTTGCAATGGCTTGCTTTATCGATCTCTATTCCAGAACTTTCCGGAGTTGACCATATATGCAGATGGTCATGGCGGAAATGAATTCATTGCCAGTTTTCATAATTATTTAATAGAGAATCACCAGACGGACCTATTCTCCAACACCAACATCAACATTGTTGATAGCAAAAATAACATCTCAGTTCAACTGGCAGACTTTATGGTCGGCTCCATTGCTCGAGTTTATGAGAATCGACCCCCCAAATTTTATCGCGAAGGCATACTCAATTTTTTAAAAACCAAGCGCATTAGGATCGATGAGTGGCCGCAGCGTTACGAGCCCTATCAGTCCGTCAGACAGAATGACAACGAATTAGACTCTTTGATTTACCGTGCCGCCCTCACTGCCGCATCTACATTTTTGCAGGAAAATGAGAACATTCCTGATAATGACATAAGAAAACAATGCGCCGCACTAAACTACTTGCTTTTTAGGGCGCGCTTTTCTTCAGGCCGCGAATACATCTCCACGCAAGAGATAATTGAGCACGTGCATGGCCAAGGATTTACTGAAATTAGCGAACATGCGATGCGTTCTGCGATCATCTCCAAACTACGCGACAGCGATGTATTAATCGCCAGCTCGAATAAGGGATATAAAATCCCAACATCGCAACTCGACATGCTGGAATTTGCAGAGTTCGTTGATGGATTTACCCTTCCTTTATTAAGCCGACTCAATCGCGCGCGAGAAGCTTTGAAATACGCGTCCGCCGGAGAGTATGATTTACTGAATCAACCGCAATTCCAACGCCTTCAGCGCGTGATCGGCGCCATTGAATCTTAGCATGTTTGAAAAACACTATGATGCAACCTATTAATTAGACCCGCACCGCCTTCGGCGGGCGGGTTAGATGAACCCACAAGGGCTTCCCCCGCAAGCAAGAAATAACTCCCCTTGAAAAATCGCTTAGCGAATTCTCAAGCCTCTCCCCCAGCCACTCCACCTGTGGCGCTTTGCGCTGCCCAGTCTCGCTCGGAAAAACAAGGTGCGGACTGATCAACTACAACCGGCCCTGATAAAAGACGCGTGCGCGGGCGCCAATCTCGCGTTCTTCGCCGCAATGGTCAGGACTGCCACCCAGTAGCCGCCTCGCGCATCCAACGCCATACCGTGCAACGCGAAAACGTTCTTGGCAAGGTCGATCCGGAGAAACACAATGCCCATGGATGTCCCCTTCCGTATGGACCGCTGAGATTCGCTTTACACAGCAAGGAAAGCTACCAAGCCGCCGCCCTATTTCGTCAACAGTCCCGCATCGATTCCTATATCAAAGGAGAAATATCTTGCCAGCCCTGCTGAATGCCGAAGTCCGAGAATTCGCCAATCGAAGCGTCCTATGCTGGCTGGCGACGGCCGACGGGAATGGTCAACCCAACGTGACGCCGAAAGAGGTGTTTGCGATTGTGGACGACGATCATCTGGTCATTGCCAACATCAGCTCGCCCGTCTCGGCGAAAAACATCGGCGTCAATCCGAAGGTCTGCGCAAGCTTCATCGATGTTTTCGTGCAAAAGGGATTCAAGGTGGTCGGCACTGCAAGCAATGTCAGGCCGTCTGCGCACGACTACTCGAAGTGGGCAGCGCCGCTTCAGGCGATGGTTGGAGATCGCTTCCCCATTCACAGCGTGTTTGCAATAAAAGCCGACTCGGTCGAGAAGATCGTTGCACCGAGCTACAGGCTGTACCCGGCAGAGACCACCGAGGAAACGCAGATCCAGTCAGCCCTGCGGACCTACGGCGTTACACGCTGAGAGCAGGAGGGCCTGCGCCGGCTCGTCGGCGCGTTTCCCGCAACACGCTTGTTTTCCGCGGGCCGCTGGCCCCGCCCCCTCCCGCCATCCCGCCGCCGGCTGCCGCATCGCCGCCCCCCCTGGAACACCCGTTGCTCCACCCCGGCATCCCCGCTTCCCGTCGAGCCTCCGCTATGCATTCCCGGACGCCCCGCCTCGCCGTGCCGACCCCGCCCGCCCTCGCCTCGCTAGATGTGGTGCGGAGCGCCGCCGAGGGCCTCCTGCGCCGCATGTCCCCCTCGTCAGCGCTGCTGGCCGGCGCCGTCGCGGCGCTGGCCTCGACCGCGATGCTGGTGCGGCGCGGCCGCGTGGAGCACGGTACGCCGTTCGCGCCGCTGAACGCCACCAGCCAGTGGGCCTGGGGCGAGGAGGCGCTGCGGCACGAGGGCGCGGATGTGCGGCACACGGTGGTCGGGCAGATCGTCCACCACGGCTCCGCGATGCTGTGGGGCTTCGTGTTCGAGGCGCTGCAGGCGCGGCGTCGGCAGCGCACGCCGCAGGCCACGCTCGCGGACGCCGCGCTGGTGACCGTGGTGGCGGCGCTCACGGACCTGAAGCTGGTGCCCCAGCGCCTCTCGCCCGGCTTCGAGAAACGCCTGTCCCGGCGCAGCACCGCGCTGGTCTACGGCAGCTTCGGCCTCGGCCTCGCGCTCGCGGGCCTGCTGGTGCTGCGGCAACGCCCAAGGAAGGAGGCCGCGATGGCCAAGGAATTGAACCGGCAGGTGATCGTCGTCACCGGCGCGTCCAGCGGAGTCGGGCTCGCCACCGCGCTCGAGGCGGCCCGCGCGGGCGCGCGGCTCGTGCTCAGCGGCCGCGACGCGGCGGCGCTGGAGCGCATCGCCGAGCGGCTGCGCTCGGAGTTCCGGGCCGAGGTGCTCGTGAAAGCCGCCGACGTGGCGGTGCGGCAGGAGGTGGACGCGGTGGCGGAGGCGGCCGTGCAAGCCTTCGGCGGCTTCGACACCTGGATCAACAACGCCGGCGTCGGGATGATCGGCTCGGTTCTCGACCACTACGACGACGCCGACGCGCGCCGCCTGATGGAGACCAACTTCTGGGGCACGGTGTACGGCTCGCTCGCCGCGGTGCGCCACCTGCGGCAGCGCGGCGGCACGCTGATCAACATGGCCAGCATCCTGGCCGACAAGGCGGTGCCGCTGCAGAGCCTCTACAGCGCCAGCAAGCATGCGATCAAGGGCTTCACGGACGGGCTGCGCCAGGAGCTGCTCGCCGAGGGCGCGCCGGTGGCCGTCGTGCTGCTCAAGCCGGCCTGCCTCGCGACGCCGCTGATCGAGCACACCGCCCACCCGCCGGGGCGGCACCCGAAGCTGGTGTCGCCGCTGTACGACCCGCAGGACGCGGCCCGCGCCATCCTCGCGGCGGCCGTCCGTCCGCAGCGGGACGTCTGGATCGGCGGGGCGGCCCGCTCAGGCAGCGCGATGGCGGCCCTCGCGCCGGGCCTGATGGACCTCTCGGCGAAGCTGCTGGCCGCGCGGCAGTGGCGCGACGAACCGTCCTCGGGCTCCAGCGGCAACCTGCACGCGCCCTCGCACGACAGCCACGGCCGCACCCTCGGCCGGCATCCGGGACAGGGGGCGCACCCGAGCCTCTACAACCGGCTCGCGCAGCAGCCGCCTGCGGTGCGGGGGCTGCTGTGGGCCGCGGCGGCCGGCCTGGCGTGGCTGGCGGCGGGCGGCAAGCGGCGGGGGCGCTGAGCGGGGAATGCGGCGCCCCCGGGCAGCTTTCCCTCGGGCTGGGCACGGAGCCTGCTTGCTCTCGTGGCTACGATGCCCCAGCTTCCCCTGTCCGCCTACGAGACCCTCTTCCGGCGCTCCTCCGTCGGCGGCTACCTGCTGTCGCCGAACCCGGACTTCATCATCCTCGACGTGAACGACGCCTTCCTCGCGGCCACCGCCCGGACGCGCGCGGAACTGCTGGGCAGGCCGCTGTTCGACGCCTTCTCGGCCAGCCCGAGCGACGACAGCGGCGTCGTTGCGCTGCGCACCTCGCTGCTCAAGGTCCTGTCCTCGCGCGAGGCCGATGCCCTGCCCGTGCAGCGCTACCCGATCAAGGTGAGGACGGCCGACGGGGAGGAACGCTTCGAGGAGCGCTTCTGGAGCGCGGTGAACAGCCCGATCCTCCACGCCGACGGCCAGCTCGCCTGCATCGCCCACAGCACCATCGACGTGACGGAGCTCGTGAAGCTGAAGGCGCAGGCCCGGGCCGACGAGGCGACGCTAGCGCGCAGCGATGCCGCGATGTTCAACAACGCGCAGCTGTTCCGGGAGGTCAACCGGGCGCTGGAGGCTGAGCGGGCGCGGCTGCGGCATCTCTTCGACCATGCGCCCGGCTTCGTCTACTTCACGCGCGGGCCGGATCACGTGATCGACCAGGCGAACGACGCGCTGTCGGAGCTCGCCGCTCACCGCCCGCTGGCCGGCAGGACGATGCGGGAGGCGTTTCCCGAGGTCGAGGGCCAGGGCTACCTCGAGCTTCACGACGAGGTCTACCGCAGCGGGGTACCGAAGATCCTCCGTTCGCAGCCCGTACGGCTGCAGAGCGGGACGGCCGCAAGCCTGGAGGAGCGCTACATCGACCTCGTGCTGGAGCCGATCGTGGACGAGCACGGCCGCGTGGTGGGGATCTGCGGCCAGGGCAACGACATCACGGAGAAGCGCCGCGCCGAGGAGGGACTGCGCGAGGCGAGCCGCCGCAAGGACGAGTTCCTCGCGACGCTGGCGCACGAGTTGCGCAACCCGCTCGCGCCGATCCGCACCGGCGTGCAGATCCTGCGCCTGCGCCCGGAGGTCTCGCAGGCCGCGCACCGCACGCTGGAGACGATGGAGCGGCAGATCGCGCACATGGTGCGCCTCGTCGACGACCTGCTCGACGTCTCCCGCATCAGCGTCGGCAAGGTCGAGTTGCGGCGCGAGATGGTATCGGTGCGCTCCGTGGTCGACAGCGCGATCGAGGCGATCCGCCCGTCGATCGAGGGCGGGGACCACGAGCTGGTGCTGCGGCTGCCGGACAACACGCTGTGCGTGCACGGCGACGCCACCCGCCTCGCGCAGGTCATCGGCAACCTGCTCCACAACGCCGCCCGCTACACGCCGAGGGGCGGGCGCATCGAGCTGTCGGTGCGGCGTGCCGGGGACGAGGCGGTGATCGAGGTGCGGGACAACGGCATCGGCATCCCGCCCGACATGTTGTCGCGGGTGTTCGAGATGTTCACGCAGGTGCGGCAGAACGCGCTGCCCGCCCAGGGCGGGCTGGGCATCGGCCTGTCGCTGGCGCGGCAGCTGGTCGGGCTGCACCAGGGCCGCATCGAGGCGGAAAGCGGCGGGCCGGGAACGGGCGCCCTCTTCCGCGTGACGCTGCCGCTCGCGCACGCCGGCGCGGCGTCCGGCCCGGCGGGGGACACGAAGGTCGTCCCGGATGCGGCCCCGGCCTGCCCTACCGTGCTGGTGGTGGACGACAACGTCGACGCCGCCGACTCGCTGGCGGCGATGCTCGAGCTGCTCGGCCACGAGACGCGCATCGCCTACGGCGGGCAGGAAGCCTTGGAGATCGCCCGGCAGTGGCTCCCGAGGTGCGTGTTCTGCGACATCGGCATGCCGGGCATGGACGGCTACGAGGTGGCGCGGCGCCTGCGCGCCGACGCGCAGATTCGCGACACGGTGCTGGTGGCGCTGACCGGCTGGGGCAGCGCGGAGGACCGGCGGCGCGCGCAGCAGGCCGGGTTCGACCGGCACCTCACCAAGCCGGTGGACCTCGCCCACGTGCGCCAGATCCTGGGCGAGCTGTGCGATCGGGGCGGGGCAGCGTAGGCACGCCCTGAGGTGTCCCCCGCACCGCTCGCCCACATTCCTGCGGCGGAAACGAAGCCACAAACGCCGCATGCCGCATCGATACGGCCGCTCTCGAGTAAAGCAGGTACATTCGGCACCCACATAAGGAGTCCGACATGCCCAAAGGCGAGCAGCGCAGCAACAAGATGGCGAAGAAGCCGAAGAAGGACAACAGTCCGCCGAAAGACTCCTCCGCCCCCTCCACGCGTCCTACCCCTCCCACGACGACCGTGCTGCCGAAGGGCAAGCTGAAGAACAAATAGTGGCTTGGGCCGATCCACGCCAAGCCAAGCGCCGCTGAGCTCTGCAGTCGATACGTGGTTCAGCGGCCGCCCTGGAGCACCACGGCTTCCCGGGACCGCACACCTAGCTCAGTGCCTCGAGGTCCTGTCGTTTCCCGCCGCCCTCGTGCCCCGGCGCCGGCAGCGGGGCACCGTGGAGCACGGCCCGGTCCCGTCCCGCCGACTTCGCCGCGTACAGCGCCTGGTCGGCCCGCCCGAGGGACGGCTCGATGCTCGGCTCCTCCGGCCGCAAGGCGCTGATCCCGATGCTGGCGGTCACCTCGATGTCCTGCCCCCTGCAGGTCACGCGCAGTTCGCGCAGCCGCGCCCGGATCCGCGCCGCCACCGCGAGCGCCGCCGTCTCGTCCGCATCCACGAGCAGCGCCACGAACTCCTCCCCGCCGAAGCGCCCGATCACGTCGTTGCCCCGGAGCACCTCCTTCAGCGCCTGCGCGACCTTCTCGAGCACGGCATCGCCCGCCTGGTGCCCGAAGGTGTCGTTGATGCGCTTGAAGTGGTCGATGTCGACCATCAGCGTCGTCAGCGACTGGGCGTTGCGCTGGCGGCGGTACATCTCCTGCTCCGCCAGCACGTTGAACTGCCGGCGCGTCAGCAGGCCCGTGAGGGAGTCGATGGTGGCCTGGCGCTTCAGCTCGGCTTCGAGCCGATGCCGCTCGGTCACGTCCATGATCGTCATCTGCAGGGCCGGCTCGCCCTGCCAGTCGATCCTGCGGCCCAGAATCTCGACCCAGATCGGGCTGCCGTCCCTGCGCAGGGCGGCGAGCTGGGCATGGATTCCCCCGGTCTCGCCCCCGCGCGACCGTCCCCAGGCGGGTGCGGCCTGCTCGCGCACGTCCTCGGGCACGAGATGGCGCGCCCCGGGCTCGGCCATCAGCTCCGCGGCGCTGCCGTAGCCGTAGATGCGCGCCGCCACCTCGTTGGCGAACAGCACCTTGCAGTCCCGGTGGACCCGCTGCACGAGGATGCCCTGCAGCGAGCCCTCGACCAGCGTCTGGTAGCGCAGCTCGTTGTCGGACAGCGCCTGCTGCGCGCGCCGCGCGTCGGTGACGTCGATCAGGAAGCCGGTGTAGACGATCTCCTCCGCGTCCGAGCGGACCGGCCGGGCGATGATGCTGACGACCCGCACCTCCCCGCCGGCGCGGACGATGCGGCACTCGTGCTCCCACGGGGCGCGGTCGCGAACGGCACGGTCGGTGGATTTCAGCGTTGCCTCGCGGTCCTGCGGGTGGAGGAGCGCCGCCCAGTCGCGCGCGACCTGCTCGGGCGCGTAGCCGTAGAGGTCCTGCGTGCGGGGGCTGAGGTAGTGGAAGCCGGTCGTGCCGTCCTGGCGGCAGAACCACTGGAACAGCACGCCCGGCACCGTGCTCGCGATCTCCCGGATGTGCTGCTCGCTGGCCTGGAGCTCCCGGGTGCGGCTGGCCACCCGGTCCTCGAGCTCGTCGTTGGCGAGCCGCAGCGCCCGCTCCGCGTCCTTCAGCGCCTGGATGTCCTCGACCACCGCGATGAAGTGCAGGGACTCCCCCTGCTCGTTCCTGTGCATCGCCACCGTCAGCTGCACCCAGACCAGCGAGCCGTCCCCGCGGACGTAGCGCTTCTGCATCACGTACGAGCTGCGGCGGCCCTGCAGCAGCTCTTCCGCCAGCCCCCGGCCCGCCTGCAGGTCCTCGGGATGGGTGAGGTCTGCGAAGGTGAGCTGCTGCAGCTGCTGCCGTGAGCGCCCCACGATCTCGCACAGCCGCCGGTTGACGCGCAGCCAGCGCCCGTCGAGCCCGACATGGGCGATGCCGACCGCCGCCTGCTCGAAGGTGTCGCGGAACAGGGCCTCGCTCTCGCGGCGGGCCGCCTCGGCGGCCCGCCGGGCGCTGACGTCGTGCACCATCGACAGGACCGACACGGGCTGGCCTTGCTCGTCGAGGAGCACGGAGTTGTGCCACTCGCAGTGCAGCAGGCCGCCGTCCTTGCGGTAGATGCGGCTCGCACCGGAGTTGCGCGCCTCGATGCCCAGGACCAGCTGGGACATCGCGGCCTCCATCGCCTCGCGGTCGTCCTCGAAGACCAGGCCCCGCTCGGACAGGCGGCGCCCCATCGCCTCGTCGGCGCGCCAGCCGAACATCTCCTCCGCACGCCGCGACCACCGCACGACCCGGAGCTCGCGGTCCCACTCGATGACCGCCAGCGGCGAGTGCTCGACCAGCGAGGTCACGCGCTGCAAGGCCTGCTGCAGCCTGGAGGTGCGCTCGGCCACGCGCAGCTCCAGCGCGTCGTGCGCCTTGCGCAGCTCCGACTTCGCGCGCGAGACCGCGATTTCCGCCTGCTTCAGGTCGCTCACGTCCTCGTGACTGACGACCACCACGCCGTCCGAGCCCTCCAGCGGCGTGACCCGCATCTTGAACCACCGGTCCTGCGTCGGCGAGGGGCACTCGTAGTTGTATTCGAAGCGCTCGGCCTCGCCCCGGATGACGGCCTCCATCCCCTCGGCCACGGCACGGCGGTCGCCCGACTCGCGTCCCCCGGCATGGCGGGACACGCGCAGGTAGTTCGACCCGATGGCTTCCCCCGTGCCGCCGTCGGCCCGGGCGAACCGCCGCCAGGCCTCGTTCACGTCGAGGATCGTGCCGGCACGGTCGGTGATGGCGACCTTCGCCGTGATGGAGTCCAGGATGGCGCGCGCGAACGTGCGCCCCGCCTCGAGCTCGCGCTGGTGCTCCTCCTCCCTCAGCGCGGCGCGCAGGCGATGCGCGGCCCCGTTGATCAGCGCCAGCAGCGCGAGGGCGAGCAGCAGCGAGGCGGCGAAGGCCTCCTCCGCGAATTCCGCCGCGAGCGGGGCGACGCTCGCCGTCGCGGAGACCACGAGCGGCAGGGTGGTCGAGACCCGGTAGGCCATGAAGCGTTCCTGGCCGTCGAAGGGGGAGCGGGCCACGAAGACGCCGTGGTCCCGCCGGGGAACGTGATCGCGGAAGAGGGGATGGCCGCGCATGTCGACCGCCGAGAGGTCATCGGGCAGCGGCACCCGGATCAGCGGGCGGCTGTCGGTGCGGAACACGCCGATCGAGCCGGCATGGCCCAGGTCGAGCGAGCCGTAGAACTCCTGGAAGTAGGCCAGCTCCAGCGACGCCACCACCACGCCTGCGAACTCGCCGTGCTCGTCCGTCACGCGGTGGCTGTAGGTGAAGCCGTCCTTGCCCGAACCCACCCTGATGAGCGGCCCCAGGTAGGTGGGCTCGCCCCGGAGGTGGGCGGCGAAGTAGTCGCGATGCGAGAGCTTGCCCGGGATGCGGGGCGAACGCTGCGCCGAGTGGAATTTCACCTGCCCGACGCGGTCCAGCACGAGGATCGCGTTGACCTGCTTCAGGGAGGCCGCGGTGGAGGACAACTCCTGCCACGCTGCGTCGGACGCGCAGAAGTTCTCCAGCCCCTCCTTCGAGATGCGGTCGGCGACCTGGCGCAGCACCAGGGCTGCGGGATCGAGCGAGCGGTGCATGTGCTCGAGCAGGGTGTGCGCGACCCCCTCCGTCCTCTGCGTGACCTCGCGCAGCACATGGGCGCTGTTGGCCCAGAGGATCCCGCTCCAGGCGGCGATCAGGACCAGCGAGGTGCCCAGGGTCAGGGTGAACAGCGGGGCATGCCGCCGGGCGAGGCCGGCGGGCGTCCCGCTGCAGCACAGCAGGCCGATGCAGCCGCACAGCACGGCCAGCGGGACGGCGGACTGCGGCGGCACCACCCCCAGCAGCAGCCTCGCCCCCGGGTCCAGCCACGGCAGGGCATAGGGCACGACGGAGGCGAGGGACAGGGCGCCACCGGTGACCGCCGCGGCAACGCCGAAGCGCTTCCCCCGGGACTCGGCGGATTTCCAGCCCAGCGCGGCGATCGCGATGAGCAGGAACACCAGCGCGACGATCGGATGGCTCGCGACCGGCGTACCGGGCGCCGCCCGCTCCCCGAGGCCGGACGCCAGGCTCAGCAGCGCCAGGGCCGACAGCGCCATCCCCGACGACGACGACAGGAAACGGGCACGGCCCGCGCGCCCGAGGGTCGCGACGGCGATGCCGGCAAGGAGGAGTCCGACGGACGAGGCGGGCCGCATCGGCGGTGCGCCGGGCACGGCCGCTGCGAGCCAATGCGCCTGGCCGGAGACCTGGAGCCACAGCGCGGCCAGTCCGTAGACCGACACCAGCAGCGCGATCGCGCGTGCGGCTGCAGCCATTGCTCTGGGATGGGACATCGACGGGGCAGCCCGCTCCGGTCATGGCGGCCGGGCTCGAAGAAAGGGGGACCGCCTCGTTTTCGACCGTTCTCGCCGGGGCTTGAGCCCCGATGATTCGTCTCGTGCCCCGGCATCGCGGAAACGCGGGCCGCGACGGACGGGGAGTTCAGCCGGCGGGCCGCTCCTCCACCTCGGCGACGCTGTCGCAGCCGCTGCCGGCGGCGATCCAGCGCGACGCCGCGCGCGACAGCAGGCGCTGCGCCCACGGCCACGCGACGAAGCGCGCCGGCCGCGCCAGCGCGTCGCAGACGTAGCGCCGCCCGTCCCAGCCGAGTGCCTCGCAGGCGCCGCTGCTGCGGCGCGACAGCAGCATCCCCAGCGGGCAGGGCTCGCTGGCGCAGCACACGCCGCAGCCGTTGCAGGCCGCGCCCGGCGCCGGCTTGGGCGGGGCGTCCGCGTGCAGGTGGATGACGCGGTGCTGCGTCGTCGGGGGGCGGTCCATGCGCCGCGACTGTGCCTGCAGGACGCCGCGCGCCAAGCCCGGAACAGCGAGGGGACGTGGCGGCAGTTCGGCGCGACGTCTCGCGCCGGCGGTGCTACGGGAGGGCGTCCGCCCCGCCGGCGAGAACACCGATTACTGCGCAGACGGCAGGGAGGAGACCGGCCGGGCTCCCCTCTCACCCTCCGGCGCCCCCTCGCATCGCCGGTGCGGTGTCATTCCTACACATGCGAGCAAGAGAGCAAGAGGAGCCCAGGATGAAACTCGCAGCCAAGCGCAAGCAGATGCAGATGAGCCCGAAGCAGAAGGCCGATCGGAGCACCGCGTCCAATTCGGACAGCCGCCGCGGCGGCGGCGGTCACGGCTCGCAGATGAGCGCCCATCAGCAAGGCAAGGAAACCTCCGTCTCCGGCACCCGCGGCAAGGGCAAGGACGAGCGCTGACCGCTTCTGGCCACGCATCCACCGGAACCGGACGGGGCCCTTGCGGCCCCGTCCGTTCATCCGGCTCCTGAAAGCGACCGCACCACGCGGGGGGAGTCGCCCGACGCCGCACCTTCGCAGGAAAGGCTGGGCGATCGGGGCGGCGCGAGCGGCAGGCGCGCTAGAATGAAATGCTTATGTCCCCCCAGGATGCAATCGCTACAGAATGGCTGTTGCTGCTGCTGACCCTGCCCAGCCAGCCCAATGCCGTGCGCCTGCGCACCTGGCGCACGCTGAAGGCGCTCGGCGCGGCTTCGCTGCGCGACGGCGCGTATGTCCTGCCCGCGGAACACGCCGAGCCCTTCGGCAGGATCGCCGACGAGGTGCGATCCCACCAGGGTGCCGCCTGGCTCCTGGGCCTGTCGGCGCGCTCCCCGGCGCAGCAGCAGGAACTCGTCGCGCTGTTCGACCGCAGTGCGGCGTACGCCGAGTGGGAGACCTCGCTGGAGGCGCTGCGGCGGGAGCTCGCGGGTCTCGGCGAGACCGCGGCGCGGCGGCAGTTCCGTGGCATGACGGAGGCCCTGGAGGGCCTGGAGCGGAGCGACTACTTCCCTGGCGCCGCACGCGAGAGGGCCCGCTCGACGCTTGCGCTGCTGCGGCGCGAGATCGACCTGCGCTTCTCGAAGGGGGAGCCGGCGCCGGCCGGGGGCGACATCCCCCGGCGTGACCGCCTGGAGTACGCCGGTCGGCTCTGGGCCACGCGCGCGCGCCCCTGGGTCGACCGCCTCGCCTGCTGCTGGCTGATCCGCCGCTTCATCGATCCCGCCGCGCGCTTCGTCTGGCTGCGCGACGTGGCCGATCTTCCCGACGGCGCGCTCGGCTTCGACTTCGACGGCGCGGCCTTCAGCCATGCCGGCTCCCTCGTCACCTTCGAGACGATGGTCCTCGCCTTCGGACTGCAGGACGACGCGCGCCTGCGCAGGATCGGCGCCACCGTCCACTACCTCGACGTGGGCGGGCTGCCGGTCGCCGAGGCTGCCGGCCTCGAGAACATCCTGTCGGGGCTCAGGACCCTGCATCCCGACGACGACCGACTGATCGACGCGACAGGAGCCGTCTTCGACGCCCTGTACGCCTCCTCCGGAGAACCCGCATGACCCCCGCGCCCCACTCCCCCGACCTGCCGCTGAACGGCGATCCCCCCTCCTCCCCCGGGCGACCGGCCCCGATCACGCTGGCGCAGGCCTTCTGGTTCTGGCTGAAGCTCGGCTTCATCAGCTTCGGCGGGCCGGCCGGGCAGATGGCGATCATGCACAGCGAGCTGGTCGAGCGCCGGCGCTGGATCAGCGAGAAGCGCTTCCTGCACGCGCTCAACTACTGCATGCTGCTGCCCGGCCCCGAGGCGCAGCAGCTCGCCACCTACATCGGCTGGCTGCTGCACCGCACCTGGGGCGGCATCGTCGCGGGCGCGATGTTCGTGCTGCCCTCGCTGTTCATCCTGATCGGGCTGTCCTGGCTCTACGTCGCCTACGGCGAGATGCCGCTCGTGGCGGCCATCTTCTACGGCATCAAGCCGGCCGTGACGGCGATCGTGATGCACGCTGCCTACCGCATCGGCTCGCGGGCGCTGAAGAACGGCTGGCTGTGGGCCATCGCGGCGGCGGCCTTCGTCGCCATCTTCGTGTTCGGCGTCCCGTTCCCGGCCATCGTGCTCGCGGCCGCCCTCGTCGGCCATATCGGCGGCAAGCTCGCGCCGCGGGTGTTCGAGGTGGGCGGGGGGCACGGCGCCAAGGGCGGCAGCTTCGGCCCGGCGCTGATCGACGACGACACCCCGCCGCCGCCGCACGCGCGCTTCAGCCGCGCCCGGCTCGCCCGGGTGCTGCTGGTGGGCGTGGGGCTCTGGGCGGCGGCGATGGCGGCGCTGCTCGCGCTGCAGGGCCTCGGCGGCACGCTGACGCAGATGGGCTGGTTCTTCACGAAGGCGGCGCTGCTGACCTTCGGCGGCGCCTACGCGGTGCTGCCCTACGTCTACCAGGGCGCGGTCGAGCAGCACCAGTGGCTGTCGGCGACGCAGATGATCGACGGCCTCGCGCTCGGCGAGACGACGCCCGGCCCGCTGATCATGGTGGTGGCCTTCGTCGGCTTTGTCGGCGGCTGGATCAAGCAGGTCTTCGGCCCGGACGCGCTGTTCCTCGGCGGCGCGGCGGCGGCCACCGTGGTGACCTTCTTCACCTTCCTGCCCTCCTTCATGTTCGTGCTCATCGGCGGGCCGCTGGTGGAGTCCACGCACGGCAAGCTGCACTTCACCGCGCCGCTGACCGGGATCACCGCCGCGGTGGTCGGCGTGATCCTGAACCTGGCGATGTTCTTCGCCTACCACGTGCTGTGGCCGCAGGGACTGGACGGCCCCTTCGACGCGGTCTCGGCGCTGATCGCGGTGGCGGCGGCCCTTGCGCTCTTCCGCTTCAAGGTGGGCGTGATGCCGCTGCTCGGCGCCTGCGCGCTCGCCGGCCTCGCCATCACCTTCGGCAGGCCGCTGCTCGGCTGACGGCCGCGAGGCGACGCGGCGCGGCCGGAAACCGCGCGCGAGGCGCCCGCCCCCCGACCGGGCGCCGCGCACGCTACCCGGCGGGCGCCTCCGCCGGCGCCTGGCCGGCGACGGCATCGGTCCCGGCGCGGCGGGCCATCACCTTGTCGATCCTCCTGCCGTCCATGTCGACGATCTCGAAGCGCCACCCTTCCCATTCCACGGTGTCGGCGAGCCGGGGCAGTCGGCCGGTCAGCAGCATCAGCATGCCGCTGAGCGTCTGGTAGCGGCCCCGCTCCTCCTCGGGGACCGTGGCGAGGCCGAGCCGGTCCTTCAGCTCCGGCACCGGGATGTGGCCGTCGAGCAGCCAGGAGCCGTCCTCGCGCTGCACCGCCCAGGATGTGGCGGGATTGCGCGGCTGGAACTCGCCGGTGATGGCCTCGATCAGGTCCTGCAGCGTCACCAGGCCCTGGACCTCGCCGTACTCGTCGATCACGAAGGCCATCTGCGCCCCTGAGGCCCGGAAGTTGTCGAGCAGCTCCATGCCGGTCAGCGTCTCGGGGATGTAGAGCGGCGGCTCGAGCTTGTCGTCCAGCGCCGGCTGCTGGCCGCGCGCCGTCTGCGACAGCAGCCGGCGCGCGTTGACGACGCCGATGATGTTGTCCGGCTCGCCGCGCATGACGGGGAAGCGCGCGTGGTCGCACTGCTCGATGCGCGCAAGGTTGAGCTCGAAGGGCGCGTCCGCGTCGAGGTAGACGATGTCGTTGCGCGGCACCATCAGCGAACTGATCTGCCGGTCGTCGAGCCGGAACAGGTTGCGCACCATCGTGTGCTCGTGCGACTCGATCACGCCGGCGCTCGTGCCCTCGGCCAGCACCTCGTGGATCTCCTCCTCGGTGACCGTCGCGGCGGTGCTCCGGTTCGCGCCGAGCAGGCCCAGCAGCGCGTTGGTCGATCCTGCCAGCAGGCGCACGAAGGGCTGGGTGAGCATCGCCAGCCAGGCGATGGGACGCGCCACGAGCCGGGCCACCGCCTCCGGGTTGTTCTGCCCGAGCCGCTTGGGCACCAGCTCGCCCAGCACGATCGACGCGTAGGTGATCACGACCACCACCAGCCCGGTGCCGGCATAGCCGGCATAGGGCTCCCGCAGCCCGTGCTCCGTCAGCCAGCGGGCGAGCGGCCCGGCCAGCGCCGACTCGCCGACGATGCCGTTGAGGATGCTGATCGACGTGATGCCGATCTGGACGGTGGACAGGAAGCGGGTCGGGTCCCTGCCCATCTCGAGCGCGGCGGCCGCCCCCGGGTCGCCCTCGTCGATGCGCTTCTGCAGGCGGGCCTTGCGCGCGGTGACGAGCGCGATCTCCGACATCGCGAATGCGCCGTTGAGCAGGATGAGGGCGACGAGTAGGGCGATTTCCATGTTCGGATGCGGGCGCGGCCACGGGCCGAGGGTCTCCCCCTGACGGGGCACATCCTCCGGCACGCTGCGGCTCCAGTCGCCGACCCGCCGCTCCGGGGACCCCGTTGCCGGGCAAGGACCGGGCCCGGCCCGGCGCCGTCCTACGATTCGGCAGCGGCGGTGGCGGTGCGGCAGGGCTCGAAGCGCGCCAGCAGCTCGTGGACGGCGCGCCCGACCGAGGCGTGCCCGGTGTCGATCACGTCGTGCGCGGTCTCGCGATAGAGCCGGTCGCGCTGCCGGAACAGCTCCCGCAGGCGCTGCAGCGGATCCGCGACCTGCAGCAGCGGCCGCCGCGTGTCTTGGCGCAGGCGCCTGAACAGGGCCTCGGGCGTCGCGTGCAGGTACACGACCGTGCCGGCCGCCTTGAGCCGCTCGCGGTTGGCGGCCCGCAGCACCGTGCCACCGCCGGTGGCGAGCACGCAGGCGGCGCCGCCTGCGAGCTCGGCGACGACCCGCTGCTCCAGCTCGCGGAAGGCGTCCTCGCCCTGCGCTTCGAAGAAGTCGCGGATCGAGCCGCCGATGTAGCGCTCGATCTCGCAGTCGCTGTCGTGGAAGGGCAGGCCGAGCTCGCGCGCGAGGCGCCGCCCAATGGAGGTCTTGCCGGCGCCCGGCATGCCGACCAGGCTGATGTGGGTTGGATACATGGACACGGGAGAGCTGCGGGCGACAGGCGCCGCGGGGCATGGCGTGCCCCGCGACTTGCGCCGCGGAACCCTCCATTCTGCCCCGGCCGGCGACGGAACCGGGCCGGCGGGATGCGGCCGGCCCAGGCTTCGCGGCAAGCCGCCCCCGGCGCCGGGGGGACGACGCCGGGAGGGCGGGACGCGGAAGATCGCCGGCTCAGGCGCCGGCTTCCTCGACCCTGAGGACGCCGCGGCGCAGCTGGTCGCGCTCCATCGACTCGAACAGCGCCTTGAAGTTGCCCTCGCCGAAGCCGTCGTCGCCCTTGCGCTGGATGAACTCGAAGAACACCGGGCCGAGCAGCGCCTGCGAGAAGATCTGCAGCAGCAGCCGCTTGCCGCCGCCCTCGGTGCTGCCGTCGAGCAGGATGCCGCGCGCCTTGAGCTCGTTCACGTTCTCCCCGTGCCCGGGCAGCCGCTCCTGGAGCATCTCGTAGTAGACGTCGTTGGGCGCCGTCATCACCGGGATGCCGGCCATCTGCAGCCGGTCCACGCTCGCGATCAGGTCGTCGGTGAGCAGCGCGATGTGCTGGATGCCCTCGCCGTTGAACTGCATCAGGAACTCCTCGATCTGCCCCGAGCCCTTCTTCGACTCCTCGTTGAGCGGGATGCGGATCTGGCCGTCGGGCGCCGTCATCGCCTTGGACGTCAGCCCCGTGTACTCGCCCTGGATGTCGAAGTAGCGGATCTCGCGGAAGTTGAAGATGCGCTCGTAGAAGTCGGCCCAGTACTTCATGCGGCCGCGGTAGACGTTGTGCGTGAGGTGGTCCACCACCTTGAAGCCGTGGCCCACGGGGTGGCGCTCGACGCCGGGCAGGAACTCGAAGTCGATGTCGTAGATGGACTTGCCGTCCTCGAAGCGGTCGATCAGGTAGAGCGGCGCGCCGCCGATGCCCTTGATCGCGGGCAGGCGCAGCTCCATCGGACCGGTGGGGATCTCCACCGGCTGCGCGCCGAGCTCGAGCGCGCGCGCATACGCCTTGTGCGAGTCGCGCACGCGGAAGGCCAGCCCGCAGGCCGAGGGGCCGTGCTCGGCGGCGAAGTAGGACGCGAGGCTGTGGGGCTCGCGGTTGACGATGAAGTTGATGTCGCCCTGGCGGTAGAGCGAGACGTCCTTCGAGCGGTGGCGGGCCACCTCGGTGAAGCCCATCTTCTCGAAGATCGGCTCGAGGACGCCGGGCGTGTGGGATGCGAACTCGACGAACTCGAATCCCATGAGTCCCATCGGGTTGTCGAAAAGGTCAGCCATGGCTGTGCTCCGGATCGGTATCGGTGGATCGGTGATTGGGTCGGACGAAACGAAAAAGGCTTCATCGACCCGCCGGAGGGGCACAGGCGAGGCCGCGCACGCTGCGTGCGAGATGGTCTCCCATGAACAGGAGGCTGCCGCGGGGCGTGGATCGGCGCATGCGCATCGTCATGGGTGGACGAGCCCGTGCCGCGCGCCGCACGGGGCGCAGTCGGGATCCCCGGCCGGCATGCAGGCAGGGCGGGCAGGCGTCGTCTTGGCGGAAGCGATCACCCGGGGAGTATCGGCCATCGGCCGCGATCCTTCCTTCGGGGAAAACGAAGGACCCGGCGAAGGACCCGGGCGCGCGCCCACGTCACGGCAAGCCGGCGCGGGCAAGGCGCCGCGCGGAAGGCTCGCACCGGGAAGGAGCGGCTGGCGCGATGCGCGGCTCAGCCTTGCGCGGGGCAGCCCGCGCAGCGGCCCGGGACGGCCCGGGGGCGCAGCGTCCTGCCCCCCGCCATCGCCAGCAGGAGCGAGAAGACGACCACGGTGAAGAGCCCTGCCGTCAGCGAGCTCCGCTGCGCGATGAAGCCGATCACCGGCGGCCCGGCCATGAAGCCGACGTAGCCGACCGAGGACACCGCGGCGATGCCGTGCGCCGCGGAGATGCCGGGCAGGCGCGACGCGGCGCTGAACAGCACCGGGATCACGTTGGCGAGGCCGAGGCCGACGAGCGCGAAGCACGCCAGCGCGAGAACCGGATGCCGGCCGAGCAGCGCGACCGCCATGCCGCAGGCCGCGAGCAGCGCACTGGCCGTCATCAGCCGGTGCGCCGGCCAGCGGCTGCGCGCCCAGTCCCCGACGAGGCGCGCCAAGCCCATCGCGACCGAGAAGCTGGCGTAGCCGAGCGCGGCCAGCGCCGGTGCGCTGCCGAGCTCGCTCTCGAGATAGAGCACGGACCAGTCGTACATCGCCCCTTCGGCCACCAGCCCGAGCGCGGCCAGCAGGCCGAGCGTCCACAGCACGCCGCGCGCCGCACCGGGAGCCTCCCTGCCCGCGGCGGACGCGTCCTGCGCCGGCGGGAGCGGAAGCGACACCCGCGCGGCGTGGCACCACAAGGCAGCGCATGCGGCGAGCGCGACGGCGGCGAGATGCGCGGTTGGCGGGGCGTCGAGCCCGAGCCAGGCGCTGCCGAAGGCGGCGCCGGCCATGCCCCCGAAGCTGAACAACGCGTGGAAGCGGCTCATCAGGCTGCGGCCGCTGGCGTGCTCGAGCGCCGAGCCGCCCGCGTTCATCGCCACGTCGAACACGCTGCCGGCCAGGCCGAAGACTCCCATCGTCAGCAGCAGCACCGGCCATGAGGCGCTGGCCAGCAGCGCCGCGAGGGCCAGCGCCGCCACCGTGCCCGTGAGCAAGGCGACGCGCTGCGGCCCGAAGCGGCCGACCCAGCGGCCGGCGAAGGCGAGGCCGCACAGCGCGCCGACGCCGGCGGCGAGCATCGTCAGCGCCAGCGCCTGCTCGTCGAGCCCGTAGTGGCGCCGTACGGTCGGCACGTGCACGCCCCAGGTCGCGAACAGGAAGCCGCTGATGAAGAACTGCAGGCGCACGGCCCGGACCGGCCGGGCGAAGGAGGAAGGCATGTGGGGAGGGCGAGGCGTCGTGGCAGAAGCCGCCGCAGTCTAGGGCGGCGGCAATGTGCCCGGCCGACGCAGGTCTATCGGGGCCGCTCCCGGGCGCAGCCCCGCCCCGCGCGTCGTGCCGCCCGCTCAGCGCGGCAGGCGCCGCTCGTAGTCGCCGATGCGGGAGAGCAGCTGGTCCTGCTCGGGCAGCCGGCCCTCGGGCGTGAGCTGGTCGACCACCTCGGGAAGCAGCTGCGACAGTCCCATCCGCGCCTCGTCCTCGCTGACGCCGGCCCGGGTGGCGATCTCCGAGATCTGCCCGGGCCCGAACACCTCGGACAGGGCCTGCGGGGGCAGGGGCTGGTTCGCGCCGGTGCCGACCCAGGAGTTCGCATGCTGGCCGTAGCCGCTGCGGGAGAACTGCTCGAGCAGGCCGCCGAGGCCCCCGAGGCCGCCCAGTCCCCCCATGCTCCCGCCCAAGCCGCCCAGGCCTGCGCCCGTGCCGCCGCCCCAGCCGGGGGCCATGCCGCCGCCGGCGCCGCCGTGCTGCCGGTTCGCCAGCATGCTCAGCACGACGGGCAGCAAGGCCATCAGCACGTGGCTCGTGCCACCGCCCGCGGGTGCCTGTCCCATCGGCGCACCGCCGCCCGGGAAACCACCGCCCGGTACACCGCCTCCGGCGGCGCCGCCGGCGAGTCCCCCCAGAATCTGATCGAGCAAGCCCATGGCTACGGTCCTCTCAAGATGGTTGGTCGGCAATCGTGCAATCGCCGTACCCGGCGCCGGACCGCCTGCACGCGCCGCCCTTCAGGTCTCGATGCCCCCGGGGCGCATCGCCGGCCCGAGCGCCTGAACCTGCCGCCGCAGTTCGTCGCGCATCTGCGCCGTCGCTGCCGACAGCGTGCCGTGGCGGCGGCGGTAGACGGCGAAGTGCCGCACCGTGCAGGCGCCCTCGACTGGCAGCACGTCGATCGTGCCGCGCAGGCCCTGCTGCTCGCCGAGCAGCAGCCGGGGCATCCAGCCGAGGAAGCCGCCGCCCGCGACCAGCGCACGCAGCGCGTTGATCGAGCGCGCCTCGGCGGCCACCGGGGGCGGAACGAGCCCCTGCGCCAGGAAGAGCTGGTGCCATTCCTCGCGGGGTCCCATGCGGCGCGGCGGCAGCGCCCAGCGCTGGCCCTCCAGGTCGGCGAGCCGCAGCGGCCCGCGCCCTCGCAGCGGATGATCGACCGCCGCGACGACGTGGCAGCCCTCCTGCCACTCGCTCTCGGAGACGAGCGCCAGCTCCGCGGTCTCCGGCATCGAGAAGCAGATCGCCAGGTCGATCTCACCCTTGGCGAGCCACAGCGCGAGCTCGTCCGACAGGCCCTCGACGATGCGCACCTGCAGCCCCGGCCACTGCGCGAGCAGCCGCTCGATGGCGCGCGGCAGGAAGCTCTCGACCGCGCTCGACACCGCGCCGACCCGCACGACGCCCTTCTCGAGCCCGCGCATCGCGTTGAGCTCGCGCACCGCGTTCTCCGACTCGGCCAGCAGCAGGCTGGCGTAGGGCTCGAGCGCGCTGCCGTACTCGGTGAGCGTCATGCCACCGGCATGGCGCTCGAACAGCGGCACGTCGAGCTGCTCCTCGAGCCGCTTGAGGATGCGCGTCAGCGCCGGCTGCGTCAGCTTCAGCGCCTCGGCGGCGCGGCCGAGCGAGCCGTGTTCGACGATGGCCTTGAAGGCCCGGAGTTCTCGCAGGTTCAGCAGCATGGGGGACGGGAGAGCGGCCGCGCCGCGGCGGCCGGCGCGGGCATTGTGCGGCACGCCGCCGCGGCCCCCGCCTGCTGTCTCCGAATCGTCGTAACGCGATCCTCCTCCCCGGCTGGCGGCGGGAGCGCCGCTCGCTTCCCGGGGCGGCACGAAGGGGCGAGGGAACCGTTCTTGCTCGGACCCCCTTCAGGGGGCCGGGCGGCAAGGCCCGCCTCCTGCATCGCGGCGGACGAGTCGCAGAAGGCATTGCCCGTCCGCCCTCACCCTGGAAGCCACCTCCGATGACCGCAGAAGATCTCACAGGGGCCATTGGCAAGCACAGACGCGAACTGGTGTTGCGGCCCGCGTCCGTGCTGCTGGCGCTCGGCCTGCTGGCTTACTGCCCACCCCCGCATGCCGCCCCGCGCCATGTCATGCAGGCGCGCAGCGGCTTCTACGACCTGCTGAACGCGGCCCTCGCCCGGGGCTTGACCTTTGCCAAGGCGGCGGACCTGATCGACTCGCTCTCGGCGGCGGGATCCACCCCGCATGCCCGGCGTGTCTGCGAGGAGATCGTCGACAAGGCGGGACCCGAGGCGGTTCATTGCGCGCTCGCGCAGTTGCGGAAGCTCGAATCGCGCTGAGCCTGCGGGCCTTCGGCCGGTTCCCGCCTCCGGGAGATCCGCGCGAGGCAGGACCGACCCGGCCGCAGCGCCGGCAGCCGCACTCGCTTACCTTGCTTGCACGCCTGCAAAGCTCTCGGGGTCAAGCTTGCGGCAGCGCGGCCGTTCTCCTGCCTTTGCCTGCCTGGAGATGGAGTCGATGATCGATCGCGTGCGTGCCTCCCGTCAGCCCTCGGACCAGGAGCCGGGCGCGGCTCTCGACCACCGCGTCGCGATCGGGGCGCGGGAATCCAGCATTCGCAACTGCCTGCTCGACCTGCTGGAGCAGGTGCCGGACGGAGACAGCGACGGGGCACTCTCGCAGCTTCGCCGCTGCGGGCTGGAGATCGATCTCTACGAGGCGCTCATCCGTGGCGGATTCATCCCGGGACAGGTCGATCGGGAAGGCCATCTGCTGAAATGCGACCTCCCGGCCGCCCGCGCCTACGTGCGGCGGCTCCTCGAAACCCTGGGGAGCAGATAGGGCCCCGGATTTCTCTCCGGGACTTCCTTGCCGGCGGTCCCGGCCGCACTCAGAGCTTGTCGATCTTGCGCTTGACGCTTTCCTTGGCGTCGCCGACCTTGCCCTGCATCTTCCCGCTCATCTGGTCGGCCTTGCCTTCCCCGCGCATCTCGCGGTCACCGGTCGCCTTGCCGGTCACCTCCTTGGCCTTGCCCTTGGCCTGATCGAGGCGCCCCTTCATCTGGTCCTTGTTCATGGTGAACTCCTGGCAGAAATGGGTGAGACGGATGCTGCGGCCTGTCGGGCCGCAACTCCCGACAGAACCGCTGCAATCCGCATGCCCGCGCCTGGAAAAACCTGTGAAGCGGACCTCCTCGATGCCGGGCCGCGCCGCCCTCGGCATGCCGAGGGCGCCGAACGTCAGACCGCCGTTCGCGGCCCTGACCCTTGCCCGCCCAGGCCTTGCGGCGACCGGGCTCTACCGGGCCGGGGGGCCCATTCCCGCAGCAGTTTCTCGATCTCCCGATCGAGCGCGACGTGCCCCATGGACGAGCAGGAAGTCGACAGCCCGATGCGGGCCGCCAGCAGCCAAGCCGCCGATTCCACTTCGCTCCAGCGCGCGGAAGGGGAGGTCTCCCGCAGGGCCTCCATCACGCAATTCCTGGCCAAGGCCGAGGCCTGCAGTTCCTCCGCAGCCCTCCAAGACTCCTGTAGCACCGCCATGGCTGCCCCTCCCTGTTCAAGCGCCGATGGCCGGATCCTAGGGACGGGCCGGGGCACTCCCACCCCTTCATTCAGGTGAGCGGAGCGACGCCCGGGGGATCTTCGTGGACTGCATCACGCTCCGGCGCACGCGGGGCGATCACCTCGCGCTGAAGTTCGGCAATGCGGCGGTCGATCTCCTGCCCGGCGCGCGGCGCAGGAGGGGCCTGTGCGGGTGCGGTCCTCCAACCTGCCGGGGATGACGGGGCTCCCGAGACCGCTCGGCCTGCGGGCCGATGGCAGGAAGTGCCCGGAGGTGCAATGCGAATCGCGGGGGACGCCCGCTGCGCCCTCCCCCGGCAAGCCCGGGGTCTCGTGCGGCTCGCAGCCCATCGGGCAGCCCACCTTCGCAAGTTGTCGCGGGTGGTGGCGAGGCGATGAGCCGGCACGAGGTGGGTCACGCAGAACCGGCGCGCGAAACGTCCCGGCGAGCCTTTCGGCCCCCGGGGCAATCGGAGGGATTCGCCGGAGCCGGGCAGCGGCGGTGCCGCGCCCTTGCGGCTTGCAGGGCTAGCCGGGCTTGTTCGCCTTCGCGTCCTGGCGCTGCTGCCAGGCCTGCAAGTCGGCGAGATAGCGCCGCCGCGCCTCGTTGTAGAGGTCGAAGACGCAGGGGTCGCAGCCGCTGCCGCAGCACTCGTTGTCGCCGGGCGGCACCGGCTCGAGCGGCGGCGGATCGTCGTCGCTGTCGGGAGGGCTCATGCTCATGTCAGGGCTCCGCGCGAGCGGCTCGCGGCGGCGGGACGCAGGGCCGCCCCGCCGCCGTGGCTCCTCACTGCTCGGCGAAGGCGCGCTCGATGACGAAGTCGCCCGGGCGCGTGGTGTTGCCTTCCTTGAAGCCGCGGTGCTCGAGCATGTGCTTGAGGTCGCGCAGCATCGCGGGGCTGCCGCAGATCATCACGCGGTCGTTGGCCGGGTCGATCACCGGGACCTTCAGGTCCTCGAACAGCTTGCCGTTCTCGATCAGCTCGGTCACGCGCCCCATGTTGCGGTAGGGCTCGCGCGTCACGGTCGGGTAGTACAGCAGCTTGCCCTTGACGAACTCGCCGAGGAACTCGTGCTGCGGCAGGTGCTCGACCACCAGGTCGTGGTAGGCCAGCTCGTCGGCCTGGCGCACGCCGTGCACCAGCACGACCTGCTCGAACTTCTCGTAGGTCTCCGGGTCGCGGATGATGCTCATGAAGGGCGCGAGGCCGGTGCCGGTGGACAGCAGGTACAGGCGCTTGCCGGGCAGCAGGTAGTCGATCAGCAGCGTGCCGGTGGGCTTGCGGCCGACGATGATGGTGTCGCCCACCTTGATGTGCTGCAGGCGCGAGGTCAGCGGGCCGTCGGGCACCTTGATGCTCAAGAACTCGAGGTGCTCCTCGTAGTTGGCGCTGACGATGCTGTAGGCGCGCAGCAGCGGCTTGCCGTCCACCCGCAAACCGATCATCGTGAAGTGACCGTTGCTGAAGCGCAGCGACTGGTCCCGGGTGGTCGTGAAGGTGAACAGGCGGTCCGTCCAGTGATGAACACTCAGGACGCGCTCCTCGTTGAAGGCGCTCATAAGCTCGTTTGTCGAAAGCAGTGGGAAATCGGTGGGCCGCCGGCCCGCCGGAAGGCGTGCCGCGCCGCAGAACCCGCTATTGTCCCTCTTTCTGCGCGACCCCTCCCTTGGGGAGGCGCAATAGGGCCTGTCCCGTAGTGCCGGCGAGGCCGCCAACGAGGGCGCGGCCACCGTCCCGAGGGCGCCGCGAGCGCGAGGCGCGGCGGGGTATCCTGCTCGCCTGCGAACCCGCAAGGACACGGACATGCGCATCTTCGATGCCGCCCAGACCCGCGAGGCGCTGCCCTTCGAGCGGCTGATCCCCGCGCTGCGCGAGCTGTTCGCCCAGGGGTGCGAGGTGCCGGCGCGGCACGTGCACGAGATCCCGGTGCCGGGCGGCGGCGCGGTGACCTCGCTGCTGATGCCCGCCTGGCTGCCGGGCCGGGCCTACGCCGTCAAGATCGTGAACATCGCCCCCGGCAACGCGGCGCTGGGACTGCCCGGGCTGCACTCCACCGTCGTGCTGCACGACGCCCGCACCGGCGCGCCGACCGCGCTGCTCGACGGCGACGAGATCACCTCGCGCCGCACCGCGGCGGCCTCCGCGCTCGCGGCCTCGTGGCTCGCGCGGGAGGACGCCGCCCACCTGCTCGTCGTCGGCGCCGGGCGCGTGGCCCGGCTGCTGCCGGCGGCCTACCGCGTGGTGCGACCGATCCGGCGCGTGTCGGTGTGGGCCCGCAGCGCGGCGGCGGCGCAGGCGCTGGCCGACGACTTGCGCGGCCAGGGCTTCGACGCGCAGGCTGCCACGCGGCTCGGCGACGCAGCGGCTACTGCCGACGTCGTCAGCTGCGCCACGCTCGCGAGCGAGCCGCTGGTGCTCGGCCGCTGGCTGCGCCCGGGCAGCCACCTGGACCTGATCGGCAGCTTCACGCCCGCGATGCGCGAGGCCGACGACGACTGCTTCCGCGGCGCGCGGCTCTACGTCGACACCGGGGAGGCGCTGGTCAAGAGCGGCGAGCTGCTCGGGCCGATGGCGCGCGGCGTGTTCGCTGCCGGCGACGTGCAGGGCACGCTCGCCGCGCTGTGCCGCGGGCAGGCGCCGGGCCGGCGCGACGCCGCCGAGCGCACCGTCTTCAAGTCGGTCGGCAACGCGCTGGAGGACCTGGCCGCGGCGATGCTGGTGGCGGGGGATCCGACCGATCCCGCCGCAACCTAGGCGCCGCGCCAACGCCGGGCGCGTGCCCGGGCCCCGCAATCGGCGGCTCAAGCTCCCGCCACCACGTCCGGCCGATCGATGCTCGCTTCACGAGCAGTCCCGACCACCCCTGTCTGAAAAGGTTCCGGGGCTGTCGTGAGCCGCAGTCCGAGGCCCACCGAGCCGCGTTCCCTCTGCCGCACCGCGTGAATTAATACCGCGGAAATATTCCACACATTTTCCTGCCGCACCGCACACCAAGCAGGCGCGTCCTCGGCATTAATTCTCGATTTGCAGCCAAAAAATCGCCGGCTTGAAACCAACCGTTAACCGCCTTCACAGAGAAATCTTTCCGTCTGGTTTCATGTTCTTACGGCTGGAGGAGTAAAACCCACAGAATTCATTCTCGTCGCAAGCCAGCCCCTCGGAAGCCGGTTTTCCTTGCAGTCGTCCGGACGCCTTGCCGGCGATCCGCCACGGGAATTCGCACTGAAGGTCGCGGGATGCAGACCGGAGAATCCCGACAAATCGATTTTCAATATTCAAATGAAGAATCAAAAGACACCCTTGCTGTATGCGTTTTTTCTGCTACTTCTGAGCGGTTGCGGTGGTGGTGGCGAGGAGGCCTCGACAGGTCCGGATATGGCGAACATGTCCGCGCAGGAGGCAAATGAAGCGCCGATGAGAAAGAAGCCAAAACCGGCTCCTGCTCCTGCTCCTGCTCCTGCTCCTGCTCCTGCTCCTGCTCCTGCTCCTGCTCCCGCTCCCGCTCCTGCTCCTGCTCCTGCTCCCGCTCCTGCTCCCGCTCCGGCCCCTGCTCCGGCCCCCACGAAATGGCAGCCGCAGGTCAGCGATACATGGCAATGGCAACTCAGCGGCCCCATCAACACGTCGTACAACGTTCGCATGTACGACATCGATCTGTTTGACACGCCCAAGTCCACGATCGACGGATTGAAAAGCAGGGGTATTGCCGTTGTCTGCTACTTCTCGGCCGGAAGCTCCGAAAACTGGCGGCCGGACTATCCTCGTTTCACCTCCCTCGATCAAGGAAACGCACTGTCCGGCTGGGCGGGAGAGCGTTGGCTGGATACCCGCTCCACCAATGTTCGAGAAATCATGAAAGCTCGACTGGACCTGGCTGTGAGCAAGGGCTGTGACGGCGTGGAACCGGACAACATGGACGCCTACGTCAACAATCCCGGCTTCCCCTTGACGAGCAACACGCAGATCAACTACGCACAATTCATCGCCGCAGAAGCACGGGCGAGAGGACTGAAGGTGGCGCTGAAGAATGCGGTGGAACTGGTCAATCAACTCGAGCCGCATTTCGACTTCGCGGTCAACGAGCAATGCCACCAGTACAACGAGTGCAATAGCTACAGCGTTTTCATATCCAAAGGAAAGCCGGTATTCAATGCAGAATACTCCAGCATATATGTGACGGATGCCACCCGGCGAGCTCAACTGTGTGCTATCAGCCGGTCTATCGGCATCAGGTCCCTGATATTGCCGCTGGATCTGAATGGAGCTTTCCGGTACAGCTGCGATTGAAGCGTCGCTTCAGCACCACGCTTGAACGAGGCTGAAGAACCGCGCCACGAAGCGTGGATGCCGGGCACGGCGACAGGGGATGCCACCGCTGTCGCCGTGCCTGCCGGCACTTCCTGTCGTCACGAGCGGTCATGACCGCCTCCCTTCAGCCGGGTTCCCGGGCTAGGGTTGGCGACATCAGGCCGTTCGACCCTCTGCGCAGCCTCGGTGGGGAAAAGCTCGTCACGAGCACGCGGCATCCCGCCCCGCCTCCTCGCCCTTCACGTGCTCCGACAGGAATTCCGCGAAGCTGTCCGCCGCCGGCGACAGCGAGCGGCCCGCCGGCATGTAGAGACAAACCTCCCGATAGAAGACCGGCTCGACCAGCGCACGCATCTCGAGGCCGAAGGCGCGCACGAGCGGCGCCGCGTAGGTCGGGCAGACCGTCACGCCGAGCCCGGCCTGCACCATGCCGAGCGCAGTGCTCATGTAGGAGGCCTCGTGCACCGGCTGCACCTCGAGGCCGGGCTCGTGCGCGGCGAGTTCCGGCATCACGCGGCGCATGAAGTCGCGCGTCGGCGCGATCAGCGGGTGCGGCGCCAGCTCGCGCCAGCACACGCTCTCCCCGCGCGCCAGCGCATGCCCGGGCGGACAGATCAGCCAGTGCCGGTCGCGCACCAGCGGCTCGCGCCTCACCTCGCCCTCGGTCACCAGGTCCGGCCCCACCGCGAGGTCGGCCTCGCCGTCCTGCAGCCGCGCGAGCATCTGCTCCGGCGCGGTGTCGGCGAGCCGCACCCGGATCTCCGGAAAGCGTCGCGCATAGGCGGCGATCACGCGCGGCATCAGCGTGCAGGCCATCAGCTGCGGGGCGGCGATACGCACCGAGCCGCGCTTCTTGTCGCGCAGCTGCGCGACGCCCTCCACCGCGGCCTCGAGCTCCCTGAGCAGCCGCCGCACCTGCGGCTCGAACTCGCGCCCCGCGTCCGACAGCCGCACCTGCCGGGTGTGGCGGTCGAGCAGCCGCACGCCGAGCTCGCGCTCGAGCTCGCGCACCAGCACGCTCAGCGCCGACTGGGTCAGGTGCAGGCGGCGCGCCGCCTCGGTGAAGCTGCCCGCCTCGGCCACCGCGACGAAGGCACGCAACTGGCGCAGGCTCGGATTCATGAGGTCACCTCATGGATGGATGAATATATTTCGATTGAATCATAGATCCGGCATCGCTCTAATGGGGCACAGCACCACCCCAAGCGATTGCCAGACATGACACCAGCCGTGCCCATCCGTGGCCTGCACCACTTCGCGTGGCGCTGCCGCGACTGCGAGGAAACCCGCCACTTCTACGAGGACCTGCTCGGGCTGCCGCTGGTGCACGTGATCCGCGCCGACCGCGTGCCGAGCACCGGCGAGCACTGCCCCTACGTGCACATCTTCTTCCGGATGGCCGACGGCTCCTTCATCGCCTTCTTCGACCTGGGCGACGACGTCAAGGCCGAGCCCTCGCCCAACACGCCGGCCTGGGTCAACCACCTCGCGCTGCGCGTCGACTCGACCGAGGCGCTGCTGGCAGCGAAGTCGCGGCTCGAGGCCGCCGGCGTCGAGGTGCTCGGCATCACCGACCACCACATCATCGAGTCGATCTACTTCTTCGACCCGAACGGCATCCGGCTGGAACTGACCACGCCGACGGTGCCCGAGTCCGAGATGCAGCGCCTCGCGGCGAAGGCGCACCAGGACGTGCAGGACTGGACGCGCGAGAAGCGCGCACGCCTGCAGCAGGCGGCGGAGGCGGCGCGATGAGCGAACTGAAGCTCGCCGTCATCGACGTGAAGCCCGGCGCGGCGATGGAGAGCCAGTCCGGCCTGCAGATGCTGCGCCCGCGCATCTACGGCGCCTGGGCCGAGCCGGCCGGCCCGAAGCGGGTGGCGGCGATCGTGATGCACCCGACCAGCAACTTCATGGGTCACTACCTGATCCAGCCGCTGGCCGCGCGCGGCGTCGCCTGCATGGGGCTCAACTCGCGCTACGTCGGCAACGACACGGTGCTGCTGATGGAGCGCGTGATCCAGGACCTGGGCGCGGGCGTGAAGTTCCTGCGCGCGCAGGGCTACGAGCGCGTGGTGCTGATCGGCAACTCGGGCGGCGCCGCGCTCTCCAGCTTCTACCAGGCGCAGGCCGAGCGCCTCACCGCGACGCACCTGGTCGACGGCGACCCGACCCACCTCGTGCCCGAGGACCTGCCGCCGGTGGACGGCCTGGCCTTGTGCGCCGCGCACGAGGGCCGCTCGAAGCTGTTCCTGCAATGGGTGGACCCGTCGGTGATCGACGAGCACGACGCGCTGTCGGCCGACCCGGCGCTGGACATGTACCACCCGGACAACGGCCCGCCCTACTCCGCCGACTTCCTCGCCCGCTTCCAGGCCGCGCAGCGCGCGCGCCGCGATCGCATCGAGGCCTGGGTGTGGGGCCGGCTGCGCCAGCTACGCGCCACGCCCGGCGCGCCGCGCGACCAGGCCTTCACGGTCTACCGTACGCACGCCGACCCGCGCTGCCTGGACCTGTCGCTCGACGCGAACGACCGTGCGCCGGGCAGCGTCTGGGGCGACGCACGCGCGGTGAACTACGCGGCCAACTCGATGGGCCGCACCACCTCGCTGACGGCCTTCCTGTCGCAGTGGTCCTCTGCCTCGCAGGCCGACGGGCCGAGCAACCTGGCGCGCACGAGCGTGCCGGCACTGCTGCTGACCTACACCGGCGACCAGTCCACCTTCCCGAGCACGCGCGACGCATGGCTCGCGGCCGGCGGCGAGCGCATCCGCAACGTGGACATTCCCGGCGGCAACCACTACCTCGCCGGCCAGCCGCGCCTCGTCGGGCAGGCAGCGGACCGGATTGCCGAATGGGCGCGGGCGCTGTGAGCGCCGAGGAAGAACAGGAGACCCGAGCCGTGGCATCGACCTACCGCTTCGCACCGCCCTACGAGCTGCCCCGCTGGGACTTCGTGCCGCCGCCGGACCTGGACGGGGGCGGGCCGAGGCGCTACCCGGTGGTGATCGTCGGCGCCGGCCCCTCGGGGCTGACGCTCGCCTGCGACCTCGCGCAGCGCGGCATCCCGGCCGTGCTGCTCGACGAGGACGACACGGTGGGCGTGCGCGGCGCCTCCTCGCGCGGCATCTGCTACGCGCAGAAGAGCCTCGAGATCTTCGAGCGCCTGGGCATCTACGAGCGCGTGCGCGACAAGGGCGTCACCTGGTCGGTCGGGCGCACCTTCTCCGGCGACAGCGAGGTCTACAGCTTCAACCTGCAGGCGAACAGCGTCTCGGCGCAGCCGCCCTTCATCAACCTGCAGCAGTTCTACGTCGAGTGGTTCCTGGTGGACCGCATCCGCGAGATCGGCACCGCGGACCTGCGCTGGAAGAACCGCGTCACGAGCGTCGAGCCGCGAGGCGAGCACGTGCGCGTGTCGGTCGAGACGCCGGCGGGCGACTACGTGCTGGAGGCGGACTACCTGATCGACGCCACCGGCGCGAACAGCCCGATCCGCACCGCGCTCGGGCTCGACGCGCACGCCTCGCGCAGCACCGACCGCTGGTGCATCACCGACGTGCGCTTCACGAAGCCGCTGCCGGTGGAGCGCTGGACCTGGGTGGACGCGCCCTTCAACGAGGGCCGCGGCGTGTGGCAGCACCTGATGGGCGACGGCGTCTGGCGCATCGACTACCAGATGGCCGAGGACGCCGACCCGGAGACGATCAGCCGCCCGGAGGTCGCCGGCAGCCGGCTGCGCGCACAGCTCGGCGAGGACGTGGACTTCGAGTTCGTCTGGATCGGCCCCTACCAGTACCGCGACCACCTGCTCGACGAGTTCCGCCACGGCCGGCTCTTCTTCATCGGCGACGCGGCCCACGTCGTGAGCCCCTTCGGCGCGCGCGGCGGCAACACCGGCATCCAGGACGCGGCCAACCTCGGCTGGAAGCTCGCGCTGGTGCTGAGGGGCCACGCGGGCGACGCACTGCTCGACAGCTACCACGCCGAGCGCCGGCCGGCCGCAGTCGAGAACCTGCAGGTCACGAGCCGCTCGGCGCGCTTCCTCGCGCCGCGCTCGCCGGCCGAGCACCGGCTGCGCCGCGCGGTGGTGGACCTTGCTCGCCGCCACGAGTTCGCGCGACCGCTCGTCAACACCGGCCGCATGTCGGTGGCCAACGCCTACCCGCCGGCCCCCTGCCTGCCGCAGGGCGGCCGCACGGTGCAGAACCTGCCGCTCACCTTCGCCAACGGCACGCGGCGCAGCCTGATGGACCTGCTGCGCGAGGACACCCGCTTCGTCGGCATCTGGTTCTCGCCGCCGGCCGGCGCGGTGGCGCGGCTGCGCGCGCAACTCGAGGGCCTGCCGGTCTGCCTGTACGCCTGCGACGGCGACCCCGCGCTGCCGACGCTGCTCGACCGCGCCGGCACGCTCGCGCGCCACCTCGAGGCCGGGCCCGGCAGCTTCTGCCTGATCCGCCCCGACGCCTACCGCGCCGCGCTGATCCCCGACGCCACGGTCGAAGCGGCGGTTACCGCGCTGCGCACCGCGATGCCCGCCTCCGCAGGACACGCCGAACGATGAAGACGCACCCCAACATCCCCGACCCCGACGGCTTCTACCACGCCTGGGTCAGCGCCCACGAGGGCCTCGACGAGGCCGCCAGCGCCGACCTGAACGCGCGCCTGGTGCTGCTGCTGGCCAACCAGCTCGGCGATCAGGCCACCCTTCTCCGATGCATCGACGCGGCCCGCGCGGCCGCACAGGACCCCACCCCATGAGCAGCAGCACCGTTTCGTTCGCCTCCGCCAGCGACGTGAAGGAACAGAAGCCCCGCATCGTCGAGCTCGCGGCGAACGTCTACGGCTACATCAGCGAGTTCGACCCGAACTGCGGCTTCGTCGTCGGCGACGAGTACGTGGTCGCGATCGACACGCGCCCGACGCCGCGCATGGCGCGCCAGTTCCTCGCCGACATCGCCACCGTCACCGACAAGCCGGTCAGGTTCATCTTCCTGACGCACTACCACGCGGTGCGGGTGATGGGCGCGAGCGCGTTCAAGGACGTGCAGGCCGTCTTCGCCAGCCGCGGCACGCACGACTGGATCCGGACGCGCGGCCAGGCCGACTTCGACTCCGAGGTCGGGCGCTTCCCCCGCCTGTTCCAGGGCGTCGAGGAGGTGCCGGGGCTGACGGTGCCGCAGGTCACCTTCGAGCGCGAGATGAGCTTCTGGCTCGGCACGCGCGAGCTGCGGCTGCTGTGCCTCGGCCGGGGCCACTCGATGGGCGACACCGTCTGCTGGCTGCCCGACTGCGGCGTGCTGTTCTCGGGCGACGTGGTCGAGAACCGCTGCGGCGTCTACGCCGGCGACGCCTACCTGGGCGACTGGCTCGGCACGCTCGACGCGGTCAGGGCGCTGAAGCCGCGCGTGCTGGTGCCCGGCCGGGGCGCGGCGCTCACGAACGAGGCTGCGGCCGCCGAGGCGGTGGACCTGACGAAGGCCTTCCTGTCGACCCTGGTCGAGACGGTGCGCGCGGCGCAGGCCGAGGGCTGCAGCCTGCGCCAGGCCTACGAGCGCGCCGAGGCCGCGATGAAGCCGCGCTTCGGCGACTGGCCGGTGTTCCAGCACGTGCTGCCCTTCGACGTCTCGCGCGCCTGGGACGAGCTGCGCGGCATCGAGCACCCGGTGGTCTGGACCGCCGAGCGCGACCGCGAGCTGTGGGAGACGCTGCGCGGCTGAGCGACGAACAGCCTGCCGCAGGCCGGAGGTGGGAGCGCGGCTGCCAGGGGCCGCAGGAGGCACGCGATCTGCTTGCCTGGCGGGGCAGCGGCAGACAAGGCCGCCGCAGGTCCGCTGCGCGGCAGCGGCTTGCGCTTCGTGCAGGGTTCGTACAAGCTTCGTACAAGGGGCGCCTTCACGGGCTGCCCCGGGAGGTCATGAGATGTTCTCCGTGCTCCGTACGCTCGCGCGCTGGTTCGCGCTGCTCGGCGTCTTCTGCGCCGGCCTCGTCGCGCTGATGACGGTGGCCAGCGTGATCGGCCGCGCGCTGTTCATGACGCCCATCCCCGGCGACATCGAGCTGACGCAGTTCGGCATCGCGCTGTGCATCTCGCTGTGCCTGCCCTGGTGCCAGCTGCGCGGCGGCAACATCATCGTCGACTTCTTCACCGCCCGGGCGTCCGAGGGCGTGCAGCGCAAGCTCGACATGCTCGGCTACACGCTGCTGTCGCTGATGATGGCGCTGCTGGCCTGGCGCACCGCGGTCGGCGCGGTCTCGGTGCGCGAGGCCTCAGAGACGACGATGATCCTCGGCCTGCCGATGTGGATCACCTACGCGGTGCTGGCCCCCGGGCTGGCGCTCACGCTGGTGATCGCGCTGTGCCAGGCGGCACGCCACGACAAGCCCGGCACGATCGACACCGCCGAGTGAGGGCGGCGCCCTGCCGGGTACGCCGCGCCCGCCGCAGGCCGGCCGCGCCTCAACGCGCCGGCGGCCGCCGCTGCTCGTCCAGGCCCTGCTCGAGCCGGTACAGGTGGGCCAGCAGCTCGGCGACCGCGAGGTAGAGCGCTTCCGGGATGTGGTCGTCGAGATCCACCTGCATCAGCAGCGCGACCAGCTCCCGCGACTCGTGGATCGCGATGCCGTGCGCCTTCGCGGTCGCGATGATGCGCTCGGCGATCTCGCCCTGGCCCTCGGCCACCACCGTCGGCGCCCTGGAGCCGGCCTCGTAGGCGATCGCCACCGCCCGCGGCGGCTTGTCGGCCCGGTTCATGGCCCGTCCCCCGCCCGCCGGATCGCCAGGTGATCGAGCGGGATGCCGGCCTCGCGCAGCGCCTCGGCCAGCTCGCCGGCGCTGCCGCGCAGCAGCTCGGCCGCATCGGCCTGCCCCGCGTCGATGAGCAGCCGCAGCCGACCGCCGGCGAGCTGCAGCGACGCGTCGATCTCGCCCAGCCGCGGCAGCGCGATCCGCAGACGGCTCTGCCAGACGGGCTCGGCCCCGCCCTCGCGCGCCGCCTCGCGCTCCTCCTCGTCCCGCGCGACCGACCAGTGCATCTGCTGCCCCGGCCAGGCCTCGCCCTGCCAGGCCAGCCGCCCCTGCTCGAGCACGGCGAGCTGCGCCGCGATGCGCTCCAGCGCGGCCGGCTGCGCCTCGGCGTTCGCGGGCGTCAGCGGCGGCGACTGCGCCTGCGGCTCCTGCCGCAGCTCGGGCAGCGGGTAGCGGCCCTGCGCCCAGCGCGCGACATGGGACTCGTAGAACAGGCCGCTGCGCGCGAGCCGCCCCTGCAGCGCCTGCGCCAGCTCCCCGGGCGGCGCCTGCGGCGAATCGACCAGCGCGGCCGCGGCGCCGATCGGAACGGCCGAGGTCCCGGCATGCCGCAGCGCCGCCTGCACCAGCTTCGCGCCCTCGCTGAGCTGCGCGCCGGCCGGCAGCGGCGCCGGGGTCCCGGCCAGGAGCGCCTGCTGCGCCGACACGACGAGCGCCGCGATGCTCGCGCTGCCGATCCCGAAGGCGAGCTGGGGTGCGCGTGAAAGCAGCCTCATCGGCAGCGTGTCGCCGGCCCCAGCCCCCTCGGGCAGGCGCATGCGGACCACGACGTCGGCGACGCGCACGAGCGAGCTGCCGTCGCCGAGCCGGCGCACCACCTCCCCCTGCAGCGCGGCGCCGAGCGGCAGGCGGTCGAAACGCAGGCGCGACTCGGCCGCGAGCACGCGCTCCTGCGGCGAGACGGCGGGCGTGCCCGGGGGGCGACCGGGAAGTCCGGGGAGAAGGGGCATGGTCTTTTCGGGCCCGGCGCTCCGTGCCGGCCGGTGCGCCGCGCGGGGACGCGGGGATGCGGGGACGGCAGAAATTGCCGCCGAACCCGGCCGATTCTGCGGGAAGGCCCGGGCAGCGTCCATCGTCTCCCCAGCCGCACCCCGCCGGCGGCAACGGGCCGGCGACTTGCTTCGCTGCGGGATTCCCGACCCCGCCCCCCGCCCGCAGGACCCCGCATGCACCGTCGCGACCCCGCCGAACTCGTCGAACTCGAGCGCCTCGTCGACAGCGCCGACGGCGCGCCGCGCGCGCGCGTGCTCTGCGAGGTCGAGGCGCACGGGCGCCGGCTGCCGGTGTACGCGATCACGCTCGGCAACCCCGCGCCCGATGCGCCGGCGGCAGGCTACTTCGGCGGCGTGCACGGGCTCGAGCGCATCGGCGCGGCGGTGGTGCTCGGCTTCCTGCGCAGCGTGCTGGCGCGGCTGCACTGGGACGCGACGCTGCAGCGCCAGCTCGAGCGCATGCGCATGGTCTTCATGCCGGTGGTCAACCCCGGCGGCCTGTGGCGCGGCACGCGCTGCAACCCGCAGGGCGTGGACCTGATGCGCAACGCGCCGGTGGACTCCGGCGAGCGTGTCGCCTTCCTGGTCGGCGGCCAGCGCCTGAGCCGCCGCCTGCCCTGGTACCGCGGCCCGCGCCGCGCCCCGATGCAGCCCGAGAGCCAGGCGCTGTGCCGCGTGGTCGAGCAGGAGCTGCTGAGCCACCGCTTCAGCGTCGCGGTGGACTGCCATTCGGGCTTCGGGCTGCGCGACCGGATCTGGTTCCCCTATGCGCACACGCGCGTGCCGATCCCGCACCTGGCGGAGATGCACGCGCTGTGCGAGATCCAGGACCGCAGCCAGCCGCACCACCGCTACCTGTTCGAGCCGCAGAGCCGCCAGTACCTGACGCACGGCGACCTCTGGGACCACCTGTACCGGCAGGCCTGCGCCGACCCGCGGCGCGTGCACCTGCCGCTCACGCTGGAGATGGGCTCCTGGCTGTGGGTGAAGAAGAACCCGCGCCAGCTGCTGAGCGCCGAGGGCCTGTTCAACCCGCTGGTCGAGCACCGCGAGGCGCGCGTGCTGCGCCGCCACCTCGGCTGGCTGGACTTCGTCGGGCGCGCGGCCTGCAGCCACGAGGCCTGGCAGCCGCTCGGCGCCGAGCGGGAGCGGCAGCGCCGGCTCGCGCTGGCCCGTTGGTACGGGGGCGGCGCGGCATGAGCACCTGGGTGCTGCTGCGCGGGCTGACGCGCGAGGCGGGCCACTGGGGGGCGTTCCCGCAGCAGCTCGAGCGCCGGCTGCGGCCGCGGCGCATCGTCTGCCTCGACCTGCCGGGCAACGGCACGCTGCACCGCCAGGCGAGCCCCTGGCGCGTGGAGGACATGGTGTCGCACTGCCGTGAGCGGCTGCGGGCGCTGCGCGAGGACGGCCCCTGCGCGCTGGTCGCGATGTCGCTCGGCGCGATGGTGGCGGTGTCCTGGGCCGCCGCCCACCCGCGGGAGCTGGCCGGCTGCGTGCTGATCAACACCAGCCTGCGGCCCTTCAACCCCTTCCACCAGCGCCTGCGCCCGTCGAGCTACCCCGCGCTGCTGAGGGTGCTGGCCGGGCACGAGCCGCACGCGCGCGAGGCGGAGATCCTGGGGCTGACCAGCCGCCTCGCCGATCCGTCGGTGGTCGGGCAGTGGGCGGCGCTGCGGCGCGAGCGGCCCGTCTCGCGCCTGAATGCGCTGCGCCAGCTCGTCGCGGCGGCCCGCTTCCGCGCGCCGCCCGCGCCGCCCGCCGTGCCGATGCTGGTCCTCGGCTCGCTCGGGGACAGGCTGGTCGACCCGCGCTGCTCCGAGACGCTCGCCGCCCGCTGGGGCCTGGCGCTTTGCCAGCATCCCGCCGCCGGGCACGACCTGCCGCTCGACGACGGCCCCTGGGTCGCGGAGCGCATCGCGGGCTGGTGGGCGGAGCTCGGGACGGACGACGCGATCAGCCCGGGCGGCCTGCGGGCCGGATGAGGCCGAGGCCGGCGCGGTCACCGATCCGTCATCGTTGTTTCACCGCGCCATCACGGACGCGCACGAGCATGGGCGCATGGAACAGCCCCACCTCGCCCCTTCCCTCCGTGCCGGCGGCCCCGCGGCAGCCCGCTTCCTCGACACGCGCCCCGTCGCGCCGCCCCGGCTCGAGGCCGTCTGGGCCCGGCACGAGGACGAGGTGGCGCTGGCGCAGCAGTTGCGCTTCCGCGTCTTCGCCGAGGAGATGGGCGCGCGGCTGCGCCCGCCGGCCGGCACGCCGCCGGGGCACGACGCGGACCTGTTCGACCGCTACTGCGAGCACCTGCTGGTGCGCACGCTGCCCGCCGGGGACGAGCCGGCGCGCGTGGTCGGCACCTACCGGGTGCTCACGCCGAGCGCCGCGCGGCTGGTGGGCGGCTTCTACACCGACCTGGAGTTCGACCTGGTGCGGCTGCGCTCGCTGCGCGCCGGCATGGTCGAGCTGGGCCGCTCGTGCATCGATCCCGGCTGGCGCACCGGCGGCGCGATCATGCTGCTGTGGTCGATGCTGGCCGAGTTCGTCGAGCGCAACGGCTTCCGGCACGTGATCGGCTGCGCCAGCATGCCGCTGCACGACGGCGGGCACTGGGCGGCGAGCCTGTGGAACCGGCTGCGCCACACCCATCTCGCCCCGATCGAGTACGGCGTGCGCCCGCGCCTGCCGCTGCCCCTCGAGGACCTGCGCGGCGACCTGCCGGCGGAGCCGCCGCCGCTGATCCGCGGCTACCTCAAGTGCGGCGGCCGCGTGCTCGGCGCGCCCGCCTGGGACCCGGACTTCAACACCGCGGACCTGCCGATGATGCTGCGCATGCAGGACCTGCCGCCGGCCTACCGCCGCCGCTTCGTGGGCGCCTGAGGCGCCGCCGCCCGGAGGCCCGGCTCAGCCGAGCTCGAGCAGCAGCGGCTGGTGGTCCGAGGCCCGGCTCGCGTCGTCCACGCTCAGCCCGCGCACGCGCGGCGCCAGGTCCTCGCTGACGAACACGAAGTCGCAGGCGAAGGGCTCGCCCGGCCACTGCGCCTTGTCGTGCAGCCCGACGGTCGGCGCATGCGCGCGATCGCCATGGCGCAGCTCCCAGGCGTCGTGCAGGCGCGGCGTGCCGTCGTCGAAGGGCTGCAGCAGCCGGCCGCGCTCCGGCGCGTCGGGGCGGAAGTTGAAGTCGCCCGCGAGCACGCAGGGCAGGCCGCGCGGCACCGGCTCGAACGGGCCCTCGGCGGCACTGCCGGGACGCGCGCTGCGCGCCTGGGCCACGGCCTCGCGGTGCAGCTCGCGCAGGCGCAGCGTCTGCGCCAGGCGCTGCCGGGCCGAGAAATACTCCAGGTGCGTGGTCGTCACGCGCAGCGGCCCGAAGGGCGAGTCCACGGTCGCCTCGAGCGCGAGGCGCGCCATGCTCCGCACGCCGGGGTCGGCCGGCCAGGGCAGGTGGTGGCGCAGCACCTGCAGCACCGGCAGGCGCGACAGGATCATGTTGCCGAAGCGCCGCCGCCCCCCGCCCGGATGCAGGGTGTCGACCGCGACGCCCTCCACCGCGGCGTAGCCGGGCAGCAGCGCCGCGAACGCGGCGAACTGGTCGGCGCCGTCACTGCCGGGCAGCTCCGGGTAGCCGGCCGAGACCTCCTGCAGGCAGAGCAGGTCGAAGTCCGCGATGCGGCGCGCCTCGGCGACGATGCGTGCCGGATCGACCCGGCCGTCCGCGCCGCGCGCCCACTGGATGTTCCAAGTCATGAGCTTCATGGACGCCGAGTGTGCACCGCCGACGCCCCCGCCGCCACAGGCGGGCCGCCTCCCGTGCGCTTCCGCCCTCCCCCACCGGATGGGGGACGAGGCGCGACTTCCCGTTCGCCGACGGGCCGCGATTCGCTATCGTTCGCTTACGAAGCTAACCGAACGAGGCTTGCATGCAGGATGGGCTGGACGATCTGGCCAGGCTCGGCATGTCGGGTGCCGTGAGCTGGGCCCTCTTCTGGACGCCGAAGGACGGGCGGCCGAAAACGCTGGTGTGCGCCGCCTGCGGCCACTACGGGCTGCCGCTGTCGCAGGCCTGGGAGCGGCCGCGCTGCGCCGCCTGCGGCGAGAAGCGGCTGGTGCCGGCCGACAGCCCGATGGCTGCCGGCTACTGGCAGTGCCAGTCCCGCAGGAAGGCGCGGCGCCTGCCGCCGCCCGCCCCGTAGACGACCGGCCCTTCCGCGCGCCCGGTCCCGATGCCGGAGGCCCTGTAACAAGCGTGCCTGCTGGTTTCATGCGGTGGTGGGTCGGCGATACCATCGTTGCGTGCAAGCCGAGACCCCCCTCCTCGACGATTTCGTGCGTGCGCCGGACCTGCCGCGCGACGCGCGCAGCGTGCTCGAGCTCACCGCACGCTCGATGTTCCAGCTCTTCGCCGAGACCGCCGAGGGCATGCTGGTGGTGGACCGGGCCGGATGCGTGGTGTGGATCAGCGACGGCTACAAGCGCTTCCTGCCCGCGCTCGGCTTCGAGCGCGAATGCGACTTCGTCGGCCACTCGATCGACGAGGTGGTGCCCAACACGCTGATGCGCGACGTGATCGAGACCGGGCGGGCGATCCTCGTCGACCTGCTGACCAACCGCGCCGGCACCTTCCTCGTCAGCCGCATCCCGCTGCGCGACGAGGCGGGCGAGGTGATCGGCGCGCTCGGCCTGGTGCTGATGGCGCATCCCGAGAGCACGATGCAGCCGCTGATGAAGAAGTTCGCGCGGCTGCAGCGCGAGCTCGACGACGCGCGCCAGCAACTCGCCGCGCAGCGCCGCCCGAAGCACACCTTCGCGAGCATCATCGGCTCGAGCCCGCAGGTGCTGGAGGTCAAGCGCCAGGCGCGGCGCGTCGCGCAGACCGACAGCACCGTGCTGCTGCTCGGCGAGACCGGCACCGGCAAGGAGCTGCTCGCGCACGCGATCCACGCCGCGTCGCCGCGCGCGGCGCGGGCCTTCGTCGGCGTCAACATCGCCGCGGTGCCCGACACGCTGCTGGAGGCCGAGTTCTTCGGCGTCGCGCCCGGCGCCTACACCGGCGCCGAGCGGCGCGGCCGCGACGGCAAGCTCCGGCTCGCCGACGGCGGCACGCTCTTCCTCGACGAGATCGGCGACATGCCGCTGGCGATGCAGGCGAAGCTCCTGCGCGTGCTGCAGGAGCAGGAGTTCGAGCCGCTCGGCTCCAACCAGGTCATCAAGGCCGACGTGCGCGTGATCGCCGCGACGAGCTGCGACCTGCCGCGGCTCGTCGCCGAGGGCCGCTTCCGCGAGGACCTGTACTACCGGCTCAACGTCGTGCCGATCCGGCTGCCGGCGCTGCGCGAGCGGCTCGCCGACCTCGACGTGCTCGTCGAGGCGCTCGAGGACGACATCGCGCGCCGCAGCGGCATGCCGCACCGCGAGGTCACGCCCGAGGCCCTGCGGGTGCTGCGCCGCCATCCTTGGCGCGGCAACATCCGCGAGCTGCGCAACGTGCTGGAGCAGGCGTCGATGCTGACGGACGAGCTGCGCCTGGGCGCCGAGCATTTCGCCGCGGTGCTGCCGGAGGCCGACGAGCGGACGCGGCCGCCGCAAGCCGAGCCCGAGCCGCCCGCCGCAGCGCCGCAGGGCCAGTGCGCAACCGCCCGGCCGTTGCGCCCGCTGCCCGAGGCGATCGCGGAACTGGAGCGGGAGTCGATCGACGCGGCGCTGCGCGTCACCGGCGGCAACAAGCTGGCCGCGGCCCGGTTGCTCGGCATCTCGCGCGCGACGCTCTACGAGAAGCTGGCCGCGTTCAGGGCTTGAGGTTTCGACGGCGCAAACCCGCGCCGCCCCCGCCTCGCCGAACGAAAGCGAATGCCCCCGAGCCGTCCGGACCGGCCGCGGAACCACCGGGGGGCGCCTCGGCAATCACCGCATCATCTTGACGGCCTTCATCCAGGACAGCCCGGTTTCCGGCCAGACCGCGACCGGCAGGCCCTTCGTGAATTTCACGGCGAAGCCATGTTTTCCCTGCGCGAAGATATGCATCTCGGCAGGGACGCCGGCACGCTTGAGCGCCTGGTAATAACGGATCGAGTTCTCGGGCACCACGTCCGTGTCGTCGTCCGCGAGGATGAGGAGGGTCGGCGGGGCACTGCGGGTGACGTGCAGGTCGGCCGAATACTGATCCTCCAGCGCCTTGCCCGGGTTGCTGCCGAGCAGGGCCTTCTTCGTGTCGGCGTGGGTCACGCCGTCCTGCATCGACACCACCGGGTAGAGCAGCATCAGGTAATCGGGCCGGGCGCTGAGCCGGTCCGCGGCATCCTGTGGCCTGTAGACCTCCTGCGCGAACTTCGCGCCCAGCATCGAGGCCATGTGCCCGCCGGCGGAGAAGCCCATGAAGCCGATGCGGTTCTCGTCCAGACCCCATTCCTTCGCATGGGCGCGGACCACGCGGACCGCGCGTTGCGCGTCCTGCAGGGTCACGTCCTTGCCGTTCTCGTGACCTTCCCCGGGGAGCCGGTAGGTCAGGACGAACACCGTGATGCCCTGCTGCGCATAGAGCCGCGCGACCTCCACCGCCTCCTTGTCGAGCACCTCGCGCAGGTAGGCACCGCCGGGCGCGGCGATCAGCGCGGTGCCGTTGGGCTTCTCGGGCAGGAAGGCGATCAGGTTGGGCTTGACCGGCTTTGTTGCGCAAATAGATTGAGAGCGAGATTCCCCTGACCCCGGACGGAGTTATGCCACGACCACCGTTTTCGGCCGGCCGAGCTGGGTGAAGCGGTTGAGCAGTGCGGCGCGCACCTGCAACTCGGCCACCTGGCGATCGAAGGTTCGGGCCATGACGCGCTCGCCCAGCAACTTGAGGCAGCGCATCTTGGTCTCCACGAGGCTGCGGCGGTGGTAGCCGCTCCAGGTTTTCCAGATGCTGCGCCCCAGGCGCTGGATCGCGCGCATCGTCTCGTTGCGGGCCAGTGCACCCGCCGTCAGCTTCTTCCACAACCGCGCGTTACTGCGCGTGGGGATCACGGCTGCGGCCTGGCGCTGCGCAATCGCTTCATGGCAGCCGCGTGTGTCGTAGGCGCCGTCGCCGCTGACACTGGTAATGGCTCCGTCGATCTGCTGCAGCAGCGCGGGCAGCATCGGCGCGTCTCCCGCCGAGCTGTCTGTGACCTCGATGGCGCGGATCTCCAGGGTCTGCGCATCGATGCCCATATGTACCTTCAGCCAGCGCCGGGCGTAGTCGGCTCCGTGTTTCTTGCGCTTCCATTCCCCCTCGCCGAGCATCTTCACGCCGGTGCTGTCCACCAGCAGGTGCAACGCCGGACTGGCCCGGTAGCCGATTTGGACCTGCAGGTCCTTCTGTCGCCGGCTCAGCGTGCTGAAGTCCGGCACCGGCCAGTCCAGGCCTGTCCAGGCCCGCGAGTTTGAGCAGGCTGCTCACCATGCCGATGCTCTGACGCAGCGCCAGGCCGAACAGGCACTTCACGCTCAGGCAGAACTGGATGGCCGCCTCCGAGAACGTTCGGCTACGCCCTCGCTTGCCCGACGGCTCGGCCAGCCACTGCATGTCCCGGTCGAGCCACACCAGCAGCGAGCCCCGCGCCTTCAGCGCCGCGTTGTACTGAGCCCAGTTCGTTGTCTTGTAGCGGCGCGCCGCCTTGTCGTCTTGCTTCGTCACGCCCTCTCGCTGTCAAGCCACGCCCCGCCCGGCGCCCTCGCTGCCATTTGTGCAACAAAGCCGGCTGTACATCTCGTTGATCATCCCGTCGAGGGTGAGGATCTTTCTCATGAGCGACCTGGAGAAGATCTCCGGTCCATGCTCGTGATAGATCTTCGCGAGCTCGCTCGCGGCGTACTGCGGCTTGCCCCGGCCGTCGTCCTTCGCGAGGCCGAGCGCCAGGATGCCGCCGGTGGAGGTGCCGGCGATCAGGTCGAAGCATTCGGCGGCGCGCCGGTTCAACCTGCTTTCGATCTCCGCGAGCACGAGCGCTGGAATGAGGCCGCGTATTCCGCCGCCGTCGATGCTGAGAATCTTCTTCATGGGCGAACCTTTCCGGTGAGAGTCCTTCTGTCAGCGGCGGACCGGATCATCTGCCGGCCCAATTGCGGCTCCCGGGGGAGCGGGCCGCTTTGGCCGCAGGATCGGTCCGCGGGCGACGGTTCAGGTATTTCCGCGGGTCGATGTCCAGCTCCCGGCAGATGCGGTCGAAGGCAAAGGCCGGATTCGCGGATTCCCTGGAATCCTGCGCCATCCAGGCCCAGGGGAAGCGGTCGATCCGGCCCTCCAGGGCCTCGATCGCGAACCGCGCCTCCGGGATGGCGCCGGCAAGGTAGGCGGCTGCCGCGAACTGGTTGAGCCCGTAGAACGCCACGTTTTCGCTGTGTTGCTTGACCAGGCTCGCGGCTTTCTCGGGCGGGCCGGCGAGCCAGAGGCGGAATGCGTTCGAGACCGAGGCCGCGAAATCCTTGCGCTTCATGAGCGCGCCGGCCGGCTTGAGGCCGGACTTCCGGGCGGCGGAGTGGAAGAGCTCGTTGTGGGCGCAGGCCGTGAGGATGTGGATGGGTGCGCCGGGCGGCGTGTGCGTGGTGGCCTCGCGGACGAAGGAAAGCATCTCGTCCCTGCTTCCTCCGTGGCGTTCCGTCGTCGTGAAGAAGTAGTTCCGGTGCGCGGGCCAGTGCAGATAATCCTTGGAAACGGCAGCTGCATACTGCCTGTAAAGCTCTTCCTTGGGCGCCCGGGCGAGCAACTCGAGCCAGACCATCCAGGCATGGGGATCGGGAAGCTCCGGGCCGCGCAGCATCGCCCGCGCGAAGGCGTCGCGGGATTTCTTCAGCGAATCGTGCGCCGGCTTCGGCAAGGTGTCGGCCGATGCGATTTCGTCCAGGAGGTGGGGGTTCCTGAAGGCCCGCACCATCAGGCAGGCGCCGAGGCACAGGTTCGGGTAGGGCGACAAGGCGTTGTGCTTGACCCACTCGACGGCCAGGTAGAGTCCCTTCTCCGACGCGGCCAGCCCCTGCACGATCTCGTCCCGGACCACCGGGGCGGCCGCCTGGACTTCGACGTCGGCCTGCAGGTACTGCCGCGACGACAGGCGATCCAGGAAGCCGGCTGCCTGCGGCGAGACGTGGATGCCGATCGCCGTCGAGTAGGGCTTCAGGCGAAGAGCATGGAGCAAGGACATGTCGGGATTCCGTTCGGACTGGGATGAGGCGTGTTCTTTCGCTTGCCTGGCAACTGAGATGTCTGCAGTCCGGTCGAGCCGGCGCAGCCTTGTAGGCATTGCGGCAGTGGCTGCCGCAGGTGGCATACCCGGGTTGCGGGCTTCACCGTTTCACTTCCCTGGGGAGGCGGGCGGCCAATGCCGGCGTCGGCGATGACCTCGCCGAGATGACAGGGGCGCCACACGGGGCATGTCCGGCGAGGGAGCCCGCCATTTTCAAGCGTGCTGTCCCTCCTGGTCCGGTCCGAGTCGACTGCGGAAGGCACCACGGGTGGCCTTGGTCATTTGAAAACCCGTGTTCGTCTTAATATTCCGTCGATGCTGCCTGACTCAGTTCGTGTGCCATGTATCTGGCCCACAGCATCATTGTGTTTTTGCGCTGAGACGGATCGAGGTCCATTTTCTGCAAGGCGGTGATGTACTCGAAGAAATCGATGATCTTGAAGCCGCTCTTTATCATTGATCCGAACGCCGTGCCGGTATTTTTTGCTTCCACGTCCTCAGGGGAGCAAAAAAGAGCTGTTCTGGTGAACTGATAGTCGCCGGCTTGCAGCAGCGACTCGGCTATCAGCTGATTCCTGAAGAGTTGGTTGAACTTGCTTTGTGTCAGAACATCATAGCTCGCGATGAAGTTGCTGCTGGAGTTGTATATTTCTTCGTACCGAGGCGACCGGTATTCTTCCGGGGAAAATGGTTCGGTGTATTTGCACTCAATCCCAATCAAGCCGCGTTCATCCTCAATGGAGACCTCGAGGGCAACGTCGAACGCCGAATTGTCGTTGGTGTAGATCTGCCTTGGTGATGGTGCATACTCGAACCTGACCCCCGAGAATCCGGTTATTTCCGGGAAGAAATGTTGCGCAGTTCTTAGTCCGAGTTCGTGGTCGAGTGCCAGAAGGCCGAAGAAATTGAAGCACAGCGGTTGGCTGGAAAGGAGGTTGGTTTTAAGGCGATTGATCTCCATGATTCCGGCCGAGTTCTTAAAGTTGTTGTGTTCTAGCGCCGTGCTTTCGGCGAGTCTTCCGATTTCTTCCGTGATGAAGTTGCAGGTGCCTGCGGTTTGATCGGGCAGCGTGCTGCATATCGTGGCTGCCTTGTCACGTGGATGTTTCCCGGGATCCTGTTTCAGGACGAAGGCTCGCCACCATCCTTGGTGGATTCTGGCTCTCTTGATTCTGGCGGTGTCGGAGGTGGAAATTGCGCCGATAATTTCTTTGAGATTCATGGGGAAACTCGTCGATTGGTGTTTTGTGAGGAGGCAGGATTCGGTTCGGTGACGCGCAAGACCTTGGCACGGTGTGCCCGGATAGGTCGACCGAATTCACGCTTTGCTCGCGAAAATGGGAAACCGCCAGAGCTTCAGCATTCTGCACCGGATGGACGTCTGGGCCGGAGACCCGAGTGCAACCCTTTTGATTTCTGGCGAGAATGCTTTTGCAGCCTAACACACCCGGCTCCCCGGGATCCTGTCTTGGCAACTCCGACCTTGTCTTGCCTGCATCGGGCCGGCCTTCCCGCCTTGGGGCGCGGCAAAGGGCGGGTAAGCGTGGCGTGTTGATTACTAAGCGGCATCCTTGTTCTGTTTTGTCGTCGCACATCAATTGCTGTCGGCATGGGTATTCATGTCTTCTGTTCTGGCTTGGCCTCGGCATTTGCGTAATGAAATGACGATGCGCCTCGCGCCGACGTCAAATGACCCGGCGGCGAATGAGCGTCCCCGGCAGGCGGCGCCCGGCGCGCCTGCCCGGCCATCCTCCCCCGGTCTCAGCGAAACGCCCGGCTCACGAACCTCGAGCCCGCGAGCCCGAATCTCCACGGCAGGTCCACCGCCTTCGAGATGCCGATGCGCGGGCCGACGACGACGTCGGCGGGCGTCTCGGCCGGCAGCACGAGGAAGGGCGGGCGGTCCAGCGGCAGGCCGTCGTGCGCGCGCGTGATGGCAAGCGCCTGTCCCAGCCGACCCGGGCCCGAGCACAGCAGCCGCGGGTCCTCGACGCCGCGTCGCGCGCGCATGGCGTCCAGCCCCTGCGTGGGCTCGAGCGCGCGGATCAGCACCCCGGCGCCATGTCCCTCCTCGCGGCAGACCAGGTTCAGGCACCAGTGGATGCCGTAGGAGCGGTAGACGTAGGCATGCCCCGGCGGGCCGAACATCGAGGCGTTGCGCGGCGTCGGCCCCGCATGGCTGTGCGAGGCCGGGTCCTCGCGGTCGTAGGCCTCGGTCTCGACGATGCGCCCGCCCACGCCGTCCACCAGCAGCGTCGCCCCGATCAGGCGGCGAGCCACCTCCCAGGACGGCGCGGAGAAGTCGAGTGCGGTGGTCGTCGGCGATGGCTTCATGGACGGCGGGGTGGCTCCCCGGGCGAGGCGGACACCGCATCGCAGGCAAGCGGCGGTCCGCGTCCGGCGGGGCGGGAACGTCGCGTCGCCGCCCGTAGCGGGCAGGAAAAATGCTCCCGTCTGCCGGTGTCGAGCTCGTCGCACCGGGGTCCGAATGCCGCACCGCTTCCGTCCATGCATTTCCTGCCACGCTGAAGCGAGGCTTTCACATCCCTCGCGGCCGGGCCGCGCCCGCGGACCCGTGCCCTGTGCGCCCGCGCGGCGGGCGAGGCTGGCGGCCCTTTCGCATCCCACCCGAGCAAGAGGAACGTGATGGACACCTTCGCCGGCATCGAGGCCGCGCTCTTCGCGCGCATCCAGTTCGGATTCACCGTCGCCTTCCACATCATCTTCCCGGCCTTCTCGATCGGGCTGTCGGCCTTCATCGCGACGCTGGAGGTGATCTGGCTGCGCACCGGCGAGCAGCACTACCACACGCTCGCGCGCTTCTGGACCAAGGTCTTCGCGGTGTCCTTCGCGATGGGCGTGGTCTCGGGCATCGTGATGGAGTACCAGATCGGCACCAACTGGAGCCGCTTCGCGCAGGTGGTCGGCAACACGATCGGGCCGCTGTTCAGCTACGAGGTGCTGACCGCCTTCTTCCTCGAGGCGAGCTTCCTCGGCCTGATGCTGTTCGGCTGGAACCGCGTGCCGCCGTGGCTGCACACGCTGGCCTCCATCATGGTCGCGCTCGGCACCGCGATCTCGGGCTTCTGGATCCTCGCGGCCAACAGCTGGATGCACACGCCGGCGGGCTTCGAGCTGCGCGACGGCATCACCTACCCGGTGAGCTGGTACGAGATCATCTTCAACCCGAGCTTCCCCTACCGCTTCACGCACATGATGATCGCCACCTACCTCACCACCTCGCTGGTGGTGCTGGCGACCGGTGCGCGTTACGTGCTGGCGGGCGTATTCGAGCGCGAGGCGCGCACGATGGTGCACATGGGGCTCGGCATGCTGGCGCTGCTCGCGCCGGCGCAGCTGATCGTCGGCGACCTGCACGGCCTCAACACGCAGCAGCACCAGCCCGCCAAGGTCGCGGCGATCGAGGCGCACTGGGAGGGCAACGAGCCCGCCGACCTGATCCTGTTCGCCTGGCCCGACGAGGAGGCCGAGCGCAACCGCATGCAGATCGGCATCCCCAATCTCGGCGCGCTCATCATCACGCACGAGTGGGAAGGGCTGTTCAAGGGGCTGCGCGACTTCCCGCGCGACGAGCGCCCGCCGGTGGCGCCGGTGTTCTTCAGCTTCCGCATCATGGTGGGCATCGGGCTGCTGCTGATCGCCACCGGCTTCACCGGCGCCTTCCTGTGGTGGCGCGGCAAGCTCTTCACGACGCGCTGGTACCTGAAGGCGGTGGGACAGTTCTGGCCGCTCGGCTTCATCGCCATCATCGCCGGCTGGATCGTCACCGAGGTCGGGCGCCAGCCCTGGATCGTCTACGGGGTGCTGCGCACCCGCGACGCCATCTCGCCGATCTCCGCCGGCACCGTCGCGACCTCGCTGGCACTGTTCGTGCTGGTCTACTGCGTCGTGTTCTCGGTGGGCATCCTCTACATCTACCGCCTGCTGAAGAAGGGGCCGAAGTACCCGAAGAAGGACACCGAGGCCCTGCCGAACCGGCCGCTGTCGGCTGCCCAGGAGACGACCGGAGACCCGACATGAGCGACGTTTCCTACACGCTGCCGATCCTGCTGATCCTGGTGCTCGCGGTCGCCGTCGTGCTCTACGTGGTGCTCGACGGCTTCGACCTCGGCATCGGCATCCTCTTCCCCTTCTTCAAGACCGAGGTCGAGCGCGACCAGGCGATGAACTCGGTCGCCCCCTTCTGGGACGGCAACGAGACCTGGCTGGTCTACGGCGGCATCACGCTGTGGGCGGGGTTTCCCTTCGCCTTCGCGCTGATCATGCCGGCGGTCTACCTGCCGGTGCTGATCATGCTGCTGGCGCTGATCTTCCGCGGCGTGGCCTTCGAGTTCCGCTGGGTGGCCAAGCCGCGCGAGCGCAAGTGGGACTGGTCGTTCACGGTCGGCTCGATCCTCGCGGCCTTCGCGCAGGGACTGGTGCTCGGCGCGCTGCTGCAGGAGATCCGCATCGAGAATGGCCAGTACGCCGGCGGCTCCTTCGACTGGCTCACGCCCTTCAGCCTGGTGTGCGGGCTGGCGCTGGTGGTGGGCTACGGGCTGCTCGGCGCGACCTGGCTGATGCTCAAGACCACGGGCGACGTCGCGGAGCACGCGCGGCGGCTGGCGACGCCGCTGCTCTTCGCGCTGCTGTTCTTCATCGGGGTGGTGAGCGTGTGGACGCCGCTGCAGATCCCGCGCATCGCCGAGCGCTGGTTCAGCGTGCCGAACTTCTACTTCCTGTCGCAGGTGCCGCTGGCGACGCTGCTGCTGGCCTGGTTGTGCTGGCGCAGCATCCGCCGCGGCCGCACGCTGCTGCCCTTCGTGTCGGCGGTGCTGATCTTCCTGCTCGCCTTCTTCGGGCTGGTGATGTCGAACGCGCCCTACATCGTGCCGCCCACCGTCACGCTGTGGGAGGGCGCCGCGCACCCCTCGTCGCAGATGTTCTTCCTGATCGGCGCGGCGATCCTGCTGCCGCTGATCCTCGCCTACACGGTCGGCGTGTTCTGGGTCTTCCGCGCCAAGGTGGGACCGCACGCCGAGGGCTACCACTGAAGCCGCGCGGGGCGCGGTGGCGCCCTGCGGTCGCACCTCGTGCATGCAGGAGACGGGGCCGGGCGCGGGCCCCGGCGGCGCTCAGAGCTCCACGTCCTTGACGTTCGCGAGCGGCTGCAGCAGCTGCGCGTCAAAGTTCTCGAGCGGGCGGCGCTCGCGCACCTGCTTCGGCCAGGCGCGGTTGGCGAGCGCGGACTTGCCGATCGACACGAGGTCGGCGCAGCCCGACTCGAGCAGCCGCACCGCGATCTTCGGGCTGCCGAGGCCGCCGTTGGCCATCACCGGCACGCCGCCGCCGAACTGCTTCGCGTAGTGCGCGAGCGACTGCCCGCCCTCCCACGCGGGCTCGCTGGCGTGGTGCTCGGTGGTGTGGATGTAGTCCACCCCGGCCTGCGCCAGCGCGCCGAAGATGATGCGCGCGTCGTCCTCGCGGCCGGCCCACTTGTACGTGTAGTCCGAGACCTTGCCCTGCGAGACGCGCACGCCGACGACGAAGTCGGGGCCGACGGCACGGCGCACCGCGGCGCAGACCTCGGCGGCGAGCCGCACGCGGTTCCCGGTGGAGCCACCGTAGTCGTCGGTGCGCACGTTCATGTAGTCGGTGAGGAACTGGTCGAGCAGGTAGCCGTTGGCGCCGTGCACCTCGACGCCGTCGAAGCCGGCGTCGCGGGCGCGCTCGGCCGCGCGCGAGAACAGCGCGATCACCTCGCGGATCTCCTGCGCCGACATCGCGCGCGGCGTCGGGAAGGGGCCGCTGCCGCGGTAGATGCCGAGCTGCTCGCCGCGCGGCGCGACCGCCGAGGGCCCGACCGTGTCGGTCTTGAAACGGTTGCCCTGCGTCTGCGCGCCCGCGTGCATCAGCTGCATCACGATGCGCGCGCCCGCGCCGTGCACGCGCTCGACCACCGGGCGCCAGGCGGCGGCCTGCTCGTCGTTGGCGATGCCGGGCTGGTCCAGGTAGCCCTGGCTCCAGGCCTCGTCCGGGTAGGTGCCCTCGGTGATCAGCAGCGCGAAGCCGCCCTCGGCGAAGCGCTCGTAGTAGCGCGCCATCTCGTCGGTGGCGCGGCCGTCCGGGTGGGCGCTGGTGCGCGTCATCGGCGCGACCGCGATGCGGTTGTCGAGCCGCACCGCGCCGAGCGTGATCGGCTGGTAGAGGAGATCGGTGTTCAGGTTCGGGTCCGTGCTCATGTCGGTCTCCTGCGCGTCGTGGGTTGGGAATGCCGCCTCCGCGCTCGGCCCGTCCGCAGCGGGACCGGGGCGGGAAGGGCCTCGTCCGCAGCGAGCAATCGGGATACCCCGCAGCATGCGCGGCGGCTGCACTCCCCGGGGGCAGGTCGTCCTCTCGGATGACTGACGCCGGGCTTGTCCCCCGTGACGATGCGGGGGTGCCCAGGCGTGCGCCGAGGCGCAATTCCAACGAGACCCGAGGAGACCCCAGATGTCCCGACAGACTCTCCAGCGCGGCGCCGGCGGCATGCTCGTCGCCGGTGCCGTCGCGGCGCTGTCCGCCTGCGGCGGCAGCGACGGCCCGACCGAGACCGCCCAGGCGCTCGACTGCGCGGCGATCGCCAGGATGGCGCTGCCCGCCACGACGCTGACCACCGAGACCATCGCGGCGAACACGCAGCGCCCCCCCGGCGTCACCAGCGGCGAGATGCTGGTCGAGCATTGCCGCGTCAGCGGCACCATGAACCCGCGCACCGGCGTGGACGGCAAGCCCTACGCGATCGGCTTTGAGTTGCGCATGCCGGCGCAGAACTGGAACGGCAGGTTCCTGTTCCAGGGCGGCGGCGGCAACGACGGCGTGGTCCGTCCCGCCGTCGGCCCGCAGGCCACGCCGCGCTACGCGCTCAACCGCGGCTTCGCGGTGGTGACCACCGACGCCGGCCACCAGGGCACGACGGCCTCCTTCGGCGCCGATCCGCTCGCGCGCATCGACCACGCCTACAACAGCTATGACAAGGTGGCGGTGACGGCGAAGGAGCTGATCAGCCAGTACTACCGCAGGCCTGCCGACCGCAGCTACTTCGTGGGCTGCTCCGGCGGCGGGCGCCAGGGGATGATGTTCTCGCAGCGCTTCCCCGGCTACTTCGACGGCATCCTCGCGATGGCCCCGGCGATGCGTGTCGCCAAGGGCGCGACGATCGCCGCGGCCTGGGACAGCATCACCTTCAGGGATATCGCGCCGGCGGGCGCCGACGGCCGCCCGGTGCTGAGCCAGGCGCTGACGAACGGCGACCTGCAGCTGCTGCGCGACGGCATCCTGTCGGCCTGCGACGCGCAGGACGGGGCGAACGACGGCCTCGTCTCCCGGCCCGCGGCCTGCGGCTTCGACCCCGGCGTGCTGCAGTGCTCCGGGGCGAAGAACGACAGCTGCCTCAGCCCGGCCCAGGTCGGCGCGTTGCGCCGCAGCTTCGCGGGCCCGCGCAACTCGGCCGGCCAGCCGCTCTACTTCTCCTGGCCCTGGGACCCGGGCGTCGGGCATCCGGACAACGACTGGCGTGCCTGGCGCCTGGGCACGTCGACCACCTCGACGCCCAATTCGCGCCATGTGGTGCTGATGAACGACGCGCTGGCCAACGAGTTCCTCACGCCGCCCGATCCCGGCTTCAGCATCTTCGATTTCAATTTCGACACCGACCCGGCGCGCCTGGACGCCTATGCGTCGATCTACAACACCGGCGACGACGTGCAGCTCGCCGGCTTCAAGGCCCGCGGCGGCAAGCTGCTGCTCGCCCACGGCATGGCCGACCCGATCTTCTCGCCCCACGAGGTGGTGGACTACTACCAGCGGCTGCAGACGGCCCACGGCCCGACGCAGGACCTCGCGCGGCTGTTCCTGATCCCCGGCATGGGGCACTGCTCGGGCGGTGCCGGGACCGACGTCTGGGACGGCCTCGGCGCGCTGGTGGACTGGGTCGAGAAGGGGGGGGCGCCGCAGCAGATCGTCGCCAGCGGCACGAGAGTCTTCCCGGGCCGCACCCGCCCGCTGTGCGCCTACCCGGCCTATGCCCACTACAAGGGCAGCGGCAGCATCGAGGACGCGGCGAACTTCGAGTGCCGCCAGCCCTGAGCGTGCCCTCGGGGGAGGGCCGGCACCGGCGGTTACGAAGGCGAAAACTTCGCTTTCAATCCCGCCGGTGAAGGGCCCCTTTTCCCGGGGGGTGCCGGTACACGCGACGAGAAACTACCTTGACACGATCTCAAGGAGACTCGTCCATGGTTCACCCGAAAAACGCTCCCCACCGAGAAGCTCGGCGGAATTTCCTGGTGTCGTTCGCCGGCCTGTCGCTGCTGGCGCTCTCCGGCTGCGGCGGAGGCGGCGGGGGCGACGGTGGCGGCATCCGCCTGACGACGCCCAGCCGCTACGCGGTGCAGGTGCTCGGCGTGGCGGGCACCGAAGGCTGGATCTTCCCCCGAGCGATCAACGAGCGCGGGCAGGTCGCGGGCTACATGCAGCTCTCCGCGGACGAGCTGCGCGCCTTCCACTACGACGGCAACCAGGTCCGCAACATCACCGCGCCGCAGGGCATGGAGGTGTCGCCGCGGGCCGTGAACGAGTCCGGGCGCGTGGCCGGCGTCTACTGGGACGCGGGCAACACGCCGCGCGCCTTCACCTGGCAGGACGGCGTCCTCACGCGCGTCTTCACCGACCTCACCACCGCCGAGTCGCAGGCGCTGGCGGTGAACGTCGGCGGCACGGTGGGCGGCATCGCGCTGCTGCCCGGCACGGGGCGGGCCGGCCTGGTCGCCCTGCCGAACCAGCCCACGCGCAACCTGTTCCAGGAGGCGGGCATCCTCGACCTCAACGACCTGAACGACCGCAACCAGGTGGTCGGCCGCACGGTCAACGGCTCGGCGATCTGGTCGCCGACCGAGCCGGTGGTCCGCCTCGAGCCGGAGGGGCAGCAGCTCGACGCGACGAGCATCAACGAGCGCGGCGAGATCGCCGGGGTGCGCCGCAATGCGTCGGGCGGCGTCACGCCCTTCTTCCGCAGCGCCTCCGGCACGATCGAGGACCTGACGACGGCGTCCTTCCCCGGCTGGAGCCTGGTCGAGATCAACGAGGAGGGCCAGATCGCCGGCTACGCGATCGAGCCCGCGGGCGGCGGGGTGCGCGACCGGCCCTTCATCTGGGGCCCGGGCGGCGCGGGCTTCCGCTTCATCGAGGTGCCGGAGGGCCGCAGCGCGCGCGTGATCGCGCTGAACGACCGCGGGCAGGTGGTCGGCTACTCCTCGAGCGGCGCGCAGGCCGACCGCGCCTTCACCTGGTCGGCGCAGCAGGGCTTCGTCGACCTGAACCGGGACCTGATCGATGCGCCCGAGGGCCTGGTGGTCCTGCGCGCGACCGCGATTGCGAACGACGGCACCATCGCGGCGATCTCCAACCGCGGGCCGGTCCTGCTGAGACCGCGCGCCTGAGGCCGCCGCCGCTCAGAAGCCCAGGCTCGCGAGCCGCGGCTGCCAGAACGCGCGCTCCGGGATCTCGCCGCTGCCGGCGAGCGCGTTCTCGCGCATGTGCTCCGGGCGTGCGGTGCCGGGAATGACGCAGGTCACCGCCGGGTGCGAGAGCACGAACTTCAGCAGCAGCTGCGCCCAGCTCGTGCAGCCGATCCCGCCGGCCCAAGCCGGCAGCGGCCGCCCGAGCAGCGAGCGCAGCAGGCCGCCGCCGCCGAAGGGCTGGTTGACCAGCACCGCCACGCCGCGCCCGGCCGCGAGCGGCAGCAGCCGCGCCTCGGCGGCGCGGTCGTTGATCGCGTAGTCGAGCTGCACGAAGTCCAGCGGCTCGGACTCGATCAACGCGGCCAGCTCGTCGTGCGCCGAGGGCGTGTAGTGCGTGATGCCGAGGTGGCCGATGCGGCCCTCGCGCTTCCAGGCCCGCAGCGTCGGCAGGTGCGCGCGCCAGTTCACGAGGTTGTGGATCTGCATCAGCTCGATGTGCGGCGTGCGCAGCAGCGCCATCGAGCGCTCCATCTGGGCGATGCCGGCCTCGCGCCCGCGGGTCCAGACCTTGGTGGCGAGGAAGGCGCGCTCGCGGCTGCCGGCTGCCGCGAGCAGCGTGCCGACGACCTCCTCGGACGAGCCGTACATCGGCGAGCTGTCGATCACCGAGCCGCCGCTCTCGAACAGCACGCGCAGCACCTCCGCGCGCTGCGCCTGCGCGGCCGCATCGCGGCCGACGTCGAAGGTCTGCCAGGTGCCGCAGCCGATCACCGGCAGCAGCCGGCCGCTCGACGGAATCCTTCGTTGCTGCATGGTCGTCCTCTCTGTGGTGCTTCGCCCCGCGGCCGGGCCCGGCAGCAGCGCGGCGCCGACGGCGGCCGCGCAGCCGCGCAGCAGCACCGCGCGGGCCGGGCTTTCGGGGCGCCCGTCCGGCAGGGGGCGAAAGGAGGCGGGAATCGTCATGGCCAGGTCGGTCTGCGGGAGGGGGCTGCGATGCTCCGGGGGCGACCCGCGGGCACGCCTCCCGGTTCCGGATCCGGGGCAGCGCTCGTGCCCGGGCGGGCTCGTCGCTCAGTCGCTGCGCACCTCGATGTGGTAGAGGCCCCAGGGACATTGCGCGAATCGCTCCTCGACCGGGCGGGCCGCCATCTCGGGCACCCGGTCCGCATCGTAGACCGCCCACAGCGGCCCGAGCCCGCCGAGGGGGAGCGGGCGGCCGTCGAGATGCGTGGCGACGATGAAGCGCTGCCGGCGCGCCTGCATCAGCGGCAGCGCCACCGCGTAGCCGTCGATCGCGCGCAGCAGCAGCGTCGTCGAGGGCTGCTGCGGCGCGCCGGCCGCCTGCAGCACGTCGGCGAGCAGCGGGCCGGCGAGCGTGTGCGGCTTGCGGTCGTATTCGAGGGTCGGGCGGATCGTCACGGCCGGCATCGCCGCCAGTGCCGCGGTGTCGAGCGTGCGGGCCTTCCCGAAGCTCACCTGGTGCTTGACCATCAGCTGGTCCAGTGCCGGGTCGAGCGCACCGCGGTTGGTGCGCTCGACCGCACCGCTGAGCGTCAGCAGCGCCGGGCCGGGCTGCCGGGCGGGCTGCGGCGCGGCGGCGCGCGCGCAAGCCGTGGCCGTGCCGAGCGCGGCGAGCGCGGCGAGCGCGGCGAGCTGTCGTCTCCTGTTCATCGCGGGTTCATCCCTGCGGATTGCCTGATGGCAGCATAGCGCCCGTGCCGCGCCGGTGCGGCACGCTCCCGGGGGCCGGGCATGGAAGCTGCCGCGTCCGGGGCGCTCCCGTCCCGTTCCTGATCGAGGTCCGTCATGCGTCGCCTGCTGCTGTCCCTGTCCCTGTCCGTGGCCGTGCTCGGCGGCTGCGCCACCGTCGAGAACCCCGTGACCGGCGAGGCCGAGCGCACGGTGATGGACGTGCAGACCGAGATCGCCGAGGGCCGCAAGGCGCATCCGCAGATCCTCGCGGAGTACGGCGAGTACAAGGACCCGAAGCTGCAGGCCTACGTCGACGAGCTCGGCCAGCGCCTCGCCAGGCACTCGCACCGCAGCGAGCTGAAGTGGCATTTCACGGTGCTCGACAGCCCCGAGGTCAACGCCTTCGCGCTGCCCGGCGGCTACGTCTACGTCACGCGCGGGCTGATGGCCTACATGGAGAGCGAGGCCGACCTCGCCGGCGTGATCGCGCACGAGATCGGCCATGTCACCGCGCGCCACGGCTCGCAGCGCGCCACGCGCCAGCAGACCGCCGGGCTCGGCGTGCTGGCGGCCACGATCCTCGGCGCGGTGCTCGAGGGGCGCGGCGTGAGCGGCGCGGCCGACCTCGCGTCGCAGGTCTCGCAGGGCGTGGCGGCGGGCTACGTGGCGTCCTACGGCCGCGGGCAGGAGCTGCAGTCGGACCAGCTCGCCGCCGAGTACCTCGCGCGCGCCGGCTACGACCCGAAGAACATGATCGACGTGATCCGCGTGCTGCAGGACCAGGAGCGCTACGCCGCCGACCTCGCACGCGCGCAGGGGCGCGAGCCGCGCGGCGACGCGGGAAGCTGGCTCGCCTCGCACCCGAGCAACGAGCAGCGCCTCGACGAGATCACCGAGATCGCGAGCCGCTACCAGGGCAGCTACGCGCAGGACGAGGGCCGCGCGCGCTACCTGCGGATGATCGACGGCCTGCCCTTCGGCGAGAGCCGGGAGCAGGGCCTGACGCGGGGCCGCAACTTCTATCACGAGCCGCTCGGCTTCGCGCTGACCGCGCCGGCGGGCTGGCGCATCCGCAACGCGCCCGACGCGCTGCTGGTCGCGAGCCCCGAGGGCAGCGCTGGCCTCGTGATGCGGCCGGTGCCCCCCGACGCGGGCCGCAGCCACGAGGAGATCCTGCGCAAGGTCCTCCAGCCCGAGCAGGGCCGCACAGAGCGCTTCTCGGTCAACGGCATGCCGGCGACGCGCTTCGTCGGCGTGCGCCGCAACGCGCAGGGCGCCGCCCAGCCGGTCGATGCCACCGTCGTCACCGGGCCGGGGAACCGTCCCTACCTGTTCCTGCAGGCCGCGCGCGACCGCGCCGCGCTGCAGCAGGCGGCGCCGCGGCTGCAGGAGGCGCTGGCGTCCTTCCGGCCGATGAGCGCGGCCGACCGCAGCGCCGCAAGGCCGTGGACGCTTCGCACCGTGCCCTATCCGCGCGGCGGCTTCGAGCAGCTGGCGCGCCAGTCGGCGCTGGACGAGAACGCGCTGCAGCAGCTGCGGCTGCTCAACGGCGTCTACGCGAGCGGCGAGCCCAGACCGGGGCAGCTGGTGAAGATCGTGCAGTGAGCCGCTGCCGGGAGGCGCGGGCGGGGCGCCGGCGGCCGGGATAATCGCGGCCCATGCACGGCCTGCACCTCACCGCCGACCTCCATGGCTGCCCGAGCGACCACGCGGCGATGAGCGACGCCGCGCTGCTGCGGGCGCTGTGCCTGCGCGAGGTCGAGGCGGCGGGCCTGCACCCGGTGGGCGAGCTGTTCCACCGCTTCGCGCCCGCCGAGCCCGGGGCGCCGTCGGGCGTGACCGGCGTCGTGCTGCTCGCGGAGTCGCACCTGGCGGTGCACACCTGGCCGGAGCTGCGCGGCGTGACGCTCGACGTCTACGTCTGCAACTTCAGCACCGACAACCGCGCCCGCGCGCAGGCGCTGCTCGACGCGCTGGTGGCGGCCTTGCGGCCCGGTCGGGTCGAGCGGCAGCGGCTGCAGCGCGGGCGGCTGCAGGCCCCGGTCGGGCTGCCCGGGGCCTGAGCGCGGCGGCGCGGCCTTACCGGATCATCGCGCCGTCGTCGCGCAGCAGCGTGACCTCGACGAACTTCGAGCCGACGCGATCACCCGGACCGAAGCGGACGTGGTGCCCCCCCAGGTCGACGTCCACGCCCTCCAGCGCCTTCAGCAGCGCTGCGGAGTTGATTTCGCCCTTGATGCGCCGCAAGCCCTCGACCATCACGCGCGCGCCCAGGTAGCTCTCGAAACTCGCATGGGAGAAGGGCATGCCGGGCGCGTGGCGGCGCATCGCCTCGCGATATTCCTGCACCACCTTCAGCGAGCCGTTGAAGGGCGAGGGAACCACCTGCGTGATGCCGATGCCGCGTGCCGAATCGGTGCCGGCCACGGCGTGGAATTCGGAGCCGCTGATGACGGACAGGCCGGAAATCTGCGTTCCCGGATGCAGCTTGCGATATTCGCGCACGAAGGCCGCGGCCGGCCGCATTACCGCGACCATCAGCACCGCCTGGGGGGCGCCCCTGGAAATCGCCGCCACCGCCGCGCCCACGTCCTCGCTGCCCTTCTCGTAGCTGCCGCGCGCCACCAGGCTCAGCTCGCGGCGCGCGAGCGCGCTCTCCACGCTCGACAGCACCGTCGAGCCGAAGGCGTCGTTCTGGTAGAAGACGGCGATCTTCTTCAGGCCGATCAGCGTGAACTGCTCCACCAAGCGTTCGACCTCGTCCGCGTAGCTCGCGCGGATGTGGAAGACGTAGGGGTTGTAGGGCTTCCTGAGCGGCTCCCCCCCGGTGAAGGGCGCGACCAGCGGCACGCGCCGGCTCGACAGCACGCCCTGGCGCAGCAACTCGGCCACGTTGCCGGTGCCCGCGTAGCCGATCAGGCCCACGGCCCGCTCGTTGTCGATCAGCTGCTGCGTCAGGCGCACGGTCTCGGCGGTGTCGTACAGGTCGTCCTTCACGACGTGCCGGATCTTGCGCCCGGCGATGCCGCCCTCGGCATTGACCAATTCGAAATAGGCCCGCGCGCCCGCCACGATTTCCTTGCCGGTCGCGCGCAGCGAGCCGGAAAGCGGCGCGCATTGCCCGATCACGATCTCGCTGGCCTGCGCGGAGGTAATCGCTGTCAGTGCGAATGCGGACACGGCAAAAAGATGGCGGAAATAACGGGTTCTCATCGAGGGCTCCGGCGTGAAGACGACGGAGTTACATTAAGCAACAAACATGAAATCGCTATGAACGCGATTTGACGGCGGCGTGACTTGCTGGGGTTTTCTGCTCGGCTCCTGGGGCATTCGCGTGGCCGCACCGCATCGCTCCCGAGCTTGACGATCGTCAAGCTCTGCGGGCCGCCCCGAGCCGTGCCGCCACCGCGGCGCCGGCCTGCATGCCCCGGGTGTAGGCCTCCTCGAACACCGAGTAGCCCGACAGGTCGGCATGCGCGAAGCGCACCCGGGTGCCGGTCTCGCCGAGCGCGCGCAGCGCGGCGCTGCCGCGCACACCGGGCAGCGGGATGCTCATCGCGTGGCCCCAGCGCATCAGCTCGGCGCGGCGCACCTTCGCCGGCAGGTCCGGGTGCAGCGGCGCGAGGTCGGCGATCACCGCCTCGGCCCAGTCGCGCCACGGCCGCTGCAGCAGCGCGGCGCGCTGCGCCTGCGGCAGCGCCCAGTACGCCGTCAGCACCGTCGGGCCGGGGTGCGGGCGCAGGGCCTGGTGCATCGCGTCGACGTAGCCGAGCGCACGCGCGTCGCCGCCGAAGGCGACGTTGTCCCAGGAGGGCGGCGCGCCGCCGGGCACGACGGCCAGCGGCTCGTCGAGCCGCAGGTTGGCCACCAGCCACGGCGCATGCCGCTGCGCCCGCACGGCTTCGACCAGCGCGGCGGGCGGCCGCTCCAGCAGCCGCGCGGCGACGAACAGCGGCACCGCCAGCACCACGTGGCCGGCCTGCCACGTCTCGGGCCGCCCGAGCCGCTCGTCCCAGGCGCGCACCGTGACGCCGTGGCGCGACTCCTCGACGCCGAGCACGGTGCGGCCGGTGTGCAGCCGCTCGCGCAGCGGCGCGGCCAGGCGCTCGGCGAGCCAGCCGTTGCCCTCGGGCCAGGTGAGCACCGGCTCGCGCGCGGCGTCCTCGTCGCCGGGCGCGTGGAAGCCGTGGCGGCTCGCGAAGTAGTGCAGCCCGGCCCAGGCGGACACCACGTCGATGCCGGCGCCGTAGTCGTCGCGGCAGCAGTGGTCGAGGTACCAGAGCAGCCGCGCGTCGTCGAGGCCCTGCGCCTGCAGCCACTGCCCGAAGGTGAGGGCGTCGAGCGCGGCATGCGCGGCGCTCCAGCCGGCGCGCTGCGTCGGCATCGCGAAGCCGGCCTCGCGCGAGGCCTGCCGCACCGCGGCGGCGAAGCGCCGGTACTGCGCCTGGGTCGTCGAGCCCGGCTCGGCCGGCGGCAGCAGCCCCTCGACCCAGGCGCCGTCGATGAAGAGGCGCTCCTGCGGACTGTGGCAGAGGTGGCGCTCGTCCCAGACCGTGCGCCCGGCCTCCTCGCGGCACAGGCCGAGCGAGTCGAGCAGCCCGGTCACCTCGTGCGCGTGCGGGCCCGGCAGCGGCAGGTAGTGCGCGCCGAGCGGGCAGGCGAGGCCGCCGACCGCGTGGCCGCGGCTGTTGCCGCCCGGTGCGTCCTCGAGCTCCAGCAGCCGCACGTCGTCGATGCCGCGCCGCGCCAGTTCGCGCGCCGCCGCGAGCCCGGCGATGCCGGCGCCGATCACCAGCACCGAGGCGCGTCGCGGGGGTGCCGCCGCGGCGGGCACGATGCGGCCGGCCTCGCGCAGCCGGTGGCCGCGCGAGGCGGCCGCGCCGACCCAGCCGCCGTCGAAGGACGCCGGCGGGCGGCCGCAGCCCGCCGGGCCGAGCGCGAGCGCCGCGGCACCGGCGCCGAGCAGCGCGCGGCGCGTCAGGCCCGCCCTCAATGCAGCGCGCCCCATTCGCGCTCGAAGGTGTGCACCAGCACCTGGTTCGACAGCCGGTTCGGCTCCGCGGGCAGCCGCGCCATGTCGGGCGGGAAGTGCAGCAGCGCGGGCAGCCCCTCGAGCGTGAGGAAGCGCAGGCCCGCGGGCAGCGCGTCGGGCATGCGCCAGGGCCGGCGGCCGGCGACGATGAAGCCCCATTCGCCGAAGCTCGGGACATGGGCGTGGTAGGGCGTGACGGCGAGGCCCACCGCCTCGAGCGTCGCCGCCACGGTCCAGAAGCTGCGCCGCGCGATCAGCGGCGAGCTGGTCTGCACCACCAGGTAGCCGCCGGCGGCGAGCCGCTGGTCGACGCGCTGGTAGAAGGTGGTGGTGTAGAGCTTGCCGAGCGAGAAGTTGCTCGGGTCGGGGAAGTCGATGACGATCACGTCCCAGGGCTCGTGCGGCTGTTCGAGCCACTGGAAGGCGTCGGCGTTGACCACCTCGACCTTCGGCGAGCGCAGCGCGTCGCCGTTGAGCTCGCGCAGCAGCGGCTGAGCGGCGAACAGGCGCGTGACGTTCGCGTCGAGGTCCACCAGCGTGACGCGCTCGACACCGGGGTACTTCAGGATCTCGCGCACCGCGAGGCCGTCGCCGCCGCCGAGCACCAGCACGCGCCGCGGCGCGCCGTGCGCGGCCATCGCCGGGTGCACCAGCGCCTCGTGGTAGCGGTACTCGTCGCGCGAGTGGAACTGCAGGTTGCCGTTGAGGAAGAGCCGCACGCCCGCCGGCCCCGAGGTGACGACGATGCGCTGGTAGGGGCTGCTCTCGCTGAGGATCGCGCGGTCGCCGTAGAAGCGGTCCTCGCTCCAGGTGGTGAGCCGCTCGGCCCCGGCCATCGCCGCGCCGAGGCAGGCGACGACGCCCGCGCAGGCCAGCGCCCAGGCGCGCGGGCGGCGCAGCTCGCCGCGGAACAGCCACAGCGCCCAGGCCGCCACCGCGGCGTTGAGCAGGCCGAAGAACGCGCCGGTGCGGATCAGCCCGAGCTGCGGCACCAGCAGCAGCGGGAAGGCGAGCGCGACGGCGAGCGCGCCGAGGTAGTCGAAGGTCAGCACCTGCGACACGAGGTCGCGCAGCGCGTAGCGCTCGCTGAAGTGGCGCTTGAGGATGCGCATCACCAGCGGGATCTCCAGGCCGACGAGCGCGCCGACGAGCAGCACCAGCGCGTACAGCAGCGTGCGGAACGGCCCCTGTGCGAGCGGCGGCAGCAGGCTGTGCGAGACGAACAGCGCCGCGGGCATCAGCCCGCCGACGAGGCCGACCAGCAGCTCGATGCGCAGGAACTGCGCGACGAGCTGGTGCTCGACGTAGCGCGACAGCCAGGAGCCCAGCCCCATCGCGAACAGGTAGGTGCCGATCACGGTGGAGAACTGCAGCACCGAGTCGCCAAGCAGGTAGCTCGCGAGCGCGCCGGCGGCGAGCTCGTAGACCAGGCCGCAGGCGGCGATGACGAAGACCGAGGCCAGCAGCGCGAGCTCGGCGGGCGCGATGCGCGCCGCCGCCGGCGCGGCCGCGGCCGGGTTCGGGGGGGCGGACTGCAAGGGGGCGGCGCCTCAGTGGATCGCCGCGGCGACGATGAGCGCGATGCCGAGGCACATCGCGCCGACGACGATCGCCAGCGCCGTGTTGCGCTTCTCGCAGATCTCGGCCCACAGGTCGTAGGGCGTGAGGCGGTCGATGACGATGAAGCTGATCCAGAACACCAGCACGCCGACCAGCGCGTACAGGATGGAGCCGAAGAAGACCTCCGGCCGGAGCCATTCGATGCCCATCATGGGAAAACCTCCTGAAGCGGGTTGAGTGTCGAGCAAGGGTTCATTTGTGGCCGCCCCAGGAGCCGCCGCTGTTCCAGCTGCCGCCGGAGCCGCCGCCGCTGCGGGACTGCGCGTCGAGGCAGCGCTGGTGCGCGACGCTGGCCTCGCCGAGCTGCAGGCGCTGCGGCTCGCAGGCGCTGCCGTGCCCGTTGGCGACGCAGTGGCGGTAGGCGGAGCCGGCACGCCGCGCCTCCAGTTCGAGCGGCCCGCAGTCGGGGCGGTCGGCACGTGCCCAGGCGACCATGCCGATCACGAGGACCGACGCGAGCAGCAGCGCCCAGGACAGGTGCCCGCCCGGCATGCTGCGGAAGGCGCCGTGCGGCGCGACGTCGCGGCTGAACGCGGCGAGCTTCGAGGGGTCGAGGCGGAAGGCCCGGGCGACCGTTGCCGAGTCGAGCGTCTCGCCGCCCGACCAGACCACCTCGCCGCCGCGCTGCTCGCGGTTGAGGCGCTTGCGTGCGTGCTCGCGGCCGACGCCCGCGTAGTCCGTGTTGAAGCCGCGCTGGCCGCGCTCCACCTTCCAGTAGAACTCGCCGAGCACGTAGGTGGTGCGGGCGCCGTAGCTGCAGCGCCTGCGGTAGTCGACGCCCTGGTAGGAGACCCGCGGGTCCCGGCCCTCGGGGGCGCCGGTCAGCGGCCGCACCCAGCTCCAGCCGTCCTCGGCCTCGACCAGGAAGGCGAAGCCCTCCTTGCGGTTGTAGAGCAGGTACTCTCGCCAGAAGGACTGTTCCTCGCCCGACTCGACCGAGGGCTCGCAGCGCTCGAGGTAGCCGACCACCTGCCAGGGCAGCGGGGCGCGGGTGCCGAGCGCGAGCAGCCCGGTGCTGCCCAGCGGCAGCAGCGGCTCGGGCGCGTCGCCGCCGCCGCGGGCCTGCGCGTAATGAGCGAGGTCGGCGCCGACGCCCTTCGAGAGGTCGACCACGGCAGCGCAGTGCCGGCAGGCGATCGTGCGCGTGCTCGCGAGCGACACCTCGAGAGAGGCGCCGCAGCCGGGGCATTCGATGCCGCGCGCGCCGAGCTCGCGAGCGGCCGCCTCCGCGGCCAGCCCCTGCATCCCCAGCTCCTCCAGCCGCACCGCCCGGCCGACCGACCACGACGGCTTCTGCGGGTCGCCGTAGTCGATCGTGGCGACTTCGCCGTCAGGGCCGCGCAGCTCCGCCACCGCGAAGCGCTCGCCGGCGCGCGGCGGGCGCGGCAACTCGCCCTCGGCGGCACGCAGCGTGGCCTGCACCACCGAGGCCACGCTCCAGGAGCGGCCGTCGAGCGTGCGGCGCTGGCCGGCGGCGAGCCGCGCCGGGGGCGGCAGGCCGGCGGGCGCGGGCATGTCGAAGGCGAAGACGTGGCTGCCGTTGTCCTCGCAGAGCCAGCCCGAGCGCCCGGAGTCGAACAGCGCGTGCCACTCGTTCCAGCCGCCGCTCTCGCCGGCGTACTGCATGCGGCCCACGAGCATGAAGCCGGCGCCCTGGTAGCGGCCGCTCGCGCCGAGCCGCAGCGGCGAGTGGTCCTCGAACAGCTCGCCGCCGGTGCCGATGCGGCGCAGCGCCTCGCCGTCGCGCAGCAGCGTGCTGCGGCAGAAGCCGCAGACGGCGCTCGCCGACGCGGCCGAGCGGAACTCGACCGGCGCGCCGCAGTTCGGGCACAGCGCGCGCCAGGCGCGCTGCGGGGCGGGGGAGGACGCCAAGGCCTCAGACCAGCTTCTTCAGCAGCTCCGCCTTCTTGGCCGAGAACTCCTCCTCGGTGAGGATGCCCTTGGCCTTGAGCTCGCCGAGCCGCTCGAGCGTCGCGATCACGTCCGCGGGCGCCAGCGTCGCGACGGGCGCCGCCGCGGCCAGCGACGGCATCGTGCCCTGCAGGCCCTGGCCGAGCTGCTGCGCGAGCACCTGGCCGAGCGCGATGCCCGCGCCCAGCCCCATCGCGTCGCCGGCGATGCCGCTGCCGGAGCCGCCCTGCGCGGCCAGCGCGGGAATGGCCTGCGCGGTCTGGTACTGCATGAAGCGGCCCATGTCCTGGCCGACCATGCCCATGCCGATCCTCTGGTCGAGCACCTTCTGCAGCTCCTCGGGCAGCGACACGTTCTGCACCGTGACGAGCTCGAGCCGCAGGCCGAGCGCGGCGAAGGCGGGCGCGGCGGCCTCGCGCAGCCGGGCGGCGAACATCACCTGGTTGGCGGCGAGGTCGAGGAAGGGCACGCCGCTGGATGCCACCGCGTCGGAGAGGTGCTGCAGCATCAGGGCGCGCAGCTGGCCGTCGAGGTCCTCGGCGGTGTAGCGCTCGCGCGTGCCGGAGACCGCGGTGTGGAAGCGGCGCGCGTCCTCGACGCGGAAGGCGTAGTTGCCGAAGGCGCGCAGCCGCACCGCGCCGAAGTCGCGGTCGCGCACCGTCACCGGCTGGCTGGTGCCCCAGCGGCGGTCGAGCTGCTGGCGCGTGCTGAAGAAGTAGACGTCGCTCTTGAAGGGCGACTGGAAGAACTTGTCCCAGTTCTTCAGGTAGGTCAGCACCGGCAGCGTCTGCGTCGTGAGCCGGTACATGCCGGGTCCGAACACGTCGGCGATGCGGCCCTCGTCGACGAACACCGCCAGCTGCGACTCGCGCACCGTCAGCGCGGCGCCGTGCTGGATCTCCTGCCCGCTCACCGGGAAGCGCCAGGCGAGCACGCCGTCGTCGCCGTCCTCGGTCCACTGGATGACATCGACGAACTGCTTCCTGATGAAATCGCCCAGTCCCATGCCCCCTCCGTGTATCGGTATGTTTCGGCCGCGCCGATCATACTGAAGCCGGGGGGCCGGCCTCGTTCCTCAGCACGGCAGCACGCGAAGGAGGGCGCGGTCTTACAGCGCGAATCAAGTCTGACAGCGGCGTCACGATCGGTGACGAGCCTGCCGCGCGGCGAGAGAAATCCGTCACTGCCAGCCGGCCCCGTCCGCGCCGACACTGCGCGGCATGAACCTCAAGATCTCGATCGCACTGCTCGTCCTGACCGATGTCGCCCTGGTTGCCTGGGTCTACCTGCTGCGCTGAGCGGCGCCTGTGCACCTGGATGCAGTGCCCCTCTCACGCCGTGCGGTCCCCGTCGCCCGGCCCGGCCGCGTCGGCCCCGGCCCGCGGTCGCACGATCTCGCGGCTGAGCGCGAACAGGTAGCCGTCCGGGGGACGGATGCCCTGCTCGCCCAGCCTCCCGAGGGTGTCCAGGCACTGCAGGATGATTTCCCGCGGCGCGCCCCGCAGTTCGTCGAGGCTCGGCAGGGCCGCGGCGGGGTTCGGAACCATCTTGCCGGTGATCTGCGCTTGCATGGGAATCGTGGTCGGGCGTGAAAACGATGTCTCTTTGTATCGAACGAACGATCGTGCGGCAAACACGTACACGTCCATCTCCCTGAGGGCAGGCGGGACATGGGGCGCGGCCACGGACGCAAGGGGCTGCGTCGGCGCGGCGGCGCGCACTTTCCCGGGGCGAGGGGACGGGCAGCCGCCGCGGCGCTGGCTCAGCAGGCGTAGGACTCGACGAAGCGCGGGTCGCCGGTGAAGCGGCAGGACACCGCACCCGCCTCGACCTCGAGCAGCGTGCCGTTGTGGAAGGCGAGTTCGCAGCGCACCGGCCCCGGGGCGTCGAAAGGCAGCGGCAGCCGCGCGTGCGCCGCGCCCGCAGCCGACAGCCGGCCCTGCACCAGCCGGCCGACGCATTCGTGCAGCGCGCCGGTCCACGCCGCCCGCGCGAAGGCCAGCTCCAGCGTCCTTGCATAGCCGAGCACCGGCGCCCCGGCGCGGGGCCCGGCCTCGCGCCGCTCCACGTGGGCCGCCGAGAACTGCACGCGCAGCGTGTCCCCGTCCGCGAACGCGAGCCGGACTTCGGAGTCGTGGAACAGCAGCGCGTCGTTCATGGCGGCAGGGTCTCGGCAAGGCAGGGGCGGAAGCCGCAGCATAGCCGGCCCGGCTCGGGGCAGCGCAGGCCTTGCCGCGCATCAAGGCGCGGGGCAGGAGGGCCGGGGCGCGGCTCGAGCGGCGCGGGGCCGCGGGCGCGCTCGAGTCGCCGGCTCGCTTGATCGTGGTCAATTCGCGGCCCGGCAGTCCGTGGGGAGAATGGTCCTGCCCCTCCCGGGTCGCCGGCCGCGGGCCGGTGCCGCCGGGGGATTCCACCGCACCGCCCGCCATGAACGACCGCCTGATCGCCCCCGTCGCCGAGCCCGACCCTCCGCCTTCCCGCGAGGCATCCCCCTCGTGGCATGCCCATTCCGTCCCGCAGGCCCTGGCGGCCCAGCAGGCGGCGATCGAGGGCCTGAGCGCCGCCGAGGCGGCGCGACGGCTCGAGCTGCACGGCCCGAACGCGCTGTCGACGGCGAAGCCGCCGCACCCGCTGTGGCGGCTGGCGATGCAGTTCCACAACCTGCTGATCTACGTGCTGCTCGCCGCGGCGCTCGTCACCGCGCTGATGGGGCACTGGGTCGACACCGGCGTGATCGTGGCGGTGGTGCTGCTCAACGCGGTCATCGGCTTCGTCCAGGAGGGCAAGGCCGAGCGCGCGCTGCAGGCCATCCGCCACCTGCTCGCGCCGCGCGCGGTGGTGCTGCGCGACGGCCGCGCGATCGAGATCGACGCCGCGCACCTCGTGCCCGGCGACGTCGTGCTGCTCGCCTCGGGCGACCGGCTGCCGGCCGACGTGCGGCTGCTGCAGGCGCGCAACCTGCACGTCGACGAGTCCGCGCTGACCGGCGAGTCGATGCCGGTGGGCAAGCACATCGACGCGGTGGCCTCGGCCGCGGCGATCGGGGACCGGCTGTGCATGGGCTATGCGGGCACCTACGTGACGCAGGGACAGGCGCGCGGCCTGGTGGTGGGCACCGGCGCGCGCACCGAGATCGGCCGCATCGGCCGCATGCTCGAGACGGTGGAGCAGGCCGGCACGCCGCTGCTGCGCAAGATGGAGCGGGTCGCGCGCAGCCTGACCGGCGTGATCCTCGCTGCCGCGGCGCTGCTGTTCGGCTTCGGCACGCTGGTGCGGGGCTTTCCGGCCGCCGACATGTTCATGGCCGCGGTGGGCCTGGCGGTCGCGGCGATCCCCGAGGGGCTGCCTGCGATCATGACGATCACGCTGGCGATCGGCGTGCAGCGCATGGCCGCCCGCCACGCGGTGATCCGGCGGCTGCCGGCGGTCGAGACGCTCGGCTCGGTGACGGTGATCTGCTCCGACAAGACCGGCACGCTCACGCGCAACGAGATGACGGTGCAGCAGGTGGTGCTCGCCGGGGCGACGCTCGACGTGGAGGGCGGCGGCTACGCGCCCGAGGGCGCGCTGGTGCTCGGCGGCGAGCGGCTCGACAGCGGGCGGCTGGCGCAGCGGCTGCCCGCGGCGCGCGCGCTGGCCGAGGCCGCGGCGCTGTGCAACGACGCGAGCCTGCAGCGCGACGAGAGCGGCTGGAGCCTCGCCGGCGACCCGACCGAGGGCGCGCTGCTGACGCTGGCGATGAAGGCGGGCGTGCAGCCGGCGGAGATCGTGCGCCGGCTGCCGCGCCTCGACGCGATCCCCTTCGAGTCGGAGCACCGCTACATGGCGACGCTGCACCTCGGCGCCGACGGCACGCGGCTGCTGCTGCTCAAGGGGGCGCCGGAGCGGGTGCTGGCGATGTGCCGCGCGCAGCTCGGCCCTGACGGCAGCGAGCAGCCGATCGACGCGGCCTTCTGGCACGAGCAGGTCAACATACAGGGTTCACAAGGACGCCGCACCCTCGCGCTCGCGCGCGGCACGCCGCCGGCGAGCGACCGCCCGCTCGCGCACGAGGACGTCCAGCAGGGCCTGACGCTGCTCGGGCTGGTGGGCATCATCGATCCGCCGCGCGACGAGGCGGTGCGGGCGGTGGCGCGGTGCCGCGCCGCGGGCATCCGCGTCAAGATGATCACCGGCGACCACGCCGCGACCGCCAGCGCGATCGCCGCCCGGCTCGAGCTGAGCGAGCGCCTTCGCGCGGTGAGCGGCCCGGAGATCGAGGCGATGGACGACGCCGCGCTGCGCCGCGTCGTCGCCGGGACCGACGTGTTCGCGCGCGCCAGCCCCGAGCACAAGCTGCGGCTGGTGCGCGCGATGCAGGCCAACGGCGAGATCGTCGCGATGACCGGCGACGGCGTGAACGACGCGCCGGCGCTCAAGCAGGCCGAGGTCGGCGTCGCGATGGGGCTCAAGGGCACCGAGGCGGCCAAGCAGGCGGGCGCCGTGGTGCTCGCCGACGACAACTTCGCGTCGATCGCGCACGCGGTGGAGGAGGGCCGCACCGTCTACGACAACCTACGCAAGGCGGTGACCTTCCTGCTGCCGGTCAACGGCGGCGAGTCGCTGTGCCTGCTGCTCGCGGTGCTGCTCGGGGTGGCGCTGCCGATCCTGCCGGCGCAGATCCTGTGGGTCAACATGGTCAGCTCGATCGCGCTGGCGATGGTGCTCGCCTTCGAGCCGACCGAGCCCGACGTGATGCGCCGCCCGCCGCGGCCGGTGGGCGAGCCGATGCTGTCGCGCTTCGTCGTCTGGCGCATCGTGCTGGTCTCGACGCTGTTCCTCGCCGGCATCTTCGGCATGTACGAGCTGGCGCTGGTGCGCGGCGCCCCGATCGAGGAGGCGCGCACGGTGGCGGTCAACACGCTGGTGGCGATGGAGGTGTTCTACCTGTTCAGCGTGCGCTACCTGAAGTCGCCCTCGTTCACGCTGCAGGGCGTCAAGGGCACGCCGCGCGTGCTGCGCGCGGTCGGCGCCGTGTTCGCGCTGCAGCTGCTCTTCACCTACGCGCCCTTCATGCAGCGGCTCTTCGACACCCGGGCGCTCGACCTCGTGCAGGGGGTGCAGATCGTCCTGGTCGGCGTCGCGCTGCTGCTGGTGCTGGAGGTCGAGAAGCTGCTGCTGCGGCGCGCCGGGGCGGTGCCCGCCTGAGGAGCTCCGCCGGCCCCCCGCTGCCGCGGCCCGGACACCCGCCCGGGCAGGCGCGACGGGGGCGCCAGCCGTGAGCGATGAGGCGGGCCTGCCACGAACGCGCGCTGTGCCCGCCTCCGGTGCCGGTCCAGCGGCAGGCGGCGGCGCCACGCGCCTAGCATCGGCGCTGGACTGACACAGGAGACCTCCATGGCACGCAGGTACTTCACGGTGCTCGCCGCCGCCGCTGCCGTCGCACTCGGCGGCTGCGCGATGCAGCAGGGCGGCAGGGCCGGCGCGGGCGGCCCGATGGGAGCGCACGGCGGCCATCACGGCATGCCCGGCCCCGGCGCGATGGCCAAGATCTCGCCGACGCAGGGCAACCAGGCCAGCGGCGTCGCCACCTTCCACGAGGCGGGCGGGCAGCTGATGGTGCACGTGCGCGTCACCGGCCTGACGCCCAATGCCGAGCACGGCTTCCACGTCCACGAGCGCGGCGACTGCTCGGCGCCCGACGCGACGAGCGCCGGCGGGCACTTCAACCCCACCGGCAAGCCGCATGGCCCGCAGGGCGGGGAGCACCACGCCGGCGACCTGCCGAACCTGAAGGCCAACGCGCAGGGCAATGCCGAGATGCGCGTGACGCTGTCGGGCCTGACGCTCTCCCGCGGCGAGACCAGCGTCCTCGACCGCGCGCTGGTGATCCATGCCCAGCCCGACGATTACCGCAGCCAGCCGGCCGGCAATTCCGGCCCCCGCATCGCCTGCGGCGTGATTTCCAGCCCGGTGCCGCCGCCACGCTGAGCCGATATTCCCCGGGAGGTTTTTCCCGGGGCTGAATCCTGACCCTATTCGACGGCAGGCCCGTTCCGCGAAAAGCGGGGCGGGCCTGCTTTCGCGCGTGCCTCATGCCGATCCACCGGATCGGGGGATTCAGGCGCGAAAACGAAAAAACGGGCAAAGCGTTTTCAATTGCAACCGAAAAGGTCGCGATTGGCACCTGCTCGCCTGCCCGCAAATGGGGGGATATCCCACTCGTTTGCAGGATGTGGGCCCCTTCTCATCCCGAAGAAACTGCATCGGAACAAAGAGACCCCGCAATGAGAGACGGGGCGGGAGGGTAACGTTTTCGGGAGTAACGAGTGCGGGCATTCAGGCTATTCCAGCACCATGTTTCATATTCGACGCTGCTTGAGCTCTTCGCCGACAGCGTCCTGTGCTTCGTCGCGGCGCTCGCGGTGGCGTCGGCATTCCAGGTCGTGCCCGGCAACGATGCGGATTTCGCGCTCGATGCCGGGATGATCTGGGTGGCGACGCAGTTCGCCGTCGTGATGCTGCTGCTCTATTCGTTCGTGGGCCTCTACCGCACCAGCTCGGTGCCGGTGCAGCGCGGCAGCATCGTGCGGCGCGCGCTGCTGGCGCTGATGGTGGGCGCCTTCATCGCCTACGTGCTGTTCCATTCGGTGGCGGGGCAGGTCTCCGCGGGCCGGCTGCTCGGGTTGGTCGTGCTGCTGCTGGCGAGCCTGATCGTGGTGCGGGTGGGCATGTTCGCCTTCCGCCGCGCGGTCGGCGCGCCGCGCGTGCTGATCGTCGGCAGCGGCCCCGAGGCGCATCGCGTCGCGCAGGACCTCGCGGCCCAGCACCGCATCGAGCGCGAGCTGGTGGGCTTCTACCCGACCTCGGAGGAAATCCACCCGGGCCTGCCGGCGACGCGCATGTTCCCGCGCAGCCAGACCATCACCGAGATCGTCGCGCGCAACCAGATCGACGAGATCATCGTCGCGACGCGCGAGCACCGCGGCGGCCAGGTCTCGATGGACCAGCTGCTGACCTGCCGCATCCAGGGCACGCCGGTGCTCGACATGGCGGGCTTCTACGAGCTCACGCGCGCCATCGTGCCGATCGACGGCCTCAAGGCGAGCTGGCTGATCTACGGCGACGGCTTCGTGCAGGGCCGCGCGCGCCAGGCCGCCAAGCGCGCCTTCGACATCGTCAGCTCGGCGACGCTGCTGTTGCTGGCCGCGCCGGTGATGCTGCTGACCGCGCTCGCGATCCGGCTCGACAGCCCGGGCCCGGTGATCTACCGGCAGGAGCGCGTCGGCCTCGGCGGGCGCAGCTTCATGTGCCTGAAGTTCCGCAGCATGCGCACCGATGCCGAGAAGGACGGCGTGGCGCGCTGGGCGACCCAGGGCGACACCCGGGTGACGCGCGTCGGCGCCTTCATCCGCAAGTCCCGCATCGACGAGCTGCCGCAGCTGTTCAGCGTGCTGCGCGGCGAGATGAGCATGGTCGGGCCGCGCCCCGAGCGGCCGGCCTTCGTGGAGCAGCTGCGCGAGCAGATCCCGTTCTACGACGTGCGCCACAGCGTCAAGCCGGGCGTCACCGGCTGGGCGCAGGTGCGCTACAGCTATGGCGCCTCGGTCGAGGACGCCCGTCAGAAGCACCAGTACGACCTCTACTACGTGAAGAACAACTCGCTGTTCCTCGACCTGCTCGTGCTGATCGAGACGGTTAGCGTGGTGCTGTTTCGCGAGGGGGCGCGCTGAGCAAGGCGTCGTCTCCGGTTTTCTTCTCTCTCTCTGGTGAGCCCTGCGGGGTGAAAGGAAATGCCATGAAAAGATCCCTTCCCGAGCTTTCGCGCCGTGTCGTTCCTCTGACCGTCTCGGCCTGCATCGCCGCGCTGCTGGCCGCGTGCGCGGCACCGATGGAGAACTACCCGGCCGCGCCGAAGGCGGTCCAGTCCTCGGACCACCAGTACAAGATCGGCTCGCTCGACAACCTGAGCGTCTTCGTCTGGCGCCATCCCGAGCTCTCGACCACCGTGTCGGTGCGCCCGGACGGCCGCATCTCCACGCCGCTGGCCGAGGACCTGGTGGCCGCCGGCCGCAGCCCGGCGCAGCTGGCGCGCGAGATCGAGTCCCGCCTCGCCAAGGTCGTGCGCGACCCGGTGGTGACGGTGGTCGTCACCGGCTTCCAGGGCGCGCTGTCCGAGCAGATCCGCATCGTCGGCGAGGCCGCGCGCCCGCAGGCCGTGCCCTACCGCCAGGACATGACGATCCTCGACGTGATGATCCAGGCCGGCGGCCTGACCGACTTCGCCAACGGCAACGGCGCCGTGCTGGTGCGCAACTCCGAGGGCGGCAAGCACTACCGCGTGCGCCTGAAGGACCTGCTCAAGCGCGGTGACGTGTCCGCCAACGTGGCGGTGCGCCCCGGCGACGTGATCATCGTTCCGCAGAGCTGGTTCTGACCCTCCGGCATCCCAGCAGCACCGAGAGAGCCGGAGCATGACGAATCCCGGACCGTGGAGGAAGGCGGTGCCCGCGAGGGCACTGCTGCTCGTGCCATGCCTGTCCGGCCTGTTTCGCTGCCCCGTCGCGGTGAATTCCTACGAATGGGTCGATACGCGGACGCCGCCTGCACCGGAGGGAGACGGCGGCCGCGGGAACCCCAACACCAAAGAGGCTGATGATGATCGCCGCTGACATTCGAAACCATCCATCGATGGAGCAGTTCAACCAGGTGCTGCGCGGGCTGTGGAGCAAGCGCTGGATCGGCCTGGCCGCGGCCTGGGCCGTGCTCGTGGTCTGCGGCCTGGCCGTGGCCCTGATGAAGGACCAGTACCAGGCCAGCGCCCGCGTCTACGTCAACACGCAGACCGTGCTCAAGCCGCTGATGCAGGGGCTGGCGCAGCAGCCCGACCTCAACCAGCAGGTCGAGATGCTCGCCCGCACGCTGGTCTCGCGCCCGAACGCAGAGAAGCTGCTGGCCGACCCCTCGCTCGGGCTGCTGCAGAAGGACGACGGCGAGCCGCTGACCGAGGCCGAGCGCGCCGCGGCGGTGACGGGGCTGATGCGCAAGATCAAGATCACGCCCAGCAGCACCGGCGCCCCGACCGGCAACGGCAACGAGAACAGCGGGACCCATCTCTACGCGATCAGCTACCAGGACAGCGACCCGCAGCGCGCCGAGCGCCTGGTCGAGCGCCTGCTGGCGCTGTTCTCCGCGTCGATCACCGACACCAAGACCCGCGACTCGAAGGAGGCCAGCCGCTTCATCGACGAGCAGATCGCCTCTCACGAGCGCAAGCTCACCGAGGCCGAGAACCGTCTCAAGGAATTCAAGGTCCGCAACTTCGGCACCTCGGGCGCGTCGAGCGGCGACCACTTCTCGCGCATGGCGCTGCTGTCCGAGGAGATCAGCCGCCTGCAGGTGGAGCTGGGCGCGGCCGAGCAGTCGCGCAACGCGCTGCGCCGCGAGCTGGCGGCCGTCGAGCCGCAGGTGACGGCCGACTCGCTGCGCAGCGCGAACGCCTCGCCGCGCCTCAACGAGATCGAGTCGCGCATCGACGCCGAGCGCCGCCAGCTCAACGAGCTGCTGAGCCGCTTCACCGACCAGCATCCCGACGTCGCGCACCTGCGCCGCTCGATCGCCTCGCTCGAGGCCGAGCGCACCCGCTACGTGCGCCAGGCGATGACCGACCGCTCGCGCGGTGGTGCTGCCGCCGCCGACCCGGTGTTCCAGCGCGTGCGCACCGCGCTCGCCGACGCCGAGGCCAACGTCGCATCGCTGCGCACCCGGCTCGGTGCGCAGCAGGCGCGCCTGCAGCAGGCCCAGACCCTCGGCGCGCGCATGCCCGAGATCGAGGCCGAGCTCGCCAGCCTCAACCGCGACTACGACGTGCTCAAGCGCAACCACGAGGAGCTGGTGCGCCGCCGCGAGTCCGCGCAGCTCGGCCTGAAGCTCGACGAGACCTCGCACATGGCCGATTTCCGTGTCGTCGAGCCGCCGCGCGCCGAGCCGACGCCGGTGGCCCCGACCCGCAAGACCTTCGCGCTGTTCTCGGTCGTGCTGGCGCTGGTCGTCGGCCTGCTCGCGGCCTGGGGCGTCGCCTGGCTGCGCCCCGCCTTCACCAGCGAGCGCCGGCTGCGCGAGCTGACCGGGCGCCCGGTGCTCGGTCGCATCTCGATGGTCATGAGCCCGGACATGCAGGTGCAGACGCGCCGCGACCACCGGCAGTTCGCCGGGGCCCTGGGCCTGTTCTTCGTCGGCGGCGCCGCCCTGCTGGGCTGGCTGGCGATCCAGGCGCGCCTCTGACCCACTCACTGACTGACGCAGCGAAAAAAGGAAGAACCATGAACATCATCGAACAGGCGGCACGGCGGCTCGAGGAACTGCGCAAGGCGGGCGTGGACGTGCCCTGGGGGGCAGGCGGCGAGGGCGCCGCGCAGCCCGGCGAGGCGGCCGCGAAGGCCCCGCGCAAGGAACGCCGCACGGTACGCGGCCGCGGCCCGCGCGAGGGTGCGCCCGCGGCCGGCGCTCGCAGCTCGCAGTCGGTCGAGCTCGACCTCGACGCGCTGCGCCAGGCCGGCTTCGTGCTGCCGGGCGACCCGCGCTCGGAGCTCGCCGACGAGATGCGCGTCGTCAAGCGCCCGCTGCTGCGCCACGCCTATCCGGGCGACGGCAGCGAGGCGGCGCCGCGCTCCAACCTGGTGCTCGTCACCAGCGCGCTGCCCGGGGAGGGCAAGACCTTCATCTCGATCAACCTGGCGCTGAGCCTCGCGGCCGAGCTCGACACCACCGTGCTGCTGGTGGACGCCGACGTGCTGCGCTCCTCGCTGATCGCGCGCCTGGGCCTGACGCCCGGCCGCGGCCTGCTCGACGTGCTGCAGGACCCGTCGATCGACGTCGCCGACGTGATGCTCAAGACCAACATCCCGAAGCTCTCGGTGCTGCCGGCGGGGACGCCCTGCGTCAACTCGACCGAGCTGCTCGCCAGCGCCGCGATGGACCAGCTGCTCGACGAGCTCGCGACGCGCTATCCGGACCGCGTCGTCGTCTTCGATGCGCCGCCGCTGCTGCCGACCACCGAATGCCGCGTGCTCGCCAGCCGCATGGGCCAGGTGCTGATGGCGGTCGCCGCCGACCAGACGCCGCAGAGCGCGGTGACGCAGGCCTTCGAGGCGGTGGAGAGCTGCCCGGTGGTGATGTCGGTGCTGAACAAGTGCAGCGGCCCGGCCCTCGTCAACAGCTACGGCTACGGCTATGGCTATGGTTATTGAGCGCCGCGGCCCCGTCCGAGCGCGCAGGCCCGCGGGCCTGCGCCGCCTCTCCATCGCCACCGCCGCGCTGCTGGCGCTGACGCCCGGCACGACCGCGTGGAGCCAGTCGCGCACGCAGGTCCAGCAGCCGCAGCAGGCCCCGGCCCCCGGGCAGGTGCCGCAGCCGCCGGCGCCGAACCAGCTGCCGATGCCGCCGCAGGCCCAGGCCGCCGCACCGGCGCCGGCGCCGCAGCCCGCCTGGGTGATCGAGCCGCGGCTGAACGCGACCGTGATCGGCACCGACAACAGCGGCTACAGCTCGCCCGGCGGCGAGAGCGACCAGGTGCTCGACCTCACGCCGCGGCTGCGCGTCACCGGGCGGGGACTGCGCACCGAGCTCGACGCCGACATCGGCGTGCACGTGCTGCAGTACCTGCAGGACACGCGCGATGGCCGCGTGCTGCCCGACGCGCGCGCGCAGCTGAACTCGACGCTGATCGACCGCTGGGCCTACCTGGACGCGCGGCTGGTGGCCGAGCAGACCTCGGCCGACCCCTTCCTGGGCCGGCCCGACCTGAGCACCTCGGTCAACCGCATCACGACCACGCGGCTGCGCCTGAGCCCCTACCTCGACCACCGCTTCTCGCCCTCGGTGTCGATGCAGGCGCGCAGCGACAACGCCTGGACGCGCCGCGGCGGCGAGTACGACCCGACCGACCCGCGCCGCGACGCCTTCGAGCAGCGCAACTTCCTGCGCCTGGCGCAGCAGTCGCCGCGGCTCGGCCTCGCCGGCGAGCTGCAGCAGTTCGACGCGCGCTACAGCGGCACCGGGGAGGTGCTGTCGACGAACGCCGCGCGCGGCATCGTCTCCTTCGGCTTCGGGCCGCAGATCCAGCTCGGCCTGGTCGCCGGCCGCGAGCGCGCCCGCTTCTCGGGCATCGAGTCCGAGGAGAGCGTCTACGGCCTGCGCGGGCTGTGGCTGCCGACCGAGCGCACGAACCTGCGCGCCAGCGTCGAGAAGCGCTTCTTCGGCACCGGCTGGGAGGCCCAGTTCACGCACCGCTCGCCGCTGTGGGCGCTGCAGTTCCGCTCCTTCCGCGAACCGACCGCGCTGCCGGCGTCGCAGGTGCTGTCGCCGCAGAGCACCGACGTCGCGACGCTGCTCGACGCGATCCTGACCACGCGCCACCCCGACCCGGTGCAGCGCCGCGCGCTGGTGCGCTCGATGATCGACAGCCTGAACCTGCCGGAGATCCTCGAGCGCCCGGTGGAGGTCTATTCGGACCGGGCGCAGCTGCAGACCGGCAGCAGCGCGAGCTTCGCGCTGCTCGGGCGGCGCACCACCGCGTCGGTGACGGTGCAGTCGCTGCGCCTGGAGCAGCTGCGCGACGAGGACGGGCTCTCGACCCCGCTGCCGTCGACGCTGCAGCTCGACAACAAGCAGCGCGGCATCGGCGTCGACGTGCGCCACCGCGTCGCCCCGCAGACCACGCTCGGCGCGCGCGCGCGCGCCTCGCGCATCGAGGGGGTGACGGTCGCCGGCCAGACCACCGAGAAGACGCTGCAGCTGAGCCTGACCCATTCGCTGTCGCAGCGCGCGGCGGTCACCGTCGGCGTGCGCCGCCAGATGCTCGATTCGACCGTGAGGGCGGACGCGCGCGAGAACGCCGTGTTCGTCGGCCTGAGCCAACGCTTCTGAGGATCCAAGATGTACGAATCCTTCTTCGGCCTCTCCGGCCCGCCGTTCCAGCTCAACCCGGACCCGAGCTTCTACTTCGGCAGCCGCGGGCACAGCAATGCGCTCGCCTACCTGAAGTTCGGCGTCTACCAGGGCGAGGGCTTCATCGTCGTCACCGGCGACATCGGGGCGGGCAAGACGACGCTGGTGCGCACGCTGCTCGAAGGGCTCGACCCGGGCCGCGTCGTCGCGGCGCAGGTCGTCAGCACGCGGCTGGAGTCGGTGGACCTGCTGCGCGCCATCCTCACCGCCTTCGGCGTGCCGCCGAAGGGCGAGTCGAAGGCGCAGCTGATCGCGGCGATCGAGGGCTTCCTCACGACGCTTGCGGTCAGCGAGCGGCGCGCGCTGCTGGTCGTGGACGAGGCGCAGAACCTGAACCTCGAGGCGATCGAGGAGCTGCGCATGCTGTCGAACTTCCAGTTCGGCACGCATGCGCTGCTGCAGAGCTTCCTGGTCGGCCAGCCCGAGCTGCGCGGCATCATCGAGTCGCGCGCGCTCGAGCAGCTGCGCCAGCGCATCATCGCCTCCTGCCACCTCGGCCCGCTCGACGTCAGCGAGACGCGCGCCTACGTCGAGCACCGGCTGCGCCACGTCGGCTGGAGCGGCAGCAACCCGGCCTTCGAGCCGGAGGCCTTCGACGAGATCCAGCGCTGGACCTGCGGCATCCCGCGCCGCATCAACGTGCTGTGCAACCGGCTGATGCTGGCGGCCTTCCTCGGCGGCGGCGAGGCGGTCAGCGCCGCGCTGGTCGAGCAGACGGCGCGCGAGCTGCGCGGCGAGGTCGGCGACTCCTCGGTCCTGCCGGCGGCGCCCCCGGTGCCGGCCGAGGCGAGCGCGGCGCCTGCGCCTGCACCGGCCCGTCCCGCCGCCGCGGCGCTGCCGCCGCCCGCGCCGGCGGCAGCCCGTCCCGCACCTGTGGCGCCCGCGGCGCCTGCCGCGCCGCTCGAGGCGGCGGTGGTGCGCCACGTGCACCGCCCGCTCGACGGCACGGTGCAGCCGCTGCTGTGCGTCGTCGACACGCCCACCGCCTGGCTCAAGCTCGGCGCGCTGGCGCAGGTGCTGGCCGCCGAGCCGGGGCTGCCGCCGGTCATCGCGCTCAATCCGGGCGCGCAGGAGGGCGTCTCGGCCGACGAGGATGTGCGCCGGCTGCTGCCGGGCAGCGCGCTCGACATCCATCTCGGCGTCGCGACGCAGGGCTTCGCGCAGGGCGCCAACACGCTGCAGCAGCGCTTCGCGGCGGCGCTCGACGAGTTCGAGCCCGCGGCGGTGCTGCTGCTCGGCCAGAGCGACGCGGTGCTCGCCTGCAGCCTGGTGGCCAGCCGCCGCGGCCTGCCGCTGGTGCGGCTGGAGGCCGGCCTGCGCCACGGCGCCGCCGACTCGGCCGCCGAGGGCAACGCGGTGATGATGGACCGGCTCGCCAGCCAGCTCTACACCAGCGAGCTCACCGCGCACTACACGCTGTGCCGCGAGGGCATTCCCGCCAACCGCGCCCACTGGGTCGGCAGCCTGCTCGAGGAGGCGCTGCAGCAGGTGCTGCCCGGCGCGCCGCTGCCCGAGGAATCCGGGACGGACGCGCCCGCGGGCATGGTGCTGGTGACGCTCCAGTTCGAGCAGGACGACCCGGCGCAGGCCGGGCTGCCGGACTTCGTCGCGGCGCTCGCGCGGCTCGGCGCCGGCCTGGACCTGCGCTGGATCGCCGAGCCGCGCACGCTCGCGGCGCTGTCGGCGCACCGGCTGGAGCCGGCGCTGCTCGACGCGGGCGTGCAGCTGGTGCCGGCCACGCGCTACCTGGAGCGGCTGGGCATGCTGCGCCAGGCGCGCTGCCTGATCGGCGCGCCGCAGGGCGATCTGCTCGAGGAGGCGCGCGTGCTCGGCATGCCGCGCGTGGTGGTCTGCCCCGCGGGCACCGTGCCGGTGCCGGCGGAGGAGGCGCCCGGCGTCGCGGTCGCCTGCGAGGCGGAGCCGCTGGCGCGCGCCTTCGAGTCGGCCTTCGCCGAGCCGGCCTCGCCGCGCGACCCCGAGGGCCTGCGCCGCGACGGCGGCGCGGCTCGCCGCGTCGCGCTGCACCTGATGCGCACGCTGCCGAAGCTGGCCGCGCCGCGCGCTGCGGGCCGCGCGGCGGAGCCCGCCGAGTTCGCGATGCCCGCCTACTCGACGCTGCTGCGCACGAGCGCGTGCCAGGTCGTCGCCCCCGCCGGCAGCGAGCTTCGCGCCGCCGACCCGACGACGAGTCCCACCAACGGCTGAGCGGCGGCGCGCCGCTCGCCTTTTTCCCTCATCATGCTCCAGCGCCTCGCAGTCCACGTTTCCAACTACTCGGCCGGGAACCTGCTGGTGACGATCGCCAGCCTGGTGTCCTTTCCCGTGCTGACGCGCCTGCTCAGCGTCGACGAGTACGGCGTGATGAACCTCATCGGCACCGCGCTGTCGCTCGGCTTCGGCCTGGCCAAGCTCGGCGTGCAGCATGCGGCGCTGCGCTTCTACAGCGAGATCCGCGCCGGCAAGCGGCCGGTGACGATGCAGTCCTACGAGTCCACCGTGGTCTACGGCATGGGCAGCATCGGGCTGGCCGCGGCGCTGGTCTTCGCCGCGGTCGCGGCGCTGGTGCCCGCCGCCTGGTGGAACGACGCGCGCATCGCGCCGCTGATGATGCTGTCGGCCGGGCTGATCTTCATCCGCGTCGTCGACAGCTCGCTCGTCAACCAGCTGCGCGCGCAGGAGGAGAGCCGCGCGCTCACCATCTACAACGTCGTGCGCCGCTACAGCAACCTCGCGCTGCTGCTGGGCGTGCTGTTCTTCGTCTCGCGCGACCTGTGGGGCTTCTACGGCGCCACGCTCGTCGGCGAGATCGTCGCGACCGTGCTGCTCGCCGCCTGGATGTGGCGGCGCACCGCGGCGCCGCGGCCCTCGCAGTTCTCGCCCGAGCTCTACCGCGCGATGCTGGCCTTCGGGCTGCCGATGATCGGCATCGAGATCGCGTCGGTGGTGCTGCAGATGGGCGACCGCTACGTGATCCAGTCGATGCTCGGCGCCGAGCCGCTGGGCATCTACTCGGCCGCCTACAACCTGTGCGACTACGTGCGCACCGTCTTCATCGCCTCCTTCGCCACCGCGGTGCTGCCGATGTACCTGCGCATCTGGGAGGAGAAGGGCCGCGACGAGACGCTCGCCTTCCTCGGCCGCTTCATGCACGTCTACATGATGGCCTCGGCGCTCGTGATCGCGGGCCTGAGCGCGGTGGCCGGCGAGCTGATCGCGGTGCTGGCCTCGGCCAAGTACCTGCAGGGCGCGCCGCTGGCGCCCTGGGTGATCGGCGGCATGGCGCTCGACGGCCTGGTGATGGTGGTCGGCGCCGGGCTCTACATCGAGAAGCGCACGAAGAGCGTGGCGCTGCTGATGGGCCTGTGCGCGGCGCTGAACATCGGCCTGAACCTGTGGTGGATCCCGCTGTGGGGCCTCACCGGCGCGGCGGCCGCGACGCTCGCGAGCTACGCGGCGCTGCTCGCCTCGGCGATGGTGCTCGGGCGCCGCCGCCTGCCGGTGCCGCTGCCGCTCGGGCCGGCGCTGAAGTTCGGCGCGATCGGCCTGGCCACCTACTTCGCGGTCGACGCAATCCGCGTCGGCGGCAACTTCACCACCCTGGTGGTGCGCGGCATCGCCTGCCTGCTCGTCTACGCGGCGCTGGTGCTGCTGTTCGACACGCAGGCGCGCGACATGGTCTCGGGCGCCTGGCGCAAGTGGCGCCAACCGTCTGGCGCAAGGCTCATCGGTACGGAGCAGGCATGAGTGCAGTAGCAGTATTCTGGTCGGCCCTTCTGGTGCTGGTGTACACCTACGTCGGCTATCCGCTGGCGATCTGGCTGCTGGCCCGCCTGCGGTCGCGGCCGGTGGCGCGCGCGCCGCAGCACCCGATGGTCGCGATCGTGATCGTCGCGCACAACGAGGCCCACCGCCTGCAGTCCAAGCTGCAGAGCTGCCTCGCGCAGGACTACCCGGCGCAGCGCCTGCGCATCGTCGTCGCCTCCGACGGCTCGACCGACGGCACCCAGGAGCTGATCGAGTCGATGGGCGATCCGCGCATCACGCTGCTGGCCTTCCCGCAGCGGCGCGGCAAGGCCGCCTGCCTCAACGACGCGGTGGCGGCCTGCCGCGAGGACGTGATCGTCTTCAACGACGCGCGCCAGCCGCTCAATCGCGAGGCGGTGCGCTGCCTGGTCGAGAACCTCGCCGACGCGTCGGTCGGCGCCGCCAGCGGCGAGCTGGTCTTCGTCGACGAGGAGTTCAGCCCCTTCGCGCAGGGCGTGGACGCCTACTGGCGCTACGAGAAGTTCATCCGCCAGCAGGAGGCGCGCTTCGGCTCGGTGGTGGGCGTCACCGGCGCGCTCTACGCGCTGCGCCGCGAGTGCTTCCGCCCGATCCCGCCGGAGACCATCCTCGACGACGTGCTGATCCCGATGCAGGCCGCGATGCAGGGCCGCCGCGTCGTGTTCGAGTCGCGCGCGCAGGCCTACGACCGGCCCTCGCAGTCGCCGCAGCAGGAGCGGCTGCGCAAGGTGCGCACGCTCGCCGGCAACTTCCAGCTGCTGGCGATGCGCCCGGAGCTGCTGCTGCCGTGGTGCAACCCGCTGTTCCTGCAGTTCGTCTCGCACAAGGTGCTGCGCCTGGCCGCGCCGTTCCTGATGGCGCTGCTGCTGCTCGCCAACCTCGCGCTGCTCGGCAGCGGCGCCTTCTACGTGCTCGCGTTCGCGCTGCAGCTCGGCTTCTACGCGCTGCCGCTGATCGGCCGCAAGTGGGAGCGCGCCGGGCGCTCGCGCGCCGTCAGGCTCGCCGGCGCCTTCCTGCTGCTCAACGGCTACGTGCTGCTGGGCCTGCGCGAGTTCCTCGTCAACAAGAACGCCCACCTGTGGCGCTCCAAGTCCGCGGCGCCGGGCAGTACGCCGGCCGCATCCACCGCGAAAGGGAAGCAATGAGGGTGGTCTACTTCGTGTCACTGTTTCCGGCCTGGTCGGAGACCTTCATCGTGCGCGAGGTGCATGAACTGCTGCGGCTCGGCGTCGACGTGCGCATCGTGTCGCTCAAGGCCCCGCAGCAGTCGATGGTGCAGTCCGACGCGCGGGCCTTGCTCGACCGCGTGATCTATCCGCGCTCGCCGGGCCGCGCGCTCGCCACGCTGCTGCGCCGCCCGGTGCAGGCCGCGCGCGAGCTGGTCCACATCTGCCGCAAGCTCGGCCGCCACCCGGAGGCGCTCGCCAAGAGCGTGGTGGTGTGGTGGCGCACGCTCGGGCTGCTCGGCGACGTGCAGGCGCTCGCGCCCGACCACATCCACGCGCACTGGGCGACCTATCCGTCCACCGCCGCGCTGCTGGTGTCGCGGCGGCTGGGCATCCCGTTCAGCTTCACCGCGCACGCGCACGACATCTTCCTCGAGCACCACCTGCTCGAGGACAAGATGCGCCACGCCGCCTTCGGCGTGACGATCTCCGAGTTCAACCGCCGCTACCTCGCGCAGCGCGTCAGCCCCGACGCGACCGAGCGCATGCGCGTGATCCACTGCGGCGTGTCGCCGCGCGAGATCGAGTTCAAGCCCGCCGGCCGCGCGCCCGCGACGCTGCTGGCGGTCGGCCGCTTCGACGAGATCAAGGGCTTCCGCTACCTGATCGAGGCCTGCGCGCTGCTCGTCGCCCGGGGCCTGAAGTTCGAGTGCCGGGTGATCGGCGACGGCCCGCTGCGCGAGCAGCTGCGCCGCCAGATCGACGAGGCCGGGCTCGGCCACTGCGTGCACCTGCTCGGCGCGCGGCCCCAGGAGGAGGTGCGGCGCGAGCTCTACCGCACCAGCGTCTTCGTGCTGCCGTCGGTGGTCAAGGCCAACGGCGACCGCGACGGCATCCCGGTGGCGCTGATGGAGGCGATGGCCTGCGGCGCGCCGGTGGTCTCGACCCGCGTCTCCGGCATCCCGGAGCTCGTGGAGGAGGGCGTCAGCGGCCTGCTGGTGCCTCCCGCCGATGCCGGGCGTCTCGCCCAGGCGCTCGAGCAACTGCTGACCCGGCCGGCCCTCGGGGCCGAGCTCGCGCGCGCCGCGCGCGAGAAGGTCGAGTCGGAATTCGACGTGGCCAAGGAGGCACGCAAGCTCTATGAAGCCTTTGCCTGAAATCCGCCCCGCCCCCCGTCAGCGCACGCGCGTGCTGCTGCTCGCCGACGAGGCGATGTCCGACGGCGCGCAGCGGCAGATCGTGCACCTCGCGCGCGGCCTCGACCGGCGGCGCTTCGAGCCGACCGTGCTGCATGCCTGCCAGCCCGCGCCGGATCTGGCGCGCGAGCTCGACGACGCCGGCGTGCCGGGCTTGCGGCTGCCCAGGCACGGCCGCGTCGACCCCGACTTCCTGCTGCGCCTGGTGCGCACGCTGCGCGCCGGCCGCTACGACGTGATGCACGGCTTCGCCCTGCCCGGCGAGCTGTGGGGCGCGGTGGCGCGGCGCTTCGTGCCCGCGGTGCGGCGCCCGGTGCTGCTGAGCTCGCTGCGCGGCGGCTGCGAGGACTACTCGCCCTGGCAGTGGCGCCTCAAGCGCTGGGTGTCCGCGCAGTCGCGCGGCATCGTCGCCAACTCGCTCGCAGCCGCCCGGCTTGCGGGCACGAGGATGGGCCTGCCGGTCGAGGCGGTCGAGCTGGTCTGCGACGGCGTGGTCCCGGCCCCGCCGCCGCCGCAGGCGCGCCAGCGCGTGCGCCAGGAGCTCGGCCTGTGCCCGACCACGCCGCTGGCGCTGTTCGCCGGGCGGCTGGCCGAGCCGGCGAACCTGCCGACGCTGCTGCGCGCGATGCAGCAGCTCCAGGGCGCGCGGCCGGAGCTGCGGCTGGCGATCGCCGGCGACGGGCCGCTGCGCCCGTGGCTCGAGCGCGAGATCGCCGCGCTCGGCCTGCGGCAGCGCGTGTGCCTGCTCGGCGAGCGCGCGGACCTCGCGGACCTGCGGGCGGCGGCGAACTTCCTGGTGCGGCCCTCGCTGCGCGAGGCGACATCGGGCGTGGTCCTCGAGGCGATGGCCTCGGGACTGCCGGTGATCGCGTCGCGCGGCGGCGGCAACGCCGAGCTGATCGAGCACGAGCGCACCGGCTTGCTGTTCGACGCGCGGGACGCCGGTGCGCTGGCGCGCGCGATGGCCACGCTCGCCTGCGACGGCCCGCTGCGGCTGCGTCTGGCCGCGGCGGCCCGCGCCCGCGTCCAGCAGAGCCACGGCGTCGCCTCGATGGTGCGTGCAATCGAGCGTCGCTACGACGCTGCCCTCGACCAGCGGCCGTTCCCGGCCGCTTCTCTGGCCAGAACCACGGGATAGGAATGAAGTTGATGACCCCAAGAACGCCCGGCAATGCAGTGATGATGGTGCTCGAGAGCGTCTTCCCCTCCACCGGCGGAGGGGGCGCCGAGATGCAGGTCAGGACGCTCGGCCGGCACCTGTGCCAGCAGGGCATCGGCGTGTCCCTGATCGTCCCGATGGTGCCCTGGGGCCCCCAGCTCCAGCGCGACAACGTCGACGGGATCGAGGTGCACCGCATCGACTATCCGCACGCGCCGCTGATGGGCACCGTGTGCATCCTGGCGCAGCTCGTCTGGCTGCTGTGGCGCGAGCGCCGGCACTACAGCGCCATCCATGCGCACATCGCCGGGCCGATGGCCGCGGTGAGCTCGGTGATGGGCTGGCTGCTGGGCAAGCCGGTGATCGTGAAGCTCTCCGGCGCCGCGGCGGGCTCGGGCGGCGCCGTCGTCTCCGGGCGGGCGGACCTGAAGACGCGCCTGACGAAGGCGGCGCTCAAGTGCGCCAGCTACTACCAGGCGATCAGCTCGCGCATCGCCTCGCTGCTCGTGGAGAGCGGCTTCGAGGCCGCCAAGGTGAGCTGCATCCCCAACGGCGTCGACACCGCGCGCTTCACCGCCGTGCAGCGCGACGAGGCCCGGCGCCGCGAGATCTGCGGCGACGCCGCGCTGGTGGGCGTGTTCATCGGCCGGCTCGAGCCGGTCAAGGGGCTGATGCCGCTCGTCGAGGCCTGGGCACGGGTCTTCGGCGAACGCCGCGACGCCGCGCTGGTGGTGGTCGGGGAGGGCGGCGAGGGCGAGCGGCTGGAGGCGCGCTGCCGCGAGCTGGGCATCGCCTCGCAGGTGAAGTTCATCGGGCCGGACGACGACGTCGCGCGCTACCTCGGCATCGCCGACTTCGGCCTGCTGCCCTCGCTGAGCGAGGGGCTGTCGAACACGCTGCTGGAGACGATGGCGGCCGGCCTGCCGATGCTCGGCTCGCGCGTCAGCGGCACCGAGGACTTCGTGCGCCACGGCGTCAACGGCTGGCTGTTCGAGCCGGGCGACGCGGCCGGGCTCGAGGCCGCGCTGCGCGCTGCGGCGGCCACGCCCGCGGCCGCAATGCGCCGCATGGGGCTCGAGGGGCGCCGCACGGTGCTGGCGCGCGCCTCGATCGCCGCGGTGGCGGCGCAGCTGTCGGAGTTGTACGGCGTGACGGCGCAGGATCCCCTGCCGCTGCACAGCCCGTCGTCCACGGGGGGCTGAGGCGCGTCGAGGAGGAAAGGCGCAAGCGTCACGAAGCGAAGGATCCCGCCCGCCGGGGGCGGCGGGCCGCAGGAGTGTCGTTTCTTCGCAGCGAAAAGCCGTCGCACTCGCGGGATGCGGCGGCAAGGACGGCCCGAGTGCCGCAGACCAAGAGACCAAGGGGGAAAGATCATGCTGCTGAATCTGGCCAAGTCGGTGTTGCGCACCACGGTGTCGCCGGTGCTCGATTTCGCCGGCATCTACGACCGACGGCTCAGGGGGGATGGCTGGACCATCCTGATGTACCACCGCGTCGTCAACGACCTCGCGGACGCGCCCTTCGGGCTGGGCATGTGCGTGCGGCGCGCGCACTTCGCGTCGCAGATCGCCTACCTGCGGCGCAACTTCAACGTGCTGAGCCTGCGGGAGGGCATCGAGCGCATCGCGCGCGGCGACCCGCTGCCGCCGCGCGCGGTGTCGGTGACCTTCGACGACGGCTACCTCGACAACATGGAGCTGGCGCTGCCGATCCTCGAGGCGCACCAGGTGCCGTTCACGGTCTACGTGGCCTCGGGCGGCCTGGCCGAGGGCGAGGGCCTGTGGTACGACCGGGTGCGCGCCTCGCTCGCGAGCACCTCCGAGGCCGCGGTCGATACCGCCCGCATCGGCCTGCCCGGGCCCGGGCGCCGGCTGTCGCTGTCGAGATGGCAGCGCGAGGCCACGATCCGCCAGGTGCTCGACGGGCTGTGGTCGCTGCCGATCCGCGAGGCCCTGGAGATCGTGTCGCGCATCGAGCGGGTGTACGGCACCACCCGCGATCCGGTCTTCCTCGCGCCGCGCATGAGCCCGGCGCAGGTCCGCGCGATGCACGGCCGCGGCGTCGAGATCGGCGCGCATACCGTGAACCATCCGAACCTGTCGCTGATGTCCCAGGCCGAGGCCGAGGCCGAGATGCTCGAGTCGCGCCGCGTGCTCGAGGAGCTGTGCCAGGCGCCGGTGGACGGCTTCGCCTACCCGGGCGGGAAGATGTCCGCCTCCACCGTCGCCGCCGCCCGCGCGGCCGGATTCCGGCACGCGGTCACCACGATCAAGGGCATCAACAACGGACGCAGCGACGTGCTGCAGCTGCGCCGCGTCGGCATGCCCGACAACGCGGTGTCCGACTTCAAGCGCGCGCTCGGCTCGGCGATGCGCACCGGCCTGGCGCTGCCCCGCCAGGCCTGCTGACGAGGAGATTCCATGTTCCTGCTGCGCGTGCTGCTGATCGCGATCATCGTCTACCTGCCGACCCACGAGACCTTCGGCTTCGAGTTCACGCTCAAGGGCCTGAACGTCATCAACATCCTCTTCGCGCTGTCGCTGCTGACGCTGCTGGCCGTCGGCTCGCGCGCGAAGGGCCCGACGCCGCTAAAGCGGCAGTTCCTGCTGTTCTTCGCGATGCTCGGCTGGGCCTTCCTGGTCGGCGCGATGCGGGACTCCTCGGCGCTGCTCGAGGACCTGACGATGCTGAAGAACAGCGTGTTCTACATGTTGCTGTTCTTCCTCGTCTACCACTCCGCGCAGGACCTGAAGACGGTCTGGGTGCTGTTCGCGACGGTGCTGCTGGTGACCTTCCTCGCCTCGCTGCAGGGCCTGCAGCAGGCGGCCGCCTACGGCCTGTCGGTGTACGACGAGTCGCGCCGCGTGTCGGCGCCGTTCGGCGACTTCCCGGCCAACGCCAACCGCGCGGCGATGTTCTTCGCCATCTTCCTGCCGCTGTTCGCCGCGATCGCGCTGTTCTGCAAGTCGCGCCCGGTGCTGCGCCTCGTCGCGGCGGGCTGCTTCGCGCTCGGCACCTTCGTCGTGTTCTTCACCTACTCGCGCCAGGCCTACGTCATCCTCGCGCTGCTCGCGCTGCTGCTGGCGGTGCGGCGCAACCTGTTCGTGTCGCTACTGATCGGCGTGGCGGTGCTGAACTACCAGGTCTGGGCGCCGGACACCGCGGTGACGCGCCTGCAGATGACGCAGAAGAGCGGCGGCGCCGACGCGGGCTACGTCGAGCCGGTGCGCTACGACGAGAGCACGGCCAGCCGCTTCGTGCTGTGGCAGGGCGCGGCCGAGATGCTGGCCGAGCGGCCCTGGGGCAGCGGCCTGAACCACTTCAAGCGCGAGATCGGCCACTACGTGCCGCAGTACGCCGGCAAGGACGCGCACAACTTCTACGTGCTGATCACCGCCGAGGCCGGGCCCTTCGGGCTGATCGCGACCGGCGTGCTGCTGCTCGGGCTGCTGAGGCTGGGCCGGCAGGTGCGCACGGTGGACGGCAGCGAGACCTCGAGGATGCTCGGCATCGGCTACACGATGTCGGTGTTCGCGGTGATGCTCAGCAACGTCTACGGCAGCCGCTTCCTCGACCACGACGTGATGGGCAACTTCTGGATCCTCACGGCGCTCGTCGCGCGCTACTACAGCCTGGTGCGCGAATCGACGGCCGCCCCTGCGACGAAGCCCGCGGCGCAGGTGCCGGGCCTGCGCCGGCCGGTCCCGGCGCTCTGACGCTCCGAAGCGGGCCGTCCGGCCCGGGAGGGCGCCGCCCGCCTCGCGGACGGCGCCCTCGGTCATTCCGGCCACGATGGTCGCGGGCGTTCCGCCCGGCCGCGGAGCCGGCGCGGGCGGCGCTACTGGCATCATGACGGCCACACCGACTGCCCGCCTTCGCCATGAACGACGCCTCCCGCCTGTCCACCGACCTCTTCCTCTCCGTCGTGACCCATGCGCCGCTGGTCTCGATCGACCTGGTGTGCCGCAATGAGCGCGACGAGGTGCTGCTCGGCATGCGGCGCAACCGGCCGGCGCAGGACCGCTGGTTCGTCCCCGGCGGGCGCATCCTCAAGGGCGAGCGCGTCGACGCCGCGCTGTGCCGCATCGTCGAGGCGGAGCTCGGCCTGGCCGGCGGCGGCCCGGCGCCGGAGTTCCTCGGCGTCTTCGAGCACCTCTACGAGGACAACTTCGCCGGCGTCGACGGCATCGGCACCCACTACGTGGTGCTGGCCTACCAGCTGCGGCTCGACACGGGGGCGGGGCTCGCCGCCGACGCCCAGCACAGCGAGCTGCGCTGGTTCCCGATCGGCGAGCTGCTCGCCTCGCCGCAGGTGCACGAGCACACCCGCGCCTACTTCGACGCGCGCCTGCGCATGACGCGCGTGCCGTGAGGGCCGGGGCGCCTCAGCGCTGCACCGGCGGATTCGCCGGCGCGAAGATGTCCCAGACCGCGATGAACATCGCCGCGACGACCGGGCCGATCACGAAGCCGTTGAGGCCGAACAGCGCCATGCCGCCGAGCGTCGACATCAGCACCAGGTAGTCGGGCATCTTGGTGTCCTTGCCGACGAGGATCGGGCGCAGCAGGTTGTCGACCAGCCCGATCACGATCACGCCGTAGGCGATCAGCGCCACGCCCTGCCAGACGAAGCCCGTCACCAGGAAGTACAGCGCCACCGGCAGCCAGATCAGCGCCGCGCCGATCGCCGGCAGCAGCGACAGGAAGGCCATCATCACCGCCCACAGCACCGCGCCGTGCACGCCGAGAACGGCGAAGGCGATGCCGCCGAGCGCGCCCTGGGCGACCGCGACGAGGATGTTGCCCTTCACGGTGGCGCGGATGACGGTGGCGAACTTGCCGAGCAGGTCGCGCTTGTGCTCCGGCCTCAGCGGCACCGCGTCGAGGATGCGCCGCGACAGCGCGGCGCCGTCGCGCAGCAGGAAGAACACCAGGTAGAGCACGATGAAGAAGTTGACCAGCAGGTCGAAGGTGTTCTGCCCGATGTTGAAGACGCGTGCCGCGATGGCCTGGCTGCTCTGGGCGAGGTTGGTCGCGATCTTCTGCTGCAGCGCGTCGAGGTTGCCGATGCCGAAGCGGTTGAGCAGCTGCGAGAGCCAGTCGGGCAGGCTCCTGACGATCTGCTGCAGGTACTGCGAGAAGTTCAGCTCCCCGGACTGGATGCGCTGGAAGAAGGAGGCCACCTCCTGGATCAGCAGCGCGGTGATGAGCGTCACCGGCAGCACGACGATCAGCAGGATCACGACCAGGGTCGCCAGCGCCGCCAGCGTCGGCCGGTGCTTCGACGAGGGCAGCATGCGGCGGTACATCGGCGTGAAGAGGATGGCCAGCACCACCGCCCAGAAGATCGCCCCGAAGAAGGGCCGCAGGATCCAGGCGAAGGCGAGGGATACCGCGACCAGCAGCAGCAGCAGGGCCTTGTGCTCGAAGCTGGAGGTCTCGAGGGGATTGCGTGGATTCATGGTTCTGGCGGGATCAGGGAGGGTCGCGGCGGAACCGGAGCGTACGCGAGATGCCGTGCCCGTGGGGCACCGCCGCCCCCCGGTGCGTCAGTCCGACCAGCCGCGCAGCCGGTAGACGAGGCGGCCGACCACCTCGTGCAGCGCCGCCGCCAGGCGCTGCGGCCCGCCGTTGTTCGGCAGCCAGCCGCGCCAGGTGGGCTCCGCGATCTGGCGGTAGTCCACCGGGAAGGACTGCACCGAAAGGCCCAGGCGGCGCGCTACCGCCTGCGCGCGCGGCATGTGCAGCGCGCTCGTCACGAGCCAGGTCGGGCCGGGCCGCTCGGCGAGCAACTCGAGCGCGTGCTGCAGGTCCTGCCGCGTGTTGGCGGAGGTCTCGACGGTGCGGATCGCCTCCGGCGGCACGCCCATGTCGAGCGCGACCTGCCGCATCAGGCCGGCGAGCGAGGCACCCGGGCCGGCCGGGCCGCCGCAGAACAGCAGCGTGCCCCCGGTGCGCTTCCACAGCGCGATGCCCTCGACGGTGCGCTCCCAGCCGTGCACGTCCAGCCGCGGGTGGGGGCTGCCGCCGCCCGAGCGCATCTGCCCGCTGCCGAGCACGATCACCAGCGAGCGCGGGTCGCGCTCCACCGCCCGCTCGGCAGGCGGCACGGGGGGACCCTCGAGCCGGCGGTGCAGCCAGTCGCCGGTCACCGGCATCGTCACCACCCAGACCCAGGCGGTGACGGCGAGCAGCAGGGGCCGCAGCCGGTGCAGCCTGCGCCCGGGCGGGCGCCAGTAGCTGCGCGCGCTGAGCCAGCCGAGCAGGCCCAGCAGGTACAGCGGCAGCGGCAGCAGCAGGTCGACGGCGCGTCCGAGCATCGGGGCGGTTCAGCGCGACAGCGCGTCGCGCGGCAGCACGACCAGGTAGGCGTCGGCATCGGGGCCGCCCCAGCCGGAGTTGAACAGCACGCGCGTGAAGTCGCGGTTGACGGTGGCGTGCGGCTCGCCGCGCCGCCGCGCGTCGCGGTGCCGGTGGAAGGCGAGGTGCGTGATGCGCCCGCCCGCCTTCAGCTCGACCGCCATCAGCCGGCGGTGCAGCCACTGGCGGCCGCCCTTGCCGTGGTCGGCATGGGTCGACACCAGCACCCAGCCCGGGCGCCGGTGGGCGAGCCCCGAGACCTGCAGCGCGGTGCCGGTGCCGCTCGCCTGCGTCGCGAAGAGCTCGGTGCGCTCGCCGCTGCGCAGGCGCAGCATGAATAGCGGGGCGCCGCTCGCGGCCGCATCCACCGCGACGTAGGCGTCCTCGCCGTCGGCAGCCAGCGCGAGGTCGAAGGACGCGGCACTGCCGGGCAGCCGGCGCGGCTGGGCGAGCTCGCGCGTGAAGGCGGTCGCGCCGTCGTGCCAGGACAGCACGACGTGGCTGCCCGAGGGGCTCATGCCGAGCTGCCCGGGCCGGTCCCTGCGCTGTGCCGCCAGGTCGAGGTGGGCCAGGATGCGGTCCTCCTGCAGGTCCCAGGTGAACACGCCGAGTCCGCCGCGCGCCGCGTCCTCGACCAGGAAGGCCCAGTAGCGGCCGTCGAGCGAGGGCGAGCCGCCGGCGGTGGCGAGCGCGCGGGCGGTCGGCCACAGGCGCTTCACGCGGGTCGCGAAATCGGCCGCGACGCGGCTGCGCCCGCTGCGCAGGTCGAGCTCCAGCAGCTGCAGCGCGGTGCCGCGCGGCGGCAGGTGGTGCAGCAGCTCGGGCCGCTTCGGGTGCCACTGCGGCTCGGCGTCGGCGCCGAGGGCCGGCAGCTCGGCCCGGTGCGCGAGCGACTGCGCGTCGTACAGGTGCCAACGGCCGTCCTGTGCGAGCAGCAGCAGCCGGGACTCGTCTGCGTTGAAGGCCGCTCGCCGCGCGGACTCGCTGCCGATCCCGCCGCGCGGCGGCTCCTGGGCATGGTCGGTGACGCGCACGATGCAGCTGCCGTGCACGCGGTCGATGTGCGGGATGCCCTTGTCCGGGCGCGCCGCGGGCGGCATCGCCGCGAGGTGGCGGCCCGACGGGGGCTGCCAGCGCGAGGCGGTGACGGCCGCGCAGGTCTGCGCCGGCGAGGCGAGCCCGGGTTCCTCGGCCGCGCCCGACACCGCGGGCGCCGCGAGGCAGCCGGCCAGCGCGGCGAGCCGGACGATCCGCAGGGAACGAGACAGTGCGAGCGAGGTCATGCAGCGCGGGCCTGGCCCGGTGAAAGCGGACGCGACACCGCGTGCGTCCGTTCCTTCAGCGTAGGGAGGGGGCCTGCGGGCGGCCATCCCTCGCCCGGGGGCACGCGGCCGAGGGGGGCGCCCCGCGGACGGAGCGCCAGGGGCTCGTGCCGCGTCGGCACGTTTCAGGGGGGCGTCGCCGGGACGCCGTCCGGGTGTCAGGCGCTCTCGGGGGCGTGCTGCGCGGGCGCGGTGACGAGCACCCCCGGTTCCTCGTAGTCCGTGTTGTTGACATAGCCGGCCGAACCCTTCAGGGAGATCACCCGGGCCGGATTACCGGCGACGACCGCATCGTTCGGCACGTCCCTGGTCACCACCGAGTTGGCGCCGATCGCGACGTTGTTGCCGATCCTGACCGCGCCGACGATCTTGGCACCCGGTCCGATATACACGTTGTCGCCCAGCACGGGGGTCCCCTTGTTCCTGCCCCGGTTCGCCTGCCCCAGGGTCACGCCGTGAGAGAGGTTGCAGTTCTTCCCGATCACGCATTCGGGATTGATGATGATTCCACCGAAATGCCCGATATAGAAGCCGCTGCCGATATTCGTCCCGGGCGGAATCCAGATGCCGAGTTTGTAGGTCAGTCGGTGAAGCATCAGGCGGGCCACCGGATAGGCCAGCAGCTTGAGCAGCGGATGGCTCCTGGTGTAGTTGCAGGTGCGCATCCAGAATATGTACTTGTAGGACTCGCCGAAAACAAGCGCCTTGAGCAGGGTGGGGAGATTCGTCTTCTTCGGACTGATGCGGTAGAGGTCCGAGGTGATCAGGAACTTGTACTCCGAAAAATTCATGGGACTCCATCCTTGATTTCCAGGCCGACGTGGTGCCCGTTCCGCATTCGATGAAAAGCGCGTTCCCTCATGATCGCGCGAGAATGCCGGGCCCGAGAACCGACCATCAGGAACCGGTATTGCTGTCGTCAGGGGAACGCCTCTGCATTCCAACAGATGCAGTAAGTTATCATCGTGAGAATATCCGGGAACCCCTGGATTGAACGGTTGACGGCCTGCCAGGGAAATTTTGCATGTCTGCTGCGGGAGCTCGCGGCGAAATGCGTCCCCGAGGGGGCAGGATGGCTTCGAAAAGAACGCGAGGCAGGAGCGATTAACCCCGGTGCGGCGGGCGCGGCGCCGGGGATGAATTGCGGGAAATTCCTGTCCTGTCCGCCGGGGGACGGGTTGCCGGAATGGCCGCCCCTTGCTATGTGACGACGCAGGCGAGCGCGCCGACCGCGCCCTGGACATCGCCGAGGGACTGCACGTGCACCTCGACCGGCCGGCCGTCGAGGTCGCGGATGCGGACCCGGCGGGCCTCGGGCGCGAGCCCGGTCTCGAAGCCGGCCGCCTCCAGGCTCAGGCCGGTGCCCAGCGCCTTCAGGCAGGCCTCCTTGCGCGTCCAGCCCCGCAGGAAGGCGAGGTGGCGCGCCGCTCCCGCTGGCGCCCGGAGCAGTTCCTGCCGCTCGCGCGCGGTGAAGTGGCGCTCGGCGAGCGGCAGCGCGTCGGGCACCTCGCGCAGCACTTCCACGTCGACGCCGAGCTCGCCGCGGGGCGCGACCGCGATCAGCGCGAGGTCCTCGCTGTGACTCATGTTGAAGCTGCAGCGGCTCGCGGCGGGCGCCAGCGCCGGCTTGCCGTGCGGCCCGCTCTCGAAGCGCAGCCACGCCGCCTCGCGGCCGGTGGCGCGCGCCAGGATCTCGCGCAGCGCGCAGTGCGCGGCGAGGTGGCGGCGCCGGTCGCGCTCGAACACGAAGCGCGCGGCGCGTTCGAGCTCCTCGTGCGACAGGTTCTGCAGCGCGGCGGCCGGCGGCTCGCGGTCGAGGCGGACGCACCACAGGCGCAGCGGGATCGGGGCGGGGGGCGGGACGAGTTCGGTCATGCGGCGCGCGCCATGCGCGAAGGACGGGGACGGGGTGGAGGCGCTGCGCTGCGCCGTGCCCGCAGAGTAGGGCGGCGGCGGAGTGCGCACACCCCCCGCCCGGGGGCGCCGCCCGCCCGTCCCGCTGCCGGCCCGCGCCGCAGCCGCCGGCCCCTTCAGGGCAGGGCGAAGCGGCCTTGCGGGCTCGGCTGCTCGATCTGCAGCACCCGCAGGTAGCCTGCGATCGCCTTGTCCACCGTGAAGTCGGCCGCGCGCGCCGCGACGTTGGGGTGCGAGGGGCTGTCGAGGGTCGCGGCGATCGCGTCGGCCAGCGCCCTCGGCTCCCCGACCGGCGCTAGGCGCCCCCAGCGCCCCTTCTCCAGGATCTCGGCCGGGCCGGACGGGCAGTCGGTGCTGACCACGGGCGTGCCGCAGGCCATCGCCTCGATCATTGCCGTCGGCAGGCCTTCCTGGCGCGAGGACAGCACGAAGACCGCGGCGCGCCGGATCCACGCGCAGGGGTTGGAGACGAAGCCCGGCAGCGAGACGTCCTGCTCGAGCCTCAGCTGCCGCACCAGCGCCTCGAGCTCGGGGCGCAGCTCGCCCTCGCCGAGGATCATCAGCCGCGCCGGCCGGCCCGAGCGCAGCCGGGCGAAGGCGCGCAGCAGGTTCGGGAAGTCCTTGGTCTCGTGCAGGCGCCCGGCCGCCATCAGCACCGGGGGCTGCCCGGGGGCGAACCAGGGATGCTCGACGGGCTCGTGCGAGCGCTCGATCAGCGCCGGCGAGACGACCGGGTTGTAGACGACCTCCAGCTTGTCCGCGGGCAGCCCGGTCGAGGCCATCAGGTCGCGGGCCACGCCCTCCGAGACGGCCACCACCTTGTCGGCCTGCCCGTAGCACAGGCGCATCAGCGCGGGGATGAAGCGGCTGCGGAAGTTCTTCGGCTTCATCACCGAGGGCGTGGTGTGCTCGGCGACCACCAGCCGGGTCGGCACGCCGGCGAGGCGCCGCGCGGCGATGGCGACGAGGTTGGCGTCGTTCATCACCGACAGCAGCGCCGCCGGCCGCACGCTGCGCAGGTAGCTCGCGAGCCGGGGCGTGCTCCTGATCAGGCGCGGCGCCCGCAGGTCGACGAGGTTCACCGCCGGGCTCACGTCCTTCAGGAAGGCGCCTTCGGCCTGCGCGAGCAGCAGGTCCACCTTGTGTCCCTGCTCGGCCATGCCGTTGGCCAGCGTCAGGGTGACGCGCTCCGCGCCGCCTGCAAACAATGAGGGCAGGAAGATGCCGATTCTCTCGTTCATGTGGGAAATCCGTTCTTGAATCCGGGGCAGCGGCCGCTCAGGCCTCCTGCTCCGCGGCGGCCAGGGCCGGCAGCGTCACGGGCCGGGGTGCGGCGGCCTCCGGGCCGGGCAGCACGGCGGCCTTCCTCGGCTGCGGGCGCGGCACCTCCGGCGGCGCGGAGGCCGCCTTCACCAGCACCCGGCCCAGCACCCAGCGCTGCACCAGCGCGGCGAGCGCCTGCTGCGCATGGGGCTGCGTGAGCGTGTGGTCGGCCTGGGGCAGGTAGTCGTAGGCGACGCGGCCGACGAAGCCGTAGGGCTCGTACATCTCGCGGAACTGGCGGCGGTGGTTGTAGAAGTCCGGCTCGCCGCCCGAGTAGACGAAGTAGACCTCGACGCCGCGCTCGGTGAGCGTGCGGATGCGCTGGCCGAACTCGTCGCGCGGCGGCATGCGGGTGCGGCCGAAGATCATCGGCGTGCCGGTGCCGTCGGCGCCGCCGCCCGCGGCCCGGGTGCGCTTCAGGTAGCGAGAGAGGCGCTGCGCGGTGGAGACGAGGCCGTGGCGGCGCGTGCGGTGCACCAGCCCGCGCAGCTTCGCCAGCCGCGTCGGGTAGACGTAGGAGTCGTAGAGCATGATCGCGCGCAGCCGCTCGTCCTCCGTCGCGACGAGCTGCGCGATGTCCCCGCCCGAGCAGAAGCCGAGCATCAGGAAGCGGTTGCAGCCGAACTGCGCGGCCGCGAGGTCCATCGCGGCGCGCGTGTCGGCGACGAACTGCTCCATCGCCGGCAGCGTCGTGTCGGGCCGGGCGCTGTCGCCGAGGCCGCTGAGGTCGAAGCGGATCGACGGGATGCCGAGGCCGGCCAGCCAGCGCGCCAGCCGCACGTTCATGCGGTGCGGGCCCACGCGCGGGATCACGCCGGCGTTGGTCAGCACGGCCACGATCGGCGGCGGCTCGCCCGGCGGCAGTCCCGGGACACCGTCGGAGAACGTGAGCGTTCCCACCAGGTGCTGCTGCGGGCCGAAGATCACGGTCTGTTCGTTCATCGCTCAGTCCTCACTCCAGGGTGGACAGGAGGGAACGCATCACCTCCTGCGGCACGATCGCGGTGCCCATCGCCTCGGTGGACATCCAGTTCGTGCGGGTTTCGAGGGAGTGCAGCGTCAGCCGCGAGGCGTCCAGCGCACCTTCGAGCCGGGGACGGTCGTCCTCGGGGACCGCGCAGCTCAGCCGCACGCCGCGGCGCGCCGCGGCGGCGAGCGGCAGCTCGCGCAGGTGGCGCAGCTCCTCGCAGAGCTTCTCGCCGAACGGGAAGCCGAGCACGGTGCCGGGCAGCGCCGGCTCGCGCTCGCGGCCGCGCCGCACCAGCTGGTGCCACTCCAGCCCGAGCTCGCGCGACAGCTCGGTGCGGTGCGAGTCGCACAGCGCCTGCATGTAGCGCGGCCCGTCGAGCACCGGGTCCCACAGCACCAGGTGCCGCGGCACCCGGCGCGCGCGCGCCGCCGCGCGCAGCGCGATGTTGGCGCCGAGGCCCAGGCCGAACCAGTGCACCGCGCGCTGCGGGTCCTCGGCCAGCAGCAGCTCGTGCGCGGCCATCGTGTCCTCGACCCACAGCGACAGCGACTGGGCCGACTCGTCGCCGGCCGAGTCGCCGCTGCCGTGGTAGTCGAAGCGCAGCACGTCGCAGCCCTCGCGGGCGAGGCGGTCGGAGATGGCGCGGTACATCGGGCTGGTGCGGATCGCCTCCTGCCCGTAGGGACGGCACAGCAGGAAGGCGCTGCGCCGCGCGGCGCCCGCCCGCGCGTGCTGCATCACGCCGACCATCGCGCGCCCGGGCGCACCGAAATTTCGGATCGACAGTTCCATCGACATCACCCCCGGAACACCATGCGGGCCAGACGCCCGAGCACGCCGCCCGCCGCCTGCGGCGCAGCAGCCTCTTCCTGTCCTTGCTGTCCTTGCTGCGGCGGCCCGGCCTCGGCGGCCGGCTGCGGCGCCGCGCCGGCGGCCTCGTCGTAGGCGGCGGCGAGCTGCGCCAGGGTCTCGAACACGAAGCGCCGCGCCGAGACCTGCTGGCCGAGCCGCTGCTCCAGCCGCATCGCGACCTGCATCGCCAGCAGCGAGGTGCCGCCAAGCTCGAAGAAGTTGTCGTGGCGGCGCACGCCCTGCAGGCCCAGCAGCTCGGACCAGACCTCGGCCAGCACCCGCTCGGTCGGCGTGGCCGGCATCGCGGGGTCGGCCACGGCGGTCGCCGATGCGGGCGCAGCCACCGAGGCGGACACAGCGGGCGCGGCCGGCGCGGTCGGCGCGGGCAGGGGCGCCGCGGCAGGCTGGACAGTCGCGGCACGGGACGCGGTCGAGGCGTCCGCCACCGGCGCCGCCGGGGCCGCGAGCGGCGCCGAGCGCACCGGGTCGGGGCGCCCGTCCGCGCCGTGCTCGATCGCCGCGACCGGCACGACGCGGCAGGCCGCCGCGAGGCGCGGCTGCACCTGGCGCAGCGCGTCGAGCACCGCGGGGGCGATGTCGGCGCCGGGCTGGCGCGGCTGCACCAGCAGCGTCAGCACGCGGTGCTCGGCCGGCTCCTCGCGCAGCACGGCGGCGGCCGCCGCCACGCCCGGGATGCCGCGCAGCTGCGCCTCCAGCACCGTCAGGTCGACGCGGCAGCCGTTGACGTGCACCGCCTCGCCCGACTCGCCCAGGTACTGCAGCATGCCGTCGGGGCGCCAGCGGCACAGCGAGCCGCTGTCGGCCCAGTCGCCGCCGGCGGACACCCACAGCGGCGCCGAGACGCCGGCCGGCGCCGGCTCGCCCGGGCGGTCGCCGATGCACATCGCCTCGGGCAGCAGCGGGCGGCCGAACAGCGCGCTGTCCTGCGCGCCGGACAGCCAGCCGGCGGCGACCGGGGTCTGCAGCGCCGGGGCGCGGTAGACCGACAGCACCGTGCAGCCCGACTCGAACAGCGCGGCGACGAGGTCCGGGTCGGACTCGGTGACGTCGAGCACCGCGACGAGCTGCAGCGGCTCGTTGCCGGCGGCCGCGAGCAGGCGCTGCCAGCAGCGTGCCGGCGCGTGCAGGGCGCCGATGCGCTCGGCGCGGATGCGCGTCAGCAGCTCGCCGGGCTGCTCCATCAGCGCGGCGGGTGCGAGCACCAGCGCGGCGCCGGCGGCCAGCGCGACGCAGGCCTCGAGCAGCTGCAGCGCGCGCGAGCGGCCGTCGAGGCTGAGCACGCGGTCGGTCTCGAACAGCTGCAGCTCCTGCGACAGCTCGGCGACCTGGCGCGCCAGCTCGGCGCGGCCGACCGCCGCGGGCGCGGCGGCCGGCACGGCCCTGGCGGGCTCGGTGATCGACGCGCAGCCGGGCAGCTCGTGCGCGCCGATCGTCGCGATGCCGGCGGGCACCAGCGCAAGGGCCGGCGCGTCGGCGATCAGCGCGTCGACGCCCGCGGCGCGCAGGCTCGCGGCCGAGGCGGGCGCGTCGAGCGGGATGCAGCGGCGGCCCGAGCGCAGCACCGCGAGCCCGGCGACGATCTGCGCCAGCGGATCGTCGATCGCGAGCGCGACGCAGGCGCCGGCGGGCACCGCGCGGGCCGCCAGCAGCGTCTCGCAGGCCTGCATGCGGCGCTCGAGCTCGCCGCGGGCGAGCGTGCGCGCGCCGTCGTGCAGCGCGGTGCCGTGCGGCGCGCGCCGGGCGCGCTCGGCGATCGCGTCGAGGAAGTCGTCGCTCGCCGTCGCGCGCACCGTGCCGGCGCTGGCGGGCTGCGGCTCGGGCTGCGTCGACGCGAGCAGCTCGCCCACCGTCTGGCCCGGGTTCTCGAGCAGGCGCTCGAACATCGCCGCGAGGCGGTCGCGCAGCCCCGCCACCGTCGCCGACATGTAGAGGTCGGCGTTGTACTGCAGGCCGCCGAGGATGCCGTCGCGGTGCTCGTGCATCCACAGGTTCAGGTCCTCGGTCGCGCCGCGGTACATCAGCGTCACCGGCTCGTGCGCGAGAGAGCCCCACTGCGCCGGGCGCAGGCGGATGTCCTGGAAGGTGAACATCACCTGGTAGAGCACGCCCTTGCGCTGGCCGCCGAGCTCGGTGGCCAGCAGCTCGAAGGGCACGTCCTGGTTCGCGAACACCTCGGTGAGCTTGTGGCGCACCGCGCCGATCCAGTCGAGGCACGACAGCGTCGTGTCCACCGGCATGCGCATCGGCACCATGTTGTTGAAGAAGCCCATCACCGGGTCGAGCTCGGGCGCCGGGCGGCCGCGCACCGGCATGCCGATCGAGGGCATCGGCTCGCGCAGCCACTGCGACATCAGCGCCGCGTAGACCGACAGCGCGACGATGGAGAGCGTGCTGCCGGTCTGCTTCGCGAGCTCGCGCAGGCGCTCGGCCTGGTCGGCCGGCATCGGCAGGTACTCGCAGCCGCCGCGGCCGGTGTTGGAGCGCCCGCGCGGCAGGTCGGTCGGCGGCGCCGAGGGCAGCGGCGCGAGCGCGAACTGCGACTTCCAGTACTTCAGCTGCTGCGCGATCTCCTCGCTCGCGAGCCACTCGCGGTGCCACTGCGCGAAGTCGCCGTAGCTCACCGGCAGCGCCGGCAGCGGCGACGGGCGCCCGGCCGCGAAGGCCTCGTACAGCGCGGCCATCTCGGCCTGGAAGATGTCGAAGGACGAGCCGTCCCACACGATGTGGTGGGGCATGAAGAACAGCACGTGGTGCTCGTCGGCGAGGCGGAACAGCCGCGCGACGAACAGCGGCCCCTGCTCCAGCGCGAGACTGCGGTCGAGCAGCGGGTCGAGCTGGCGCATCAGCTCCTCCTCGCGCTCGCCCTCGGGCAGCGCGCTGAGGTCCACCAGCGGCAGCAGGCTGAAGGCGAGCGCGTCGTCGACGCGCTGCACCGGGCCCTGGGGGCCGCGCACGATCGAGGTGCGAAGCATCCCCTGGCGGCGCATCGTCTCGCCGAAAGCGCGGTCGAGCGCCGCGAGGTCCATCGGGCCGCGCAGGCGGTGGCACGAGGGCATGTTGTAGCTCAGCGTGCCCGGGTGCATCTCCTCGATGAAGCGGATGCGCTCCTGCATCACGGTCAGCGGCGCGACGTCCTGGCGCTCGCGGCGCACGATCGGCGCGCGCCGCGGGGCGTCGCCGTCGCGCAGCTGCACGACGACGCTGGCCAGCCGCTCGACGGTGGGCGCCTCGAACAGCGTGCGCAGGCTCAGCTGCACGCCGAGCTCGCGGTTGATCTGGCCCACGAGGCGCGCCGCCAGCAGCGAGTGGCCGCCGAGCGCGAAGAAGTCGTCCTGCGCGCCCACCTGCGGCAGCTTCAGCACCGCCTGCATCGCCGCGGCCACCGTGCGCTCGATCTCGTTGCGCGGCATCAGCTTCGGCTCGCTGCCGGCGGCCGGCAACGCCGGCGCGCTCGGCGCGGGCAGCGCCTTGCGGTCGATCTTGCCGTTGGGCAGCAGCGGCATCGCGTCCAGCGGCACCACGAACTGCGGCAGCATGTAGTCGGGCAGCACGCCGCGCAGCGCCTCGCGCAGCGCCGCCGGCTCCGGGGCCTGGCCGGCCTGCGGCACGAAGTAGGCCACCAGGCGCACGTCGCCGGGCTGGTCCTCGCGCGCCGTCACGACGGTGCGCGCGACGCCCGGCAGCGCCGCGAGCCGCGCCTCGATCTCGCCGAGCTCGATGCGGTAGCCGCGGATCTTGACCTGGAAGTCCAGCCGGCCCAGGTGCTCGATGCGGCCGTCCTCGCGCCAGCGGCCGAGGTCGCCGGTGCGGTAGATGCGCGCGCCGGGCTCCATGCTCAGCGGATCGGCCACGAAGCGCTCGGCGGTCAGCTCGGGGCGGTTGTGGTAGCCGGTGGCGACGCCGGTGCCGCCGATGCAGATCTCGCCCTCGGCGCCGACCGGGCATGGCTGCAGCTTCTCGTCGAGGATCCAGACCTGGGTGTTGTCGATCGGGCGGCCCACCGTGATGCGCTGCTGCGCGTCGGTGATGCGCGCGAGCGTCGACCACACGGTGGTCTCGGTCGGGCCGTACATGTTCCACAGCTCCACACCCTGCGCCAGCAGCCGCTCGGCGAGCGAGGGCGGCAGCGGCTCGCCGCCGCACAGCGCGCGGAAGTGCTTGGGCGCCTTCCAGCCGGCGTCGAGCAGCAGGTGCCAGGTGGTCGGGGTGGCCTGCATCATCGTGATGCCGTGCCCGGCGATCAGGCGCGCGAGCACCTCGCCGTCCATCGTCTCCTCGCGCTGCGCGATCACGACCTGCGCGCCGACCGTCAGCGGCAGCATCAGCTCGAGCACCGCGATGTCGAAGGACAGCGTCGTCACCGCGAGCAGCCGGTCGTCGGACCGGATGCCCGGCGAGCGCTGCATGCTGGCGAGGAAGTTGCACACCGCGCGCTGCGGCAGCACCACGCCCTTCGGCTTTCCGGTGGAGCCGGAGGTGTAGATCACGTAGGTGGTGGCGTCGGCCGGCCAGTCGGGCGAGGCCTCGGGCGCCGTGTCGGGCATCGCCGCGATCTCGGCCGCGTCCTCGTCGACGCGCAGCTGCTGCTCGCGAGGCACGCCCGCCAGCTCGGCATGCTGCACCTCGGTGACGACGAGCTTCACCGCGGCGTCCTCGGCCATGTACTGCAGCCGCTCGCGCGGGAAGCCGGGGTCGAGCGGCACGTAGGCCGCGCCCGTCTTCAGCACGCCCAGCAGCGCCGGCAGCAGCTCGGGACCGCGGGAGAGGCACAGGCCGACGCGCATGCCGGCGTCCACGCCGCGCGAGCGCAGCAGGTTCGCGTAGCGGTTGGCGCGGGCCTCGAGCTCGGCGTAGCTGAGCGTCGTGCCGCGCGCGCTCACCGCCGGCTGCGCCGGGGTGCGCGCAGCCTGCCGCGCGATCCACTGCTCGACGCGCGGACGCGCCTCCAGCGGCGTCGCGGTGGCGTTCCACTGCCACAGCCGCGCGTCCACGGCCGCCGCGGCCTCGGCCGGCGCGGTGCCGGCGCCCGCCGGGGCGGACACGGCGGCTTCGGCAGCTACGGCGGGGGCGGACGGCGCCGTGGCGCGGCCCACCGGCGCGTCGAGCACACCGCCGAGCGTCAGCACCGTCTCGCGCAGCGCCTCGACCAGCTCCTGCACGCACTTCGGGCTGAAGAACTCGGTGCTGTAGTGCAGGTCGAGCGTCAGCGCGTCCTCGTGCTCGTGGAAGTCGAAGAAGAGCTGGTTGAGCAGCCCGCGCTTGGGGCCCTGGTGCAGCGTCGCCGCGAGCGGCGCGAAGCCGGAGAGGTCGGCCTTCGGGTTCAGGTTGAAGAAGATGCCGGTCAGCGGCGGGCGGTCGCCGCTGCTGCGGATGCCGAGCGCGCGGGCGATGCCGCCCTGCGTCGCGACCGGGTGCTCGAGCGCGTCCATGAGCCGGGTGCGCACGCGCGCCAGCACGTCCGCGGCGGTGTCGGTCTCGCCGCAGCCGAGCCGCAGCGGCAGGTCGAGCACGCCGTCGGCGATCAGCGGGCCGTGGCGCTCCAGGCTCTGGCTCGCGCAGGGGATGCTGACGAGGAATTCGCGCTGGCCGCTCCTGCGGTAGAGCGTCAGCGTCAGCGCCGTCAGCAGCCACTGCATCGGCGTGGCGGCGGCCTGGCGCAGCTGCGCGCGCAGCCCGCTCCAGTGCGCGCCGTCGATGCGTGCCTTCAGCGTGTCGCCGACGTAGGTGCGCTGCGCCGGCGGGGTGCGGTCGCCGAGCGCGAGCGGCGCGGGCGGGTCCTTCAGCAGGCGCTGCCAGTACGCGAGCGACTCCTGGCCGGCTGCGCCGTCCATGCGCTCGAGCTCCTGCGCGGCGAAGGCGAGCGGCGACTCGGCGCTCGGCAGCGCCGGCGGCATGCCGGTGCTGCGCGCGCGGTAGGCCGCGGCGATCTCGCCGGTGAAGACGCTGAAGCCCCAGCCGTCGCAGATCAGGTGGCTCGCGACGATGTGCACGACGGCGCGGCCGTCGGCGAGGCGCAGCAGGCTGACCTCGGCGAGCGGGGCGCGGTCGAGCGCGAAGTCGCGCGTGCTCGCCTCGCGGCAGAAGTCGCGCAGCGCGGCCTCGGCGTCGGGCTCGCCGCTCAGGTCCAGCTCGGTCACCGCCACCGGGCCCGGCGCGGCGAGCATCTGGCGCGGCTCCTCGGTGCTGAAGTAGACGCGGAAGGCCTCGTGGCGCGCCAGCACGTCCTGCAGCGCGGCGCGCAGCGCGACGAGGTCGACCGGGCCGGCGAGGCTCAGGTAGCAGGACTCGTTGAGCGCGCGGCGCACCGAGCCGTCGAAGCCGGCGGCCAGCCAGTGCTCGGTCTGGCCGGGCGACAGCGGGCCCTCGGTCGGGTGGGCGCTGCGGTCGCGGCCGCCGCTCGGCGGCGGCGTGCTGCCCTCGCGCGGCGTGACGAAGCCCTGCAGCATCAGCTCGTCGAGCGACTTCGTGAACACCTCGAAGATCCGGTCGAGCTCGGCCTCGCCCATCGCCTCGGTGACGAAGTGGCCAAAGGGCTCGTAGAGGTGCAGGCCGTGGAAGCGCGCGAGCGCGTAGAACAGGCCCGCGAAGGGCTGGTTCGCGTCCCACTGCAGCCGCCACAGCGAGGCGTGGTGCACCGCGCGCACCGGCGCGCCGCGCACCGCGAAGGCGGTGTTGAGCCGCTCGACCAGGCGCTGCGTGCGCTCGTTGAGCAGGCGGTAGAGCTCGCGGCCGCCGCGCTTGAGGTGCAGCAGCGTCGCGCGGGCCGCGGCGAGCGCGAGCGGGTGGCGCACGAAGGGGCCGGCGAAGCCGCCCGCGTCGCCCGACTGCCAGCTGCCGCCGTCGAGCGCGTCGAGCCAGCGCGGGGCGCCGGCGATCGCGGCCAGCGGCATGCCGCCGCCGAGGGCGCGGCCATAGGCGGCGATGTCGGCGCGCACGCCGTAGAACTCCTGGGCGCCGCCGGGCGCGACACGGAAACCGGTCAGCACCTCGTCGAAGACCAGCGCGCAGCCGGCCTCGTCGGCGATGCGGCGCAGCGCGCGCACGAACTCGTGGGGGCGCATCACGCCGGTCTGCCCCGGGATCGGCTCGACCAGGATCGCCGCGAGCTCGTGGCCGCGCTCGCGCAGCAGCCTCAGCGCCGCCTCGCTGCCGAACTCGAGCACCAGCGTCACCTCGCCCGCGGCGGCGGCAAGCGCCGGCGCGGCCGGCTGCGGCTCGCTCGCGTGCACCACTGCCTCGTCGGACAGGCCGTGCCAGGCGTTCGCGAACACAGCGACGGTGCGGCGGCCGCTCACGGCGCGCGCCAGGCGCAGCGCGCCCGCCACCGCCTCGGCGCCGCTGCCGCAGAAGGCGACGCGCTCCAGGCCGGTGAACTCCGAGACGAGCTGCGCCAGCTCCGCGGCCAGCGGGTGCTGCGGGCCGACCTCGATGCCGGCCAGCAGCTGGCCGGTCATCGCGTCCACCACCTCGCTGGGCTGGTAGCCGAGCAGGTTCGCGCCGAAGGAGGCCAGCAGGTCGATGTACTCGTTGCCGTCGAGGTCCCACAGCCGCGCGCCGCTCGAGCGGTTCACGACCACCGGGTGCAGCAGCTCCTTCCACAGCGGATCGAACCCCGCCACCGGGCGCGGGTCGGCGAGCAGGCGGCGGTGCTTGCGGGCGAAGGCGAGCGAGCGCCCGGTGCGCACGCCGTAGCGCGCGACGAAGTCGTCGAGCCAGCGGCGCTGCGCGAGCGTCAGCTCGGGGCGCGGCGCGGGCGCGGAGACCGGCTGCGGCGCGGCCGGCGCGGGCAGGGCGCTCGCGACGGCCGGCTGCGCGACCGCCGGCACCGCCACCGGCAGGCCGCTCAGCATCGAGAGCTGCTGCGCCATCAGCTGCATCTGCTGCTGGATCAGCTGCTGCAGCAGCGCGTTCGTGTCGGGCGCAGCGCCTGTGGCGGGCGGCACGGCGGCCGTGGCGGGCAGGGCCGCGGCCGGCGCGGTCGCGGCACCCGGCACGGCGGGCGCGAGCAGCGGTGCGGCCGGTGCCGGTGCTGGCACCGGGTCGGGCGGCGTGTTGGCGTCGAGGAAGGCGGCGAGCGCGCCGAGGTTCGGCACCTTCTCCATCAGCTGGCGGAAGGTGATCTGCACGTCGAACTGCCGGCGCACCTGCAGCGCCGCCTGGGTCAGCGTCAGCGAGTCGAGGCCGAGCTCGATGAAGCTCGCGGCCGGGTCGGCCTCGGCGAGATCGAGCCCCGAGACGTCCTCGAACAGCTCGCGCAGTCGCGTCACGAAGCGCGACTGGCGCGATGCCACGGCTGCGGCCGGCGCGGTCTCCGGCTGCGGTGGCGCGGCCGCAGCGGGCGGTGCGAGGGCGGGCGCGGGCTTGGCCGCCGGGGCCGGGGTGCGCGCCGTGGCGGGCGCGGCGTCGATCCAGTGGCGCTTGCGCTCGAACGGGTAGGTCGGCAGCAGCACGCGGCAGCGGCGCTCGCCCGGCTCGGCGGGCGGGGCCGTCAGCTCGATGCCGAGCGTCCACAGCTGGCCCTGCGCCAGCGCGAGGCGGATCGCCTCGTCCTGCGGCGCGTCGCCGAGGCTCGCGACCGCGACCGGCGCGCCCTTGCCGCGCGCGGCGTGCTGGCGCGCGAGCGTCGCGAGCGTGCCGCGCGGGCCGAGCTCGAGGAAGGCCGCGTCGTGGCGCTCCTGCACGCGGCGCAGCGCGGTCGAGAACAGCACCGGCTCGCGCAGGTGGCGCGCCCAGTAGTGCGGGTCGGTGGCGTCCTCGGGGCGCATCCAGTCGCCGGTCAGCGTCGAGACGATAGGGATCTGCGGCGCGGACAGCGCGACGGTGCGCACCTCGGCCTCGAAGGGCTCGACCACCGGGTCCATCATCGTCGAGTGGAAGGCGTGCGAGGTCTGCAGCTCGCGCGCCATCACGCCCTCGGCCTCCAGCTTCTCGCGCCAGGCCTGCACCAGCAGCGTCGGGCCGGCGGCGACGCAGGCGCTGGGGCCGTTCTCGGCCGCGAGCGACAGGCCCTCGGGCAGCAGCTCGAGCACCTTCTCGCGCGGCAGGCGCACCGACAGCATGCTGCCGCCGGGCAGGGCCTGCATCATTGCGCCTCGCCTTGCCACGAGGCGCGCCGCGTCGCCGAGCGACATCACGCCGGCGATCACCGCGGCGGCGAACTCGCCGACGCTGTGGCCGACGAGTGCTGCCGGCCGCACGCCGCGTGCCATCCAGGCCTGCGCCAGCGCGTACTCCAGGCAGAAGGTGGCCGGCTGCGTGGTGCCGGTGGCGACCAGCGCGTCCGGCTCGTCGCCGAACATGCGTGCGCGCAGATCGAACTCCAGCCAGAGCTGCAGCGCGGCGAGCGCCTCGTCGAAGGCGGCGCGGAAGGCCGAGTCGGATTCGTACAGCCCGCGGCCCATGCCGGCGTACTGCGCGCCCTGGCCCGGGAAGAGCCAGACCAGCGGCGGCACCGCCGCGCCGAGCGCGCGCGCGGTGCGCTGCGGGTCGTCGGCGCTGCGCAGCGCCTGCACGACGCGCCCGACCGAGTCGCCGGCCACGCACAAGCGGTGCGCGAAAGCGCTGCGGCCGACGCGCAGCGTGTGCGCGACGTCGGCGAGGTTGAGCTGCGGGTGGGCCTCCAGGTGGTCGGCGAGCTGGCGCGCCATCGTCTCGAGCGCGGTGGGCGTCCTCGCCGACAGCCGCAGCAGCTGCGGGCCGGCCGCCGGCGACGAGGGCTCGGGCAGCGGCGGCTCCTCGAGCACCACGTGCGCGTTGGTGCCGCCGACGCCGAAGCTGCTGACGCCGGCGCGGCGCGGCGCCTCGCCGCGCGGCCAGGGCGTGAGCTCGGCGTTGACGACGAAGGGGGTGTTGCCGATGTCGATCTTCGGGTTCGGCCGCTTGAAGTGCAGCGTCGCGGGGATCTGCTCGTGGCTGAGCGCGAGCGCGGTCTTGATCAGGCCCGCGGTGCCGGCCGCGGTGACCAGGTGGCCGACGTTGCTCTTGACCGAGCCGATGCGGCAGAAGCCGGTGTCGGGCGTGGCGCGGCGGAAGGCGCGCGTCAGGCCCTCGATCTCGACCGGGTCGCCGAGCGGCGTCGCGGTGCCGTGCGCCTCGACGTAGGAGATGGTGCGCGGGTCGATCCCGGCGTCCTCGTGCGCCGCGGCGATCACCTCGGCCTGGCCGTCGATGCTCGGCGCGGTGAAGCTCGCCTTGTGGCCGCCGTCGTTGTTGGTCGCCGCGCCGCGGATCACCGCGTAAATCGGGTCGCCGTCCTCGATCGCGTCGGAGAGGCGCTTGAGCAGCACCAGCGCCGCGCCGTCGCAGAACACGGTGCCCTTCGCGTCGGCGTCGAAGGTGCGGGTGCAGCCGTCGTCCGACAGCATCGCGCCTTCCTGGTAGAGGTAGCCGCTGCGCGGCGGCGAGGTGACGGTGGAGGCGCCGGCCAGCGCCATGTCGCAGCGGCCGAGCCGCAGGCTGTCCACCGCCTGCGCGACGGCCACGAGCGAGGTGGAGCAGGCGGTGTTGACCGCGATCGCCGGGCCCTTGAGGTTGAGCTTGTGCGCGACGCGCGTGGCGACGTAGTCCTTGTCGTTGCAGATCATCACCTGGAACTCGCCCAGGCGCTCGACGACCTCGGGATGCGTCAGCACGCTGTTCTGCAGGTAGGACGGCGTGTAGGCGCCGGCGAACACGCCGACCGGGCAGTCGACGCGGTCGGGCGCGTAGCCGGCGCGCTCCAGGCACTCCCAGGCGAGCTCGAGCACGACGCGGTGCTGCGGGTCCATCGCCTCGGCCTCGCGCGCCGGGATGCCGAAGAAGGACGCGTCGAACATCTCGACGTCCTCGATCACGCCGCGCGCCCAGACGTAGTTCGGGTCGGCGCGCAGCGCCTCGGGCACCGCCGGGTCGAGCGTGTCGAGGCTGAAGCGCGTGACGGTCTCGCGGCCGGCGATCAGGTTGTCCCAGAAGCCCTCGACGGTCGAGGCGCCGGGGAAGCGCCCGGCCATGCCGATCACGGCGATCGCGTGCTCGTCCTCGGACGTGGCGCGCGCGCGGCGGCGGCGTGCCGGGGCGGCCGCGTCGCCGGAGAGCGCCGCGACCAGCGCCGCGGGCGCCGGGTGGGCGAAGATGGTGGGGGCGCTCACGCGCCGGCCCGCCACCTCGGACAGCGCCTCGACCACCTGCATCGCACTCAGCGAGGTGCCGCCGAGCTCGAAGAAGTTGTCGTGGCGCCCGACCCGGTCGAGCCCGAGCACGCGGGCGAAGATCTCGCAGCAGGCGCTCTCCAGCTCGCCGACCGGCGACTGGTAGGGCGTGGCGAGCTCGGGCCGCGCGCTGCCCGGCACCGGCAGCGACTTGCGGTCGATCTTGCCGTTGGGCAGCAGCGGGATCGCGGCCAGCGGCACGAAGTGTTGCGGGATCATGTAGGGCGGCAGGCTCGCCGCGAGGTGCTCGCGCAGCGCGCCGACCGCGGGCATCGCGTCGCGCGGCTGCAGGTAGGCGACCAGGCGCACGTCGCCCGGGCGGTCCTCGCGCACCATCGTCACCGCGGCGCGCACCTCGGGGTGCTGCGCGAGCTGGAACTCGATCTCGCCGAGCTCGATGCGGTAGCCGCGCAGCTTGATCTGGTTGTCGATGCGGCCGAGGCACTCCAGCCGCCCGTCGGCGCGCCAGCGGCCGAGGTCGCCGGTGCGGTAGAGCAGGGCGCCGGGGGCCTGCGAGAACGGGTCGGCGACGAAGCGGCTCTCCGTGAGCTCGGGCCGGTTCAGGTAGCCGAGCGTGACGCCGTCGCCGCCGATCCACAGCTCGCCCACCGCGCCGAGCGGCAGCGGCCGCATCGCGGCGTCGAGCACGTGGAACTGCGTGTTCAGCAGCGGCCGGCCGATCGGGATCGGCGCGGTGGGCGAGTCGACGCGGTGCGCGCTCGACCAGACCGTGGTCTCGGTCGGGCCGTACATGTTCCACAGCTCGACGCCCTGCGCGAGCAGCCGCTCGGCCAGCGCCGGCGGCAGCGGCTCGCCGCCGCACAGCGCGCGGAAGCCCGCTGGCGCCTGCCAGCCGGCCTCCAGCAGCAGGTACCAGGTGCTCGGCGTCGCCTGCATCACGCCGATGCCGTGCTCGGCGATCAGGCGCGCGAGCGCGGCGCCGTTGTTCGTGTCCTCGCGCGGCGCGATCACGACCTGCGCGCCGCGCGTCAGCGGCAGCATCAGCTCGAGCACCGCGATGTCGAAGGACAGCGTCGTCACCGCCAGCAGCCGGTCGGCGGGCGCCAGGCCCGGCTCCGCGCCCACGCTCTGCAGGAAGTTGACGACGCTGCGGTGCGGCACGCGCACGCCCTTCGGTTTCCCGGTGGAGCCCGAGGTGTAGATCACGTAGGCCGGCAGCTCGCTGTGCGCGGCGGCATCGGGCTCGAAGCCGTCGGCGGGCGCCAGCTCGTCGAGCAGCAGCCGCTCGGCGCCCTGCGGCGCCCAGCCGCCGTCGACCGAGCGGTCCGACAGCACCAGCTCGAGTCCCGCGTCCTCGGTCATGAAGTCGAGCCGCTCGGCCGGGAAGGCGGGGTCGAGGGGCACGTAGCCGGCGCCGGCCTTCAGGATGCCGTAGAGGCCGACGAGCATGCGCGCGTTGCGGCCGCAGCTCAGGCCGACGAGGTCGCCCGGCTGCACGCCGCGGCGGTGCAGCTCGGCGGCGACGCCGAAGGCGCGCTGCTGCAGCTCGCGGTAGCTGAGACGCTCGCCGCCCGCCACCAGCGCGGTCGCGTCCGGGGTGCGTTCGGACTGAGCGTCGAAGATCGCCTCGAGGCGCGCGAGCCGGTCGAAGTCCCCGCCGCTCGCGTTGAAGCGCGCGAGCATCTGCCGCTCCTCGTCGACCGGCGCGAGCAGCGCGGCGACGGGCTGGTCCGCAGCGGATGCGAGGCCCTCGAGCAGCTGGCGGTAGAGCAGCAGCCAGCGACGTGCGCTCTCCGGCCCGAACATCGCGGCGTCATGGTCCAGCACCAGGCGGATCCCCTCGTCCTCGGGCAGCGCCTGCAGCGCGAGCTCGAAGGCCTCGCGGCCGTCCTCCGCGGGCCGGGGCGACATCCCGAAGGCGACATGCGCCAAGGGTGCTCCGCCCTGCGGGCCGAGCACGGCCTCGCGGATCGCGGCGATGTCGCAGCCCCGGTGCGCGGCGGCCTCGTGCAGCGTGCGTGCGGCGGACGCGAGCAGCGCGGCCGGGGCCGCGTCGAGGTCGACCGCGAGGCGCAGCGGCAGCAGCGCCGCTTCGCCCGCCGCCGATCCGCCGGCGGCTGCGGCCGGCAGATCGGCGGCGGGAACGGCGATCACCACCTCGCCCGCGCCCGAGAGCCGCGCGAGCGTGGCGGCATACGCCGCGCAGAGCGTGGTGAAAAGATCGCTGCCGCATTGCTGCGAATACTCGCGCAGCGCGGCGGCGAGGGCGGACTCGAGGCGCAGTTCCTGACGCTGCATCGCCGGCGCCTGCCCCGCGGTCCGCGAAAGGTCTCGCGGCAGTTCCAATACCGGCCAGGGAAGCGGGAAGATCGACTGCCAATACGTGAGGTCGGCTTGGTTCAGGTCAGCTCGCACAGATTCTCCAGAGATGACGGCCGGGGAAAGCGCGGCGCGCTTCCCAGTAGTAGTTGGACGAGGGTTTTGGCCGGAGGCGGCTGCGGCCCCCCGTTCGGGGGATTCGGAACGCTTTTCGTCCATCTCAAATCGAAAAGGCGCAGGGGCCCGGGTGTTGACGGTGCAGGGATTGTTGACAAGTGCCCATGCACTGGCTGCCCCCCGGCTGGGCGGACCGGAAACGAGGGGGGCGGGCACGCCGTGCGCTGGAGTGCGGCTTGAAACCGCGGCTGCTGCGCCCGGGGACGGGCGCTGTCAATGCCGGATGCGGCGAAAAGGGGGCCCCGAACGGGGGATTGCCCGGGGCCCTGCCGCATTTATCGCGAATCGCGCAGTTTCGGTAAACGCGTGCCCCCCGGTTTGCAGGAATCGGGCATCGGACAGGTGCATTTTCCATTCAAACGGAAACTCCTTGCCGTCCCCTGCCTCGGGGATGGGGGCATATGGCGGGGTTCCGGAGGATCTCGGGGTCGCTGGACAAACCAAACGAAGGCGGTCCGCCGTCCGGGAGAGCAATTGATGGAAACTGTCGCTGTAGTGGGACTGGGTTATGTGGGACTGCCGCTGGCGGTGGAATTCGGCAAGAAATTCCGCACCATCGGTTTCGACCTGTCCGAATCCAAGATCGAGGCCTATCGCCGCCATGAGGACCCCACCGGCGAGGTCAGCAGCGAATCGCTGCAGGCGGCAAACCTGCTGGAGCCCACCACCGACGCGAGCGCGCTGAAGAAGGCCGACTACGTCGTCGTCGCGGTGCCGACGCCGGTGGACGACGCGCACATCCCCGACTTCTCGCCGCTGGTCGGCGCGAGCACGACCGTGGGCCGCAACCTCAAGCGCGGCGCGGTCGTGGTGTTCGAGTCGACCGTGTACCCGGGCGCGACCGAGGAGGTCTGCATCCCGATCATCGAGCGCGAGTCGGGCATGAAGTGGAAGAAGGACTTCTTCGTCGGCTACTCGCCCGAGCGCATCAACCCCGGCGACAAGCAGCACACGCTCACCACCATCACCAAGGTGGTGTCGGGCGACACGCCGGACACGCTCGAGCGCGTCGCGAAGCTGTACGGCAGCGTGATCGAGGCCGGCGTGCACCGCGCCACCAGCATCAAGGTCGCCGAGGCGGCCAAGGTGATCGAGAACACGCAGCGCGACCTGAACATCGCGCTGGTCAACGAGCTGGCGCTGATCTTCCACCGCATCGGCATCGACACCACCGAGGTGCTCGAGGCCGCGGGCACCAAGTGGAACTTCCTGCCCTTCCGCCCGGGCCTGGTCGGCGGCCACTGCATCGGCGTCGATCCCTACTACCTGACGCACAAGGCCGAGCGCCTGGGCTACAACCCGCAGGTGATCCTGGCCGGCCGCCGCATCAACGACGGCATGGGCAAGTACATCGCCGAGCAGACCGTCAAGCAGATGATCCAGTCGGGCTTCCCGGTCAAGGGCTCGCACGTGATCGTGCTGGGCCTGACCTTCAAGGAGAACTGCCCGGACCTGCGCAACTCGCGCGTCATCGACGTGATCCGCGAGCTGGAGAGCTACGGCGTCACGGTGCACGTGCACGACCCGCTCGCGTCGCCGCGCGAGGCCTACCACGAGTACGGCGTCGAGCTGGTGCAGTGGGAGCACCTGCCGCGCGCCAACGCGATCGTCGCCGCGGTGCCGCACCGCCAGCTGCTGGCGCACGGCGTGGACGAGATCGTCGCGAAGCTGTCGGCCGGGGGCCTGTACGTCGACGTCAAGTGCACGGCGGACGCGCAGGCGCTGCGCGATCGCGGCCTGAAGGTGTGGCGCCTGTGAGCGGGCTGCAGGACATCCTGGCGCGGGTGCGCGCCACGCCGCGCCACTGGCTCGTCACCGGCAGCGCCGGCTTCATCGGCTCGCACCTGCTGGAGCAGCTGCTGCGCGCCGGCCAGACGGTTACGAGCCTCGACAACTTCGCCACCGGGCACCAGGCGAACCTCGACGAGGTGCGCGCGCTGGTGGGCGAGGAGGCCTGGAGCCGGCACCGCTTCGTCGAGGGCGACATCGCCGACCCCGCGACCTGCCGCGCCGCCTGCGAGGGCGTCGACGTGGTGCTGCACCAGGCGGCGCTCGGCTCGGTGCCGCGCTCGATCGCCGACCCGCTCGCGACGCACCGTGCCAACGCCACCGGTTTCCTGAACATGCTGGTGGCGGCGAAGGACGCGGGAGTGAAGCGCCTCGTCTACGCCGCGTCGAGCTCGACCTACGGCGACTCGCCGACGCTGCCGAAGGTCGAGGACGTGATCGGGCGGCCGCTGTCGCCCTACGCGGTGACCAAGTACCTCAACGAGCTGTACGCCGACGTCTTCGGGCGCTGCTACGGGCTGCAGACGGTGGGCCTGCGCTACTTCAACGTCTTCGGGCCGCGCCAGGACCCCAACGGCGCCTACGCCGCGGTGATCCCGCGCTGGACCGCGTCGATGCTCAAGGGCGAGCGCTGCGTGATCAACGGCGATGGCGAGACCTCGCGCGACTTCTGCTTCGTCGCCAACGCGGTGCAGGCCAACCTGCGCGCGGCGCTGGTCGAGGACGCACAGGCGGTGAACCAGGTCTACAACGTCGCGGTCGGCGACCGCACCACGCTCAAGACCCTGCACGAGGCGATCGCCGGGGCGCTGGAGCGCGAGTGCCCGGGCCTCGCGGTCGGCGAGCCGCAGCACGCCGACTTCCGCGCCGGCGACGTGCGCCACTCGCTCGCCGACGTCGGCAAGGCGCGCAGCCTGCTCGGCTACGAGCCGACGCACCGCGTCGCGCAGGGGCTGCAGGAGGCGATGCCCTGGTACGTGGCCCAGGCGCGCCGCGCCGGCTGAAGCGGATTCCCCGCACGGGCCTCGGGGGTGCACGGCCGGCAGGTCGTGCGCCCAGCCGGCATACTGGCCCGCCGTCCCCCACCCAGCGAGGAGTGCCGCCATGTTCGTCGCGATGAACCGCTTTCGCATCGCCCCCGGCCGCGAGGCCGACTTCATCGAGGTCTGGAAGACCCGGGACAGCCACCTGAAGGGCGTCCCCGGCTTCCGCGAGTTCCACCTGCTGCAGGGCGCGAGCACCGCGGAGCACACGCTGTTCGCGTCGCACTCGGTGTGGGACTCGCGCGAGGCCTTCGAGGCCTGGACGCGCTCGGAGGCCTTCCGCATGGCGCACGCCAACGCCGGCCAGCAGCGCGACCTCTACCTGGGCCCGCCGCAGCTCGAGCTGTTCGACGCGGTGCTCTGAAGCCCGCTGCTCCCGCCGCCGGCACCAAGGCCGCCGGCGCGCGGGCGCATCCTCACCCCCGTCTCACATCGACGCGCGCAGCATCGCGCGGTAGTCGTCGGCGCTCGCCAGCCGCGGATTGGTGCCGTGGCAGTGGTCGGCGAGCGCGCCCTCGATCACCCGATCGAACAGCGCCTCGGTGACGCCGAGCGCCGCCAGCCCCGTCGGCAGGCCGAGCCGGGCGTTCATCGCGCGTAGCGCGAAAGGCAGCTCCTCGGGCGCGGTCAGTCCCATCGCGTGCGCCATGCGCTCCAGGCGCCTTTCGCGCTGCACCGACTCGGCCCCGGCGTTGAAGGCCACCACCGCAGGCAGGAACAGCGCGTTGAGCGTGCCGTGGTGCAGGCGCGGATCGGCCCCGCCGAGGCTGTGGCTCAAGCTGTGCACGCAGCCCAGTCCCTTCTGGAAGGCGAGCGCGCCCTGCATGCTGGCGCTCATCATCTGGCGGCGCGCCTCGCGGTCGCCGCCGTCGCGCATCGCGCGCTCGATGTGCGCCCAGCCGCGCTCGAGCCCGTCGAGCGCGATGCCGTCCGCCGGCGGGTTGAAGGCCGCGGACATGAAGGTCTCCATGCAGTGCGCGATCGCGTCCATGCCGGTCGCGGCGGTGAGCGCCGGCGGCAGCCCGAGCGTCAGCTCCGGGTCGCAGATCGCGGCCTTCGGCATCAGCAGCCAGTTGTGGAAGCCGAGCTTGCGGCCGTCGTCGACGATCACGATTGCGCCGCGCGCCACCTCGCTGCCGGTGCCGGCGGTGGTCGGCACCGCGATCACCGGCGCGACGGCCGCCGTGATGCGCGGGCTGCCGCCCTCAATCGTCGCGTAGGTCTTCAGCGGCCCCTCGTGCGTCGCCGCGATCGCCACGCCCTTGGCGAGGTCGATGCTGGAGCCGCCGCCGACGGCGACCAGTCCGTCGCAGCGCTGCTCGCGGTAGACCTGCACCGCCTCGCGCACCGCGGCCTCGGTCGGGTTCGACGGCGTGCGGTCGAACACCGCCACCGGCAGCCCCGCGAGCGCGTCGAGCGCCGGCTGCAGCACGCCCGCGGCGCGCACGCCGGCGTCGGTGACGACGAGCGGGCGGCGCATGCCAGCGAGCTCGCACTCGGCGGGCAGCTGGCGCACCGCGCCGAAGTCGAACTGGATGCGGGTGAGGTAGAGGATGAGCGCCATCGGCGGGGTCTCCATGCGGTGTGGGTTGCGGTCGATTCTGCTCGGCCGGCACGGCGCGCGCCACATGGCAAACTCGCGGCCCGGGCAGCGTGCGCTGCCAGTAAAGAATCCCTGCATGAGCCATCCGTTCCGGGCCGCCAGCCTGCCTCGCCCCGCGCACGTCCTGCGCGCCGCCAGCCGATGAGCCGCTCCCGCGCCACCGCGCTGCTGACGCCGCAGATGAGCGGCGTGCTCGACCGCATCCGCCGCGCCAACCGCCCGCCCTTCCACGCGTTGACGCCGCAGCAGGCGAGGGCGGCCTACCAGGCGGGCGCCGAGGTGCTGGACCTGCCGCGCGCGCCGCTGGCGCGCGTGCAGGACTTCCGGCTCCCGGTGCCGGGGGCCGGGCTGCCGGCACGGCTCTATGCGGACTCGGAGGACCGACTGCCGGTGCTGCTCTACCTGCACGGCGGCGGCTTCACGATCGGCGGGCTGGAGACGCACGACAGCCTGTGCCGGCAACTCGCGCTGCGCAGCGGCTGTGCGGTGGTGTCGGTCGAGTATCGGCTCGCGCCCGAGCATCGCTTTCCGACCGCGGTGGACGACGCCTGGGCGGCCTTGCAGTGGCTCGCGCGCGAGGCCGCCTCGCTCGGGCTCGACGGCAGCCGGCTCGCAGTGGGCGGCGACAGCGCCGGCGGCACGCTCGCGGCGGTCTGCGCGATCCTCGCGCGCGACGCCGGGCTGCCGCTCGCGCTGCAGTTGCTGATCACGCCCGGCACCACCGCGCACCAGGACACCGCCTCGCACCGCCTCTTCGCGCAGGGCTTCCTGCTCGACGCGGCGAGCATCGACTGGTTCTTCGGCCACTACATCGACCACCCGCACCGCCGCGACTGGCGCTTCGCGCCGCTGGAGGCCGACGACGTGGAAGGCGTCGCGCCTGCCTGGGTCGGCCTCGCCGAGTGCGACCCGCTGGTCGACGAGGGCGTGGCCTACGCCGACAAGCTGCGCATGGCCGGCGTGCCGGTGCAGCTCGAGATCTGGCGCGGCGTCACGCACGACTTCATCAAGATGGGCCGCGCGATTCCCGAGGCCCGCACGGCCCAGGCGAGCGCCGCCGACGCACTCAAGGAGCACCTGCAAGCATGAAACGCAGCGATTTCCGATTCCTGGCGCGCCTGCGCGTGCGCTACGCCGAGGTGGACGCCCAGAAGATCGTCTTCAACGGGCACTACCTGATGTACCTCGACACCGCGATCGCCGACTACTGGCGCGCGCTGGCGCTGCCTTACCCCGAGGCCTTCGAGCGCTTCGGCGGCGACCTCTACGTGAAGAAGGCGACGCTCGAGTACCACGCGTCGGCGCGCTACGACGACCTGCTCGAGGTGGGGCTGAAGTGCGCGCACCTCGGCAACTCGTCGCTGCGCTTCTCGGCCGGGGTGTTCCGCCAGGACGAGCTGCTCGTGAGCGGGGAGCTGGTCTACGTCCATGCCGACCCGGCGACGCAGAAATCGGCGCCGCTGCCGCAGCCGCTGCGGGAGCTCCTCACCGGCTACGAGTCCGGCGCGGCGATGGTGCAGGTGCGCACCGGCCTCTGGTCCGAGCTCGGCGAGGACGCGCACGCGATCCGCACCGCGGTGTTCATCGGCGAGCAGCGCATCCCGGCCGAGCTGGAGTGGGACGAGGCCGACACCGACTGCCTGCACGCGGTGGCCTACAACCGCCTGGGCCAGCCGCTCGCGACCGGCCGGCTGCTCGAGCATGTGCCTGGCGTCGCGAAGATCGGCCGCATGGCGGTGCACCGCAGCATGCGAGGCGGCGGCATCGGCCGCGCGGTGCTCGACGCGCTGATGCAGGCGGCGAGGGCGCGCGGCGACCGGGAGGTGCTGCTGCACGCGCAGACCTCGGCCGCGTCCTTCTATGCGCGGGCCGGCTTCGCGCGGCGCGGGCCCGAGTTCGAGGAGGCGGGCATCGACCACATCGAGATGGTGGCGCCGCTGTAGGCGCCAGCGCGGCTCTGCGGGCGCGACCGCTCAGCGCCGGCCGGGCAGGGCAGGGGGGCGCGGCGGCCAGTCCGGCAGCTCGACGCGCCGCTCGGTCGCCGGCAGACCGTCGCCCGGCGCGTGGCTGCGCTCGATCAGCCGGGTGAAGAGAGCGCCGTCGGCCATGCGCTCGGCGATCAGCAGCGTCGAGCAGCGCGTGCCGTAGCGAGCGTCGGGCGTGCGGATGAAGGCCGGGGCGAGCCAGCGCTCCCACTCGGTCGGCACGCCGGTCGATGGCAGCTCCGAGTCTGCCGGGACGGTGCGGTCGGCGAGGGCGTGGAACAGCGATTCGGCGAGCGCGTCGGCCGAGCGCGCCGTGGCGAGCGCCTCCTGCAGGCGGCCTTTCAGCCGCTCCACCTTCGGCCAGGGCGTGTCGAGCCGGGCATTGGAGAGGCCGTGCACGCCGTGCGCGAGCCGCTGCGGCGGCCCGGCGCGGTTCGACATCCAGGTCCAGCCCGGGTTCGCGGCGAGATCGGCGGCCAGCAGGTTGACGCCGTTGTAGCCGCGCGCGAGCAGCCGGGGGCCGAAGGCGTCGAGGGAGTGGGCGCCGGCCAGCCAATCGGTGACGATCTCGCCGCGCGAGGGCGCGGCGGCGTCGTTGTCGGCGGGGTTGCGCACGTTGGTGACGAGCGCGAGGCGGCCCCCGGCGCTCAGCGCCATCCAGGTGCCGCCGTTCCTCAGGTCGCGGCCGCCGAGCACCGGGCGGCTGGCGCCTTCGGGCGTCCACCAGTCCAGCAGCGCGGCGGGCCGCTCGAAGAACTCGTCGCGGTTCGACGCCAGCACGAGCGGGAAGCGCGGGTGAACGTCAAGGGCCAGGGCTACGAGGCACATGGAACAAATACTTCAACATACATGTTTCCCTGGATCCCCAAGACACCGGCGCGCAAGGCCTCGTCGCAAAGCCAGGACTCCGCCGACGCCGGCACCCCGTCAGGATGGGAATAGGTCTCCATCCAGGTCTGCAGGCCGTCCTTTTCCTCGGGACGCCGCAGCAGCTCCGCCTGCAGGCCCGCAAACCGGGCGCAGGCCTGCTGCTGCAGGGCCTGCAGCGCCACCAGCGTCTCGCCGGCCCGTTCCGGCAGGACGCGGTAATAGATGAACAGCCGCCGCATGTCGCAGGGAAGGGCAGCGCTCAGGCCTGTGCCGGCAGTTCGTAGGGCAGGGGCTCGAGCCGCAGCAGCGGCCCGTCCGCTGCGCCAGCATGGAGCGTTCCGCCCTCGGTGGCCGCGATCTTCAGCTCGGCGAAGGCCGACCAGCCGCCGTCCGGGGCCGGTGCCGCATTGGCGACGAGGCCGCCGGGCTGGCCGGGATCGGCGCTGTGGAAGATCTCCTGGCCGGGCGCGAGCGGTACGTCGCCGTGGACGATGAAGCCGCGGCGCTTGAGCGTGCCGCGGTACTGGCTGCGCGCGACCACCTCCTGGCCCGGATAGCAGCCCTTCTGGAAGTTCACGCCGCCCACGACCTCGAGGTTGACCATCTGCGGCACGAACTGCTCGACGGTCGCGGCGACCACGGTCGGCACGCCGCTGCGCACCTCCAGCCACTGCCAGGCCGGCAGCGGCAGCGCGGGCAACTCCACCTCGGGCGACGGCTGCTGCGCCGGCGCGCACCACAGGTAGCGTGCCACGCCGGCGGCACCCGGCAGGCGCAGCACGCTCGCGCCATCGCGCTCGCGCACCTGCCAGGGCGCCGCGGGCGCGTCCGCGCCGAGCCAGGTCTGCGCCGCCGGGCCGGCGAGGCCGACGAGGCGCAGCGCGGCACTCGCGTCGCTCAGCCGTGCCTTCGCGCGCAGCACGAACATCGACAGACGCTTGAGCGTGGGCGGCAGCAGGTCCGCGCTGCACACCAGCAGCACGCGGTCGGCCGCCGGCTTCCAGCCGATGAAGCTCGCCATCAGGCGGCCCTTGGCCGTACAGAAGCCCGCCAGCCTCGCCTCGCCGGGCGGGAGCTTCAGGAAATCGTTGGTCAGCTGGCCGTGCAGGAACTTCGCGGCATCCTCGCCATCGGCGGCGATCACGCCCAGATGGGTGAGTGCGACGGCCCCCTGGAGTGCGGTGTCTGGTGTGGGATTACTCATTGCTCCATTATCATCCCCGGCCTTTCGCCACCGGGACGCCGGGAGAAGTTCCTCCCCGCCGGCCCGCCGTTCCCGAATCCGTCATCCGCCGCTTCCGACGATGCTCAGACGTCTGCTGACCCTGCTTGTGATGCTGGCCTTGCTGCTCGGGGGCGCCGCGCTGTGGTGGCTGCACCGGCCGCTGGATCTCGCCGCCCCGACGGTCGAATACTCGGTCGGGCCCGGCAGCACGCCGCGCAGCATCGCGCAGGGCTGGGTGCAGGCGGGCGTGCAGACCTCGCCGACGCTGCTCTACGAGTGGTTCCGCTGGTCGGGCCAGGCGCGGCGCATCCGTGCCGGTAGCTACGAGATCCGGCCCGGCGTCACGCCGCGCGAGCTGCTGACGAAGATGGTGCAGGGCGACGAGACGCTGGTCACGCTGCGGCTGATCGAGGGCTGGAACTTCCGCCAGGTGCGCGCCGAGCTCGCGCGCGCCGAGGGGCTGCAGCCGCTGTCGGCGAAGATGAGCGACGCGGAGCTGATGGCCGCACTCGATCTGCCGGGCCGGCATCCGGAAGGCCAGTTCTTCCCCGACACCTACGCCTACAGCCGCGGCAGCAGCGACCTCGATGTGCTGCGGCGCGCGCACCGCGCGATGCAGCGCAACCTCGAGCAGGCCTGGGCGACGCGCGACGAGACGCTGCCGCTGAAGTCGCCCGCCGAGGCGCTGATCCTCGCGTCGATCGTCGAGAAGGAGACCGGGCAGGAAGGCGACCGCGCGCGCGTCGCCGGCGTGTTCGTGAACCGGCTGCGCCTGGGCATGCCGCTGCAGACCGACCCGACCGTGATCTACGGGCTCGGCGCCGGCTTCGACGGCAACCTGCGCAAGCGCGACCTGCAGGCCGAGGACAACCCCTACAACACCTACCTGCGCCGCGGCCTGCCGCCGACGCCGATCTCGATCCCCGGCAAGGCCTCGCTGCGCGCGGCCGTGCAGCCCGAGCGCACGAAGGCGCTCTACTTCGTCTCGCGCGGCGACGGCAGCAGCGTCTTCAGCGAGACGCTCGCCGAGCACAACCGCGCGGTCAACCAGTACCAGCGAGGCCGCTGACATCCATGTTCATCACCTTCGAAGGCATCGACGGGGCCGGCAAGTCCACCCATATCGCGGCAGTGGCCGAGCGGCTGCGCACCGCGGGCCGCGAGGTGGTGCTGAGCCGCGAGCCGGGCGGCACCGAGCTCGCCGAGACGCTGCGCGAACTGGTGCTGCACCGCCCGATGGATGCGCTCACCGAGGCGCTGCTGATCTTCGCGGGGCGCCGCGACCACCTGCGCCAGCTGATCGAGCCGGCGCTCGCGCGCGGCGCGGCCGTGGTCTGCGACCGCTTCACCGACGCCACCTTCGCCTACCAGGGCGGCGGACGCGGCTTCGACCTCGGCGTGCTCGAGACGCTCGAGGGCTGGGTGCAGCAGGGCCGCCAGCCGGACCTGACGCTGTGGTTCGACCTGCCGCCCGAGATCGCCGCCGGGCGGCTGGCGGGTGCGCGCGTGCCCGACCGCTTCGAGCAGCAGCCGCTCGAGTTCTTCCGCCGCGTCGCCGCGGGCTACGCGGCGCGCGCGCAGGCACAGCCCTCGCGCTTCGCCCGCATCGACGCCTCGGGCGAGCGCGACGCGGTGTGGCGCCAGGTCGAGGCGGCGCTGCGGGAGCGGGGGCTGTGAGCCCGCTGCTGCCCTGGCTGCGCGAGCCGCTCGAGCGGCTGCTCGCGACGCAGCGCGGCCACGCGGTGCTGCTCAGCGGCCCGGAAGGCATCGGCCAGTTCGAGCTCGCGCTCGCGCTCGCCCAGGCCTGGCTGTGCGAGTCGAACGGGTCCCTCACGCCCTGCGGCGAATGCGCGAGCTGCCGCCTCGTGCATGCGCACACGCACCCGGACCTGCTCGTGCTGCTGCCGGAGGCGCTGCGCGCCGGGCTCGGCTGGGAGACCGCCGAGGCGGGCGACTCGGAAAGCCGCGCCAGCAAGACCAAGCCGAGCCGCGAGATCAAGGTCGACGCGCTGCGCGAGGCGGTCGCCTTCGCGCAGCAGACCTCCTCGCGCGGCCGCGCCAAGGTGGTGCTGGTCTTCCCGGCCGACCGCATGAACGCGATCGCCGCCAACACGCTGCTCAAGACGCTGGAGGAGCCGCCGGGACAGGCGCGCTTCGTCCTCGGCACCGGCGCGCCGCAGGCGCTGCTGCCCACCATCCGCAGCCGCTGCCAGACGGTGCGCCTCGCGCCGCCGCAGCGGCCGGCCGCCGAGGCCTGGCTCGCGCAGCAGGGCGTGGCCGATGCGGCGGTGCTGCTCGCCGCGGCCGGCCAGCAGCCGCTCACCGCGCTGGAGCTGTCGCGACAGGGCATCGACGCCCGGCTGTGGCAGGGGCTGCCGCAGCAGGTGGCGCGCGGGCAGGGCGCCGCCTTCAGCGGCTGGACGCCGCCGCTGCTGCTCGACACGCTGCAGAAGCTCTGCCACGACGCGCTGTGCGTCGCGGTCGGCGCGCCGACCCGCTACTTCGACGCTGCCGCCTTCGCCGGCCTGCACCCCTCGCACGAGCGGCTGACCGAGTGGGCCCGCGAGCTGCGCGAGACCGCGCGGCACGCGGATCATCCGTGGAACGCGGGGCTGATGACCGAGGCGCTTGTGACGCAGGCACGCCGCGCCTTACACTCCCCGCGATGAGCGACCCGACCAGCCGACCCGCCGCTGCCGGCCCCGCGCCCGCGGTGGCCGCCCCCCGGCCCAGCGTGATCCAGCTCGCGTTCCGCGAGAAGCCTGCCCTTTACGCCGCCTACATCCCCGCCTTCACCGACGGCGGGCTGTTCGTGCCGACCACGCGCGAGTACCGGCTCGGCGACGACGTCTACCTGCTGCTGTCGCTGCCGGACGACCCGCAGCGCTACCCGGTGGCGGGCAAGGTCGCCTGGATCACGCCGCCGAACGCCTCGGGCGGGCGCACGCAGGGCGTGGGCGTGCGCTTCCCGAACGACGACAAGTCGCGCGTGCTGAAGATCAAGATCGAGCAGATGCTCGGCACCGCGATCTCCTCCGCGAAGCCCACGCAGACGATCTGACGACGCGCCGGCGTCCCGCTGCCGTGCCTCGCGGCCCGCGACGGGCCGCGGCACGGCATTCGCCATTTCCACCCTCGAAGACTCCCAGCGCCACCGCACCATGTACGTCGACTCCCATTGCCACCTGACGTTTCCCGGCCTCGCCCAGCAGTTCGACGCCGTGCGCGCCGCGATGGCCGAGGCGCGCGTCGACCGCGCGCTGTGCATCTGCACGACGATGGAGGAATTCCCGGCGGTGCACGCGCTCGCGCAGGCCCACGACAACCTCTGGGCCAGCGTCGGCGTGCACCCGGACAACGAGGACGTGCGCGAGCCGGACGTCGACGAGCTGGTCGCGCTGGCGGCGCGGCCGCGCGTGGTCGCGATCGGCGAGACCGGGCTCGACTACTACCGGCTCGAGGGCCGCACGGTCGAGCAGATGGAGTGGCAGCGCGAGCGCTTCCGCGTGCATATCCGTGCGGCGCGCGCGAGCGGCAAGCCGCTGATCATCCACACCCGCAGCGCCTCGGAGGACACGCTGCGGCTGCTGCGCGAGGAGCAGGGCGGCGAGGCGGGGGGCGTGTTCCATTGCTTCACCGAGACGCGCGAGGTGGCGCGCGCCGCGCTCGAGCTCGGCTTCCACATCTCCTTCTCGGGCATCCTGACCTTCCGCAACGCCGAGGAGCTGCGCGAGGTGGCGCGCGAGGTGCCGCTGGACCGCTGCCTGATCGAGACCGACAGTCCCTACCTGGCGCCGGTGCCGTACCGCGGCAAGACCAACACGCCGGCCTACGTTCCCTATGTCGCGAAGCAGCTCGCCGAGCTCAAGGGGCTCGCGCCCGAGGAGATCGGCGAGATCACCAGCCGCAACTTCGAGCGGCTGTTCGGCGTGCCGCCGCGCGACGCCGCGGGAGCGGCCGCGTGAGACGCGCCAGGCTCCGGCTGCGCGGGGGCCTCGCCGGGCTGTGCCTCTTCGCGTTGCTATCGGTCACGCAGGCCGCCGACATCGACGAGCTGGTCGGCGCCGCGGTGCGCGACAACCCGGGCCAGCTGCGGCGACTCCTGGAGAAAGGGGTCGATCCGAACGCGCTGGACTCGCAGGGGCGCCTCGCGCTCGTGACGGCGCTGCAGGAGGAGTCGCCGAAGTCGATCGAGCTGCTGCTCGACGACGGCCGCATCGACGTGCGGCGGCGCAACCGGGCCGGCGAGACGGCGCTGATGATCGCGGCGCTCAAGGGGAACCTCGACATGGTGCTGCGGCTCCTCGACCTCGGCGCCGAGCCCGACCACGCCGGCTGGACGCCGCTGCATTACGCGGCGTCCAACGGCGACCCGCGCATCGTCGAGCTGCTGCTCGCGCGCGGCGTGCGGGTCGATGCCGAATCGCCGAACGGCACGACGCCGCTGATGATGGCCGCCGGCTACGGCTCGGAGAGCGCGGTGCGCCTGCTGCTGAAGGCCGGCGCGGTGCCGGAGCGGCGCAACGCGCGCGGCATGGATGCGGCCGACTTCGCGCGGATGGCGAGCCGCAACGCGCTGGCCGAGGGGTTCGAGGACCTCAAGCGCCGCCGCGCCGCGCGCCGGCAACCCTGAGCCGGCGCACGCCGCTGCAGGCCTCAGGCCGCCGGCAGGTCCCCGTCGATGCCGTCGTCGGGCGGCGGCGCTTCCTCGTCGACATGGTGCACGATCGTCACCGGGATCGTGCTCGCCTGCAGCACTGCGGACGACACCGAGCCGATCAGCACGCTGCGCAGCGCACCGCGGCCGCGCGCGCCCATGATGATGCCGTCGCAGCCGAAGCGCTCGGCGATGTCGACCAGCGTGTGCGCCACGTCGCCCGACGCGACCTCGGTCTCGTAGGGCAGTCCCGACTCCTGCATCAGGCGCTCCGCGTCCTGCAGAGCATGGACACCGGCGCCGCGGCTGGCGCCTTCGAGCACCACCGGGTCGGCCGTCATCATGACCTCGTACAGGTGCGCCGGCTCCTGCACGTTGGCGAGAACGAAGCTCGCCTGCAGTCCCTCGCGCACCAGCCGCAAGGCGTGGTGCACGGCGTCGAGCGCCAGTTGCGAACCGTCGACAGGGATCAGGTACCTCATCATCGCGTGCTCCGTCAGCCATGTTGTCGTCGAGCCCCCGGCGCCGGTCCTCGGTGGAAGCGGCGCCGGCAGGCGGGCGACGACAGTATTGCAGGCCGGCGGCGCGGCGCAAGCGACGAGGAGCACATGGAGCCCATGGAACGCAGGTGCAGGCCGATCGCCGGGTTGCCGGACGGGTCCGGAGGCTCGGTGTTCTTGGTCTCGCCTCAAGTGTTTGGAATGTGTGTTATGTAAAATTAAACGCGTTCCGCGATCGGTGAAAGTCGCTCCGGTCTTCCCTGTGCTGCCAACCTGATGTTCCGACCGGCGGCGCCTCGTTCTGTCGCGCACGCCGGACTTCGAGGATGCGGCGCACGGCAGGCGCGTCAACGCCGCCTGCCCCGCCCGACACGGAACGGCTTACCCAGCGCGCTGGCCCGGGGCCTGGCATCCGGTGCTTCACGACGTGGCGGCGAGCCGGCCGTCGAGCGGGTCGGGGCCGAGGTGCTGGCCGCGCAGGTAGGCGAGCGTGCACTGAAGCAGCCGCGCGTCGGTGCTGGCGCGGTGGCGCCGCAGTTTCAGCCGGCCCTCGACCTGCTGCTTCGCCTCGTGCCAGCGTGCGGCCTCGGCGTCGCTCAGCAAGCGGCGCAGGTGCTCGAGCCGGTACGCCGGGAAGATTCCCGCCTCGTCGTGCAGCCGGCCGAGCCAGGTGTAGTCGAAACCCCAGTTGTCGCTGTAGACGGTCAGCCCGCCGAGCCGCGCGTTGAGCAACTCGGCCACCTCCCGCACGGGGCGGCCCTGCGCCAGCAGCCGCTCGTGCGCGATGCCGTGGACGCGCTCCGCCGCCGGATCCCAGTGCGTCCAGTGCGGCGGCGGACGGATCAGGCTGCAGACGGCTTCCCCGTCCGGGAGCACGAAGCCCACCTCGATCGGGTAGCTGCCCCGGCCGAATCCGGACGCCTCCAGGTCCAGCATCGCCGGCAAGGCGGGCGGGAACGCGGGAGTTCTCGATTGCGACATGTCCGCGACCCAGCAATCGGCGCTCCGCCGCCATGCGGCCGGCGGGAATGCGGCATGCTGCACCTCGGTCGGGCGCCGCGCGCCCTGCCCCGGCCTCGCCTGCGTCGCCCCCGTTTTCCCGGAGAAACCTGCCCATGACCGAGACGACTCCCGCGCCGATGCAGGGCGTGATCAGCGCCCATCCCCGCGGCTTCGGCTTCGTCGAGCAGGACGGCGGCGAGGACTACTTCGTCTCGCCGCCGCAGATGCGCTCGCTGCTGCCCGGCGACCGGGTGTGCTTCAGCCTGACGGCCACGCCGCAGCGCCAGCAGCTCGGCGCGGTGGTGCACGAGGTGCTGGAGCGCCCGGAAAGCTTCTGGCTCGGTCAGCTCGAGCCTGCCGACGGCGGCGGCCACCGGCTGCGCCCCGACGAGCCCTGCCACGTGCCGATCCGCGTCGACACCGGGGGCCGGCCGGTCGATCCTGCCGACGTCGTTCAGGTGCGCGTCGCGCCCGGCGAAGGAATCGGCCGTCCGGGCGTGGACGCGACGCTGGTGGCGAATCTCGGCCCGCGCGACGACCGCGACTTCGACCAGCGCTACGCGATCGCCAAGTGGCGGCTGCCGGTCGATTTCGGCGAGGCGGCGCTGGCGCAGGCGCGCAGTGGCGAGGAGCCCTCCGCCGAGCGCGCCCGCGAGCTGGGTTTCGCCGACCTCACCCACCTGCCCTTCGTCACCATCGACAACGAGTCGACGCGCGACTTCGACGACGCGCTGTGCCTCGTCGACGAGGGCCCGCAGTGGACGCTGCACGTCGCGATCGCGCATGTCTCGCACTACGTGCGCGCCGGCAGTCCGCTCGACGCCGAGGCGCGCGAGCGCGCCACCAGCGTCTACCTGCCGGGCCGCAGCGTGCCGATGCTGCCGCCCGAGCTGTCGAACGGGCTGTGCTCGCTCAATCCCGGCGTGCTGCGCTACGCGCTGGTGTGCTCGCTGAAGTACTCGCGCCGGGGCGCGCTCACTGGCTACTCGTTCTGCCAGGCGCTGATGCGCTCCGCGGCCCGGCTGAGCTACGGCGAGGTGGCACGCGGCGAGGTGCCGGCCGCGGTCGGGCCGATGCTGCAGGACCTCTGGACATGGTTCGGGACGCAGCAGCCGGCGCGCGAGCGCCGCGGCCTGTTCGAGTACCGTGACGACGAGCCCCGGTTGGTGGTCCGGCCGGATGGTAGCCACGCGATCGAGTGGGTGCCTGTCGAGCGCTCCAACGAGTTGGTCGAGGAGGCGATGCTCGCCGCGAACCGCGCCGCGGCGGCGCACCTGACGCTGCTCGGCGCCGGGCTGCTGTTCCGCCACCAGGAGGGGCTCGACGCGCAGCGCTGGCAGCAGACGCTGGCATGGCTGCGCGGCCACGGCATCGAGGCTCCCGCGGTGCCGACCCTCGCCGAGCTGCGCGCGCTGCTGGCGGGCGTCGAAGGCCGGCCGGTGGCGCCCCAGGTCGAGTTCCGCGTGCGCCGCGCAATGACCCCGGCCACCTACGACGAGCGGCAGAGCCGGCACTTCTCGCTCGGCTTCCACGCCTACACCCATTTCACCAGCCCGATCCGGCGCTACGCGGACCTGCTGGTGCACCGCATGCTGCTCGGCGAGGCGGTCGAGGCGGATGCGGCGCTGTCGGAGCACCTGTCGGACCGCGCCCGCGCCGCGCGGCAGGCGAGCCGCCATCCCTGGGAGCGGCTCAAGCGCCGCCTGGTCTGGCGCAGCGGCGAGCGCGAGCACGACGCGCAGGTGGTGTCGCGCAGCGCGCGAGGACTGCGCGCCTCGCTGGACCGCTGGGACGTGGGGGCCGCGCTGGACGCGCAAGCGCTCGAATCGCAGGGCTGGGCCTGGGACGGCACGCGTGAGCTCTGGTGCCGGCAGGACGCGGAGCTCGACCTCGGCAGCCGGCTGCGCCTGCGCCTGCTCGCGCTGAACGACGAGGGGCCGGCCTGCGAGCTGACGGCGCAGCCCCTGCCCTGAGCGATCGTCTTCAACCCCTTTTCCTTTCCCTGGCAGGAGGTCGATCCATGCACACCGCGCCGAAGACGATGGAGCGTGCCGGTGGATGAGGCCGCGGACCGCGGCGGCGCGGCGCTGCCGGCAGCCCCGGCCGCGCTGTTCCTGCACGGGCTGGACCAGCTGCGGCGCTGCATCGGCGCCGGACTCGACCTCGCCTCGTTCGCGCCGCTGGAGACGCCCTGCACGACGCTGATCGAGACCACCGGCCTGCGGCTGCGGCGCTACCTGCCGGACGACGGGGACGGGCCAGTGCTGCTGATCGTGCCGGCACCGATCAAGCGGCACTGGATCTGGGACCCCGCCCCCGCCGCCAGCGTCGTGCGCCACGCGCTGCAGCGCGGCTGCGTCGTGCACCTGCTGGAGTGGACGTCCGCCCCGGCGCACTGGGGCCTGGAGGAGGCGCTGGCCGCGATAGGCGCCTGCGTCGACGAGATCGCGCGGCGCACCGGAAGCACGCCGCACCTGCTCGGGCATTCGCTCGGCGGCACGCTCGCCGCGCTGCACGCGGCGCGGCGGCCCGAGGATCTCGCGTCGCTGGTGCTCGTCGAGGCGCCGGTGCGCTTCGGCGCGGACGCCGGGGCCTTCGCGCCGCTGCTGGCCTGCTCGCCGCCGGGGGCGCTCGTCGGGCAGGCCTTCGGCCGCGTTCCGGGCAGCGTGCTGAACCTGGCCGCGCTGCTGGCCTCGCCACGGGAGTTCGTCTGGGAACGGCACCTGGACGCGCTGGCCGCCGCGCTCGAGGGCGGCAAGGTCGCGCGCAGCCACCTGCTCGCGCTGCGCTGGACGCTCGACGAGTTCCCGATGTCCGGGCGGCTGTTCGCGCAGGTCGCGGACGGGCTGTACCGCGAGGACCGCTTCATGCGCGGCACCCTCGCCGTCGGCGGGCAGCTGCTCGGCGCGGCGCAGGTGCGCGCGCCGGTCGCCGCGATCGTCGATCCGCACAGCGAGATGGTGCCGGCGCGCTCGGTGCTGGCGCTGCTCGACGCGGCGCCGCTGCCGCGGCGGCTGGTGCTGCACTACGAGCGCGACGTCGGCGTCGGGCTGCAGCACCTCGGCGTGCTGATCGGCCGCGGCGCCCATCGCGCGCTGTGGCCCCGCGTGTTCGACTGGCTGGAGGCGATCGACCGCCCCGCCCCGGACTGAGCCGGCGCGAGGCCCGGCCTCAAGCCTCCGACGTGCCGCGCCGCCGCGCGGTGCGGCCGCGCAAGCCGGCTTCCGCGAGCGATCGCAGCAGCGCCGCATGCTCCGCCTCGCGCGCGTCCAGCCGCGCCTGCGTCTCGTCGAGTCTGGACTGCGCCTCGTCGAGCCGGGATTGCGTCTGGCGCTGCTGCGTCGCGAGCTCCTCGGCGCGGCGCGCGGCGCTTTCGCGGTGCTCGGCGAGCGCCGCGCGGGCCTGCTCGAGCTGCAGCCCCAGGGTCTCTGACTCGTGGCGCTGCCGTGTCGACACCGCCTGGGCCTCCCGCAGCGCGCCCTCGAGCCGCTCCCGCTCGGCGCCGAGCCCGGCGATGCGGCGCGCGGCATCGGCCTCGGCGGCGCTCATGCGTGCCTGCAGCTGCTTGAGCGCATCGCGGGTGCGGTCGAGCTCGAGCGCCCAGCGCCGCTCGTGAGCCGCGGCGCGCTCCTCGAGCCGCTGGCGCTCGGCCTCGTGCGCCTGGTGCTGGCCCTCGAGCTGCGCGGCGAGCTGCTGGGCCAGCCGGCGCGAGGCGCTGGCCTCCTCGCGCAGCGCGGCGCCTTCGGCCTGCTGCGCCGCGAGGCGGCTCTCGAGCTGGTGGCGCTGGCGCTGCGCCTCCTCGAGCTGCGCGCGCGTTGCCGCGAGCGCCTCCTCCAGCCCCTGCTGGCGGGCGGCGAGATGCGCGGCCTCGGCGTCGAGCTCGGCGCGTTCGCGGGCGAGCGTCTCGCGCTGCGCCTGCAGTTCTCCGCTGCGCCGGGCGTGGACCTCCTCCAGCTCGGCACGCGCCCCCGCCAGTGCCGCCGCCCAGAGCTGCTGCGCAGCCTGCTGCACCGGCTCCGGCAAGGAGTGCGTGGTGTCAGGCGCCGAGTGCCCCTGCAGCCGTGCGCCGAGCTGCCCGAACCAGGCATCGAGCAAGGGGCTGACGGTGTTGGGCGAGCCGCGTCCGATCTTCTGCCGCACGCGCTCGATCGTCGGCTTCGCGCCTTCCAGCAGCAGTGCGTCGGCGGCCTGCCAGACGTCGTTCTCGGTGATCCCGCGGCTCATGGTCTTCCTTTCCGGTGCTTCATGCCGTTTACTCACGATAATGGATAGTTATCGCGATCTTCTTTTCTGAACTGTTGTATTTTATACATATTACATAAAAAATATGAATAACGAAGGCGCTCCCCTTTCTTTCCCGCCCCTGTCTGGGCAGGGACTTCGGCCGGTGAGCCCCAGCACTCCCCTGGCGCCGCTCGACCCGGCCCGGGTGTCGGAGCTGGCGCAGGACGCGGTGCGGGCGCTGATGCGCGAGGGCGAATCGGAGAACACGCTGCGCAGCTACCGCAGCGCGCTGAAGTACTGGGCCGGCTGGTACGCGCTGCGCTACGGCGGCCCGATCCGGCTGCCGGTGTCCGAGGCGGTGGTGCTGCAGTTCGTCGTGGACCATGCCGAGCGCTCGACGCCGAACGGCCTCGCCTGCGAGCTGCCGCCCGAGCTCGACGCCGCGCTGGTCGAGGGCGGCTACAAGCAAGGGCCCGGCGCGCCCTCGCTCGCGACACTGACGCACCGGCTGAGCGTGCTGTCGAAGCTGCACCAGCTCAAGGACCTGCCCAATCCCTGCCACGGCGCGCAGCTGCGCGAGCTGCTGTCGCGCATCCGCCGCGCCTACGCCCGGCGCGGCGCGGCGCCGGCACGCAAGCCGGCGCTGACGCGCGAGCCGCTCGAGGCGCTGCTCGCCACCTGCGACGACTCGCTGCGCGGCCTGCGCGACCGCGCGCTGCTGCTGTTCGCCTGGGCCAGCGGCGGGCGCCGCCGCTCGGAGGTCACGCAGGCCACCTGCGAGAACGTGCGCAAGACCGGCGAGCGCGCCTACGCCTTCACGCTGCTGCACTCGAAGACCAACCAGGCGGGCGCCGACCGGCCCGAGAACGTGAAGCCCGTGGTCGGCGTCGCGGCCGACGCGCTCGAGGCCTGGCTGCGCGCGAGCGGCATCGCGTCCGGGCCGATCTTCCGCCGCATCCGGCGCGGCGACCGCGTCGCCGAGCCGCTGTCGCCCGCGGCGGTGCGCGACATCGTCGTGAAGCGCTGCGCGCTCGCCGGCATCGAGACGCCCTTCTCCGCGCACTCGATCCGCAGCGGCTTCGTCACCGAGGCGGCGCGGCAGGAGGTGTCGCTCGCCGAGACGATGGCGATGACCGGTCACGCGTCGGTGAAGGGCGTCGCGACCTATTTCCGGGCCGACCCGGCGCAGGCGCGCGCCGCGCGCCTGCTGGAGGAAGCCCCGAAGCGCGACTGACGCGCAACACGGATAATCGCGCTCTTTTCGTCCCCAGAACGCGCGCCCCCGCGCCCGAGAACCATGCCCGCATACCGTTCCCGCACTTCCACCCACGGCCGCAACATGGCCGGTGCCCGCGCGCTGTGGCGTGCCACCGGCATGAAGGACGGCGACTTCGGCAAGCCGATCATCGCCATCGCCAACAGCTTCACGCAGTTCGTCCCGGGGCACGTGCACCTGAAGGACCTGGGCCAGCTCGTCGCGCGCGAGATCGAGGCCGCGGGCGGCATCGCCAAGGAGTTCAACACCATCGCCGTCGACGACGGCATCGCGATGGGCCACGGCGGCATGCTGTACTCACTCCCCTCGCGCGAGCTGATCGCCGACTCGGTCGAGTACATGGTCAACGCCCACTGCGCCGACGCGCTGGTGTGCATCTCCAACTGCGACAAGATCACCCCGGGCATGCTGATGGCCGCGATGCGGCTCAACATCCCGGTCGTGTTCGTCTCGGGCGGCCCGATGGAAGCGGGCAAGGTCGAGTGGGGCAACAAGGTCATCAAGCTCGACCTGGTCGACGCGATGGTCAAGGCGGCCGATTCGAGCTGCTCCGACGAGGAGGTCGAGCAGGTCGAGCGCTCGGCCTGCCCCACCTGCGGCTCGTGCTCGGGCATGTTCACCGCCAACTCGATGAACTGCCTGACCGAGGCGCTCGGGCTGTCGCTGCCGGGCAACGGCACCGTGGTCGCGACGCACGCCGACCGCAAGCAGCTATTCCTGCGCGCCGGCCGCGAGATCGTTGCGCTGGCGCGCCGCTACTACGAGCAGGACGACGAGAGCGTGCTGCCGCGCTCGATCGGCAACTTCAAGGCCTTCGAGAACGCGGTCAGCCTCGACGTCGCGATGGGCGGCTCGACCAACACCGTGCTGCACCTGCTGGCCGCCGCGCGCGAGGCCGGCCTCGACTTCACCATGAAGGACATCGACCGGATCTCGCGCCGCGTGCCCTGCATCTGCAAGGTGGCGCCCGCGAAGAACGACGTGCACATCGAGGACGTGCACCGTGCCGGCGGCATCATGAGCATCCTCGGCGAGCTCGAGCGCGCCGGCCTGCTGCACACCGACGTCGCCACCGTGCACGCGCCCACGCTCGGCGAGGCGATCGCGCGCCACGACATCACGAGGACCGACGACGAGGCGGTGAAGACCTTCTTCCGCGCCGCACCTGGCGGCGTGCCGACGCAGGTCGCGTTCTCGCAGGACCGCCGCTACCCGACGCTCGACACCGACCGCGCCAAGGGCGTGATCCGCGACGCCGCGAACGCCTTCTCGCAGGACGGCGGCCTCGCGGTGCTGTCGGGCAACATCGCCGCCAAGGGCTGCATCGTCAAGACTGCGGGCGTCGACGAGTCGATCCTGAAGTTCACCGGCCCGGCCCGTGTCTACGAGAGCCAGGAGGACGCGGTCGAGGGCATCCTCGCCGACGAGGTCAAGGCCGGCGAGGTGGTGGTGATCCGCTACGAGGGCCCCAAGGGCGGTCCCGGCATGCAGGAGATGCTCTACCCGACCAGCTACCTGAAGTCCAAGGGCCTGGGCGCGGCCTGCGCGCTGCTGACCGACGGCCGCTTCTCGGGCGGGACGTCGGGCCTGTCGATCGGCCACGTCAGCCCCGAGGCGGCGATGGGCGGCGAAATCGCGCTGGTCGAGAACGGCGACCTGATCGAGATCGACATCCCGAACCGCACGATCCGCCTCGCGATCGGCGACGAGGAGATGGCCGCGCGCCGCGAGAAGCAGCTCGCGCGCGGCGCGCAGGCCTTCAAGCCGGCCAACCGCGTGCGCCACGTGTCGGCGGCGCTGCAGGCCTATGCGGCGCTGACCACCAGCGCCGACACCGGCGCGGTGCGCGACCTGTCGCAGCTGCGCTGATCCGGCCGCGGCGCCCCCGACGAGAAGCCCCGCTGGCGCCGCAAGGCGCCGCGGGGCTTTTTCATGAGGGGCGCCGTCAGCCCGCCGCCTGGCGCGCGAGCGCGAGCTGGCGGATCACCTCCAGCAGCGCCGGTATCGGTACGTCCGGGTCGTTGGCGGACAGCGCGCGCAGGCACACCAGCACGATCGCGTACAGGTCGTCGCGATGCACCGGCAGCGACACCGAACGCCGCCCCTGCAGCAGCCGAACGTAGACGCTGTCGCCCTGGTGGCGCATCAGGAGGCGCTTGTCCTGGCCGACGCCGTGGCCGCGGAACTCGAGCTCGCGCGTCCAGCCCATCAGGCAGGCCGTCACCTGCGGCAGCTCGCGCAGCGTGCACTGGAAGATGATCTTGTCGGCCCAGTCGTAGCCCTCGCCGCCGCGGCCGCCCGCGGCCTCGATCGAGACCGTGTGCCGCGGCCCCGCCTCGTCCGGCGCACGCAGCGTGTCGAGCTCGAAGACGATCGCGGCGGAGCTGCTGTAGGCGCGTGCCTGCGGGCGCACGGGGCGCCCGGGCCGGGGTTCGGGCGCGGAGAAGGCGGCGGGCGGACGCGCGCCGGCGCCGTGCTGCGGCGCTTGCGTCTGCCCGGTGCGGCCCGCTCCCCGGTCGTCCCCATCCTCCCCCTCGTCCGCATCTTCCGCAAGCGCCTCGCGCGCCCTGGAGGGCGCGTGCCGGCCGGGCGGGCCGGTGTCCTGCCCCTCGTCGGGGCCGGCCGGCTCGTCGGACACGGCATCCGGGGGGCGCTGCCAGGGCGCCGCGTAGCCGCGCAACTCCTCGACGGCGGCCTCGGCCTGGGGCCCCTCGCCGAGCGCGCGCGACACCGCCGCGACGGCCGCAGGGTGCTGCCGGAACATCGACAGCGCGCCGGACGCGTCCAGGTCCGCACCGGCACGGTGCAGCGCCTGGACCGTCGCCGGCGAGACGCTGCGCCACGCCAGCGACATCAACTCCATCTCCTCGGCATCGTCGCTGCCGAGCGCGAGCCGCTCCAGCGCGCGCACCACCTCGCGGCGCTGCTGCGCATCCAGCTCCCGGACGAGGCGGCGCGCCTCCTGCGGGCCGGGCGTCGGCATGCCGCGGTCGCGCAGCACCTGCGCGAGCCAGCCGGCGCTGAGCCGGTCGTCCGACGGATGGTTCATCGTGTCTCCTCCTCCTCGCGGGCGGCGCCCGTGTCGTTACCGGCCCCGGGCGTGCCGGCATCCCGGCCGGCATCCCGGTCGGCGGGCAGGCAATGAGGCGCGAGCCGCAGCAGCATGCGCGTCGATTCGAGCCCTGCGCGGCGCGCCACCTCGCCGGCGGCGAGGCCCTCGTCCAGCCACTGCACCAGCGCGCTGTTGCGCAGCACGTTCGGCCCGACATGCGCGACTGCGCCGCACTCCCCGCAGGCGTGCAGCGTGCGCAGCACGAACGCGCTCACGACATGGAACACCGCCCGCGCGCTCAGCATCGCGTGCCCCTTGCGGGAGACGAACACAGGCTCGTCCTGCGCCGCCGTGCCGCGCACGAGTAGCCAGCGTCGCAGCGCGCCCACTGCCGCCTCGGGCAGGTCGAGCGCGCGCCGTTGCGCCGCGCGCGGCCCGTCCAGCCGCAACTCGGCGCGGCGACCGGGTCCGAGTTGCAACTGGGCGACGCGCAGCGTGCGGAGCTCGGCGACGGTCAGCGCCGCGTCCATCAGCAGGTGCAGCAGCGCACGGTCGCGCACCGCGAGCCAGCCGTCGCCCGCAGGCAGGTGACGCCGCAGCGCAGCGCGATGTGCCGCATTCAGCACGAAGGAATCCGCCTCCTCGGTGCGCGCCCCCTCGGGCGTGGCCTCGGCGGGATTCGCGGCGATCCAGTCCTGCAGCACGGCGTGGGCGTAGACGGCGCGCAGCGCGCGCAGGTAGCGGGTGCGGCTGACGTGCGAGGGCGTATCGAGCCCGCGCACGCTCGCGCGCGGCTGCAAGGCGGCGAGGAAGGCGTGCACGTCCTGCTCGTCGGCGGCATGCCAGGAACGCTTGCGATCGCGGAGGAAGCGCACCCAGAGCCCCCAGATCGCCTCGTACTTGGCCACCGACGCCGCCGACAGCGGCCTCGCGTCGCCTGCGCTTCGCCAGGTCGCCCATCGGTCGAAGACGGCTTGTGCGTCCGGTCGCCGGGACCGGGATCTCGGGGCGTTCATCCAGATTCTTGAAATGGGACGTTTCCGGGGTGGGCAGCGGCGTGTGCTTTCGCTTGTTTTCTTCAAAACCTGTAGATTACATTCGTATCGGTTCATCCGCATCTCCCCAGGGCGGCGCAGGCGCCTGCAAGCTGGGCCGCTCCCGTTTTCCTGGGGAGCCCGGCGTGTTTTCAGGTTTGTCCATTTACCTCCTGTAGATTACGTTCGCATGTAAATGCTGCAACTTCCGGTGCCGTGTTCTGCAGGGAGAGGCGTCGCGCGGGCGCCGCACCTGCGGCTCCCGGCTGCACGAGCCAGTGCAGAATGTGCGGCAGCACACCTCCTACGCCATGAACATCATCATCCTGGACGACTATCAGGACGCCGTACGCAAGCTCGCCTGTGCGTCCAAGCTCGAGAACTACAACGCCAAGGTCTTCACCAACACCGTCAAGGGCAACGGCCAGCTCGCGGTGCGGCTGCGCGACGCGGACGTGCTGGTGCTGATCCGCGAGCGCACCTCGTTCAACCGGCAGCTGCTCGAGAAGCTGCCGCGCCTGCGGCTGATCGCGCAGACCGGGCGCGTCGGCTCCCACATCGATGTCGAGGCCTGCACGCGGCTCGGCATCGCGGTCGCCGAGGGGGTGGGTTCGCCGGTGGCGCCGGCGGAGCTGACCTGGGCGCTGATCATGGCGGCGATGCGGCGGCTGCCGCAGTACATCGGCAACCTGAAGCACGGCGCCTGGCAGCAGTCCGGGCTGAAGGCGGCGTCGATGCCGCCGAACTTCGGGCTCGGCATGGTGCTGCGCGGCAAGACGCTGGGCGTCTGGGGCTACGGCAAGATCGGCCAGCTCGTGGCCGGCTACGGCAAAGCCTTCGGCATGCAGGTGATCGTCTGGGGCAGCCCGGCCTCGCGCGCCCGTGCCGAGGCCGACGGCTACGCCGCCTCGCCCACCTGCGAGGCCTTCTTCGAGAACAGCGACGTGCTGTCGCTGCACCTGCGCCTGAGCGAGGAGACGCGCGGCATCGTGCGGCTGCCGATGCTGCAGCGCATGAAGCCGACCGCCCTCTTCGTCAACACCTCGCGCGCCGAGCTGCTCGAGGACGGCGCGCTCGTCACCGCGCTCAACCGTGGCCGCCCCGGCATGGCCGCGGTCGACGTCTACGAGAGCGAGCCGATCCTGCAGGGCCAGCCGCTGCTGCGCCTGGAGAACGCGGTGTGCACGCCGCACATCGGCTATGTCGAGCAGGACAGCTACGAGCTGTACTTCAACGCCGCCTTCGACAACGTCGTCAACTTCATCAACGGCACCCCGACCAATCTGGTCAACCCCGAAGCGCTGAAGGTGCATCGCTGATGCGGCGGACCAGCGGGGGCGGCGCGGCGGTCCCGCGCCGCGGATGAACACGCACGCGGCCTTCGGGGCCGCCCTGCCCCGCGCGCAGCGCGCGCTGCTGTTCGGCAACTTCGCCATCGGCTGCGGCGTGATGGTGGTCAGCGGCGCGCTCAACGACATCGCGCGCTCGCTCGACGTGTCGGTGGCGCTCGCCGGCCAGCTGATCGCGATCGCCGCGGCGGTGATGGGCTTCGGCGCGCCGCTGCTCGCCGGGCTGGTCGCGGGCTGGGACCGCCGCCGCCTGCTGAGCCTGACGCTGCTGTGGTACGCGCTCGGCCACGGGATCTGCGCGCTGATGCCGGACTACGCCTCGCTGTGGCCGGTGCGCGCGCTGACGATGCTCGCCTCCGCGGTCTTCACGCCGCAGGCCGCCGCCGCGGTCGGCTTCATGACGCCGCCCGCGCAGCGGGGCCGCGCGGTGACCTTCATCTTCCTCGGCTGGTCGCTCGCGTCGGTGGCCGGCATGCCGCTGGCAGCCTGGATCGGCGAGACGCTCGGCTGGCGCAGCGCGATGGCCGGCGTCGCGCTGCTGTCGGCCGCGGGCGCCCTGTGGGTGTGGCGCGCGCTGCCCGAAGGCGTGCGCCCGCCCGGCCTGTCGCTCGGCGCGTGGCGCAGCGTGTTCGCCAGCCCCGTGCTGATGGCGATGGTCGCCGTGACCGCGCTGCAGAGCGCCGGGCAGTTCACGCTGCTGTCCTACCTCGCGCCCTACCTGCGGCAGGTGCTCGACGCGACGCCGGCGACGATCGGGCTGCTGTTCGCGTGGTTCGGCGTCTGCGGGCTGAGCGGCAACATGATGCTGTCGCGCCATGTCGACCGCGTCGGCGCCGGGCGGGCGGTCTCGGTGCTGCTGTGCGGCATCGCGCTCGGCCTGCTGCTGTGGCCGCTCGGCGCCACGCCGCTGCTCCTCGCGATGGTGCTGGTGCCCTGGGCGCTGAGCGGCTTCGCCTGCAACTCGGCGCAGCAGGCCCGCCTCGTGCACGCGGCGCCCGCGCTGTCCTCGGCGCTGATGGCGCTCAACACCTCGGCGCTCTACCTCGGCCAGGCCGCGGGCGCCGCAAGCGGCGGCTGGCTGATCGGCCACGGCGGCTACGGGCCGCTGCACTGGGTCGGCCTCGGCTGGCTGCTCGTCGCGATCGCGGCCAGCGTGTGGGCGAGCCGGCAGGCCGCGCGCCGCTGCCCGGCCGCCGCCTGAAAGACGGGCCCGATGGCCCCTGCCCCGCTGGCTACACTGCCGCGATGTCCGCTCCCCCCCAGCCTTTCGCCCCGCAGCCGCCTGCTTCCGCGCGGCCCCGTCCGCGCTCGCCGGCGGAACTGTTCCGCGTCTTCAACCGGCTGTCGCTGCAGGGCTTCGGCGGCGTGCTGCCGATCGCGCAGCGCGAGCTGGTCGAGCGCGAGCGCTGGCTGACGCGCGACGAGTTCGTCGAGCTGCTGTCGGTCGGGCAGGTGCTGCCGGGCCCGAACGTCGTGAACCTGTCGCTGATGATCGGCGACCGCTACTTCGGGCTGCGCGGCGCCTTCGCGGCGCTGGCCGGGATGCTCGTGGTGCCGCTGGCGATCGTGCTCGTGCTCGCCGCGCTGTTCGGGCGGCTGTCGGAGCTGCCGCAGGTGGCGGGCGCGCTGCGCGGCATGGGCGCGGTCGCCGCCGGGCTCGTGCTCGCGACCGCCTTCAAGCTCGCCGGCGCGCTGCGCCGCAGCCCCCTGGGCGCGCCGCTCGCGGCGGTCCTCGCGGTCGCGACGGCGCTCCTGATCGCGGCACTGCGCTGGCCGCTGCCGGCGGTGCTCGCCGGCCTCGGCGGGCTCGGCGTGCTGCTGGCCTGGCGGGGGCTCGCCCGATGAGCCTCGGCGCCGCCGAGCTGCTCGGCCTGTTCGGCCACTTCATGCTGCTGTCGCTGCTCGCGATCGGCGGCGCGATCTCCACGGTGCCGGAGATGCACCGCTATGTCGTCGTGCAGCAGCAGTGGCTCGACGACGCTGCCTTCACCGCGTCGATCGCGCTGGCGCAGGCCGCGCCCGGCCCGAACCTGCTGTTCGTCGCGGTGCTCGGCTACAACATCGCGGGGCTGACGGGCGCCGCGGTGACGATGCTCGCGAGCGTGCTGCCGTCGACCACGCTGGTGCTGTGCGTGACGCGCTGGGGGCAGCGCCGCGCCGAGGCGCGCGGCGTGCGGGCCTTCAAGGCCGGCCTCGCGCCGGTGACGGTCGGGCTGCTGCTGTCCACCGGCTGGATCCTGTCCGAGCCGAGCCGGGACTCCCTCGGGGCGATGGGGCTGATCGCGCTGACGGTCGCGGCCGCCCTGCTGACGCGGCTCAGCCCGATGTGGCTGGTCGCGGCCGGCGCCGTGGCGGGCGCGCTCGGCTGGGTCTGACGCGGCGGCGCCCGCCGCATGTCGCATTCTTCCTAGCGGCGCGCGCGGCGCCTCCCTAAGCTGCCTCCGCATCCGGCAACTGAATGGAGATTTCCGATGGAAGCGCAACGAAGGGCGGCGCGGCGACCCGCGTCGGCATACCGGGCATCGATCCTCGCGCTGGCAGTGCTCGGCGTGGTGCTGCCCTGGCAACACAACCTGGCTTACTTCCTGGCCGGCGGCAGCGTCGCGCCGGCCGACTTCTTCGGCAGCGCCTTCGCCAACGAGCTCACCACGGCGATCACCCTCGACGTCTATCTCGCGGCCCTCACCTTCGCGGTCTGGGTCGGGCACGACGAGGGCGCACCGCGCAGGCGCTGGCTGTACGTCCTCGCCTGCTTCGCGATCGGGCTGTCGTTCGCCTTGCCGCTCTACCTGCTGATGCGGCAGCCCCGGGCACAGGCCGCTGCCCGCGAGCAGGCAGGGCGCGGCGCGCCCGGCCCTTAGCCCTGCGGGGGATCGCCGAGGGCGCCGACCGACAGGGGCCAGTGATCCCCGTCCTCGCGACCCAGCCCGCTCATCAGCGCCTGCAGAGGATGGCCGGCCAGCTGCCGGAGGTCGCGCGCCATGTGCGACTGATCGTAGAAGCCCTGGGCCAGCGCGAGCTCGGCTCCGCCCACCGGGCCCCGCATCGCCCGGTACAGCGTCGCGGCCACGCGGTCGACCCGCTGGAAGCGCTTCGGACTCATCCCGAACTCGGTGCCGAAGCGGCGTTCGAGCTGGCGCAGGCTCATCCCGAGTGCGGCGGGAGCCTCTGCAAGGTCCCTGCACACCGCACGCTCCCACGCTTCGAGGCGGGCACGGCGGGCGGCATGCACCGGAAGGGACGCCAGCTGGCGCACGAAGCGGAACAGGACCGACAGGCGCGCCTCGTCGCCGGACGCACGTTCGAGCTGCTCCTCCCAGTCCGCCCACCGCGGCCCGTACAGCGCCAGCATCGGGACGAAGGTGTCGACCGCAGCCGCCGCCCCGGTGCCGAGCAGGCAGGGCAGCGCGGCTGCTTGCACGATGAGCCCCACCGCATGCAGCGGCCCCACATGCCGGTAGACCGCGGGCCGGGTGCCCGGCCCCACGAACGCCGCCCGAGGCAGGGGCAGGTGTGCGGCAGTGGTGACCTCGCCACGCAGGCGCACCGTGATCATCCCGGTGGTGAGCGCCGGAAATCGGGAGATTCCGGGGCCCGGGCCCCGGTGGATGACGACGCCGCCCCGGATCCAGGCACGGAGATCCGCGGGAGCGGGAACGTAGCGATGCATGGCGGGGTGGGCGGCTCGGGTTCCGGGCCTCGTTTCGGAAAGCGCCCGGGCCTGCAGGAGCGTGCCCGGGCTGCGGCGAAGCAGCCGTCGGAGGCCGCCTCGCACTCGGGGGAGCGGACTCGCCCTACTTCGTGCCGAAGATCTTGTCGCCCGCGTCCCCTAGGCCGGGGATGATGTAGCCGTTGGCATCGAGGTGGCTGTCGATCGCGGCGGTCCAGCAGCGCACGTCGGGGTGCGCGTCGGACAGCGCCTTCACGCCCTCGGGCGCGGCGACCAGCACCAGCGCGCGGATGTCGCGGCAGCCGCGGCGCTTGAGCAGATCGACGGTGGCGATCATCGAGCCGGCGGTGGCGAGCATCGGGTCGATGATCAGCGCGGTGCGCTCGTCGAGGTCGCCGACGAAGCGCTCGAAGTAGTGCTCGGGCTGCAGCGTCTCGTGGTTGCGCGACAGGCCGACCACGCTCACCTTGGCGTTGGGCACCATGTCGAGCACGCCGTCGAGCATGCCCAGGCCCGCGCGCAGGATCGGCACCACGGTGACCTTGCGGCCCTTGATCTGCTCGACCTGCACCTCGCCGCACCAGCCGGCGACGGTGGTGGTCTCGAGCGGGAAGTCGGCGGTGGCCTCGTAGGCGAGCAGCCGGGCGATCTCGGCCGTGATCTCGCGGAACTTCTTGGTGGAAATGTCGGCTTCGCGCAGCAGGCCGATCTTGTGGCGCACCAGCGGGTGCCGGACTTCGATGACGGACATGGTGTGTCTGGGAGGGAATCGGATCGGCACAGTGTAGCGAGCGCACCGCCCCCCTTCGCGCCCAGGGTCCGGGATCGTGCCGCTGTAGGAACTTGCCTGAGGTCCCTGTCGGCATGGCGCGAAGCCTCCCGCCCGGTTTGCGCAACAAGCGGATCAGCCGCGATCCGATGGCGCCGGGGCAGCGGCGACCGCACAATCGCGTCCCGCGTCGCGGACGCCGGCAGCAAGCCCGGGCCTTCGGGCAGCCAGGACCGCCGTCTTCGCGCCCGCCCCGTCTTCCACCGCCTGCGAACGAGCCCTGCGCGGCGCAACCGTCCTCACCGCTTCGACGAACCGCCCCGGGCCGCGGGGCCTGTCGCGGCGCACCGGAGCCACTTCAATGGCGCACTTCCCGAGCAACATCGACCCCACCCCCTCCCCGCCGGCCCGGGAAGGCGCGCCGGCGAGCCGACTCCTGGAGCGGATCACCGACGCCTTCCTCGCCACCGACGCCGCCGGCCGCCTGGTCCATGCCAACGCCGGCGCGGCCTCGCTGCTGGGCGCCCCCGCGGAGTCCCTGGCGGGACGCAACCTGCTGACGGACTTTCCCGGAGCGCTCGGCCCGATGTTCGCGCCGCAGTTCCTCAACGCCCTGAGGACGCAGCGCAGCGCCGTCTTCGAGGTCGAGCCCGGACCCGGGGCTTCCGATCGCTGGCTGGAAGGCAGCATCTACCCGGACGAGGACGGGGTGTCGGTCTGCCTGCGCGACATCACGCATCACAGGAAGGCCCAGGAGGCGGGCCGCAAGCGCACGCGCGCGTTCATGGCCCTGGCCGAGCACGCCACCGACCTCATCCAGCGATTCGACCGCGGGCTGCGCTTCGTCTACGCCAATCATGCGACGCAGCGCGAGACGGGCCTGCCGCCCATGGCGTTCCTCGGGCGCACCCACACGGATCCCACCCTGGGCCTGCCGGCGCCCCTGGCCGCCTTGTGGCAGCAGGAGATCTCCGCGGTCTTCCAGACGATGCGCCCGCGCGAGTTCAAGGTCGAACACGAGGGGCCGCAGGGAACCCGCTGGTTCGACGTGCGGCTCGTGCCCGAGTTCGACGGCGCGGGCCGCGTGGAGTCGGTGCTCGCCGCGGCCCGCGACGTCACGGTCCAGCACCGCGCGGAGGCGCGGCTGCGCGAGAGCGAGGAACGCTTCAGGACGCTGAGCGTGTCGGCCCCGATCGGGATCTTCCAGTCCGACACGCGAGGCCTGGTTCAGTACGTCAACCCTCGCGCGCAGGCCATCTGGGGGGCCAGCGAGGCGGAGCTGCTCGGTGCCGGCTGGATGGACCGGGTGCATCCGGAAGACCTGCCCGCGCTGCTGCGCGGATGGCATGCGGCCCTGCTCGCCCACGGCGAGTGCCAGCTGGAGTACCGGCTGCTGATGCCGGACGGCACGATCCGGCACGTCCGGGGCCAGGCTGCGCCGCTGCGCGATGCAGCGGGCGCCGTGACCGGCACCGTCGGCACGATCGAGGACATCACGGAGCGCAAGCGGATGGAGACGGCGCTCGCCGACAGCGAGCGCAGCCTTCGCCTGGCGCTCCAGGCCGGCGGAATGATCGCCTGGGAACGCGACCTGAGGAGCGACGTCCTGCGCCTGCGCCTAGGCGGCACGGAGCCGGACGGCGTCCTCGGCGCCGCGAGCGGCATTCCCGCGCCGGAACTGAGCCCGGCGTTCGGGAACGGTCTCCGCGCGAGCTTCTCCGATTTCCTGCAGGACCTGCATCCGGACGACCGGGAGCGCTTCTTGGCGGCCTGCGAGGACTCGGAGCGCAGCGGCGAGGAGTTCAACCAGGAGATCCGCCTGCGGCAGCCGGACGGCCGCATCCGCTGGTGGAAGGTGATCGGCCGCACCGTTCCCGACCTCGGCGGCCGGCCCGGGCGCACGCTGGGCATGGGCCTGGACATCACCCGGGAAAAGGAGAGCCTGGAGCGCCTAGCGCACAACGAGGCCCGCCTGGCGGCGCTGGTTTCAAGCGCCAGCGACGCGATCGTCAGCCTGGACGCCGCGGGACGGGTCATCCTGTTCAACCCGGCGGCCGAGCGGATCTTCGGCATGCCCAAGGACGAGATGCTCGGGGCGAGCCTGGAGCGCATCCTGCCCCCGAAGGCGAGAGAGAGGCACGACCACAATTTCGAGCGCTTCACGCGCACCGGCCAGAACCCGCTGTTCGGGAAGCTCGGGCACCTCAAGGGCCTGCACCGCGACGGCCACGAGATCGAGCTCGAAGCCTCCATCTCGCATGCCTCGGTGGCCGGCCGCTCCGAGTTCACCGCCATCCTGCGGGACGTGACGGAGAGGATCCGCGCCGAACGCGAGCGGGCGCAGTACCAGGGCGAGTTGCGCGCGCTGACGCAGCGCCTGCTCGAGCAGGAAAAGGAGACCACCCGCCGCATTGCCGAGCACCTGCACGACGACCTGGGCCAGACCCTGTGCGCGCTGCGGCTGATCCACGAGAGCGGCATGCGCCGGCTCGCCAAGGAGCAGCGCAGCCCCGACGATTGGCTGGAGAACGCCAGCGCGCTGATCGCGGACGCGAACCGCAAGGTCCGGCAGGTTCTCAACGACCTGCGCCCCGTGCTGCTCGAGGAGGTGGGGATGCAGGCGGCGATGGAGAACGAGCTGCTGCAGCCCTACCTCGCCGGCAGGAAGCCGGAGACGCGCCTGGAATGGGCGGCGGGCGACGCCTCGAGGCGCTGGCCCCCCCAGGTGGAATACGCCTTCTTCATGATCATGCGCGAGGCCTACAGCAACACGCTGCGCCATGCCCGTGCCGGCCAGGTGTGGATCCGGGTCAGCGGCGGCGAGACGAGCCTGACGATGAGCATCGAGGACGACGGGGTGGGGACGCCCGGCCTCGATACGCTCGTGCGTCCCGGCCACCTCGGGCTGGTGAGCATGCGCGAGCGCGCGAACGCGATCGGCGCGCTGCTCGAGATGTGCTCCGCGCCCGACGCCGGCACGAGGATCAGCGTGGCCTGGAACCGGCCGGGCGACGAGGCGCCGGGGGCCTGAGGCGGCGCGGCCCCGGCGCCGGGCGGTGCCTCAGCGGCGCTGGCGCACCGCCTCGTACAGGCAGATGCCGCTTGCCACCGACACGTTCAGGCTCTCGACCGCGCCGGCCATCGGCAGGCTGACGAGCTCGTCGCAGGTCTTGCGCGTGAGCTGGCGCATGCCGGTGCCCTCGGCGCCGAGCACCAGCGCGACGCCGCGCTTGAGGTCCGCCTCGTAGAGCGTGGCGGGCGCGTCGTCCGAGGTGCCGACCACCCAGATGTCGCGCTCCTTGAGCTCCTTGAGCGTGCGCGCGAGGTTCGTGACCATGAAGTAGGGCACCGTCTCGGCCGCGCCGCTGGCGACCTTCGCCACCGTCGCGTTGATGCCGACCGCGTGATCCTTCGGTGCGATCACCGCGTGCGCGCCGGCCCCGTCGGCCACGCGCAGGCAGGCGCCGAGGTTGTGCGGGTCGGTCACGCCGTCGAGCACCAGCAGCAGCGGCGGCCCCTCGACCGAGTCGAGCAGGTCGTCGAGCGAATGCGCCTGCGGCACCGGCTGCGCGCGCGCGACCACGCCCTGGTGGCGGTGCGTGCCGCACAGCTTGTGCAGCCGCTCGTCGTCGCTCTCGACGAGCTTGGCGCCCGCCTCCTCGGCGCGCGCGAGGAACTGCCGCATGCGCTGGTCGCGGCGCGTGGCGTCGTAATGGATCTCGGTGATGGACTGGGGCGCGGTCTTCAGCCGCACGGTGACGGCATGGAAGCCGAACAGGATCTTGGCGCTCATGGGGCGGGATGGTAAGCCCTCGCCGCCGCGGCCTCCATCTCCGGTGCGCCGGACACGAGCCGCCCGGCCTCGATGCGGATCTGCCGGTCGCAGCGCGCGGCGATGCCGCGGTCGTGCGTGACGAGCACGAGCGTCGTGCCGAGCTCGCGGTTGAGCTCGAACATCAGCTCCATCACCGTCTCGCCGGTCGCGAAATCGAGGCTGCCGGTCGGCTCGTCGGCCAGCAGCACCTCCGGCTGCACGACGAAGGCGCGCGCGAGCGCGACGCGCTGCTGCTCGCCGCCGGAGAGCACGCGGGGATAGTGACCCAGGCGCTCGCCGAGGCCGACGCGGCCGAGCATCTCGGTCGCGGCACGCCGCGCGTCCGGGCGCCCCTGCAGCTCGAGCGGCAGCATCACGTTCTCGAGCGCGGTCAGGTTGCCCATCAGCTGGAAGCTCTGGAACACGAAGCCGACGCGCTCGGCGCGCACCGCGGCGCGCGCGTCCTCGTCGAGCGCGAACAGGTCGATGCCTGCGAGACGCACCGTGCCGCGCGTCGGCGTGTCGAGCCCGGCGAGGATGCCGAGCAGCGTCGACTTGCCGGAGCCCGAGGCGCCGACGATCGCCGCCGATTCCCTGGCGGCGAGCGTGAAATCGACATCGTGCAGAATCGTCAGCACTCCGCTGGAGTCCCGCACCTCCTTGGTGACGCGGTCCACGGCAATGATCGGTTCTTCGCTCATGAGTTCTTCTTTCATCGGACGCAGGCACTTTATCGCGCTCGGCGCCGCAGCCGCGCTCACCGGGCTTTGGAGCCCGCCGGCACGCGCCGCCGCGGCGACGATCCTGATCGTCGGCGACAGCCTGTCGGCCGAATACGGCATCGAGCGCGGCAGCGGCTGGGTGGCGCTGCTCGAGCGGCGGCTCGCGCGCGAGAGGATCGACGCGCGCATCGTCAACGCGAGCGTCAGCGGCGAGACCACCTCCGGGGGGCGCTCGCGGCTGCCGGCGCTGCTGAAGAAGCACCGGCCGACGCACGTGCTGATCGAGCTCGGCGGCAACGACGCGCTGCGCGGGCTGCCGATCGCGCAGACGCAGGCCAACCTCGACGCGATGACGCAGGCGGCGCAGCAGGCGGGCGCCAAGGTGGTGCTGATCGGCATGCAGCTGCCGCCCAACTACGGAGGCAGCTACGCCCGCAGCTTCGAGGCCATCTACCGCGCCGTCGCCGACGATCGCCGGGTGCCGCTGGTGCCCTTCCTGCTGAAGAACGTCGCCGACGTGCCCAACGCCGTCGACTTTTTCCAGCCCGACCGCATCCATCCGCGCGCCGAGGCCCAGCCGCTGATGCTCGACAACGTCTGGCCCATCCTCAAGCCCCTGCTGCGCTGACCTGGTGCAGGGGCCTTCGCTCGCCCGGCGACAATCGGGGGCATGAACTTCCAAGTGATTTCCGCCGCCGAGGCACTGCAGCGCCTCGGCGAGTTCGACGCCGTGATCGACGCCCGCTCCGAGAGCGAGTACGCCGAGGACCGGCTGCCCGGCGCCGTCAACTGGCCGGTGCTCAACGACGCCGAGCGCGCGCTGGTCGGCACCGAGTACAAGCAGGTCTCGGCCTTCGAGGCGCGCAAGCGCGGCGCGGCGCTCGTGTCGCGCAACATCGCCGCGCACATCGAGCGCGAGCTGCTCGACAAGCCGCGCGACTGGAAGCCCCTGATCTACTGCTGGCGCGGCGGTCAGCGCTCGGGCTCGATGGCACTGGTGCTGAGCCAGATCGGCTTTCGCGTGCACCTGGTCGACGGCGGCTACCGCGCCTACCGGCGCGAGGTGTTGCGCGAGCTCGAGGAGCTGCCGCGGCCGCTGCACTTCCGCGTGCTGTGCGGCGAGACCGGCAGCGGCAAGAGCCGGCTGCTCCTCGCGCTCGAGCGCCAGGGTGCGCAGGTGCTGGACCTCGAGCGCCTCGCCTGCCACCGCGGCTCGGTGCTGGGTCTGCTGCCGGGGGAGATCCAGCCCTCGCAGAAGGCCTTCGAGTCGAGCATCCGCACGGTCTTGCGTGGTTTCTATCCTTCACAACCCGTGTATGTTGAAAGCGAGAGCCGCAAGGTCGGCGAACTGCGGGTGCCCGAGGTGCTGATCGAGCGCATGCGCGCGGCCGAATGCCTGCGCGTCGAGCTGTCGCTGCCGCACCGGGTCGAGCTGCTGATGGAGGACTACGACTGCTTCGTGCGCGACACTGCGGCCTTCTGCGCCCGGCTCGAGCTGCTGACGCAGCTGCGCGGCCGCGCGGTGGTGCAGGACTGGCAGCTTGCCGCGCGCGAGGGCCGCACCGCAGAGGTGGTCGAGCAGCTGCTCGTGCAGCACTACGACCCGATCTACCGCCAGTCGATGCAGCGCAACTTCTCGGCCTACGAGGACGCGCCGGTGCTGCGCCCCGCCTCGGGACGCTGGGAGGACCTCGACGCCGCGGCGCGCGAGCTGCTGGCCGGATCCGCGCCTGCGGCCGTCGGTGCCGAGGCGCAGCCGGCCGTCCACGCGGCCTGACTGACGGAAAAGGAAAAAGCCCTGCCCGGCTCGCGCCGGCGGGGCTTTTCGCGGGAGGCGCGCGGCGCCTCAGCCCATGTGCAGGCCGCCGTTGACCGAGAAGTCGGCGCCGGTGGCGAAACCCGCCTCCTCGGACGCGACCCACGACACCATCGACGCGATCTCCTCGGGCGTGCCCAGGCGCTTCACGGGAATGGTCGCGACGATCTTCTCCAGCACCTCCGGCTTGATCGCGCGGACCATGTCGGTGCCGATGTAGCCGGGGCTGACGGTGTTGACCGTCACGCCCTTGGCGGCCAGCTCCTGCGCCAGCGCCATCGTGAAGCCGTGCATGCCGGCCTTGGCGGCGGAGTAGTTGGTCTGGCCGGCCTGGCCCTTCTCGCCGTTGACCGAGGAGATGTTGACGATGCGGCCCCAGCCCTTGTCGACCATGTCCGGCACCACCTGCTTGGTGACGTTGAACATGCTGTTGAGGTTGGTCTCGATCACCGCGGCCCAATCCTCGCGCGTCATCTTCAGGAACATGCGATCGCGCGTGATGCCGGCGTTGTTCACGAGGATGTCGATCACGCCGTGCTCGGCCTTGGCCTTCGTGAAGGCCTCGACGGTCGAGTCCCAGTCCGCGACGTTGCCGACCGAGGCGTAGAAGGTGTAGCCCAGCGCCTTCTGCTCGTCGAGCCACTTGGCGTGGTCGCGGCTCGGGCCGCAGCCGGCGATCACCTTGTAGCCGTCCTTGTGCAGGCGCTGGCAGATCGAGGTGCCGATGCCACCCATGCCACCCGTCACGTAAGCCACTTTCTGCGTCATCTCACTCTCCTTGGTCTGTCTGTTATGAAGCTGCCGGACCGGGCTCGCGAACGCTCGCCGCCCCACCCTGCCCGGCACTTTTCTCGTCGGTCGCTCAACGCTCCAGCGTCAGCGCCACGCCCATGCCGCCGCCGATGCACAGCGAGGCGATGCCCTTCTTCGCGTCGCGGCGCTGCATCTCGTGCAGCAGCGTGACGAGGATGCGGCAGCCCGACGCGCCGATCGGGTGACCGATCGCGATCGCGCCGCCGTTGACGTTCACCTTGCTGGTGTCCCAGCCCATTTCCTGGTGCACCGCGCAGGCCTGCGCCGCGAAGGCCTCGTTGATCTCGAGCAGGTCGAGGTCGGCGGGCTTCCAGCCGGCGCGCGCCAGCGCCTTCTGCGCCGCGGGCACCGGGCCCATGCCCATGTAGGCGGGGTCGAGCCCGGCGCTCGCATAGGACGCGATGCGCGCCAGCGGCTTGAGGCCCAGCTGGTTCGCCTTCTCGGCGCTCATCACCATCACGGCGGCGGCGCCGTCGTTGATGCCCGAGGCATTGCCCGCGGTGACCGAGCCCGCCTTGTCGAAGGCCGGCCGCAGCCCGGCCAGCGCCTCGGCGCTGGTCTTCTTGTTGATGAACTCGTCGGCGTCGAAGACGATCGGGTCGCCCTTGCGCTGCGGGATGCTCACGCCGACGATCTCGTCCTTGAAGCGGCCCGCCTCCTGGGCGGCGGCGGCCTTCTGCTGCGAGGCCAGCGCCAGCGCGTCCTGCTGCTCGCGCGTGATGCCGTACTTCTTGGCCACGTTCTCGGCCGTGATGCCCATGTGGTACTGGTTGTAGACGTCCCACAGGCCGTCGTTGATCATGGTGTCGACCATCTTCCAGTCGCCCATGCGCTGGCCGTCGCGCGAGCCCATCAGCACGTGCGGGCTCAGGCTCATGTTCTCCTGGCCGCCGGCGATCACGATCTCGGCGTCGCCGTCACGGATGGCCTGCGCGGCCAGCATCACCGCCTTCAGGCCCGAGCCGCAGACCTTGTTGATGGTCATCGCCGGCACGCCGTGCGGCAGCCCGGCCTTGATGACGGCCTGGCGCGCGGGGTTCTGGCCGGTGCCGGCCTGCAGCACCTGGCCGAGGATCACCTCGCTGACCTGCTCGCCCTGCAGGTTCGCGCGGCGCAGCACCTCGCGCAGCACGGTCGCACCGAGCTCGGCCGCCGGCGTCTTCGCCAGGCTGCCGCCAAACTTGCCCACCGCGGTGCGCGCGGCGGAAACGATCACGATATCGGTCATGGGACTGCCTCCTGAAAAAATCGGTATGGATGAACGGCCCGGGCTCAGGCCTTCTGCTTCACGTAGCGGCCCGGTGCAGGCTCGATGGCCTTGTACTCGCGGTTGCCGTAGGTCTTCGGTGCGGCGACCTGCTCGCCCGCGAGCGGCTTGAGCCAGCCCGACCACTCGGGCCACCAGCTGCCCGGCTGCTCGGTGGCGCCGGCCAGCCATTCCGCGGCGGTGGCGGGCACCTCCGGGTTGACCCAGTGGCTGCGCTTCTTCTTCGCGGGCGGGTTGATCACGCCGGCGATGTGGCCCGAGGCGCCGAGCACGAAGCGCTTCTCGCCCTTGAGGATGCGCGTGCTCGCGTAGGCGCCCTCCCAGGGCACGATGTGGTCCTCGCGTGAGGCGTAGATGAAGACCGGCGCCTTGATGCGGCCGAGGTCCACCGGCACGCCGCAGACCGTCAGCGCGCCCGGCTCCTTGAGCTTGTTCTCGAGGTAGGTGTTGCGCAGGTACCAGCAGTACATCGGCCCCGGCAGGTTGGTGCTGTCCGAGTTCCAGTACAGCAGGTCGAAGGGCGGCGGCGTCTCGCCCTTCAGGTAGTTGCCGACGACGTAGTTCCACACCAGGTCGTTGGGGCGCAGGAAGGAGAAGGTGGCCGCGAGCTCCTGGCCCTTCAGCAGCCCGCCGTGCGCGGGGCTGTCCGGACCCATCAGCATCTCGCGCAGCCGCACCCCGGCCTCGTCGATGAAGACGTCGAGGATGCCGGTGTTGCCGAAGTCGAGGAAGGTGGTCAGCAGCGTCATGCTCGCCGCCGGATGCTCGTCGCGGGCGGCCAGCACCGCGAGCGCGGTCGCCAGCAGCGTGCCGCCGACGCAGAAGCCGAGCGTGTTGATCTGCTCCTGGCCCGAGATCGCCTTCACGCGGGCGATCGCCTCGAGCACGCCGGTCTGGATGTAGTCGTCCCAGGTGGTCTGCGCGAGGCTCTCGTCCGGGTTGCGCCAGCTCATCACGAAGGTGCGGTGGCCCTGCTCGACCGTGTAGCGGATTACCGAGTTCTCGGGCTGCAGGTCGAGGATGTAGTACTTGTTGATGCACGGCGGCACGAACAGCATCGGGCGCTTGTGCACCTTGGGCGTGAGCGGCTTGTACTCGATGAGCTGGAACAGCTCGTTCTCGAACACCACCGCGCCCTCGGTCGTCGCGACGTTGCGGCCCACCTCGAAGACGCTCTCGTCGGTCTGCGACATGTGGCCCTGGCGGATGTCGTCGAGCAGGTGCTGCATGCCGGCCGCGAGGCTCTGGCCCTGCGTCTCGATCGCCTTGCGCTGCGCCTCGGGGTTGAGCGCGAGGAAGTTGCTCGGCGCTGCGGCGTCGACCCACTGCTGCACCGCGAAGCGGATGCGCTGGCGCGTCTTCTCGTCGGCCTCGACCGCGTCGGCCATCTGCATCAGCGTGCGCGAGTTCAGCAGGTAGAGCTGCGCTACGAAGGCGGCCATCGGGTTGGACTTCCACTCCGGCGCCGAGAAGCGCCGGTCGGCCGGCAGGGGTGGTCCGTCGGCCGACATCGCCGCGTTCCACATCTGGGAGGCCTGCTGGAGGTAGTCGTTCTGGATCTGCGCGAGCGTCTGCAGCGGCAGCTTCACGTTGGCCATCTGGCTCAGGGTATCGGCGAGCGGGTTCTTCAGGAGCCCCTGGTTCAGGAGCCCCTGGTCGAGCCCGACGCCGAAGGGCGCTGCGAGCGGGATCTGGAACGGCAGGCCGGCGTTCGGCACGGGGGCCGACGAGGCGCTGCGGGTGGCGGCGTTGTCCATTTGTGCTGTCTCCTCTGCGTGACTCTGCACTTTGCGTTTCATCCCTTGTAAGCCCGCAGTCTTACCACGTCATGACTGTAACGGCCGGCACAATCTGCGCCTTTGTCGTCACCGCTGCCCCGGGCTTCTCTCATGTATCTCGTTGCCGTCGTCTGGATCTATGTCGCGTCGATGATGGCGCTCGCCGAAGCCACCAGCACCACCGGAACGGTGCTCGGCGCGGTGTTCACCTTCGTCCTCTACGGGCTCGGCCCGGTGTCGCTGGTGGTGTACCTGCTCGGCACCCCGGCGCGCCGGCGCGCGCGCAAGGCCGCCGAGGCCCTGGCGCTCGCGGCGGTGCAGCAGGACGCCTCACGAGCCGATCTCCCGGCGCAGCCAGACGGCGGCCGCCATGCGCCCGGTCACCCGGTCGCGGCGGAACGAAAAGAACCTTGAGGCGTCCCGGACCGTGCACCACTCGCCGCCGGCGATGCGCTGCACTCCGCGGGTGCGCAGGCGCTCGCGCGCGAGTTCCGGCAGGTCGGCCCACCAGTGCGAGGCCCGGGCGGGCCTGAAGCAGCCCGCGAGCGGCTCGGCACCGGGGCCCGGTGCCCCGCCCGGCGACACGCCGAAGGCCTGCAGCACCTCGGCGCCGACCTCGAAGGACTCCGGGCCGATGCAGGCGCCGAGCCACGCGTCGAGCTCGTTCGGCTCGCAGTTGGCGGCCTCGCAGAGCGCCTCGACGGTGGCCTCGAGCACGCCTGCCGCGAGCCCGCGCCAGCCGGCATGCGCGGCGGCGACGCCGCGGCCGCCGGGTGCCGCGAACAGCACGGGCAGGCAGTCGGCGACCATCACCGTGCAGGCCACGCCGGCCTCCGTGGTCACGCTGGCATCGGCTTGCACGCCCTGCAGCGACGCCGCCGAGCCCTGCGTCAGCCGCACGACGCGCCGGCCATGCACCTGGTCCAGGAACACCGGGGTCGCGCCGAGGGCCTCGGCGAAGCGCGCCCGGTTGGTCGCCACGTCGGCCGCATCGTCACCGACATGGACACCGAGGTTGAAGCCGGCATAGGGACCGCGGCTGACGCCGCCGTCGCGGCTGCTCATCAGCGCACCGACGCGGTCGTCCACCGACCATCGGGGCGCCAGCCAGGCGGGATGCATCTCAGGCCTCGGCGTCCGGGCAGCGCGAGGGCTGCGCCGCGATGAAGGCGGGATGCTGCATGCAGCGCTCGAACACGCGCATCACGGTGGGCACGTGCTCGAGCCGGCACTCAAAGCGCTGGGCGTTGAAGATCTGGGGCACCAGCAGGCAGTCGGCGAGGCCGGGCGTGTCGCCGTGGCAGAACTCGCCGGTCTCGGGCGACGCGAGCTGCCGCTCCACCGACTCCAGGCCGGTCTCGACCCAGTGGCGGTACCAGGCGTTCTTGGCCTCCTCGTCGACCTTCAGTTCGTGCTTCAGGTAGCGCAGCACCCGCAGGTTGTTGAGCGGATGGATCTCGCAGGCGATGTCCAGCGCCAGCGCCCTCACCCGGGCGCGCCCGGCCGCGTCGGCGGGCAGCAACGGGGGTTCGGGATGGGTCTCGTCGAGATACTCGATGATCGCGAGCGACTGGCTCAGCTGCCGACCTTCGTCCTCGAGCAGCGGCACGAGGCGCGCTGCCGACATCTCGCTGAACGGGGGCTTGAGTTGCTCGCCGCGCACGAGGTGCACCGGGAGGTAGTCGTAGCGCAGCCCCTTGAGTTCCAGCGCGATTCGCACCCGGAACGAGGCCGAGGAGCGAAAGTAGTTGTGCAATTTCATCGATTCAAAGTGTAGTCCTGTGCCTGCGAATCATCCGGCATGCCCGTGCCTGCGGCAGTGTTTGGCATCTCTACTGGACGGTCGGGAATTGAATGTGTAAAAGCCCCTTCAATCTTTCAGGTTTCTGACCTCATTCCTGCGGCGTGACGCGCAGGCGCAGCTCGCTCAGCCCCTCGATGCGGCCGAGCAGCCTGTCGCCCGGCTGCACCGCGCCGACCCCCTCGGGGGTGCCGGTGAAGATCAGGTCGCCGGGCGCCAGCTCCCAGGCGGCCGACAGGTGCTCGATCACCTCGGCGAGGCTCCAGATCAGCCTGGACGTGCGGCTCGCCTGGCGCGGCTGGCCGTTGACGAGCAGCTCGATCGGTGCGTCGAGCACGCCGGGAGCGGCCTGCGCCGGGGTGATCGGCCCGATCGGCGCGGACTGCTCGAAGCCCTTGGCGATGCACCAGGGGCGGCCCTGCTTCTTCATGTCGTTCTGGAGGTCGCGGCGCGTCATGTCGAGGCCGACGGCGTAGCCCCACACGTGCGCGAGCGCCTGCGCGGCCGGGATGTTCCTGCCGCCCTTGCCGATCGCCGCGACGAGCTCGATCTCGTGATGCAGGCTGGCGGTCAGGCCGGGGTAGCGCATCGCGCCCTCCTCGCCCGCCGCCACCGGCAGCACCGCGTCGGCCGGCTTCAGGAAGAAGAACGGCGCCTCGCGGCCGGTATGGCCCATCTCGATCGCATGCTCGACGTAGTTGCGGCCGACGCAGTAGATGCGTCGCACGGGGAAGGTGTCGGCCGAGCCGGCGACCGGCACGCGGGGGACGACGGGGGCGTCGAAGACATCGCTCAATTTCAGCTCCTGGGAGGGGGGAATGCGCAGCGCCCCATGCTAGCGAGTCCTGCGGCATGCGGGCCAGCGCGGCCGTCGGGGTTTGCGTGCTGCGGCGGCCGAAACGGCCGCGCTACACTGGACCTCATGCTTCAATCCCGCCCGATCAAGCACTGCCGGGCCTGCGGCACCCCGGTGGACTACCAGGTGCCGGCCGACGATAACCGCGAACGCGCCGTCTGCCGGGGCTGCAACACGGTGCACTACGAGAATCCGCTCAACGTGGTCGGCACCGTGCCGGTGTGGGAAGACCGCGTGCTGCTGTGCCGCCGCAACATCGAGCCGCGCCGCGGCCTGTGGACGCTGCCGGCGGGCTTCATGGAGCTCGGCGAGACCACGGCCGAGGGCGCGCTGCGCGAGACGGTCGAGGAGGCCGGCGCCAACGTCCGGCTTGAGGGCCTGTTCTCGCTGCTCAATGTCGTGCGCGCCGGCCAGGTGCACCTGTTCTACCGCGCGACGATGCTCGACACCGGGCTGAGCCCGGGTCCCGAGACGATCGAGGCGCAGCTCTTCAGCGAGGCCGAGATCCCCTGGGACGAGCTCGCGTTCCGCACCGTGCGCGAAACGCTGCGCCTGTACTTCGCGGACCGCGAGCGCGGTGGCTTCGGCGTGCACGTGCTCGACATCGCCTGACGCGCGGGCCGCGCGGCGCTGCCGGGGGCGCGCCGCCAACCCCTACAATGCGCGGCGTTGGTGCTCGCGCCGCCGTCCGGCGGCGCAGTTAAACGGGAAGCAGGAAGAGCCAGCGGCCGCGCCGCGCTCCAACCTGCGCTGCCCCCGCAACGGTAAGCGGACGAAGGCATACCGCCTTCCGCTCGTGTCTTCAACCCACTGGATGCCTCGCATCCGGGAAGGGCACACGGGTCGCTCCGCCAGCCCGGATACCGGCCAACATGGCGGTCGCGTCCCTGATGCGACCAGACGACAGGGCCTGCGGGGAAGCAGGCGCCTGGCCCCTTCTCGGTAGTTCCTTTATGCAGTCCCTGCTGTCGCACGAGTCACGTGCCGTTTCGAGCACGAGCGCGCACGCGCCTTTCCGTCTCCACTTTGCGGTGGCCGCCGTCGCCTTTTTCGCCGCCGCCAACGCGCTGGCTCAGCCCGGCACCGCACGCCTCGACGACGTCGTGGTGACCGCGACGCGCTTCGCAGAACCGGCACGCACGCTGCCGCTCGGCGTCAGCGTCATCACCGCGGAGGATATCCGCGAATCGGGCGCCGCCACGATCAACGAGGCCATCATGCGGCTGCTCGGCGTTCCGGGCCGGCAGGACTTCTACGGTGGCGGCGACTACGCGCTCGACCTGCGCGGCTTCGGCGAGACCGCGGCGAGCAACCAGGTGATCGTGCTCGACGGCATCCGGCTCAACGAGGCCGACCTGAGCGGCACGCGCCTCGCGGGCATCTCGATCGAGTCGGTGGACCGCATCGAGGTGCTTCGCGGCAGCGGCGCGGTGCTCTACGGCGAGGGCGCCACCGGCGGCGTCATCGTCATCACGACCCGGGCCGGCGCGGGCAAGGCGCGCCGCAACACGGCCTCCGCCTACGCGGCCGCCGGCAGCCACCAACTGCGTGAACTGCGCGCCGATGCGACCGTCGCCGCAGCCGGATTCTCGCTCGACGTCGCGGGCGCCAAGCGCGACTCGGACAACCACCGCGACAACTTCCGCTCGGAATTCGACGCCGCCTCCGCCACCGTGCAGTGGCGCGGCGACGGGCTGCGACTCGGTGCGAGCCATGCGCGCGACGACCTGTCGACGGGTCTGCCCGGCGCGCTCACGCCCGAGCAGTACGCGGCCGACCCGCGCCAGGCGGGCTCGCAGACCGACCGGGCCTCGATCCGCAACACCCGCGACACACTCTTCGGCGAGGCGCGCCTCGGCGCGTGGGAGCTCGGGCTGGATCTCGGACGCCGTGACAAGAAGTTCGCCAGCAGCTGGAACTACCAGACCGAGGCGCAGAACCGCTCGCTGCGCGCGCGCCGGCAGGGCAGCGTGCTTGGCGCGCGAAACGTGCTCGTCCTCGGCACCGACCACGGCCGCTGGGAACACAGCTTCGGCTCGGAGCAATCCACACATGCCTGGTACGTCAGGGACGAGCTGACGCTGCCCGGCAGCGAGACGCGCCTGAGCACCGGCTGGCGCACCGAGCGCATCGACAAGATCACCTTCGCTGGTGAGCTGCCGGAGCGACAGCACGCCTGGGAGCTGGGCTTGAGCCAACCGCTCACGGCAGGCCTGACCGTGTACGGCCGGCTCGGGCGCAGCTTCCGCCTGCCCAATGTCGACGAGGTCGGATTCACGCTGCCGGCCACCGAGCTGCGGCCCCAGACCTCCCGTGATGTCGAGGCCGGCGCGCGCTGGGCGCATGCCGCGGGCCGCATCGAGGCGCGGCTCTACCGCAGCAGCCTGGACGACGAGATCGGCTACGATCCGACGCAGCCCAACCCCAACTCCTGGAACGGCTTCGGGGCGAACGTGAACTTCGATGCCACGCGCCGCCAGGGGCTGGAGCTCGAGGCAACGCATGCGCTGGGCCGCACGATCGCGCTGTCGGGCCACGCTGCGCTGCGCAGCTCGAGCTTCCGAGCCGGCCCGCATGCCGGTCAGGACGTGCCGCTGGCGCCTGCCCGCACTCTCGCGCTGCGCACGGACTGGCAAGCCGGGGCAGGCCACCGCCTCTCCGGCGGCCTGAGTTGGGTGTCATGGCAGCATCCGGGCGGCGACTTCGACAACCGCTTCCGCATGCCGTCCTACCTCACCGCGGACGCCCGTTACGCTTGGCAGTGGCAACAGGCCGAATTCGCGCTTGGCGTGACGAACCTGTTCGACCGCAAGCACTACACCCAGGCTTTCCTGCGCGGCGACGGCGCGACGCTGGGCATCTACCCCGAGGCGGGCCGCACGGTCACGGCCTCGGCACGGGTGCGCTTCTGAACGCCGCGGCGGCCGCCGGGAGAGCAGAGAGGTCCGACATGCCAGCCTTCCTCGCACTGCCCCCCGGCCCCCGCCGCATCGTCTGCCTCACCGAGGAGACCACCGAGTGGCTCTACCTGCTCGGCGAGGAGGCGCGCATCGTCGGCATCTCGGGCTACACCGTGCGGCCGCGCCGTGCGCGCGACGAGAAGCCCAGGGTCAGCGCCTTCCTCAGCGCCAAGGTCGACCGCATCCTCGAGCTGCAACCGGACTGCGTGTTCGGCTTCTCCGACCTGCAGGCCGACATCGCCGCCGAGCTGATCCGCAAGGGTATCCAGGTGACGGTGTTCAACCAGCGCAGCGTCGAGGAGATCTTCTCGATGCTGTTCCAGGTGGCTGCGATCGTCGGGCAGGCCGACCAGGGGCTGGAGAAGATCGCCGCGATGCGCGCGCGGCTGGCGCAGATCAAGCAGGCCGCGGCCGCCCTGCCCCGCCGCCCGCGCGTCTACTTCGAGGAGTGGGACGAGCCGCACATCAGCGCGATCCGCTGGGTGTCGGAGCTGGTCGGCATCGCCGGCGGCGACGACTGCTTTCCGGAGCTCGCAGCGAAGCCGATGGGGCGCGAGCGCATCATCGCCGACGGCGCCGAGATCGTGCGGCGCGACCCCGAGATCGTCGTCGGCTCGTGGTGCGGCAAGAAGTTCCGGCCCGAGAAGGTGGCCGCAAGGCCGGGATGGCAGGATGTGAGCGCGGTGCGGACCGGCTCGCTGTTCGAGATCAAGTCGGCCGACATCCTGCAGCCCGGCCCGGCGGCGCTGACCGACGGCGTCGAGCAGCTGCACCGCATCGTGACGGAGTGGAACGCGCAAAGATGTCGATGAAATTGAACGTGGCTCGCAGCGAGCTGATCCTCGGCGGGCAGAAGAGCGGCAAGTCGCGCCGCGCCGAGGAGCTTGCGCTCGCCTGGCTCGACCAGGACGAGTCGCACCGCGCGGTGCTGATCGCCACCGCGCAGCCCTGGGACGAGGAGATGCGCGAGCGCATCGAGCGCCACAAGCGCGAGCGCGCCGCGCGCGTGCCGCGCCTGGAGACGGTGGAGGAGCCGCTCGCGCTCGCCGAGGCGCTGACGCAACTCGGCCGCGCCGACACGCTGCTGGTGGTGGACTGCCTGACCCTGTGGCTGACGAACCGGCTGATGCCGGTGATGCCGGGCGAGCCGCCGGTGGGCGACGGCGAGGAGACGCTCGCCGGCGCGATCGCGCGCTGCGCCGGGCCGCTGGTGCTGGTGTCCAACGAGATCGGGCTCGGCGTGATCCCGATGGGGCGCGACACGCGCGCCTTCGTCGACTCGCTCGGGCGGCTGAACCAGACCGCCGCGCTCGCCTGCGAGCGCGTGACGCTGATGGCCGCCGGCCAGCCGCTGATGCTGAAGGGCGCTGCGTGAGCGCGTCGCCGGGCCGCCCCAAGACGCGCGAAGTCCCGCTTGGCGGGACCGCGCACAGCGCGAGGGGGCACCAATGAGCAAGCGGGTGCTCCGCGCGGCCCTGGCGGCGCTGGCGCTGCTCGCCGCGTCGACGCTGCCGGCGCGCGCCGAGATCCGGATCACCGACGACCGCAACGCGACCGTGCGCCTGAAGGCGCCGCCGCAGCGCATCGTCACGCTGCTGCCCTCGCTCACCGAGACGGTGTGCGAGCTCGGCGGCTGCGCGCGGCTCGTCGGCGTGGACCGGCACTCGAACCACCCGGCCGCGGTGCGCTCGCTGCCGCGCACCGGAGGGCTCGAGGACGCCAACGTCGAGATGATCGTGTCGCTGCGGCCCGACGTGGTGCTGCTCGCGCTGTCCTCGCGCGTGATCGACCGGCTCGAGGCGCTGGGCATCAAGGTCGTCGCGCTCGAGCCGCGCGCCTACGAGGACGTGCAGCGCATGGCGGTGAAGGTCGCGCAGCTGCTCGGCGGCCCGGACGCGGCCGCCGACGGCGAGCGGCTGTGGCGCCGCATCGAGGCGCAGGTCGGCGCCGCGGCCCAGAGCGTGCCGCCCGCGGCGCGCGGCATGCGCGCCTACTACGAGGTCGACAGCGCGCCCTACGCGGCCGGCGAGTCGTCCTTCATCGGCCAGACGCTCGCGCGCCTCGGGGTGCGCAACATCGTGCCGGCGGCCATGGGGCCCTTCCCGAAGCTGAACCCGGAATTCGTCGTGCGCGCCGACCCGCAGGTAGTGATGCTGTCCTCGCGCAACGCGGTCAACCTCGCCACGCGGCCCGGCTGGGAGCGCATCGACGCGCTGCGCCGCCAGCGCGTGTGCCGCTTCCGCGACGCCGAGGTCGACGTGCTGTCGCGCCCGGGCCCGCGCATGGGCGAGGCGGCGCAGATCCTCGCGCGCTGCCTGCGCGAGCTCGTCCCCGCCGAGGGACGGCAACCGTGAGGGGCGTGGGCCTCGGCCTGCTGCTGGCGGGCAGCGTCGCGCTGCTGCTGCTCGGCGTCGCGATCGGCAGCACCGGCTGGTCGCCGCCCTGGGGCGGCAGCAGCGGCGATGCGGTCGCGAGCCAGATCCTGTGGGAGATCCGCGCGCCGCGCTCGCTCGGCGCCTGGCTCGCCGGCGCGCTGCTGGGCCTGGGCGGCGCGATCGCGCAGGGCCTGTTCCGCAACCCGCTGGCCGACCCCTACCTGCTCGGCAGCGCCTCGGGCGCGACGCTCGGCGTCGCGCTGCTGCTCGCGGCCGTCGGCGCCTCGCCCGCGGCCACCGCCTGGGCGCTGAAGCTCGGGCTCACCGCCGCGGCCTTCCTCGGCGCGGTGCTAGCGGTGTGGATGACGCTCGCGCTCGCGCGCGGCGTGCAGCACACGCTGCGGCTGCTGCTGGCCGGCGTCATCGTCGGCGTCGTGCTCGCCGCGGTGAAGGACCTCGCGCTGCTGTCGGCGCCGGACATCCTGCGCCCGATGCAGGCCTTCATGCTCGGCACCACGGGCTTTCTCGGCTGGAGCAGCGTGGCGGTGCTCGCCATGACGCTCGCCGCCTGCCTCGCTGCCGGCATCGGCTGCAGCCGCGCGCTCGACGCGCTCACGCTCGGCGAGTCGGCGGCGGCGAGCCTCGGCGTGCGGCTGAAGGCCGTGCGCGTGCTGCTGGTCGCCACGCTCGCGCTCGCCACGGGCGCGGCGGTCGCGCAGGCCGGGCTGATCGCCTTCGTCGGGCTGGTGGCGCCGCACCTGGTGCGCAGCGTCTTCCGCGTCACGCATGCCGCGCTGCTTCTGCTTTCGGCGATCGCCGGCGGCCTGCTGCTGCTCGCCGCCGACATCGCCGCGCGCTGGGCGCTGGCGCCGCAGGAGCTGCCGGTGGGCGTGCTGACCGCGGTGTTCGGCGGCGGCTACCTGCTGTGGCGCATGCACCGCGGGCCGAAATGGAGCGGCGCATGAGGGCCGGAGCGGCCCTGAGCGCGCGCATCCGCGAGGTGCGGCTGCAGCGCTGCCCGGTGCTCGGCGAGATCGCGCTCGAGCTGCGGCCGGGCCGCTGGTGCGCGATCGTCGGCCCCAACGGCGCCGGCAAGTCGACGCTGCTGCGCACGCTCGCCGGGCTGCAGCCCTGCGACGGCGAGGTGCGGCTGATGGAGCGGCCGCTGGCCGACTGGCCGGCGAAGGCGCGCGCCCGCACGCTCGCATGGCTCGGCCAGGGCGAGAACGGCGCCGACGACCTGAGCGCGCTCGACGTCGCGATGCTCGGCCGGCTGCCGCACCAGGCCTGGCTCGCCGCGCCGTGCGACGCGGACCGCGCCGCGGTCGAGGCCGCGATGCGCCGGACGCAGTGCTGGGAGTGGAAAGACCGCACGCTCGGCAGCCTCTCGGGCGGCGAGCGCCAGCGCGTGCTGCTCGCGCGCGCGCTCGCGGTCCAGGCGCCGGTGCTGCTGATGGACGAGCCGCTCGCGCACCTCGACCCGCCGCACCAGGCCGACTGGCTGCAGACGGTGCGCGCGCTCGCGGCCGAGGGCGTCGCGGTGGTGAGCGTGCTGCACGAGCTCAGCATCGCGCTGCAGGCCGACGAGCTGCTCGTCGTCGCGCAGGGCCGCGTGCGCCACCACGGCGCGCCGGGCGACCCCGCCACGCACGCGGCGCTGCAGCAGGTCTTCGAGCACCGGCTGGAACTGATCGAGGTCGAGGGGCGCTGGCTCGCGCTGCCGCAGACCGCAAAGGAGGAGATTCGATGAACCCCAGGACCGTCGCCCGCTGCCCCGCGATGCTCGTCAGCGCCCCCGCCTCCGGCCAGGGCAAGACCAGCGTCACCGCGGCGATCGCGCGCTTCCACGCTCGGCGCGGCCTGCGCGTGCGCGTCTTCAAGACCGGGCCGGACTTCATCGACCCGATGCTGCTCGCGCGCGCCGCCGGCCGCCCGGCGCAGCAGCTCGACCTGTTCATGGGCGGGCTCGCGCACTGCCGCGCGCTGCTGCACGAGGCGGCGCAGGACGCCGACCTGCTGCTGGTCGAGGGCGTGATGGGCCTGTTCGACGGCGACCCGTGCAGCGCCGACCTCGCCGCCGCCTTCGGCCTGCCGGTGCTGGCGGTGATCGACGCCGGCTCGATGGCGCAGACCTTCGGCGCGATCGCGCACGGCCTGGCGAGCTACCGCTCTGACATCCGCGTCGCGGGCGTCGTCGCGAACCGCGTCGGCAGCGAGGGCCATGCGCGCATGGTTTCCGAGTCGCTGCCAGCCGGGCTGCCGCTCGTCGCGGCGCTGAAGCGCGACGCGCTGCTCGCGCTGCCCGAACGCCACCTCGGCCTCGTGCAGGCCGCCGAGCTGCCGGACCTCGAGGCGCGGCTCGATGCCTGGGCCGATGCGTGGGGACAAGGCGGCGGCGCGGACTGGCTGCCGCCGCCGGTCGCCTTCGAGCCGCAGGACCTGCCCGCGATCGAGCCGCGCCTGGCCGGCGTGCGTATCGCGGTCGCGAGCGACGAGGCCTTCTCCTTCGCCTACCCGGCCAACCTCGACGTGCTGCGCGCGCTCGGCGCCGAGCTGATCCCCTTCTCGCCGCTCTCGGATGCGCGGCTGCCGGACTGCGACGCGCTGTGGCTGCCCGGCGGCTACCCCGAGCTGCACGCCGCGGCGCTCGCCGCAAACGCCTCGCTGATCGCGGACCTGCGCGCGCACCAGGCGAGTGGAAAACCGCTGCTGGCCGAGTGCGGCGGGCTGCTGTTCCTGCTCGACGGCCTGACCGACGCCGAGGGCCGGCGCCACGCGATGGCCGGGCTGCTGCCGGGCGAGGCGACGATGAAGAAGCGCTTCCAGGCGCTCGGGCTGCAGCGCATCGCGCTGCCCGAGGGCGAGCTGCGCGGCCACAGTTTTCATTACTCCTCGCTCGAGACGCCGCTCGCGCCGATCGCGCGCGGCGAGAACCCCAACGGCGGCCGCACCGCCGAGGCGGTCTACCGGCTCGGGCGCACCACCGCGAGCTACATCCACCACTACTTCCCGTCCGACCCGCATGCGGTGGCGGCGCTGTTCCAGCCGGCACCGCAGTGCTGACGCTTGCGCTGGGTTTTCAAGGGGCAGCTTGTATGTTGAAGAAAGCTCCCGCCATCTTCGGCCCCCTGCCGGGTGGCACGATGCCCGGCCGGGACCGGCCGGGGCGGGCCGGCCTTCCCCGCGGCCGGCACTGCCGAGCTCCTGGCCCGAACGCCGAGGTGCCCCATGCCGCCTGAATCGATGCGCTGCGAACCGGCTCCCGCCGGGAATACCCCGCGCGATGGGAGCTTCGACGCCGCCGAGCGCGACGCGCTCTACCGCGTGATCGCCGCGCGGCGCGACATGCGGCACTTCGTCGCCGGCGCCCGCGTCGAGCCGGAGGTGCTGCGCCGCCTGCTGGAGGCCGCGCACCAGGGCCCCTCGGTGGGCCTGATGCAGCCCTGGCGTTTTATCCGCGTGCTCGATGCGGAGCTGCGCGCCGGCCTGCACGCGCTGGTCGATGCCGAGCGGCAGCAGACCGCCGAGGCGCTCGGCGAGCGCGGCGCCGAGTTCCTGCGCCTGAAGGTCGAGGGCGTGCGCGAGTGCGCCGAGCTGCTCGTCGCGGTGCTCGCGCCCGACGACGGCACGGTGTTCGGCCGCCGCACGCTGCCCGCCGAGATGGCGGTCTGCTCGCTCGCCTGCGCGATCGAGAACCTGTGGCTCGCGTCGCGCGCCGAGAACCTCGGCATGGGCTGGGTCTCGATGTTCGACCCGGCCGCGCTCGCGACGCTGCTGCAACTGCCCGACGGCGCGCGGCCGATGGGCCTGCTGTGCCTCGGCCCGGTCGAGCGCTTCTACGACGCGCCGATGCTCGAGCTCGAGGGCTGGCGCCGCGCGCGCCCGCTCGACGAGCTGCTCTACACCAACCGCTGGGGCCACAGCGCCCCCTGAGCGGCCCCAACCGAAAGGACATCCCCCATGCAGATCGAGACCCCTCCGAGCGAGCGCCGCTACGAGCGCCCCGACGGCGAGCGTCGCGGCCTCGTGCTCGTGCACACCGGCGACGGCAAGGGCAAGAGCACCGCGGCCTTCGGCCTCGCGCTGCGCGCGCACGGCCGCGGCAAGGCCGTGAAGATCTACCAGTTCATGAAGGTGCCGAGCGCGCGCTTCGGCGAGCACCGCGTCTTCGAGCAGCTCGGCGTGCCGATCGAGGGCCTGGGCGACGGCTTCAGCTGGAAGAGCAAGGACCTGGAGCACTCGGCGCAGCTCGCGCGCGAGGGCTGGGAACGGGCCGAGGCGACGATCCGCGCCGGCGAGCACTTCCTCGTCGTGCTCGACGAGATCATGTACCCGCTGCGCTACGGCTGGCTGCCGCTCGACGCGGTGCTGGCCGCGCTGCGCGAGCGCCCGGAGCACGTGCACGTCGTGCTGACCGGCCGCGGCTGCCCGCCGGAGCTGATCGAGCTCGCCGACACGGTGACCGAGATGACGCTGGTGAAGCACCACTTCAAGGCCGGCGTGCCGGCGCAGCGCGGGATCGAGGACTGATGCCTGCAGAGCTGGCCCTGCTCGGCGCCGCCGGCGCGGTCGCGGTCGCGCTCGCGGTGGACCGCGCGCTCGGCGAGCCGCCGCTGCGCTGGCACCCGGTCGCCTGGATCGGGCGCTACCTCGGCGCGCTGGGTCCGCGCGTGCGCCACGCGCGCCCCGGCACGGCCTTCGCGCTCGGCACGCTGGCCTGGGCCGCCGGCGCGGCGCTGGTGCTGGCCGCCGCGCTCGCGCTGCAGGCCGCGCTCGGGCTCGTCGTCGCCTGGCTCGCGCCCATCCCGCTCGCCGCGCTGGTCCTCTTTGCGCTCGCGGCCGGGCTGCTGCTGAAACCGCTGCTGGCGTGGCGCATGCTGCACGACGAGGTCGCCGCGGTCGAGGACGCCTTCGCCGAGGGGCTGCCCGCGGCGCGCGCGCGGCTGTCGCGGCTCGTCAGCCGCGACACCTCGGCGCTGGACGCGCACGAGATCCGCGAGGCGGCGATCGAGACGCTGGCCGAGAACCTGAACGACTCGGTGATCGCGCCGCTGTGCTGGTTCGCGGCCGCGGGCCTGCCGGGCGCGGCGCTCTACCGCTACGCCAACACCGCCGACGCGATGTGGGGCTACCGCGGCGACTGGGAATGGGCCGGCAAGTGCGCGGCGCGCGCCGACGACGTGCTGTCCTGGCTGCCGGCGCGCCTCACCGCGCTGCTGATCGGCCCGGGCGCCGCGGGCTGGGCCGCGCTGCGCCGCGAGGCGCGCGGCACGCCCTCGCCCAACGGCGGCTGGCCGATGGGCGCGATGGCGCTGCGCCTCGGCGTGCGCCTGGGCAAGCCGGGCGTCTACGCGCTCAACGCGGCGGGCCGCGCGCCGGAGTCGGACGACCTGCGCGCGGCGCTCACGATCGCCGAGGTCGCGGTGTTCCGCGGCGCGGTGTGCGCCGCGCTGCTCGCCTTCGCGCTGCCGCTGCTCGTCTCCGCCCTCTTCCGGCTCGTGGCATGAAGCTCGACCGACTCGCCCTCCCCGTCACCGAGCACGGCGGCACCGACGACGGCCCGCCGCTGCACTGGGACTTCTCGACCAACGCCAACCCGCTCGGCCCCCCGCCCGCCGTCGCGGACGCGCTCGCGCGGGCGGATCGGCATCGCTACCCGGAGCCGGGCTACCGCGCGCTGCGCGAGCAGGTCGCATGCTGGCACGGCGTGGACGCCGCGCGGGTGGTGCCGGCCGGGAGCGCAGGCGAGTTCATCTGGCGCCTGACGCTGGCGCTGCGGCAGTGCGGCGGCGCACGGCGGGTGTGGGTGCCGCAGCCGGGCTACGGCGAGTACGCCGCCGCGGCGCGCGCGCTCGGCGCCGAGCCGCGGGCCTGGTCCGGCACGCTCGGCGCCGGGCTGCCCGCGCTGCGGCCGGGCGATCTGCTGTGGATCTGCGCCCCCTGCAACCCGACCGGCCATGCGCTCGCGGCCGGCGAGCTGGAGGCGCTCCTCGCGCATGCCGAGGAGGCGGGCGCGGTCGCGGCGCTCGACCTCGCCTACGCGCCGCTGCGCCTCGACGGCGCGGCGCCGCCCGCCGCCGCGTCGCGCGCCTGGCGGCTGTGGTCGCCGAACAAGGCCTGCGGGCTGACCGGGGTGCGCGGCGCCTACGCGATCGCGCCGGACGGCGCCGAGGCCGACGCCGACGCGCTGCGCCGCTTCGCACCGGCCTGGGTGCTTGGCGCCGAGGGCGCGGCGATGGTCGAGGGCTTCTGCACGCCGCAGGCGCAGGAGCGGCTCGCCGCCGACCTGCGCGTGCTCGCCGGGTGGAAGGAGCAGCTCTGCGCTGCGCTGCGCGCGCGCGGCTGGCAGTTGCGCGACAGCGTCACGCCCTTCCTGCTCGCCCGCCCGCCCGGCCCGGTCGAGGCCGCCGCCGGCCGGCATGCGGCCTGGCGTGCGCGAGGCTTGAAACTGCGCGACGCGGCGTCCTTCGGCCTGCCCGGCTGGGTGCGGCTGTCGGCGCAGCCGCCCGAGGCGCAGGCCGCGCTGCTGGCGACCTGGGACGAGAGGGAGGAGACACGATGACGGCTCGCTGCGTGATGGTGCTCGGCACCACCAGCGGCGCGGGGAAGAGCTTCCTCGCGACCGCGCTGTGCCGCTGGTACGCGCGCCAGGGGCTGCGCGTCGCGCCCTACAAGGCGCAGAACATGAGCAACAACGCGCGCGTCGTCGCCGGCTTGAGCGGCGCCGGCGAGATCGGCGCCGCGCAGTACTTCCAGGCGCTCGCCGCCGGCGTCGCGCCCGACGTGCGCATGAACCCGGTGCTGCTGAAACCCGAGGCCGACACGCGCAGCCAGGTGGTGCTGATGGGCGAGGTGGACGCCGCGCTGTCGGCGCTGCCGTGGCGCGAGCGCAGCGCGCGGCTGTGGCCGGCGGCCGAGGCCGCGCTGCGGGCGCTGCGGGCGGAAAACGAGGTGGTGGTGATCGAGGGCGCGGGCTCGCCCGCCGAGATCAACCTCGCGGCGAGCGACTACGTCAACACCCGCACCGCCATCGTCGCCGAGGCCGCCTGCCTGCTCGTCACCGACATCGACCGCGGCGGCGCCTTCGCGCACCTCTACGGCACGCATGCGCTGATGGACGCCCAGGTGCGCACGCAGTTGCGCGGCTTCGTGCTCAACAAGTTCCGCGGCGACGCGCGGCTGCTCGCGCCGGCGCCGCAGCGGCTCGAGGAACTGACGGGCGTGCCGACCGTCGCGGTGCTGCCGATGCGCCGCGGCCACGGCCTGCCTGAGGAGGACGGCGTGTTCGACGGCGCGCCACGCGGCGAGGGCCTGCGCGTCGCGGTGCTCGCCTATCCGCACGTCAGCAACCTCGACGAGTTCGAGCCGCTGCGCAACCTGCCCGGCGTGCGCCTCTCATGGGCGCGCGACGCCGCCGCGGTGCAGGCGGCCGACTGGCTGATCCTACCGGGCAGCAAGCACACCCGCGCCGACCTCGCCTGGCTGCGCGAGCGCGGCCTCGACGCGGCGGTCCGCGCGCACGCCGCCGCGCAGCGACCGCTGCTCGCGGTCTGCGGCGGGCTGCAGATGCTCGGCGAGGCGGTGGACGACCCGCTCGGCGTCGAAGGCGGCGCGGCCGGCCGCACCGCCGGGCTCGGCGTGCTGCCGCTGCGCACGGAGTTCGCGGCGCGCAAGACGGTGCGCGCGGCCCGCACCCGCTTCGAGTCGCTGCACGGCCCCTGGGCGGCGCTGTCGGGCTGCGAGCTGTCGGGCTACGAGATCCGCCACGGGCACACCGCCGTCGCGGCGGCCGGCGCATGCGACACCGCCGAGGCGCTGCCGGGGGGCCTCGGCTGGCAGCGCGGCAGCGTGCTGGCCCTCTACGTGCACGGCCTGTTCGAGAACGCCGCGGTGCTGCGCGCGCTGTTCGGCCGCGACGCGCCGACGCTCGACGACGTGTTCGAGCGCCTCGCCGACGAGCTCGACGCCTGTTTCACCCCCGGCACGCTGATGAACCTCCTGGAGCCCCGATGAACCCGACCGCCCCGATCCCCCTGTCCGACCTGGTGCCGAACGTCGTCCCCACTGCCGACGCCGCGCTCGCGCAGCGCCTGCAGCACCGCCTCGACCGCAAGACGAAACCGCTCGGCGCGCTCGGCCGGCTCGAAACCCTCGCGCTGCAGCTCGGCCTGATCCAGGGCAGCGAGGCGCCGGCGCTGCGCGAGCCGCAGCTGCTGGTGTTCGCCGGCGACCACGGCCTCGCCGCGCGCGGCGTATCGGCCTACCCGCAGGACGTGACCTGGCAGATGGTCGAGAACATGCTGGCCGGCGGCGCCGCGGTGAGCGTGCTCGCGCGCCAGCACGGCCTCGCGCTTGCGGTGGTCGATGCCGGCGTCGCGCACGAGTTCGCGCCGCGCCCGGGACTCGTGATCCGCAAGGTCGCGCCCGGCACCCGCGACGCGGCGAGCGAGCCGGCGATGACGGCCGCTCAGTGCGCCCAGGCCCTGCTCGCCGGCCGCGAGCTGGTGCGCGAGCGCCCCGGCAATGCGCTGCTGCTCGGCGAGATGGGCATCGCCAACACCTCGAGCGCCTCGCTGCTGATGGCGCGGCTGACCGGCCTGCCGATCGCGCAGTGCACCGGCCGCGGCACCGGGCTCGACGACGCAGGCGTGGCGCGCAAGACCGCGGTGCTGGACGAGGCGCTGCGGCTGCACGCGCAGGCCACCGCGCCGCTCGACGCGCTCGCCGCGCTCGGCGGCTTCGAGATCGCGATGATGGCCGGCGCCGTGCTGCAGGCCGCGCACGAGCGCCGCGTCGTCGTCGTCGACGGCTTCATCACCAGCGCCGCGGTGCTGGTGGCGCAGGCGCTCGCGCCCGCGGTGCGCGACTACTGCGTCTGGTCGCACCGCTCGGGCGAGTCCGGCCATGCGCGGCTGCTCGAGGCGCTCGGCGGCGTGCCGCTGCTCGAGCTCGGCCTGCGCCTGGGCGAGGGCTCTGGCGCGGCGCTGGCGTGGCCGCTGGTCGACTCGGCGGCACGGCTGCTGGAAGAAATGGCGAGCTTCGAGTCCGCCGGCGTCTCCGACCGCGAAGGCTGAGCGCGATGGCCGCGAGCGACCCGATGCACAGCCCGGCGCCGCTGCGCGAGCTGCGCCTGGCGCTGCTGGCGCTGCAGTTCTTCACCCGCGTGCCGGTGCCGGCCTGGGTCGGCTGGTCGCCCGCCGCGATGAACGCGAGCGCGCGCCACTACCCGGCCGTCGGCCTGCTGGTGGGCGCGTGGTCGGCCGCGGTGTTCGCCGCCGCGCAGCTGCTGTGGCCGCCGGCGGTCGCGGTTGTGCTCGCGATCGCGGCCGGCGTCTGGCTCACCGGCGGCTTCCACGAGGACGGGCTCGCCGACACCTGCGACGGGCTCGGCGGCGCGGTGTCGCGCGAGAAGGCCCTGCTGATCATGAAGGACTCGCGGCTCGGCAGCTACGGCGCGCTCGGCCTCGTCGGCGCGCTCGGCTGCAAGGCCGCGGCGCTGCACGGCCTCGCGGTCGCGCAGGGCGCGGCCGCGGTGGTGCCGGCGCTGCTGTTCGCGCATGCCGCGTCGCGCGCGGTGCCGGTCGCGCTGCTGCGGCTGCTGCCCTATGCCGGCGACGCCGAGCACGCGAAGGCCAAGCCGATGGCGCAGCAGGTCTCGGGCGCGGGCTGGATCGCCTGCCTCGGCTGGGTCGCGCTGATCGCGCTGGCGCTGCGGGCCTGGGGCGGCGGCGCGCTGCTCGCGCCGATGGCGGCAGCCGCCGCCGGGACGCTGCTGGCGGGCGCGTGGTGCGCGGGCTGGTACCGCCGCCGGCTCGGCGGCTACACCGGCGACACGCTCGGCGCCGCGCAGCAGCTCAGCGAGATCGCGGCCTACCTCGGCTGGCTCGCGGTGGTGGGGGCGACGCAGGGTGGCTGAAGCGAAGCAGGCCCGTCCCGCCGCAGGCGCCGGCGCGAGCGGCGGCACGCCGGCCGGGGGCACGGAATTCTGGATCTGGCGCCACCCGCGCGCCGAGGGGGCCGCGGGCCGCTGCATCGGGCGCACCGACCTCGCGGTGGACCGCCGCCGCGCCAAGCGCCTCGCGCACCGCATCCGCCGCGCCGCACGCCGCCACGGCCTGCCGCGCGAGGTCTGGACCTCCCCGCTGCGCCGCTGTCGCGAGGTCGGCCTGTGGCTACGCCGCTGGGGATGGACCCTGTATGTTGATGAAAGCTTGGCCGAGATGGATTTCGGTGCCTGGGACGGCCGCGCCTGGGCGACGATCGGCGCTGCGGACTTCGCCGGCTGGGATGCCGATTTCCTGCATCACGCGGTCGGCGGCGGCGAGTCGCTGGCGCGGCTGCTCGCGCGAGTCGAGGGCTTCGTCGTGGCGGCACCGCCCGGCCCCCGCCTCGTGATCGGCCATGGCGGCTGGATCAACGCACTGCGCTGGTTGACGGGCGCGGACCACGCGGCAGGCAGGACGCCGCAGGCGAATCGCTGGCCGGCGCCCCCGGCGCACGCCCGCCTGACGCGCCTGGACGGGCCGACGTCCGGCGCGACCCGATCCTGAAGCAGGCGCCCCGCCGCGTCGTTCAGGCGGCGGACTTCGCCAGCGACGGCGCGCGCTGCAGGCGGATGCCGACCAGGCCCGCGGACGCGACCGCCGCGATCAGCGCCAGCGCCGAGCCGTAGAACACCCCGTCGGCGATGCCGCGGTCGAGCAGCGCGCCGAACACCGGGGCGGCGAACGCGAAGCCCAGGTCCAGCCCCGAGTACACGGTGCCGTAGACCCGCCCGGTGGCCCCCGGCGGCGCGGCGCGCTTGATCAGCATGTCGCGCGAGGGCCCGGCGAGGCCGGTGCCGAAGCCGGCGAGCATCGCCACGCCGAGCGCCACCGAGCCCGGCAGCCAGCCGATGCCCGCCAGCACCAGCAGCGCTGCCGAGCCGACCAGGCAGGTGGCGATGATGCGCTCCAGGCGCTGCACGCGCGCGACCAGGAAGCCGCCGATCACCATGCCAACCGCGCCGAACAGCATGAAGCCCGTCACCACCAGTGCCGCGCGGGCCAGCGGCAGCCCGTACAGGCTCTGCAGCGCCGGGCCCGCGAAGCTCTGGATCGCGGCGAGCGAGCAGGTGGACCAGAAGAAGAACGAGAAGCACAGCCACACCGAGGGCAGCTTCAGGAAGGCGAGCGCATGCTCCTGCGGCGCGGACGCGGCAGCGCCCTGCCCCGCCCCCGCGCGCTCCTGGGCCCGCTGGCCGGCGCGGTCGTCCAGCGCGTCGCGCTGCCAGACCATCAGTGCGAGCACCGCCAGCGCCACCGCGGCCATCGCGAGGTAGGCCTGGCGCCACGAGCCGGTCAGCGCCGCGAGCCCGGCCACCGCCACCGGCGCGACGGCCCAGCCGATGTTGCCGCTGATGCCGTGCACCGAGTATGCGTGGCCGAGCCGCGCCGGCGACACGCGCTTGTTGAGGATCGTGAAGTCCACTGGGTGGAAGGGCGCGTTGCCGAGGCCCGCGAGCGCCGCCGCAAGCATCAGGCCCGCGTAGCCCTGCGCGGAGGCGGCGGCGAGCGCCGCGGCGATGAAGCAGCCGATCGCCGCGAACAGCACCGGCCGCGCGCCGACCCGGTCCACCAGGAAGCCCGACATCGCCTGCCCGGGGCCCGAGATCGCGAAGAACAGCGTCACCAGCAGGCCGAGCTCCGAGTAGCTCAGCCCGAAGTCGCGGATGAACCAGGGGAACAGCGGCGGCAGCAGCAGGTGGAAGAAGTGCGAGGAGGCATGGGCCAGACCGACGAGACCGATGGTGGGCAGGTCTTGGCGCAGGGGGGGATGCGTCACGGGAAACCTTCGAGGCAAGCAGCCCCCGATGGTAGGCCAGCCCTGCGTGCCTTGCTGGAAACGGTCGCGGCGGCGGCCCCGCCGGGCCTGCTGCCGTCGCGGGCTGCCGGGACCGCTTGATCAGGGGATGGGGGCGGCTCGGGCGCGCGAACATGGGGATGGAGCCCGATTCCCCTCTGCCTAGACTGGACCCGCCTCCATCGAGCCACCGGAGCTTCCCCGATGCTGACTTCCCTGTTGGGCGTTCTCCACCCGCGCCACGCGACCGAGCCGCCCGCGGCCCCCCCGGACTTCGCCGATACCGTGATGCTCGAGAGCCCTGCCAGCGCCTTCGAGTCGAAGGCCCACCGGCGCACCACGCCGATGAGCCGCGACCTGATCGTGCGCGGCACCACCGCCGACGATGTCTGCCGCCAACTGCTGGGCCCGAGCCCCGGCATGGACGGCACGCGCGCGACACGCCGCATCACACTGTTCGATCTCGGCCGGCACCGCGCCAAGGAGCTGGTGCGGCTGCTGGCGGACGCGTCCGGCGAGCCGCTCGAGCGCCTCTACCTGCGCCGCCAGGACACCCTCTCCACGATGGCGGTGGTCGAGCGCACCGCGCTGCCGCGCCGCTTCGCCGAGCCGCTGCAGGTGGCGCAGGTCGAGGTGCGCAGCGCCAGCCTGCGCGCCGCCGGCATCCCGCTGGCGCTGCTGGGCCGCAGCCACCTGTCCGTGGTGATGCTCGCGCCGCTGGCCGCGGCGGCGGTCGACCAGGTGCTCGCGCTGCTGCGCGACGCGGTGCAGCGCAGCGACTGGTCCTGCCCCAACCTGCTCATCGTCCTCGACCCCGCGGACGCCGCCACGGTGGCGCGCGTGCGCTCGATGCCGTGGCCGGCCTCGGTGAACGTCGAGGTCTGCGCCGAGCGTCCCGGCGGCGCCTCGGCGCTGTGGAACCACGTGCTGCGCGGCTGGAACCGCATGAAGCTGATGTCCCGCCCCTCGCTGCCGGCCCTTACGGGAACCGGGGCCGGTCCGGACGGCCGCACGCCGGTCACGAGGCTCGCCCGGGCGCCCTGGCCGCGCACCGGCCTCGCCCCGCGTGCGGCTGCCGCGCTCCAGCCCGTGGCGCCGCGCGCGCCCCTCGACCAGCCGACGATGCTGCGCGCGCTGGAGGCCCTGACCGGCATGCGGGGCGTGCTCGGCGCCGCGGTGGCCGACAGCACCACCGGGCTCGTGCTCGGTCGCCGGCTCGCCTCGCCCACCTGCCCGCCCGACCTCGACCAGGCCGCCGTCACGCTCAGCGAGGTGCTCAAGGCGCACCGCCGCGCCACGCTCGAGGGCCGCGGCACCGAGGGCATCGAGGAGGTGCTGGTGACGCAGTCCTGCGCCCACCAGGTGCTGCGCACGCTCAGCGGGCAGCCGCAGCTCTTCCTGTTCGTCGTGCTCGACCGCGCCGACAGCAACCTCGCGCTGGCCCGTCACGCGATCGCCCAGGCCGAGAAGACGCTGATCTGAGGCCCGCGGGCGCACGGCCCCGCGTGCCCCCGGGGCTTGAAGCCCCGACCGCCGACCCCACTTGCGCGAGGTCGGCCCACCTTCCACCCGCCCCTGGGCTACCATTTCGGCCCCCGCCCGATCCCCGGGCGACACACCGGGGCGCCGGGGCGCCCGCCTTCCCCCCACTCCAAGCCATGAGCCAGGTCCTATTCGACTACACCCGCCAGGACGCCTCCGGCGCCAGCTGCACCGCGCGTGCCTGGGCCAAGTTGCCCGAGCCGCTGAGCGCGCTGGAGCGCCAGCAGTGGAAGGCGCGCGCCGCCGAGCTGCTCGAGCGCAACAAGGCCGTGCTGGTCGCCCACTACTACGTGGACGGCGACCTGCAGGACCTCGCGCTCGAGACCGGCGGCTTCGTCTCCGACTCGCTCGAGATGGCGCGCTTCGGCCGCAAGCACCCGGCGCAGACGCTGGTGGTGGCCGGCGTGCGCTTCATGGGCGAGAGCGCCAAGATCCTCAGCCCCGAGAAGCGCGTGCTGATGCCGGACCTCGACGCGACCTGCTCGCTCGACCTCGGCTGCCCGGCCGACCAGTTCGCCGCCTTCTGCGACGCGCACCCCGACCGCAAGGTCGTCGTCTACGCCAACACCAGCGCCGCGGTGAAGGCGCGCGCCGACTGGATGGTGACGAGCTCCTGCGCGCTGCAGATCGTCAACCACCTCAAGGACCAGGGCCACAAGATCCTCTGGGCGCCCGACCGGCACCTCGGCCGCTACATCCAGGACCAGACCGGCGCGGACATGCTGATGTGGCAGGGCGAGTGCATCGTGCACGACGAGTTCAAGGGCGTCGAGCTCGAGCTGCTGAAGAAGGAGCACCCGGGGGCGCTGGTGCTGGTGCACCCCGAGTCGCCGCAGGGCGTGGTCGCGCAAGCCGACGTGGTCGGCTCCACGTCGATGCTGCTCAACGCGGTGGTGAATTCGCCCAACCAGACCTTCATCGTCGCCACCGACAACGGCATCCTGCACCGCATGCGCCAGCTCGCGCCGACCAAGACGCTGATCGAGGCGCCCACCGCCGGCAACAGCGCCACCTGCAAGAGCTGCGCGCACTGCCCGTGGATGGCGATGAACGCGCTGCAGGGCGTGGTGCAGTGCCTCGAGCAGGGCACGGGCGAGATCTTCGTGCCGGAGCCGGTCCGCAGCCAGGCGCTTGGCTGCATCGAGCGCATGCTCGACTTCACCGCCGCCAACGCCGCCACGACGAAGGCCCCGGCCGGCGGCTTCGTGCCGAACATCGGCGCCGCCTGACGCCGCACCGCTTCCGCCACAATCCCGAGCCGCCGCGACGCGCCCGTCCGGCGGCTTTTTTCATCCCCACCCCGATCCGCCTGCCATGTTTGACCACGACGAAACCCTCGAAGAAGCGCGCCAGCGCAACATCCGCGATGCCCTGATGGAGGACATCGGCCGCTGCGACTGGACCGGGCAGCTGGTGCCCGCCGGCCAGCGCGTGAAGGCGCGCGTGCTGGTGCGCGAGGAGGCGGTGCTGGCCGGCCGCGACTGGTTCGAGGGCTGCGTGAAGGCGCTCGACCCCCAGGCGTCGCTCGACTGGCGCTATGACGAGGGCGCGCTGATGGCCGCCGACACGCCGGTGTGCTTCATCGAGGGCGAGGCGCGCGCGCTGCTCGCGTCCGAGCGCCCGGCGCTGAACTTCCTGCAGCTGCTCTCCGCCACCGCGACGCTCACGCGCCGCCACGTCGACGCGATCGCCGGCGCGTCGCCCAACCCGCGCGGCTGCGCCATCCTCGACACCCGCAAGACGCTGCCGGGCCTGCGCCAGGCGCAGAAGTACGCGGTGCGCGTCGGCGGCGGCCGCAACCAGCGCATGGCGCTGTGGCACGGCATCCTGATCAAGGAGAACCACATCGCGGCGGCCGGTGGCATCGCCGCGGTGCTGCGCCAGGCGCAGGCGCTCGACGCGGGCGTGGACATCCAGATCGAGGTCGAGTCGCTCGACGAACTGCGCGAGGCGCTCGACGCCGGCGCCACGAGCGTCCTGCTCGACGACTTCCCGCTGGCGCAGATGCGCGAGGCGGTGGCGCTCACCGCCGGCCGCGCGCTGCTCGAGGTCTCGGGCGGCGTCGCGCTCGATCAGGTGCGCGAGATCGCCGCCACCGGCGTGGACCGCATCTCGATCGGGCGCCTGACCAAGGACGTGCGCGCGGTGGACTACTCGATGCGGGTGCTCGAGCGGATCTGAGGACACCGGGGCCGGCCGGCGCCGGCCCCACCTGCACGCCGGCCCCGCCTTCTCATGGTGCGGACAAGCGGCCCGTGGCAGGAAAGACACGCGCTCGTGCGCGACTCCCGCAGCCCGGCCTTCCGTCGTAAACTATATATACCGTTTACACCTTTTCTCCTGCCGAGTCCCGCCATGCCCGCTGCCTCCGTCACGTCCCCCGAAGCCCATCCCCTGCCCGCCGTACCGGAATCGGCGGAGTCCCTGCCGGTCGAGGTCGCCCTCGAGGCCCTCGCCGCGCCGGCGCCTGCCCTGGCCCGCAGGAAGCCGGCGGCCCGCAAGCCTGCCGCCACGGCGAAGACGCCGGTCGCATCGGCCGCCTCGCAGGCCCTGGCCGAGGTGGCGACACCCCCTGCGAAGCCGCGCAAGGCGGCTGCCGCGCTGCCGGCCGCGCCCTCGGGCGAGGTCCCCGCGAAGCCGGCCAAGCTGAAGCTCGTGCGCGACAGCTTCACCATTCCCCGCGCCGAGTACGAGACGATCTCCGCGCTGAAGGCCCGCGCCCTCAAGCTGGAGCGCTCGGTGAAGAAGAGCGAGCTGCTGCGCGCCGGGCTGATGCTGCTGGCGGGCTTGGACGACGCCGCGCTGCTGCGCGCGGTCGATGCCGTGCCGCCCCTGAAGACCGGGCGCCCGAAGAAGGCCAAGGACAAGGCCGAGGCCTCGTCGGCGCAGACCGCGACGAAGCGCAAGCCCGCCAAGGGCTGAACCCCGGCCCGGGCGGCCTCGCGGGCGCGGCATCGACCGGCACCCCTCCCGCCGGGTGTCACACGCCTGCCATCAAAGCCCCTCCACAATGGAGGGCTATGACTTGGGACACCACGCTGCGCCGCCCCGGCACCGTCGCTCCGGACCTGCTCGCCGCCGTCGACATCGGCTCCAACAGCTTCCGCCTCGAGATCGCGCGCTTCGACGCGGGACGCTACGAGCGCATCGAGACCCTCAGGGAGGCCGTGCGCCTGGGCTGCGGGCTGGACGCGCAGGGCCAGTTGTCGGAGGAGGCGATGCTGCGCGGCATCGCCTGCCTGGGCAGCTTCGCCCGGCAGCTCGAAGGCTTCGCCCCGCACCAGGTGCGCGCCGTGGCCACTCAGACCGTGCGCGAGGCCCGCAACCGCGAGGAGTTCCTGCGGCTCGGCGCCGCGGCGCTCGGCCACCCGATCGAGGTGATCTCGGGGCGCGAGGAGGCGCGGCTGATCTACGCCGGCGTCGCGGGCCTGAGCCCGGCGCCCGGCCTGCGCCGCCTCGTGATCGACATCGGCGGGCGCTCCACCGAGCTGATCCTCGGCGAAGGCGCGACCCCGCTGGTCGCCGAGTCCTTCCCCATCGGCAGCGGCAGCCTCTCGATGCGCTTCTTCCCCGAGGGGCGCTACACGGAGTCGGCCTTCCGCGCCGCGCGGGTGGCCGCCGGGGCTGCGCTCGAAGGCGCGGCGGAAGCCTTCGCGCCCGGCCAGTGGACCGAGGCCCTGGGCTCCTCGGGCACCGCCAGCGCGGTCTCGCAGCTGCTGGCGGCCCACCGCATCAGCGACGGCACCATCACGCTCGAGGGCCTGCACTGGTGCATCGAGCAGTGCCTCGAGGCCGGCAGCGCGGACGCGCTGTCGCTCGCCGGCCTCAAGGAGAACCGCCGCATGATGCTCGGCGGCGGGCTGTCGATCCTGATGGCGCTGTTCACCCAGTTCGACCTCGATGCGCTGCGGGCCACCAAGGGAGCCCTGCGCCAGGGCGTGATCTTCGAGCTCGAGGAGCGCCGCGCCGCCTCGTGCTCGCCCGCCGCGGGGCCGGACCTGCGTGACGAGACCGTGCGCCGCCTGCAGCAGCGCTTCGGGGTGGACACGGCCCAGGCGCAGCGCGTGCGGGAGCTGGCCCTGCAGCTCCATGCCTCGCTGGAGCCGGAGCCGGACGCCGGCGCCCGCCACGAGCTCGACTGGGGCGCCCGGCTGCACGAGCTGGGCATGGCGGTGTCGCATCACGACCACCACCGGCACGGCGCCTACCTGCTGAGCCACCTGGACGCGGACGGCTTCTCGCAACCGCAGCAGCAGCGGCTCGGCCTGCTGGTGCTCGGGCAGCGCGGACGGCTGCGCAAGGTCGAGGAGGCGCTGGCGCGGCCCGAGTTCGTCGCGCAGCTGCTGGCCCTGCGCCTGGCGGTGCTGCTCTGCCATGCCCGCAGCGCGCCGCCCGCCAGCACGCTGGAGGTGCGCCGCAGCGGGCGCACGGTGGCGGTCTCGCTGCAGCCGGAGTGGATCGAGTCCCATCCCCACACGCTCTTCCTGCTGCAGGAGGAGAAGGCCTGCTGGGAGCGCACCGGACTGCTCAAGCTCGTGATCAAGTCCGCCCGCCGCCAGGCCGAGGAGCCCTGGGACGGCGCCGGCCCGGCCGCCGCGACGCGGTCGCAACCGCGGGCCTGCGCGACGGACGAGCCCCTCGTCGCGGCGCACTGAACCGCCCGCCCCGCGGCAGCCTGCCCCGCGCCGGGGTCGCCCTGTCACGCCGGCGTCATTGCGCAGTCATCGCCCTGCCACCGGCCGGGAAGAGCATCAGGGAACCAAGAACAAACAGGGAGGATCCCCGATGCTTCGTCCAGGCTGCCGTCCGCGCCCGCTTCCTGCCGCCCTCGCGGCGCTGTCCCTGGCCGTGCTGGCCGCCTGCGGCGGCGGCAACGACGATGCGCCCGCTGTGGCCGCCGCGTCCACTCCCGCCGCCCGGCCGCTGGTGATCGCCCACCGGGGCGCCAGCGGCTACCTGCCGGAGCACACGCTGGAGGCCTACGCGAAGGCGATCGAGATGGGCGCCGACTTCATCGAGCCGGACCTGGTCTCGACCAAGGACGGCGTGCTGATCGCGCGCCACGAGCCGATGCTCGACGCGACCACCGACGTCGCCGAGCGGCCCGAGTTCGCCTCGCGCCGCCGCACGCTGAAGGTCGACGGCATCGACACCACCGCCTTCTTCGCCAGCGACTTCACGCTCGCCGAGATCAGGACGCTGCGCGCGAAGCAAGCCTTCGCCGAGCGCGACCCGAGCCACAACGGCCGCTACCAGGTCCCGACCTTCGAGGAGGTGATCGCGCTGGCGAAGAGCCGCAGCGCGGCGCTGGGCCGCACGATCGGCGTCTATCCCGAGACCAAGCACCCCACCTGGCACGAGGAGCAGGGCCTGCCGCTGGAGGACAGGCTGCTGGCGGCCCTCGCCGCGGCGGGCTGGACCAGCGCCGACGCGCCGGTGTTCATCCAGTCCTTCGAGCAGGCCAACCTGAAGAAGCTGCGCGCGAAGACCCGGGTCCGCCTCGTGCAGCTGGTGGACGCCGACGACGTCGATCCGAGGACCGGCGCGATCACCTACGCCGCGCCCTACGACCGGCCCTACGACTGGACCAAGTCCGGCCGCAGCGGCAGCTTCGGCGACCTGCTCACCCCCGCCGGACTGGACGAGGTCAGGACCTATGCCGACGCGATCGGCCCGTGGAAGCGCTACCTGGTGACGGTCAAGGCCACGCTCGACGCCGGCGGCAATCCGGTGGACGTCAACGCGGACGGCCAGGTCAACGAGGCGGATTTCCGCGCCGTGGCCGACGACACGATCGTGAGGAACGCCCATGCGCGCGGCCTGAAGGTGCACACCTGGACCTTCCGCAACGAGCCCCGGCGCCTGGCTGCCAGCTATGCGAACGACCCGGCCAAGGAGTACGCCCAGTTCTTCGCGATCGGGGTGGACGGCGTGTTCAGCGACTTCCCCGACACCGCGGTCGCCGCGCGCGACGCCTGGGTGGCCGCGCAGAAGTAAGCGCGCCCGACCCGCCACACGAGAACGAACGGCGCGACGCGACGCGACGCGCCCGGGAGGACACCATGCACCACGGATTCCAGGCCCGGAAGAAGCATTTCCTCGCGCTCGCCGCCACGCTGCTGGCGGCCGCCGCGCTGCCGGCCTGCGGCGGCGACGAGGACCCGCAGCAGGCCCAGGCGGCGCGCGCCCAGCCGCTGGAGCTGACCCTGCTGCACGTCAACGACCACCACTCGCGCCTCGACGCCGAGACGGTGTCGCTGAAGCTGCGGAACGCGGCCGGCACGCGCGAGAGCATCACCACCGAGCTCGGCGGCTTCGCGCGCGTCACCGCCGCGATGAAGGAGCTCGCCGCCGCCTCGCCCCACGTGCTCAAGCTGCACGCGGGCGACGCCCTCACCGGCGACCTCCACTTCAACCTCACCGAGGGCAAGGCCGACGCCGAGCTGATGAACACGGTCTGCTTCGACGCCTTCACGCTCGGCAACCACGAGTTCGACAACGGCGACGCCGGGCTGAGGAAGTTCGTCGACTTCCTGCACGCCGGCGCCTGCAAGACCCCGGTGCTCAGCGCCAACGTGCGCTTCGCCGCCGCCTCGCCGATGCAGGGCCGCGTCGCGCCCTCGGTCGTGCTCGTGCGCGGCGGGCAGAAGATCGGCATCGTCGGCCTGACGATCGCGGGCAAGACGCAGAACGCCTCGCGCCCGGATGCCGGCACCGTGCTCGGCGAGGAGCTGGCCGCCGCGCAGGCCGAGATCGACCGGCTGCGCGCGCAGGGCATCGACAAGATCGTGCTGCAGACCCACCTCGGCTACGACGCCGACCTGGCGCTCGCGCCGAAGCTCTCCGGCGTGGACGTGATCGTCGGCGCCGACTCGCACACCCTGCTCGGCCCCGACGTGCTGAAGGAGCTCGGCCTCACGCCCGCCGGCCCCTACCCGACCCAGGCCGCCGACAAGGACGGCAAGCGGGTCTGCATCGTGCAGGCCTGGCAGTATTCCCACGTCGTCGGCGAGCTGAAGGTGAGCTTCGACGCCCGCGGCGACGTCACCGCCTGCAGCGGCACGCCGCACCTGCTGATCGGCGACTCGCTGCGCCGCGGCGCGACCGAGGTCGATGCCGCGGACCGCGCCGCGATGCGGGCCGACATCGGCGCGGCCCGGGCGCTGCGCGTGACCGCGCCGGACGCGGCCGCCGCAGCCCTGCTCGCACCCTACGCGCAGCAGAAGGCCGCCTTCGGCGCCCAGACAGTGGGCGAGGCGAGCGCCCACCTGTGCCTGCGCCGCGTGCCGGGCACGAAGCTCGACCCGACGCGCTCCTCGCTCGGCGACGCCTGCAACAAGGACGCGGGCGTGATCGCGCACGGCGGCGACATCCAGCAGATCGTCGCCGAGGCCTTCCTGCAGAGTGCGCGCGAGTTCTTCGCCGCCGACCTGTCGATCCAGAACGGCGGCGGCGTGCGCGCCGACATCCGGCAGGGCCCGGTGACGGTCAAGGACGTCTACACCGTGCTGCCCTTCCGGAACACGCTGGTGCAGCTGAACGCCACCGGCGCGGAGATCAAGGCGGCACTGGAGGACGCGGTCGACGCGGTCGTGACGCTGAGGAACACCGGCGGCTATCCCTACGCGGGCGGGCTGCGCTTCGACGTGAACCTCGATGCGGCCAAGGGCTCGCGCCTGTCGAACCTGCAGCTGCGGCAGGCCGACGGCGGCTACCAGGCGCTCGACCCCGCGCGCAGCTACCGCGTCGCGACGACCAACTTCCTCGCCGACGGCGGCGACTACTACGCCACGCTCGCCACGATCAAGGCGCCGCGGCGCAGCGACGTCGGCCTCGACTACGCCGAGGCGCTGCTGAAGTACTTCCAGCGCCAGCCCGGCCAGGCCCTCGCCAGGCTGCCGGTAGCCGACTACAGCACGCAGGCCTTCACCGACCTGCCCTGAGCGCGCCGCGCTCCGCCCCGTTCCCCGGTGACGCCGCCGCGCGCGGCGCCGCCGGGCCGACCCTGCCCGGGCGCTCCGCGCCGGGCTGCACCCTTCGAAAAACGACAGGAAGAGGACTCCCGATGATTCCCGATTCGCGCATGCGCACCCTCGGCGCCATGGCCCTGCTGGCAGGACTGGCCGCCTGCGGCAGCGACGACGACAGGCCTGCGGCGGCAGCCGCGCCCGCCCCGGCCGCCACGGCGCTGCCGGCCGGCGCGACGGCGCAGGTGACGGTGCTGGAGACCACCGACCTGCACGCCAACGTGCTGAGCTACGACTACTTCAAGCTCGCCGAGGACAAGGCGGTCGGCTTCGAGCGCACCGCCACGCTGCTGCGGCAGGCGAGGAGCGAGTTCCCGAACACGGTGCTGATCGACAACGGCGACACGATCCAGGGCACCGCGCTGTCCGACCACCAGGCGCTCGTCTCGCCGCTGGCCTGCGGCCAGAAGCTCGCGATCTACAAGGCGATGGACGCGATCGGCTTCGACGCCGGCACCATCGGCAACCACGAGTTCAACTACGGCCTGCCCTACCTGGCGCAGGTCACCGGATCGAAGTTCAACGTCGCCGGCATGCCCGAGCCCGCCGCACAGCCGGACTGCGTCGGCCCGAAGTTCCCGCTCGCGCTCTCGAACGTCACGAGCCTCAAGGACGGCAAGCCGCTCTTCAAGCCCTACGTGATCGTCACCAAGAAGATCAGCGCGAAGGACAAGGACGGCAAGAACTTCGAGACCAACCTCAAGGTGGCGGTGCTCGGCTTCACGCCGCCGGCCATCCTGTCCTGGGACAAGCGCTGGCTCGACGGCAAGGTCGAGGTGCAGGGCGTGGTCGAGGCCGCCGCGAAGTACGTGCCGATGGCCCGCGCCGAAGGCGCCGACCTCGTGATCGCGGCCTCGCACGGCGGCTTCGACACCCGCGCCTACACCCCGGCGACGGAGAACGCGAGCTTCCACCTCTCCAAGGTGCCCGGCATCGACGGCATCCTGATGGGCCACTCGCACGGCGAGTTCCCGAACCCCGCCTGCAACACGAGCGACTGCAACGCGCCGGGCGTGGACAAGGTCAAGGGCAGCCTCAACGGCGTGCCCGCGGTGATGCCGAGCTTCTGGGGCAAGGCGATCGGCCAGATCAGCTACTCGCTCGTCGTCAAGGACGGCAAGTGGACGATCGACACCTCCAAGACCGCGGTGAGCCTGCGCAAGACGCAGGACCCGGTCAGCAAGGAGTACGTGGCGGCCGACGCGGCCATCGCCCCGCTGGTGCAGGCCGAGCACGACGCCGCCGTGCAGTACGTGAAGACGCCGATCGGCACCTCGGACTTCCCGATGTCCACCTACTTCGCCGACGTGGGCGACGTCACCGCGATCCAGGTGGTCAACGAGGCGCAGGCCGACTACGTGAAGAAGTACATCGACGCCAACCTGCCGCAGTACAAGGGCCTGCCGGTGCTGTCGGTGAGCGCGCCCTTCAAGAGCGGCTTCGCCGGCGGCAGCGACTTCACCGACGTCGCCGCGGGCAACATCGCGATCAACAACGCCGCCGACCTCTACCTCTATCCGAACACGGTGTACGCGGTGAAGGTCACGGGCGCCGACATCCAGGCCTGGCTGGAAAAGGCGGCCTCGCGCTACAACCGGATCGACCCGACGGTCACGGCCGAGCAGAAGCTCGTCTCCACCTTCCCCGGCTACAACTTCGACGTCTTCACGAGCCCAGACCTGAGCTACCAGATCGACGTCACGCAGCCGCAGGGCTCACGCATCAAGGCGCTGAACTACAAGGGCGTGGCGATCGACGCGGCCGCGGAGTTCGTCGTCGCGACGAACAACTACCGCGCCTCGGGCGGCGGCGGCTTCCCCGGCCTCGACGGCAGCAAGACGATCTGGATCTCCCCCGACGCGAACCGCGACGTGCTGATCGACTACATCAAGGCGCGCAAGACGCTGAGCCGCGCCGCCAACGGCAGCGCGCGCAGCTGGCGCTTCACGCAGGTCGCGACGCAGGGCCCGGTGGTCTTCAGCTCGGCGCCGGGCAAGCTCCAGCTCGCGCTCGACGCCGGCATCGCCAACGTCAGCCAGCTGCGCGCCGACGACGGCAGCGGCAAGGGCCTCGCGGTCTACGCCATCGACCTCTCGAAGTGAGGGCCTGGGCCGCAGGGGCGGCCGCAAGCCGCTCCTCGATCCCGGCTCCGGTCGGCAGGCCCTCCCGGCGGGCCTGCTCGCCCCCTTCGGGCGGCGAGCCTCTTCAGCCGCAGAGCGCCTGGGTGTCGCCGGGTCCGGACTTGCGGCTCGCCGAGCGCACCATCACCGACGGGAAGCTCACCGGCAGCGTGTGCGGGAAGTCGCGGCTGTAGTGCAGCCCGCGGCTCTCGTGGCGCACCAGCGCCGAGCGCACGATCAGCTCCGCGCAGTCGACGAGGTTGCGCAGCTCGAGCAGGTCGCGCGAGACGCGGAAGTTGGCGTAGTAGTCCTCGATCTCGCCGCGCAGCAGCAGGATGCGGTGCAGCGCGCGCTCCAGCCGCCGCGTGGTGCGCACGATGCCGACGTAGTTCCACATCAGCGAGCGCAGCTCGTCCCAGTTGTGCGAGATCACGACCGCCTCGTCGGCGTCCTCGACCTGGCTCTCGTCCCAGGCCGGCGGCTGCGGCACCGCGTGCGCGGCGCTGGCGAGGATGTGGTCGGCGCAGGTGCGGCCCACCACCACGCATTCCAGCAGCGAGTTGCTCGCCAGCCGGTTGGCGCCGTGCAGCCCGGTGTAGGTGGTCTCGCCCACCGCGTAGAGCCCGGGCAGGTCGGTGCGGCCGTTGAGGTCGGTGACGACGCCGCCGCAGGTGTAGTGCGCGGCCGGCACCACCGGAATCGGCTGCTGCGTGATGTCGATGCCGAGCGACAGGCAGCGCGCGTAGATGGTCGGGAAGTGCTCCTTCAGGAAGTCGGCGCCGAGGTGCGTGGCGTCGAGCCACACGTGGTCGATGCCGTGCTTCTTGATCTCGAAGTCGATCGCGCGCGCGACGATGTCGCGCGGCGCCAGTTCCCCGCGCGGGTCGTGCGCGGCCATGAAGCGGGTGCCGTCGGGGAGCTTCAACTGCCCGCCCTCGCCGCGCAGCGCCTCGGTGATGAGGAAGCTGCGCTCCTGCGGGTGGTAGAGGCAGGTCGGGTGGAACTGGATGAACTCCATGTTGCCGACGCGGCAGCCGGCGCGCCAGGCCATCGCGATGCCGTCGCCGGTCGCGGTGTCGGGGTTCGAGGTGTAGCGGTAGACCTTGCCGACGCCGCCGGTGGCGAGCACCACCGCCGCCGCGGGCAGCGTCTCGACGCGCTGGCGGTCGATGTCGAGCGCGTAGACGCCGTAGCAGCGCGGCGCCTCGGTGCGCCGCAGGTGGCGCGAGGTGATCAGGTCCACCGCCATCCAGCGCTCGCGCAGCTGGATGTTCGGGTGGCGGCGCACCTGGTCGAGCAGCACGTCGTGGATCGCCTTGCCCGTGGCGTCGGCCGCGTGCGCGATGCGCCGCACCGCGTGGCCGCCCTCGCGCGTCAGGTGCAGGCCGAGCGGCCCTTCCGGATCGGGCGAGAAGGGCACGCCGCGCCCGACCAGCCACTCGATCGCCTGTGCGCTGTTCTCGGCGATGAAGCGTGCGGTGTTCTCGTCGACGAGGCCGGCGCCGGCGTCCTGCGTGTCGCGCACGTGGCTCTCGATGCTGTCGTCGCTGCCGAGCACGCCGACGATGCCGCCCTGCGCCCAGGCGGTCGCCGCCTCCTCGAAGTTGCGCTTGGCCAGCACGATCACCGGCCGCTGGTCGGCCAGGTGCAGCGCCGCCGTCAGCCCGGCAAGGCCGGCCCCGACGATCACCACCGGTGCCTCGGCACCCCCGTTCACATCTTGCGTCTGTTGCATCGAAAACGCCCGCTCTGCTGGAAAGCGAGGCCGGCCCGGGAAGAGCCGCCGGCCACGGAAGGCGGCCATTCTACGGCCGCGGTCCGGTGACCGCCGGCAGTGCCTTCCACATCACGGGAAGCGGTTGCGCAAGGAAAAAAGCCGGGCGCTGCGGTTCTGGGGCCCGGCCATGCTGATGTAGGAGGCAGGGGGCACCGAGCGGTGAGCGCCACAACAGCCTGGCGCGAAGTCAGTTCGCCAGTCCGACCAAGCGCCTCGTCTGCCACACGCAACGCTTGGTGTGGTCAAAGAAGAATGTGCTCATCGAGTAAGGCCCGCACTGGCTTACCGAAGGCGGCGCAGCGTCCGTCCCCACCACCCTCCTGTCAAATTTGGACATTTCGTAGCCGTGACCGGGTGCCCCGTGCTCCCGCTTCAGCCCAGGCCCGGCTCAGTTTCCAGTGGCGCAAATCCGGTTCATCGACATTCCAGTAGACGGGGAAGTGCGGCAGCAGGTGTCTGCGATGCCAACTCCATCCGCAAAATTTTAGGCAGCCTAACGCAGGCACGCTCGCCCCCTAGAACTAGGGAGTCTTCCCAGGGAAGAAGGGACACTTCACAATGGTTCACAATTTTTTAGGCTGCAGAGCGCGACAAGGGATCCGCAATCTAATTAACGCTAGGCCAAAAATGCAAATTCCAAATTAACCTCTTAGCTTAATATTCGACAAGCGGAAAATATTTCCCCAAACAAACTCAGCATCCCGTTTTTATATGAACAATAATTTCTCTCAACGACATGGCTTTCGCCAAAATGTCGAAGCACCCATTACCATTAGAGAAGACGCGCCTGTCGAACTTAGGGGAGTACTGGTGGATCTGGCAGGCTTTGTTGCACAAATGGCAGCGAGGGCGCCGGGCGGGGCGTGGCTTGACAGCG
>NZ_QXMG01000001.1 GCF_003569765.1 Caldimonas tepidiphila | reverse complement strand
AGCATGACCGGCACGCAGATGCAGCACGTCATCTACAAGGAGACGTCGATGCTCTACACGGGCGTTGCCAACGGCGAGCTGAACTTCGCGCTCGGCTCGCTCGCCACCGCCGGCCCGATGATGCGCGCGGGCAAGATCAAGTTCCTCGCCGTCACGGCGCCCAAGCGCCACCCCGCCTTCCCCGACGTGCCGACGGTGGCCGAGTCGGGCGGTCCGGCCGGCTACGAGCTGACCGGCTGGACCACGCTCGCGGCGCCCAAGGGCGTGCCCAAGGCGGTCGCGGACAAGATCCAGAAGGACGTGGAGGCGGCGCTGGCCGAGCCCGACGTCAAGGAGCGCTACGCCGCCTTCGGCTACGACAGCTTCCCGACCACGCCGCAGCTCTTCAACGCCTTCGTCGCGGCCGAATCGGCCAAGTACGCCGACGTGATCAGGCGTGCGAAGGTGTCGCTCGACTGACCCCTTCAACGCCCTCCGCCCCGAGCAGCGGCTTCACCGCCCGCCCGCCCGGCCGCGTGTGCCGTTCTCGGCGGGCCTGGGGCGGATGATGGTGGCTCTCCGGATGACCCACTTCATGGGCCTGAGGGTGATCTGCTTGCTTGCCGGCAGGCTTCCCATGCTGTTGGAGGACGCGGGCCTGAGGGGCGTCCTGGCGCGGCAGGCCGCTGTGCCAACCTGCCGCCGCTGCGGCTACCGCGTATTGCACATCGCCGAGCGCAGCCAATGATCCGGAGGTCGGGGCGAGCCTTGCGCAGGCGCAGGCCCTTCGATCCTTCCAACCAATACAAACGAGAGACAAAGATGACGCAGGACAACAACCATGGGCGGGTGCGCCGGGCGATGGTGCTGGGGGCAATGGCGGCGGCGGCCTTGCCCGCTGCCCGTGCGCAGTCGGGCAAGCCGCTGCGCATCGTCGTGCCCTTCCCGCCGGGCGGCTCCGCCGACATCCTCGCACGTGCCGTTGGCAACAAGCTGGGGCCTGCGCTGGGGCAGACGGTGGTGATCGAAAACAAGCCCGGGGCCGGCGGCTCGATGGGGGCCGCCGAAGCCGCGCGTGCGGAAGCCGACGGCAACACGCTGCTGATGGGTCATGTCGGCACGCTGGCGGTCAACCCCTCGATCTATCCGAGGCTGGCTTATGACCCGCTCAAGAGCTTCGTTCCAGTGGCCTTCGTGGCGCGCGTGCCCAACATCCTGGTGGTGAACGCGAACTCGCCGGTCAGGACGCTGGCCGACCTGGTGGCGAAGGCCCGGGCCCAGCCGGGTCGCCTGACCTACTCGTCCGGGGGCAACGGCAGCGCCGCGCACATCACCTTCGAGTACCTGAAGCTGCGGGCGAAGTTCTTCATGCTGCACATCCCCTACCGGGGCACGGCGCCGTCCGTGACCGACCTGTTGAGTGGGCAGGTCGACGCCACCTTCACCGGCGCCCCGGTGGTGCTGCCGCACGTGCGCAGCGGGCGGCTGCGCGCGCTGGCGGTCTCGAGCCCGCAGCGCCTGGCCTCGCTGCCCGAGGTGCCGACCGTGGCGGAGAGCGGCTTCCCCGGCTTCGACGCGGACCAGTGGTACGGCTTCGTCGCGCCGGCGGGCACCCCCGCCGCCGCCGTCGCCCGCCTGAACGCCGAGATCAACAAGATCCTGCAGACGCCGGCCGTGGCGGAGCAGCTGGCCACCGAGGGCGCGATCCCGACGCCGACCTCGCCCCAGGCCTTCGGCGACCTGATCGCCAGGGAGATCCCGCGCTGGGCGGAAGTGGTGAAGGCCGGCAACGTGAAGGCCGACTGAGGGGCGGCAGGCCCGGCTCCCGGAAGTGCCGGCTCGCTGCTGGCGACCCGGTGCCGCGCCGGCGTCTTCCCGTCGCCGCCTCCTTGCGGGAGGCGGCCGCCGCTGCCGCCTCGGCCCTGCCTCACGCGCCTGTCGCCGGGCGGCCGTCGGCCCGTAGGAATCCGTCTGACAAGCGGTTTGTCGTGCCGCCCACTGCAAGGCGGCGCCGCGGTTTTCTAAAGTGCGTCCTGACCGAACAGACCGTTCCCGAAAGGCACGCACCCATGTACACCGAAGCTCATGCCGCCAATCCTTTCTTCCTGATGCTCGATCCGCTCGCGGTGGTGTCCGCCGTCGAGCGCTCCGACGGCCTGGCTGCGCTCAACAGCCGCGTCTACCGCCCGCTCGACAAGCCGCTGCTTCCCGCCGCGGAAGCCCGCCCGGCATCCGGCACGACCCGCCGCGCCGGCGACGCGCAGGACGAGGCCTGCTGAGCCCCGCTCTGCAAAGGGCAGGTCCCGCAGGGCGAAAAAAAACCCCGGCCGCGTGGGCGGTCCGGGGGAGCATGCCAGAGTGCCGTCCTCCCGAGACTGGCGAGGGCGGCGAGACCATCCTAGCCGCTGACGCGCCCCGATCGCGAAGGTGCCCGCGCTGCTTGCGGGAACGGGGGCCCGGGCGCTGCGGAATCGATGGGCGCTGCGGCCTTCACGCTGCCGACGTCTGCCTCCCCGGCGCGACGGCCACGTGGCGTCCCTTGCCGCGGTGCTTGGCGCGGTACATCGCGAGGTCGGCATTGCGCAGCAGGCCCTCCGGCGTGTCCTCGGGCCGCACCAGCGTGATGCCGACGCTCGCGCCGATGCGGATGCGCTGTCCGTCCAGCACGAAGGGCTCGGCGACCGAGTCGACGATGCGCTGCGCGATCAGCGAGGCCTCCTCCAGGCTGTGCACCCGATCCAGCAGCACCGCGAACTCGTCGCCGCCGAGCCGGGCCACCGTGTCCGAGCCGCGGGTGGCCTGACGCAGCCGCTGCGCGACCAGGACCAGCAGCCGGTCGCCGGCCTCGTGTCCGAGCGCGTCGTTGACCGGCTTGAAGTCGTCGAGGTCGGCGAACAGCACGGCCGGCACGCCGTCGGCGTCTGCGCCGGCGCGCTGCACGGCCAGCGCTGCCTCCACGCGCTCGCGGAATCGCATCCGGTTCTCGAGGCCCGTCAAGGCGTCGTGGTAGGCCAGCCGCGTGAGCTGCTGCTCGAGCGCCTTGCGCCCGGTGATGTCGACCAGGTACCCGGTCCACAGCACCTTCGAGCCGGACAGGCGGCGCGAGCTGACATGGGCCTCGCACCATGTCGTCGGGCCGCCCGGCGTCCGCATTAGGCGGAACTCGCAGACCCGGCCCGTTTCCCCGCTGCCGAGCTGCCCGGCAAGCTCCCGCAGGCTGAGGCGGTCGTCGGGATGCAGCGCCGAGAAGAAGCGGTCCGGGTGCTGCCGCAGTTCCCCGGGCGTGCTGCCGACCAGTTCCGCCAGCTTGTCGCTCGCGTGCCGGAAGGTCGCGCCACGGCCTTCGGCGTCCGTCTCGACGTGGAAGATCAGCGCCGAGCGGGCCCGCAGTGCCAGCTCCCGGTGCACCAGTTCCTGGCTGACGATCGCCGCCAGGTCCCGCAGCAGTTCCGCGTCCTGCGCCGAGAACTCGCGGGGCAGGCGGTCCTTGACGCAGAGGGTGCCGAGCGCGGTGCCGTCGAGCGAGCGCAGCGGCGCGCCCGCGTAGAAGCGGATGTGCGGGGCGCTGCTCACCAGCGGGCTGTCCGCGAAGCGCTCGTCGCGCCGGGCGTCCGGCACGACGAGCGGCTCCTGCTGGTGGATCGCGTGCGCGCAGAAGGCGCCCTCGCGCGGGGTTTCGCTCGGCTCCATCCCGACCCGCGACTTGAACCACTGGCGCTGCTCGTCGATCAGCGATATCAGCGCGATGGGCGTGCCGAACAGCCGCGATGCGAGGCGCGTGACGCGGTCGAAGACGGCTTCGGGCTCGGAGTCCAGCAGGCCGATCGCGCTCAGCAGCGCGATCCGGGCGTCCTCGTCGGCAGTCAGGGGCGCGCGGCCTGCGGAAGGGCGGGGGGCGGGGGTCTCGCGCACTGGCGGCGACGGGGGGGCGAGGGGGAAGGGCTGCCGCAGCAGCGCGTCGAGCGCCTCGCCGGGCATCGGGCGCGCGAACAGGTAACCCTGCCCGAAGCGGCAGCCGAGCTGCAGCAGCCGGGCCTCCTGCTCCGCGTGCTCGACGCCCTCGGCGACGCTGCGCAGCTCCAGCGCATCGGCCAGCGCGACGATGGTGCGCGTCACCGCGCCGTCCCGGTCGCCCTCGGCGACGCGGTCGACGAAGGACTTGTCGATCTTCAGCACGTCGATCGGGTAGCGCTGCAGGTAGGCGAGCGAGGAGAAGCCGGTGCCGAAGTCGTCGATCGCGATCTTCACGCCCAGCGCCTTGAGCTCCTGCAGCCGCCGCAGCATCAGCTCGCGGTCCTGCATCAGCGTGCTCTCGGTGATCTCCAGCACCAGCGCGGACGGCGGCAGGCCGCAGTCCTGCAGCGCGCGGCGCACGTCGCCGACGAGGCCCGCTTCCTGGAGCTGGCGCGCCGAGACGTTCACCGTGAGCGCGAGCGGGGGGGCATCGGCCGCGCGGGGCCAGCGCGCCGCGTTCGCGCAGGCCTCGGCGAGCACCCAGCGGCCCAGCGCCGGAATCAGGCCGGTCTCCTCGGCGATCGGTATGAAGGTGCCGGGCGGAACCAGGCCCCGCGCGGGATGGCGCCAGCGCATCAGCGCCTCGGCGCCGGTGATGCGGCGGCTGCCCAGCTCGACGATCGGCTGGTAGTGCAGCAGCAGCTCCCCGGCGTCGAGTGCGCGGTGCAGGTCGTCGCCGAGCGTGAGCCGGTCGAGCGCCGCGGCGTGCATCTCGGGCGTGAAGGTCTCGTGCCGCCGCTTGCCGCCGTTCTTGGCGCGGTACATCGCCAGATCGGCGTTGCGCAGCAGCTCGTGCGGCGTGTCGCCGGGCCGTGCCATCGCGATGCCGATGCTTGCGCCGATGTGGATCTGGCGCCCGTCGAGCAGGAAGGGCTGGTTGATCGAGTCCACGATGCGCGCCGCGATCGCGGCCGCCTCGCCGATGTCGCGGACCCGCCCGAGCAGGACGGCGAACTCGTCGCCGCCGAGGCGGGCGACGCTGTCGCTGCCGCGGGCCGCCTGCTGCAGCCGCTCGGCCACGAGGACGAGCAGCCGGTCGCCGGCCTCGTGCCCGAGCGAGTCGTTGACGGTCTTGAAGTCGTCGAGGTCGCCGAAGAGCACGACCGGCGGCGGCGCGCCGGCGCCCTGGCGCGCGAAGGCGGCGAGGGCGTCCTCGACGCGCTCGCGGAAGCGGTCGCGGTTCTCGAGCCGGGTGAGCGTGTCGCGGTGGGCTCGTCGCGTGAGCTCGGCCTCCAGCGCCTTGCGCTCGGTGATGTCCAGGCTCACGCCGACGAGGCGCTCCGGGGTGCCGTCGCCGCCGGGCACCACGCGCCCCATCGCGTGCAGCCAGCGTGTCCCGCCGCTCGGCAGCACGATGCGGAACTCCTCGTCGAAGTCGCCGCGGCCCTCGAGCGCGCGTGTGCAGGCGACCTCGAGGCGCCCGCGGTCCTCGGGCAGCACACCGGACAGGAAGTCGACATAGGGACCGTGCCGGCAGGTGTGGGGCCCACCCTCCGCGCTGCCCTGCGGCACGACCGTGCAAGGAGCACGAGGCAGCAGCGGCATGCCGCCGCGCTCGTGCAGCATGCCGGTCTTCAGGTCGCGGTCCCAGGCCACCATCCTGCCGGCGCCGAGCGCCAGGCGCAGGCTGCGCTCGCTCTCGGCCAGCGCGCGCTCGATGCGACGGCGCTCGGTGACGTCCCACACGGTGCCGACCGAGCCGATCAGCGCGCCCGAGGCGTCGCGCAGCGGCGCCGCCTGCCCGCAGACGTGCCGCGTCGTGCCGTCGGGCAGCAGCAGCCGGTAGCTTTCCTCGCGAGCCTGCGTTTCCTCCAGCGAGGCGCGCCAGGCGGCCAGCACGGCCGGCAGGTCATCCGGGTGCAGCCGGGCCTGCCAGCCGCTGCCCAGCATCCCGGCCTCCGTCATGCACCAGATCGACTGCAGGCGCGGGTTCGCGTAGGTGATGCGGCCCTCGGCGTCGGACTGGAAGATGCCCACCGGGGAGGACGCGCTGAGCGCGCGGAAGCGCTCGGCTTCCGCACGGCGCGCGGCCTCCGCCGCCTGCCATGCGCTCATGTCCCGCAGGTTGACGATCAGGCCCTGCACCGCGGTACCCGGCGGGCCGGTGCGGCCCACCGCCTCGCAGGGCCTCCAGGCGCCGGCCGCGTCGCGCACGCGGACCTCGGTGATCTGCGTCGTGCCGGGATGGCGGAACGCCCGCTCGATCGCCACGGCAGCGGCCGGCCAGTCCTCGGGATGCACGAGCGCGGAGGCCGGGGTGCCGAGCAGCCGCTGCGGCGCATGGCCGAGGTCGCGCTCCAGCGTGGGGCTGACGAACAGGAAGCGGGACTCGCGGTCGAGCAGCAGCAGCGAGTCCGAGGCGTTCTCGATGAAGAGCCGCAGACGCTCCTCGCGCTCCTGCAGCGCGGCCTCGGCCTGCCGCTGCGCGGTGACGTCGCGGAAATAGACCGACAGGCCCCCGGGGCCCGGGTAGGCCCTGACCTCGACCCAGAGGTCGAGCGGGGGGAAGCCGGCTTCGAAGCACACGGTCTGCTGTTCGGCCAGGGCCTGCCGGTAGCGGTGCTCGAAGATCGAGCCGAGCGCCTGCGGGAACGCGGTCCAGAGTTCCTGCCCGAGGAGCTCCGAGGCCGGCCGGCGCAGCAAGGCTTCGGCCCGCGCGTTGACGTACGTGAAGCGCCACCCGGCGTCGACGGCGAAGAACGCGTCCGTGACGCGCTCGAGGATGGTCGCAGGGTCTTCGGGACGCAGGGGCACGGAAAAATCGCAAATCGTGTTCATCGCAGGGTCTCGTGCGGGAGGGTCGCCGGGCGAGGCGGAACGCATGTGCGTCGGCGGGCCGAGCCCGTGTCGTTCAGCGGGCAGGACCGGTCCGTGTCCTGCCGCGGCCTGCGTTGCAAGGAATCGGCTGCAGCAGGGCGGGGCGGCATGCCGGCCGGGTCGCGAGGCGCTGCTGCCTGCGGCATCCCGTCGCCTTCGGGTCCGCGATGGCCTCCTTTCATGCCGCCTGCAAGCCGAGGCGGCCCCCTGATGCAGGCGCGTCGTGCGTCGGCGCCGGGCTGAACCCGTCCGTCGCCAGCGGCCCAGTGCAGCACGACAGTTCGCCATGGCTGCGGTCGGTCTGCGGTGGTTCGCCGGGCGCGACGGCATCGGCGCTTGGCAGCGCCGGCCCGAGCATGAGCGCGTGCCGCCACGTCGCCTCGCGCCCGATGTCGGCCGTCTCCTGCGCGCTGCGGCGCTCCTGCCGGCGCGCGAGCGTGCCGGCAGGGTCGGCGGAGAGCGCTTCCGTCGTTCCTCGCGCACGCGACTGCATTGCCCGGCACAGCGCGCCGGTCTTCCAGTGGGCGGGTGACAAGAAGTCTCTCCTTTCTTACCTTGGGCTTACATTGCTATCGGCTCGCGCTGGAGGAACTTGAGATGTCGGCCTGGGGTCCGGCCCGTCCGGCAGGGAAACTTGCCGCGCTGCCGCACGCCTTGCGACGACGGCCGGAGGCACCGGTGATGCCCTACAGTCGCGGTTCCGGCCGGCCGGGCCTTCGCGGCCGGCGGCCCGTACAGCACAAGGAGAGGGGCATGGGTTTGTTGTCCGGACTGCTCGGCCATGCGTCCGAGACCAGCGTGGAGCAGCTGGAGGCGCAGCTCGAGGCGATGCTCGCGCCGCAGGAGACCATCCAGCAGGCCTACAAGCTGGTGCGCGACCTGGTGGTCTTCACCAACCGGCGCCTGATCTTCATCGACAAGCAGGGCATCACCGGCTCGAAGAAGGAGTACCTGAGCGTGCCCTACCGCGCGATCACCTGTTTCTCCTGCGAGAGCCGCGGCCACTTCGACCTCGACGCGGAGGTGAAGATCTGGGTGAGCGGGCATGCCCAGCCGATCTCGCGCCAGTTCAACTCGGACCGCAACCTGTTCGCGATCCAGCGCGCGCTGGCCGAGTTCGTCTGCAAGTGAGGCGCGTGCGCCGGCCTCGTGGCGCTGCCGCCTGCGGCAGGGCCTATCGCGCGGCCAGCTCGCGCACCGCCGCCCCGACGCCGCGCACCACCTCGGCCATGCGCCGGTAGTCGAGCGTGTCGGCGGTGTCGCCGGCGGTGTGGTAGTTCGGGTTGCGGTAGAAGGCGGTGTCGGTGACCATCACCGCCGGGTAGCCGCTTCTCCAGTAGCTCGAGTGGTCGGACAGGCCGATGCCGGGCACCGCCGCCGGCGCGGCGATCGAGTGCACCGGCAGCGGCGAGGCCGCGCGCATCGCCGCCTCGATGCGCCGCACCAGCCCCGCTTCCGCCTCGCGGCCGACGACGCCGATGAAGTCGCCTCGCGGGGGGTAGAGCGCGTGCATCTGCGGCAGCGGATATTGCTGGCTGCCCGGGGCATCGCTGAAGTAGCCGATCATCTCCAGCGACAGCATCGCCGTCACCGCCACGCCCTGCCGGCGCAGCGACTGCGCATGCACCGCGCTGCCCATGCCGTCGGTGGCGAACCAGGGCGCCTCCTCCAGCGAGTAGGCGATCAGCTCGACGCGCCGCGCCGGCGCTGCGTCGCGCAGCAGGGCGGCGAGCTCCAGCAGCCCGGCGACGCCGCTCGCGTTGTCGTCGGCGCCCGGCAACTCGCCCGCGGCGTCGTAGTGCGCGCCGACGATCACGCGCTCGCCCTGCGCGGGGCCGAGGCTCGCGATCACGTTGCGGTAGCGGCGCCCGCCCGCTTCGAAGACCTGCTCCTCGGTGCGCAGGCCGCTGCGCTCGAACTCGGCGCGGATGTAGGCGGCGGCGCGGTCGAGCTGCTCGGGATGTCGGTGGTCGCGCGGCACGAAGCGCTCGCTCAGCGCCCGCACATGCGCCTGCAGCCGCTCGGGCGAGGGAGCCTCCGCCGCCCCGGCGGGCGGCGCGGGGGCCGGGGACGAAGCCGCGGGCTCCTTCGCGGCGCCGCGCGGCCCGCAGGCGGCGAGCGCCGCACAGGCCAGCATGCCGAGCAGTCCGAGTCCCAGCAGGCCGCGCGTCTTCGTCTTCATGAGGCCGGCGCGGCAAGCGGCATGCCGCGCCGGCCCGGGCGACGTTGCGGCGGGATCCGGGCTTGCTGCGTGGGCAGGGCCGTCCACTCCCTGGAGCTCCCGCATGAACCTCGTCGACCGACGCTTCCGCCCGCCCTCCCGGCGGCCCTCGATGCTGCTTGCCGCCGCGGCCGTGCTCGCGCTGTGCGGCCTCGCGGTGCACCGGCGCTCGCGGCAGGCCGAGCGCGACTTCCCGCCGCTCGGCCGCTTCGTCACGGTGCGGGGCGTGCGCCTGCACTACCGCGACTTCGGCGGCGAGGGCCCGCCGCTGGTGCTGCTGCACGGCAACGGCACGCTCGCCGAGGAGTTCGACATCAGCGGTCTCGTCGCGCTGGCGCGGCCGCGCTACCGCGTGATCGCCTTCGACCGCCCGGGCTACGGCTACAGCGAGCGACCGCGCGGGACGGTCTGGACGGCACAGGCGCAGGCCGAGCTGCTGCACGCGGCGCTCGGCGCGCTCGGCATCCTCGACCCGGTGGTGCTGGGGCATTCGGCCGGCACGCAAGTGGCGATCGCGATGGGCCTGCGCCACCCGCAGTCGTTGCGCGCGCTGGTGCTGGCCTCGGGCTACTACTTCCCGACGCCGCGGCTGGAGCTGCCCTTCTTCTCGGCGCCCGCGCTGCCGCTGCTCGGCACGCTGATGCGCCACACGGTCTCGCCGCTGCTCGGGCGGCTGATGTGGCCGCTGATGGTGCGGCACCTGTTCGCGCCGTCGCCCGTGCCCGAGGCCTTCCGCCGGCGCTTTCCGGTCTGGATGGCGCTGCGTCCCTCGCAGCTGCAGGCGACCGCCGCCGAGCGCGCGCTGATGGTCGCGGGCGCGGCAGCGCTATCGAGCGGCTACCGCGGTCTCGCGGTGCCGGCGGTGCTGCTGAGCGGCGACGGCGACCGCGAGGTCAGCCCGGGCTGGCAGACGCTGCGGCTGCACCGGCGCCTGCCCGACAGCCGCCTGGTGCAGGTGCACGGCGCCGGCCACATGGTGCACCACGTCGCCCCCGCCGCGGTGCTCGCGGCGGTCGATGCCGCGATGGAGATGGCCGGCAGCTCGGTGCCGGCAGTGCATCGCGCGTCGGCACCGCGCGGCGCAGGCGCGGCACGAGCCGCCCTGGCCTGAGCGGCATCCGGTTTGCTCGAGCGTGGCATGCAGCTCAACGAGATCTGGAGTCTCGCCAAGGAAGCCGTCGGCTCATGGAGCGAGGACTACGCGCCGAGCATGGGCGCGGCGCTGGCCTACTACACGGTGTTCTCCATCGCGCCGCTGCTGCTGATCGTGATCGCGGTGGCCGGGCTGGTGTTCGGCGAGGAGGCGGCGCGCGGCGAGATCTTCGAGCAGCTCTCCGGCCTGATGGGCAAGGAGGGCGCGATCGCGCTGCAGGGATTGCTGGAAAGCTTTCGCCGCACCGGCACCGGCGTGCTCGCGACCGCCGTCAGCATCGTCGTGCTGCTGGTGGGCGCCACCACGGTGTTCGCCGAGTTGCAGGACGCGCTCGACCGGATCTGGCGCGCGCCGGCGCGCGACAAGACCGGCGGCCTCTGGGGCCTGGTGCGCGCAAGGCTGCTGTCCTTCGGCATGATCCTCGGCATCGGCTTCCTGCTGATCGTGTCGCTGGTCGCCAGCGCCGCGCTCGCGGCGCTCGGCCGCTGGTGGGGCGAGCGGCTCGGCGGCTGGCAGGTGCTTGCGAGCGTGCTGAACCTGCTCGTCAGCTACGGCCTCATCACCGTGCTGTTCGCGATGATCTACAAGATGATGCCGAGGGTGAAGATCGCCTGGCACGACGTCTGGATCGGCGCGGCCGTGACTTCGCTGCTGTTCGCGGTCGGCAAGTTCCTGATCGGCCAGTACATCGGCCACAGCGGCATCGCCTCGGGCTTCGGTGCCGCCGCGTCGCTGATCGTGGTGCTGGTCTGGGTCTACTACTCGGCGCAGATCTTCCTGCTCGGCGCCGAGTTCACCTGGGTCTACGCGCACCGCCACGGCTCGCTGAAGGGGCGGCCACGGCCGGCCCCCGCGACCCCCACGCCGACGCGCACCGCCCCGCTGGAGGGTCCCGCCGCGGCCGCGGGCCCGACGGCCTCCCGGCGCGGTCGCACGGTCCCTTGAAAAAAATTCCCCAGAGGGGGTGACAAGCCCGCTTTTTCCGTTATAGAATTCAATTCTTCCTTCAGCGCAAGGCTGAAGACGATGCGGGAGTAGCTCAGTTGGTAGAGCGCAACCTTGCCAAGGTTGAGGTCGCGAGTTCGAGACTCGTCTCCCGCTCCATCGTTTTTCTCACCATTTCCTGAAATTGTCCGAGTCCGACCGCCGCCGCTTGGCGGAGCTGGAATTGCTGCGCGCGCTCGCGGCGCAGCTGATCGTCTGGCACCACCTCGCGTACTACGGCCCGATGTCGGGTGCGGCGCAGGCGCTCGCCCCGGCGCTGTTCGAGGCGCTCGCGCAACACGGCCGGCTCGCCGTGCAGGTGTTCCTCGTGCTCGCCGGCTTCCTGGCGGCGAAGTCGCTCGCCCCCGATGCCCGGCCCGCGCCGCTGCATCCCCTGCGGCAACTCGGGCGGCGTGCCGCCCGGCTGATGCCCGCCTACTGGGTGGCGCTCGCGCTGGCGGTGGCCGCCGCCACGCTCGCGCGGCTCTCGATGGATCACGAGGTGATACCGCAGTCGCCGGCGAGCGGAGAGTTGCTCGCCCACCTGCTGCTGCTGCACACCGTGCTCGGCATCGACTCGCTGTCGGCCGGCGTCTGGTACGTCGCGATCGACCTCCAGCTGTTCGCGCTGCTCGCGGGCCTGGCATGGCTGGCGCGCGGGCTCGCCCCCCGGCTCGGCATGAGGGCGCAAACCTTGCTGCCGATGATGGTCGTGCTGCTGGCCGGCGCGTCGATGTGGCACTTCAACCGCGACCCCGGCTGGGACGCCTGGGGGCCGTACTTCTTCGGCTCCTACGCGCTCGGCATCGCCGCGGCCTGGCTCGCGGGGCCGGCCGCCGCCCGCGGCGCCGCGGTGGCGATCGTGCTGCTGGCGCTCGGCGCGCTCGCGGCGGACTTCCGCGTGCGCCTCGCGCTCGCGCTCGGCACCGCGCTGCTGGTGTGGGGGCTGACGCGCCGGCCCCTGCCGCGCTGGCCGGCGGCAGCCGATCGCCTCGTCGGCCTTTTGGCGCGTACTTCCTACGCCACCTTCCTCGTGCATTTCCCGGTGATGCTGCTCGTGGCGGCGCTCGTGCAGCGCGTCGCACCGGACGACGCGGCGCTCAACGCCGCCGCGCTCGTGCTGACCTGGCTCGCGAGCCTCGCGCTGGCCGCGCTGGTGCAGCGCCATGTCGAGCAGCCGGCCGCCGCCTGGCTCGCGCGCGGCGGCCCGGCCGCGGGGCGCACCCGGCGGCAGTCGCTGCTGCTCCTGCTCGGGCTGGCGCTCGCCGGCCTGTGGCAGGCCTTGCCGTAGCAGGCCCGCCTGGCCGGAGCCGGCACGCCGGCTGCTCTCCTCGGGCAACACCTGGAGGAGGGACGAAATGGATGCGGGGTCCTGGCTCGCGACACTGGCAATTCCCGGGCTCGGCGCGCATGGCGTGCTGGTGCTGGTCTTCACCGCGGTCGTGCTCGTGCTCTTCGTGTGGGATCGGCTGCCGATCGCGTCGGTCTGCCTCGGCATCCTGGTCGGGCTGCCGCTGCTGTTCCTGGCCTTCCCGCTCCAGACGCCACGTGGGCCGCTGAAGCCCGCGACCTTCTTCGAGGGCTTCGGCCACCCGGCGCTGGTGGCGATCTGCTCGCTGATGGTGCTCGGCCATGCGCTGGTCGTCACCGGCGCGCTCGAGCCGCTGGCGCGGCGCCTGTCGGGCCTGCTGACGCAGCGGCCGGGCATGACGCTGCTGCTGGTGCTGGCAGGGGCGATGGCGACCAGCGGCTTCATCAACGACACGCCGGTGGTGGTGCTGCTGATCCCGCTGCTGATCGCCGCGCTGCGCCGCGCGAAGGCACCGCCGGCCATGGCGCTGATGCCGATGAACTACGCGGTGCTGATCGGCGGCATGGCGACGACGATCGGCACCTCGACCAACCTGATCGTCGCGACGATGTCCTCGGATCTGGGCGGCCCGAGGCTGACCCTCTTCAGCTTCTACCCGATCGTGGCGATGGCGGCGGTGCCGGCGCTGCTCTACCTCTGGTTGGTGGCGCCGCGCCTGCTGCGCTCGGTCCCGGCACGGGACGACGACTATGCGCAGGACGTGTTCGACGCGGAGCTGCAGATCGAGCCGCAGGACTGGCTCGAGGGGCGGCAGCTGCGCGAGGCGATGGAGGCCACCGAGGGGCGCATGCGCATCGTGGCGGTGCGCGATGCGAAGGGGCGCGACCGCACGCGCCTACCGACGATGCGGCTGCACGCGGGCGACCGGCTGCTGCTGCAGGACACGATCGAGAACCTGAAGGAGTTCGAGACGCTGCTGAAGGCGCGACTGCACGGGCTGCGCCCCGAGCAGGAGGAGGACGTGAAGGCCGTGGTCGAGAGCGAGGCGGAGGACGCCGAGGCGACGTCCGCCGGCACGCCGGCGGCCAAGGCGGTCATCGCGCAGCTCGTCGTCACGCCGCAGTCGCCCCTTACCGGCCGCACCGTGCGGCAGCACCGCCTCGTCGAGCACTACCACCTCGCCGCAGTCGGCCTGCGGCCCGCGCGCACCGCCTCGGCCTGGCTGCGCGAGGACCTGTTCGACCGCCGGCTCGAGCCCGGCGACGTGCTGCTGGTGCAGGGCGCCGGCACCGCGGTGCAGGACGCGCAGCGCGACGGGCTCGGCCTGCTGCTCGACGCGCGCTACGTGCTGCCGCGCCAGGACAAGGCCTGGCTCGCGCTGCTGACGATGGCCTGCGTCGTGGTGCTCGCCGGCACCAAGCTGCTGCCGATCGAGGTCGCGGCGCTCGCCGGCGTGTTGCTGCTGCTGATGACGCGCGGCCTGACCTGGAGCGACGTCGGCGCGGCGCTGTCGGCCAAGGTGATCCTGCTGGTGGCCTCGAGCCTCGCGCTCGGCCAGGCGCTGTCGGTGACCGGGGCCACCGCCTACCTCGCCCAGCAGCTCGTCGCGCTGTCGGGCGGGCTGGCGCCGCACTGGGTGCTGGCGCTGCTGATGGGCCTGATGGGGCTGCTGACCAACTTCGTGTCGAACAACGCCGCGGCGGCGATCGGCACGCCGCTGGGCATCGAGATGGCGCGCGCGCTCGGCGTGCCGCCCGAGCCCTACGTGCTCGCGGTGCTGTTCGGCTGCAACCTCTGCTACCTCACGCCGATGGGCTACCAGACCAACCTGCTGGTGATGAACGCGGCGGGCTACCGCTTCGGCGACTTCGTGCGCGTCGGCACGCCGCTGTTCCTGCTGATGTGGGGAATCCTCACCGCGCTGCTGAGCTGGCGCTACGGGCTGTGAGCCGGCGGCGCCGTGCCGTCGTGAACCGGCTCAGTGCGCTGCCGCGAGCAGCGCGCGCAGCGTTTCTTCTGGCGCGCTGATCATCGCGTCGTGACCGGTGGCGATCTCGACGAGCCGCCAGCCGGGCTCGGCTCGCACGCGGCGCCGCGAGGCGTGGATGGTCGGCAGCGCCGGCGCGGTGCAGTCGACGAAGGTGCGCGGCAGCGCCGCGACGCGCGCCGCGTCGAAGTGCAGCGGCGCGTCGTAGACGCCGCCGGGCTGCGGCGTCTGGCGGCGCGCCACCCAGTCGGCGTCGGCGCCGGCGAGGCCGAACAGCGCCGGGTCCGCCGGCGCCAGCGTGCCGGTGGCCGCGATCGCCGCGCGCCGCGCGGCCTGCGTCTCGGGCGTGTGGCCGCTCGACCAGCTCTGCCCCGGCTCGGGGATCACCGCATCGAGGTAGACCAGGTGCGCGATGCGCGGCGCGAGCCGGTCGGCGACGCCGGTGACGACCATGCCGCCGTAGCTGTGGCCGACGAGCACGACGCGCTCGAGCTCCTCGGCCTCGATCACCGCCGCGACGTCCTGCACGTGCGTCTCCAGCGTGATCGCCGGCGACAGCAGGTGCGCGCGCTCGCCCACCCCGGTGAGCGTCACCGCCCAGGCGCGGTGGCCGGCGGCCCACAGCCCCGGCAGCACCCGCTTCCAGCACCAGGCGCCATGCCAGGCGCCATGCACGAGCACGAAATCGGCCATCTCAGATCACTCCCTTGCGCTTGAGTTCGTCGAGCCGCCCGGCGTCCAGGCCCAGCCATTGTTGCAGCACCTCGCCGGTGTGCTCGCCGAGCAGCGGCGGCGGGCGCCGGTACTGCACCGGCGTTTGCGACAGCCGGATCGGGCTGCCGACCACGCGCAGCGCGTCCGACAACGGGTGCGGCAGCTCGCGCACCATGCCGCGTGCCGCGGTCTGCGGCAGCGCGAGCGCCTGCGCGACGTCGTTGATCGGCCCGCACGGCACCTTCAGCGCGTCGAGCGCGGCGATCCATTCGGCGGTGGTGCGCCCGAGCATCGCCGGCGCGAGCAGCGCGACGAGCTCGTCGCGGTGGCGCACGCGCGCGTCGTTGGTCTCGAAGCGCGCGTCCGCCGACCACTCCGCGTGGCCGAGCGCGGCGCAGTAGCGCGCGAACTGGGCGTCGTTGCCGACCGCGACCAGCATGTGGCCGTCGGCGGTGGAGAAGCTCTGGTAGGGCGCGATGCTCGGGTGCGCGTTGCCGACGCGCCGCGGCGCGGCGCCCGACAGCAGCGCGCTCGAGCCGAGGTTGGCGAGCATCGCGAGCTGCGTGTCGAAGAGCGCCGCGTCGACGTGCTGGCCGCGCCCGGTGCGCGCGCGTGCCGCGAGCGCGGCCTGGATCGCGACCGTCGCGTACAGCCCCGTCATCAGGTCCACCACCGCGACGCCGACCTTCTGCGGTCCGCCGCCGGGCCGGCCGTCGGGCTCGCCGGTGATGCTCATCAAGCCGCCGAGCCCCTGCACCATCAGGTCGTAGCCGGCGAGCTCCGCCATCGGCCCGTCCTGGCCGAAGCCGGTGATCGAGCAGTAGACGAGGCCGGGGTTGACTTCGGCGAGGCTCGCGGCGTCCAGCCCGTACTTCGCGAGGTTGCCGACCTTGAAGTTCTCGACCAGCACGTCGCTGCGCGCGGCGAGCTCGCGCAGCAGCGCGGCGCCCTCGGGGTGGGCCAGGTCCACCGTGATCGAGCGCTTGTTGCGGTTGCAGCTCAGGAAGTAGGCCGACTCGCCGGTGTCGCGGCCCTCGCGGTCCTTCAGGTAGGGCGGACCCCAGCCGCGCGTGTCGTCGCCGCCGCGCCCGCCGTCGCGGGCCGGACGCTCGACCTTGATCACGTCGGCGCCGAGGTCGGCGAGGATCTGCGTGCACCAGGGGCCGGCGAGCACGCGCGACAGGTCGAGCACGCGCACGCCGGCGAGCGGCGGCGCGGCCTCGGGGCAGGGGGGAGCGGAGGCGGTCATGCCGCGATTGTCGGCGCGCGCCGGATAATCGCGCGATGCAGGCAAGGATGTGGATGGCGGCGCTCGCCGCGCTCGGTACCGCGGCGTGCTCGCCGACGCTCGACTGGCGCCAGGTGCGGCCCGAGGGCTCGACGCTCGAGGCGATGTTCCCCTGCAAGCCCGTGAGCCACGCCCGCCGGCTGGCGCTCGCCGGCGCCGAGACGGAAATGTCCATGCTCGCCTGCACGGCCGGCGGCAGCACCTATGCTGTGTCGTTTGCCGATGTGAAGGAGCCGGCGCGCGTCGGCTCCGCCCTGGCGGAGTTGCGCGGCGCGGCGCTCGCCAACGTGCGCGGCGAGGCGAGGCGCAGCGTGCCCGCCGCGGTGCCCGGCATGACGCCGAACGCCCGGGCCGAGCGGCTGAGCGTGGAGGGCAGGCTGCCCGACGGCCGCGCGGTGCGCCAGGAATCGGCCTTCTTCGTGCACGCGACGCGGGTCTACCAGGCCAGCATCGTCAGCGCCGGGGAGGCGCCGCAGGCCGAGGCGGTCGAGGCGTTCTTCAGCGGACTGCGGCTGTCGTCCTGAGCCCGCGCGGCGGCGCGGCTGTCGCATTTGCGCGACCCTTGCGCATCGGCGCGGGGCGCAAAGGCGTCCCCGGCGCACGCATCGGCCCATAATCCCCCAGCTTGACCCCACCATGACCGGCATCCTCATCATCGCCCATGCCCCGCTGGCCAGCGCCCTGAAGGCCTGCGCGCACCACACCTTCCCGGAGTGCGCGGCCACGCTCGAGACGCTGGACGTGCAGCCCGACGCGTCTCCGGAGGAGACCGAGACGCAGGCGCGCGCGCTGCTCGAGCGGGTGCTCCAGCCCGAGGCCCTGATCCTCACCGACGTGTTCGGCGCGACGCCCTGCAACGTCGCGCAGCGGCTCGCCGACGGCGTGCAGGTCAAGGTGGTCTCGGGCGTCAACGTGCCGATGCTCTGGCGCACGCTGTGCTACCAGCACGAGTCGCTGGACATGGTCCTCACGCGCGCACTGGCCGGTGCCACGCAGGGCGTGATGCAGGTCGCGACGGCCCGGCCCCAGAACCAAGCCCAGAAACCGGGACATGATCCAGCGCACCATCAAGATCAGCAATAAGCTCGGCCTGCACGCGCGGGCCTCGGCCAAGCTCACCAAGCTCGCCGGCTCCTTCAAGAGCGATGTCTTCATGAGCCGCAACGGGCGGCGCGTCAACGCCAAGAGCATCATGGGGGTGATGATGCTGGCCGCCGGCCTCGGCACCGAGGTCGAGATCGAGGTCAGCGGCCCGGACGAGCAGCCCGCGATGGACGCGCTCGTCGCGCTGATCGACGACAAGTTCGGCGAGGGCGAATAGGCGGGGAAGAGGCGCGCCACGCAGGTTCGGCGGCGCACAGGCAGGAGCTGCGGGCCCCTGCGCGGCGGGCGGGACGACGCGGCGGCCCCGCCGGAGGATGTCGCGCTTCTTACTGCGCGCGCTCGAGCGCGGTGACGGTGTAGGTGCCGTTGACCTTCTCGGCCTGGAAGCGCACCTTGTCGCCGACCTGCACCTTGTCCACCAGCGCAGGCGGCTGGGCGCGGAAGACCATCGTCATCGGCGGCATGTCGAGGTTCTTGATCTCGCCGTGCTTGATCGTGACCTTGCCCTGCTCCTTGTCGATCTTGCGCACCTCGCCCTCGGAGAGCGGGGACTGCGCGAAGGCGCCGGTGGCGCCGAGCAGGGCGATCATCAGGGAAATCAGCTTCTTCATCTCGGGATTCCAGGGTTCTCGGGCGCGGCGCGGCCGCGCGCCTCATCGGTAGTTGGGGGCGCCTCGCCGCGGCTCAAGCCTTGGCGGCGTAGCGCTGGTAGACGCTGGCGCGGTTGTCCTTCGTGACGAGCAGCACCTCGTAGGCGTCGACGCGGCCGCTCTCGACCTCCATGCCGGGCGAGCCGACCGGCATGCCGGGCACCGCGAGGCCGAGCGCCTGCGGCTTCTCCTTCAGCAGCCGGTGGATCTCGCGCGCCGGCACATGGCCCTCGAGCACGTAGCCGCCGACCTTGGCGGTGTGGCAGGAGCCGTACTGCGCGGCGAGGCCGAACTTCTCGCGATAGTCGGCCGGGCCCGGCACGTCGTTGACCTTGACCTCGAAGCCGTTCTTCTCCAGGTGCTCGACCCAGCCTTGGCAGCAGCCGCAGCTGGGCGACTTCCAGACCTCGATCTGCGGCTTCGCCGGCGCGGCGAGCGCCGGGCCGAGCGCGAGCGCGGTCGCGGCGGCCGTGGCGCCGAGAAGGAACTGGCGGCGTGAATTCATCGGGAACTCCTCGGGGGATGTCGGCACGCGGGCCGCTCCGGCATTGGAGCCGGTGCGCGTGCCGAGGGTTCAATCAGTGCACGAAACAGTGCGCAAACGCTCACGGATCGCGGCGCCTGCGCATCGGCGGCAGGTTCATCGCACGACGATGCGGCCGACCATGCCGCCCTCGAAGTGCCCGGGCAGCAGGCAGCCGTACATGAAGCGGCCGGGCTTGTCGAAGGTCCAGACGATCTCGGCGCGCTCGCCCGGCGCGACGTGCGCCATGTAGGGCTCGTCGTGCTCCATGCCGGGGTGCTGCTTCATCAGCTCGGCATGGCGCTTGAGCTCGGCCTCGGTGCCCAGCACCAGCTCGTGCATCACCCGACCGCTGTTGTGCACCACCAGGCGCACCGTCTCGCCGCGCCTGAAGCGCAGCTCGCCCGGCACGAAGCGCAGCGCGTCCTTCATGTCGACCTCGATGGTGCGCGTCACGTCGGCGGCGCGGCCCTCGCGGCCCCAGGGGTAGGACTCGGTCGACGGAGCAGCCGTTGCCGCCTTCGGCGCATGGCCGGCGGCGCCGTGCGCGAGCGCGGCGGCGGGCAGCGCCGCGAGCAGTGCGGTGCACAGGCCGGCGGCGAGCGCCGGACGCAGCAGGGAAAGATCAATGCGCATGGGGTTCTCCTTCGCGCGGCTTGCGTGCGCGCAGCGGCGGGTTGTCAGAGGCGGAGGCCGGCGCGGCGGCACGCGCCGGCGCCGGCGTGGCGCCGCTCCATTCGTAGGCCACGGTGCCGGCCGGGTGCCGGTAGTGGCCGGGGTCGCGCCAGTCGTTGCGCGCGAGGCCCTCGCGCACCTTGACGGTGGTGAACATGCCGCCCATCTCGAGCGCGCCGAAGGGGCCGGTGCCGGTCATCATCGGCAGCGTGTTGTCGGGCAGCGGCATCTCCATCTCGCCCATGTCGGCCATGCCGCGCTCGCCCATCACCATGTAGTCGGGGATCAGCTTCTGGATCTTCTGCACCACCTCGCGGTGGTCGACGCCGATCATCGTCGGCACGTCGTGGCCCATCGCGTTCATCGTGTGGTGGCTCTTGTGGCAGTGGAAGGCCCAGTCGCCGGGCTCGTCGGCGATGAACTCCAGCGCGCGCATCTGCCCGACCGCGATGTCGGCGGTGATCTCGGGCCAGCGCGACCCGGGCGGCGTCCAGCCGCCGTCGGTGCCGGCGACGACGAACTCGTGCCCGTGCAGGTGCATCGGGTGGTTGGTCATCGTCAGGTTGCCGACGCGGATGCGCACGCGGTCGCCGAGCCGGCACACCATCGGGTCGATGGCCGGGAAGACGCGGCTGTTGAAGCACCAGAGGTTGAAGTCGAGCATCGTGTTGACCTTCGGCGTCGCGCTGCCGGGCTCGATGTCGAAGGCGTTGAGAAGGAACACGAAGTCGCGGTCGCAGTCGGCGTAGCCGGGCGTGCGCTTCGGGTCCTTCGGGTGCGTGATCCAGAAGCCCATCATGCCCATCGCCATCTGCGTCATCTCGTCGGCATGCGGGTGGTACATGAAGGTGCCGGGGCGCCGCGCCTCGAACTCGTAGACGAAGGTCTTGCCGGGCGGGATGTGCGGCTGCGTGAGGCCGCCGACGCCGTCCATGCCGTTGGGCAGGCGCTGGCCGTGCCAGTGCACCGCGTGGTGCTCGGGCAGGCGGTTGGTGACGAAGATGCGCACGCGGTCGCCCTCGACCACCTCGATGGTCGGGCCGGGCGAGGAGCCGTTGTAGCCCCACAGCTGCGCCTTCATGCCCGGCGCGAACTCGCGGATCACGGGCTCGGCCACCAGGTGGAACTCCTTCACGCCCTGGTTCATGCGGAAGGGCAGGCTCCAGCCGTTGAGCGTCACGACCGGCCGGTAGGGCCGCCCGGCCGAGGGCTCGAGCGGAGGCGCGGAAGCGGTGTCGGTGCGCAGCACCGGCTCGGGCAGCGCGGCCATCGCCGCGCGGCCGACGGCGGCGGCGGCGAGCGCCGCGCCGCCGAGGAAGAGTCGTCTCGTCGTCATCTCAGTGTCCTTGGGGGGCGGTCGCCGCGGCACCTGGCGCGGAGAGGGGGGCGGGCGCGAGCGGCGCGCCGAGCCGCGCGGCCTCGAGCGCCGCGTCGGCGAGCCAGAAGTCGCGCTGCGCCTCGATCGCGGCGATCACGCTGGCGCGCTGCTCGCGTGCGTCGGCCAGCAGCTCGAACACGCCGACGAGCATGCCGTTGTAGCGCAGCAGCATCTCCTCGGCGATGGTCTTGCGCAGCGGCACCAGCTCGTCGCGGTAGTGGCGCGCGATGTCGTGCGCGCTGCGCCAGGCGTGGTAGCGCTCGCGCAGTTGCGAGGCGGTCTCGAGCTGCACCTGCCGCAGCTGCGCGAGCGCGGCGAGCGTCTGCGCGGACGCGCCGGCGCGGCGCGCGTCGCCGAGGTCGAACAGCGGCAGCGCGATCTCGAGCTCCCAGCCGCGCTGCACCGGTTCGTGCGTCTCGCTGTTGCGGATGTAGGCGAGCTCCAGGTCGCCGACGCTGCTCCAGCGCGTGCTGCCCTCGGCGCGCTGCGCGGCGGCGAGGCGCTGGCGCGCGAGCCGCAGGTCGAGCCGGTCCTCCTTGGCCGACGCGAGCACCGCCTCGGCGGAGATCGGCTGCTTCGGCAGCTCCGCGAGGCGCTCGGGCAGCCGCAGCGACTGCGCCTGCGCCGCGTCGAGCCCGAGCAGGCGCACCAGCGCCTCGCGCTCGGCGAGCGCGGCCTGGCGCGCGCGCGCCAGACCCGCGCTGGCCTCGGAGTGGAAGGCCTGCTCGCGCGCGCGCTGCAGCCGGCTCCAGTTGCCGACCGCCTGCATGCGGCGCGCGAGCTCGGCGGCGGCCTCGGCCGCCTCCTGCACCTCGGCGTGGTAGTGCTGCAGCTGCTGCGCCGCGACCGCGCGCACCCACTGCTGGCGCACCTGCAGGCCGAGCGCGAGCACCTCCTGCGCCAGGCGCAGGCGCTCGGCCTCGATCGCCTGCGTCGCGGCGCGCTGGCGCAGCGGCAGCGTCAGCAGGTCGAGCAGGCCGAAGCTCAGCGCGCGGCCGATCTCGACGTCGTGCCCTTGCACCAGGCGCTCGAGCGCGAGCCGCGGGTTGGGCAGCCGCCCGCCCTGGCGCGCCTCAGCCTGCGCGGCCCAGCTCGCGGCCAGCATCGACTGCAGCGCCGGGCTGTTGACGAGCGCGAGCCGCACCGCGTCGTCCTGGGCGAGCGGCGCGGCCAGCCATTGCGCGACGCGAGCCTCGCGCGCGGCGCGGTCCGCGGCGTCGCGCGACAGGGCCACGCCCTCGCCGGCGAGCGGCTCGATGCGGCGCGAGGCCTCGCCGGTGGCCTGCCCGGGGTCGAGCGAGGCGCAGCCGGCCAGCAGCGCGGCCAGCACCGGCACGGCGAGCCTGAAGGCGGGTCCTCTCCTCATCGCACGCCTCCGGCTTGCGGCGCGCCGCCATGGCAGCGCATGCCCTGCGTCTTGCCGTGCATCTGTCCGTGCATCTGCCCGTGAATTTGGGCAGGCATCTGCGCGTGCATCGGGCAAGCCGGCATGCCGCCTTCGCCTGCGGCGGTGCGCTCGCCCGAGGCGCCGTGAGCGCCGTGTACCGGCTGCTGCGTTGCGGGTGCCGGCGTGCCGGCCGGAGGGCTGTCTTGCGGCTGCGTGGCGGGCGCCGCGGGTGCGGCCGCGGCCCGCAGGTGACCCGCGTGGCCGCCGAGCGCCGCCACCTGCTCGTTGGCGGCGCGCCAGCCGAGGGCCTGCGGATCGGTGTGGGGACGCACCGCCTCGAAGGCCGAGCGGTAGGGGATTTCGGCGCGGACCGGCAGCGCGAGGGCCAGGGCCGCGAATGCCAGCGCGAGGGCCGGCCGCAAAGGAATGGGATTCATCGACGGATCGCTCCGGGACAGCGTGCGCACCGCGTGTCGGGGCGACAGGCGGGGCGGCACGGGACGGCCAGGCCGGAAAAAGCGGCAGGCCGGCGTCGGGCGTCGCGGCACGGGGCGCGCGACGCGTCTCGGCGATCAGGCGCGGGGAGGTCGGAACAACTCGTGCGTGGCCAGCCGGCCGGGCGACCGCGGCTCCCAGGCGGGTGGCGCGCCCGGATTCATCGGCGCGAAGCCCTCGAAGGCCAGCACCGGCGGCGCGACCGCGCCATGGCAGATGTCGCACAGCGCGCAGGTGCCCGCGCCCGGCTGCATCGAGGCGGCAGCGTCGGCGTGCGCCGTCGCGCCGTGGCGATGTTCGTGGAATTCTTCCTGCAGGTTCTCGACCGCGGCCGCGCCGTGGCAAGGCCGGGCTGCCGCCTCCTGGACCGCCGCGGCAGGCGCGGCCGCCGCGGGCGCCGGCATGGCGACGCCCGCCCAGCCGCGCAGGGGCAGCAGGGCGATGCACAACCACAACAGGACGAGGCGCCAGGGCATGGGCGCAAGTATAGGCAAGCCTGCAAGGGCGGGCCCGTCGCCGGGTGAGCGGGCATTCTTCACCGTCCTGCGGGCGCCCGGTTCCCTCGCGGGCGACTCGGCGGGGCGGCCGGCACCTACAATCCTGCGATCTTTTCCACCCGTGTTTTTCCGGAGTTGCCGCGCATGAACGCCCAGGCCACCGGCGCACCCGCCGACATTTCGCACATCAACCCGCGCGACAAGGCCGAGATCCTGGCCCAGGCGCTGCCCTACATCCGCAAGTTCCATGGCAAGACCATGGTGATCAAGTACGGCGGCAACGCCATGACCGACCCGGCGCTGCAGCAGGATTTCGCCGAGGACATCGTGCTGCTCAAGCTCGTCGGCATGAACCCGGTCGTCGTGCATGGCGGCGGCCCGCAGATCGACGAGGCGCTCGCGAAGGTCGGCAAGAAGGGCACCTTCGTGCAGGGCATGCGCGTCACCGACGAGGAGACGATGGAAGTCGTCGAGTGGGTGCTCGCCGGCGAGGTGCAGCAGGACATCGTCGGCCTGATCAACGCGGTGGGTGGCAAGGCGGTGGGCCTGACCGGCCGCGACGGCGGCATGATCCGGGCGACCAAGCTCAAGCTCAAGGACCGCGACGACCCGAGCAAGGAGCACGACGTCGGCCAGGTCGGCGAGATCGTCGCGATCGACCCGAGCGTCGTGAAGGCGCTGCAGGATGACCAGTTCATCCCGGTGATCTCGCCGATCGGCTTCGGCGAGAGCAACGAGAGCTACAACATCAATGCCGACGTCGTCGCCGGCAAGCTCGCCGAGGTGCTCAAGGCCGAGAAGCTGATGCTGCTGACCAACACGCCGGGCGTGCTCGACAAGAGCGGCCAGTTGCTGACCGATCTCTCGGCGCGCGAGATCGACGCGCTGTTCGCCGACGGCACGATCTCCGGCGGCATGCTGCCCAAGATCGCCTCGGCGCTCGATGCGGCCAGGAGCGGCGTCAACGCGGTGCACATCATCGACGGCCGCGTGCCGCACGCGATGCTGCTCGAGATCCTGACCGAGCAGGCCTACGGCACGATGATCCGCTCGCATTGAGCGGCAGGCCGACCGCGGGGGGCGGACGCGGCCGCATGGCGCAGCCGCGCACCGTGTGGCTGTTCGACCTCGACAACACGCTGCACGACGCCTCGCGCGCCTGCTTCCCGGCGATCAACGCGGCGATGACCGCGTTCATCGTGCGCGAGCTCAGCGTCGACGAGGCCGAGGCGCAGCGGCTGCGCCAGCACTACTGGCAGCGCTACGGCGCGACGCTGCTCGGCCTCGCGCGCCACCACGGCATCCGCGCCGCGCATTTCCTCGAGGACACGCACCGCCTGCCCGGCATCGAGCCGGGTTTGAGCAGCCATGCGCACGACCGCGCGGTGCTCGCCCGCCTGCCGGGGCGGCGCTTCGTGCTGACCAACGCGCCGGCGGGCTATGCGCGCCGCGTGCTCACCGCGCTCGGGCTCGCCGAGCACTTCGAGGGCATCCTCAGCATCGAGAGGATGCGCATGTTCGGCCAGTGGCGACCCAAGCCCGACGCCCGCATGCTGCGCTTCGTCGCGGCGCGGCTGAAGGTGCCGGCCTCGCGCTGCGTGCTGGTCGAGGACACGCTCGAGCACCAGAAGGCGGCGCGCCGCGTCGGCATGCGCACCGTGTGGATGCAACGCTATCTCCGTGCTTGTCGCACGGATCCCGAGGTTGGCGTTCACTTGCGCCGAAAACCGGCCTATGTCTGTGCGAGAATCCGTTCGCTACAAAAGTTACTAAAAATCTGAGGATTCTCGATGTCCGAGCAAGTGTTGGAGCCGGCAGCTCTCGAACTCGACCCCGAGCGTGCCGAGGAGGCACCCTCTACCGAAACCGCCGCCCCGGTGCCGGTGCGCCGTCGGCTCAAACCGGGCGAACGACGCATCCAGATCCTGCAGACGCTCGCCGCGATGCTGGAGCAGCCGGGCGCCGAGCGCATCACGACCGCGGCGCTCGCGGCGCGGCTCGAGGTGAGCGAGGCGGCGCTCTACCGCCACTTCGCGAGCAAGGCCCAGATGTTCGAGGGCCTGATCGACTTCATCGAGCACAGCGTCTTCTCGCTCGTCAACCAGATCACCGAGCGCGAGGAAGACGGCCGCGTGCAGGCGCAGCGCATCGCGGCGGTGGTGCTGCAGTTCGGCGAGAAGAACCCGGGCATGGCCCGCGTGATGGTCGGCGATGCGCTGGTCTACGAGCACGAGCGGCTGCAGACGCGCATGAACCAGTTCTTCGACCGCGTCGAGGCGCAGTTGCGCCAGAGCCTGCGTCCCGCCCTCGACGCGGCGGGCGCCGAGACGCCGACGGTGGAGGCACAGGCACGCGCCTCGGCGCTCACGAGCCTGCTGCTCGGGCGGCTGCAACGCTATGCCCGCTCGGGCTTCAGGCGGCTGCCGACCGAGCACCTGGACCTGGGCCTGGCGCTGCTGAGCCGCTGAGGCCGCACGGGGCGCCGGCCGGTCGCTACACTGCGCGGCTCACCCGGGAGACCCCATGAGTTCCGCATCGCTTGAATCCCTGCTCCTGCGCGCCGAAGGGCTGCTGTCGCGTCTGGAGGCCGTGCTGCCGCAGCCGCTCGCGGCGCCCGACTGGCAGGCCTCGGTGGCCTTCCGCTACCGCAAGCGCGCCGGGCGCGGCCTGCTCGAGCCGGTGCGCCATGTCGGCCTGATCCGGCTCGCCGACCTCCGGGAGGTGGACGGCCAGAAGGAGCGGCTGCTGCGCAACACCGAGCAGTTCGTCGCCGGGCGCAGCGCCAACAACGTGCTGCTGACCGGCGCGCGCGGCACCGGCAAGAGCTCGCTGATCCGCGCCTGCCTGCACGAGTTCGCGCCGCAGGGACTGCGGCTGATCGAGGTCGACAAGGCGGACCTGGTGGACCTGCCCGACCTCGTCGAGCTGGTGGCCGGGCGGCCCGAGCGCTTCATCGTCTACTGCGACGACCTGAGCTTCGACGAGGGCGAGCCGGGCTACAAGGCGCTGAAGTCCATCCTCGACGGCTCGGTGGCCGCCGCGACGCCGAACGTGCTGATCTACGCCACCTCGAACCGGCGCCACCTGCTGCCCGAGTACATGCGGGACAACCTCAGCTACAAGCACACCGAGGACGGCGAGGTGCATCCCGGCGAGGTGGTGGAGGAGAAGATCTCGCTGTCCGAGCGCTTCGGGCTGTGGATCAGCTTCTATCCCTTCAGCCAGCAGGAGTACCTGGCGATCGTCGAGCAGTGGCTGCGCAACCTCGGCGTGCCCGAGGAGGCGCTGCCGGCGGCGCGCCAGGCCTCGCTGGTGTGGGCGCTCGAGCGCGGCTCGCGCTCGGGCCGCGTCGCCTACCAGTTCGCGAAGGATTTCGCCGGGCGCGCGGTGTCGCCCGCAGCTGCGCCCGCGGCACCGGCGGTGTCGGCCGAGGTGCCGGAGGGGCTGGACCATGTCTGAGCCGACGCTGCAGGCCGGCGGGCGCACGCCGGTCGACGTCGCCGTCGGCGTGCTGATCGAGCGCGATGCGCAAGGCGCCGAGGGTCGCTTCCTGCTGACCTCGCGTCCCGAGGGCAAGGTCTACGCGGGCCACTGGGAATTCCCGGGTGGCAAGCTCGAGGCCGGCGAGTCGGTGGAGCAGGCGTTGCGGCGCGAGCTGCACGAGGAGCTCGGCATCACGATCGGCGCCGCGCATCCCTGGAAGGTCGAGATGATGGACTATCCGCACGCGCTGGTGCGGCTGCACTTCTGCAAGGTCTACGACTGGGCGGGCGAGTTCGAGATGCGCGAGCGCCAGCAGATGGCCTGGCAGGCGCTGCCGGTGCAGGTGCAGCCGGTGCTGCCCGGCACGGTGCCGGTGCTGCAGTGGTTCGCCGAGGAGCGCGGCTTCACCGGCGCGACGCATTCCGGCTGACGGGCGGCGGCTGCCGCGCCGCGGCTCAGTGGCTGCGCGGCCCCCGGGCGGCGCGCCCGGCATCGCCCGGCTCCGGTCCCAGGTCCTCGGGCAGGTCTTCCGGACCGGGGCGCGACTCGACGCGGTAGGCCTCGCTCGCCCAGGCGCCGAAGTCCATGTTCTTGCAGCGCGGGCTGCAGAACGGGCGGAACGGGTTCTCGGTCGCGTAGAGGCTGTCGCCGCCGCAGGCGGGGCAGCGCACGAGGCGCGGCTTCAGGGGGGTGTCACTCATGGCGGTCTCTCGCTCGGGGCGGACGGCAGGCAGGCGGCGTCGGTGCAGCGGGAGCAGCAGCTTTCATGCGCACAGCGTCAGCTCGAAGCTGGCGCTGTCGGTGGCGGGGCGCAGTCGGCCGCCCGGTTCCTGCTGCATCAGCCGGATCGACACCATCAGCCGGTGGCCGGTGATCTCGGGCACCAGGCCGAGCGTCGGGTCGATGCGCATGCGCAGCAGCTGGAAGCTGCGCGTCGGCGGCAGGCTCTGCTGGAACAGGCCCTGCTCGGCGACGACGCGATGCGGTACCCCCGAATCGCGCAGCAGTCCCAGGATGAGCCGCAGGGCCTGCGCCAGCGGCGCGAGCGGCGCGCTCCAGGCCGCGAGGTCGGAACGCCGCTCGGAGGCCGCGCGGTGCTGCCAGGCATGGTAGAGCGGCAGGTCGAAGGCGCAGGTGCCGGCCGGAACGGCGATGCGGCTGCGCACCGTCAGCAGCCACTCGTGGCCCGCCAGCACGGGCGCCGTCTTGCCGGGCAGCTGGTTCACGCCCTCGATGGCCTCGTCGATGCGGGCCACCAGTTCGTCGAGGGCGTGTTCCGAGATCTGCGGGTTGCCGCGGTAGCCGTTGAACTGGGCCTTCTGCCGCTCCAGTTCGCGCAGCAGGTCCGGCTTCAGGTCCGAGCGGGCCGCGACCTCCATCAGCTCGAACAGCGTGAGCAGCGCGAAGTGGTGATCCACCGGCGGCTCGCGCGCGATCAGCTGGCCGAGGCGGTCGAACAGGTGTTCGAGCCGCAGCAGGGTGCGGACGCTCTCGTTGAAAGGGTACTCGTAGCGGATCAATGCGGGCTTCCTGGGGCACAACGCCAAGCCTGGGCCGGGCCGCTATGGAAAAGCGCCCGATTGTTTCACAGCCCTCGTCATCCGGCAAAAGACCGGCGCGCCGTGCCCGCCCGGTTCAGGCACGCGGGCGCTGCCAGTCCTCCCACAGCGCCTGCACGCGCGCCTCGAGCTGCTCCAGGTCGAGCCCCTCGTTGACGATCACCGCATCGGCCACCGCCAGGCGCTGCGCGCGGCCGGCCTGCTGCGCGATGATGCGCTGCACCGCGTCGCGCGACAGTCCCGAGCGCTGCATCACGCGCCGCACCTGGGTCTCCTCGCTGCAGTCGACCACCAGGATCAGGTCGACCTGCTCGCGCCAGCGCCCCGACTCGACCAGCAGCGGCACGTCGAAGACGACGATCTGCCCGGGCGCGGCGCGCGCGGCCTGCGCCTGGGTTTCCTGGCGGATCAGGGGATGCAGCAGCGCCTCGAGCCGCTGCCGCGCCTGCGGGTCGCGGAACACGAGCTCGCGCATCCTCGCACGGTCGAGCGCGCCGTCGGCGCCGATGAATTCCCCGCCGAAGCGCTCGCGCAGCGCCTCGATCGCAGCGCCGCCGGGCGCGGTGAGCGAGCGCGAGATCGCGTCGGTGTCGACGATCCAGGCACCGCGGCGCGCGAGCAGTTCGGCGACCGTGCTCTTGCCGCTGCCGATGCCGCCGGTCAGGCCGACGCGGCGGACCGCGGGGGCGCGCCGCGGTGCAAGATCCATGCCGCCGTCCCTCAGCGCCAGCCGAGCCAGGCGAGCACGGTGCGTTCGCCGATGAAGAACAGCGCGATGCCGGCGCCGGCGAGGAAGGGGCCGAAGGGCACGTAGCGCCCCTCGCGCAGCGAGCCGCCGAGCTTCATCACGAGGCCGACGACCGCGCCGAGCAGCGAGGCGCCGATCAGCAGCGGCAGCAGCATCGCCGGGCCCAGCCAGGCGCCGAGGGCGGCCAGCAGCTTGAAGTCGCCGTAGCCCATGCCTTCCTTGCCGGTGGTGAGCTTGAAGAGCCAGTAGACCGACCACAGCGTCATGTAGCCCGCGACCGCGCCCCACAGCGCGCTCGACAGCGTCAGCCCGCTCCAGCCCAGGGCCGCGGCGACGAGCCCCGCCCACATCAGCGGCAGCGTCAGGTCGTCGGGCAGCAGCGTGGTGTCCCAGTCGATGAAGCTCAGCGCCAGCAGCACCGCCATCACGCCGCACCACAGCAGCGCCGCGGGCTGCTGGCCGAGCGTGAGGCCGACGCCGGCGAACAGCAGCGCGCTCAGCAGTTCGACGAGCGGGTAGCGCAGCGGGATCGGGTTGTTGCAGCTCGAGCAGCGGCCGCGCAGCGCGAGCCAGCTCAGCACCGGGATGTTCTCGTACCAGCGGATCTCGTGGCCGCAGCGCGGGCAGCGCGAGCGCGGCGCCACCAGGCTCAGCGGCGCCTGCGGCTCCTCGGGTGCCTGTCCGAGCAGCTCGGCGCTGTCGCGCCGCCATTGCCGCTCGAGCATCTGCGGCAGGCGGTGGATCACGACATTCAGGAAGCTGCCGACGAGCAGGCCGAGCACGGCCAGCAGCGCCGGCGACAGCAGCCACGCCTCAATTTGGGGATCGATCTCCATCAGACGACCTGCCCGAGCTTGAAGATCGGCAGGTACATCGCGACGACGATGCCGCCGATGAGGCCGCCGAGGACGACGATGATGATCGGCTCCATCAGGCTGGAGAGGCCCTTGACGGCCTCGTCGACCTCCTCCTCGTAGAAGTCGGCGGCCTTCCCGAGCATGTGATCGATCGAGCCCGATTCCTCGCCGATCGCGCACATCTGCAGCACCATCGTCGGGAACACCCCGGTCGTCTGCATCGCGGCGGTCAGGCTGGAGCCGGTCGAGACGTCCTTCTGGATCTTCTCGGTGGCATCGGCGAACACCGCGTTGCCCGCGGCGCCGCCCACCGAGTCGAGCGACTCGACCAGCGGCACGCCGGCGGCGAACATGGTCGCGAGCGTGCGCGTCCAGCGGGCGACCGCGGACTTGTTCACCAGCGGGCCGAAGATCGGCACCTTCAGCAGCAGGCGGTCCATCACGCGCTGCATCTTCTCTGAACGTTTCCAGGACTGCATGAAGAAGTACACGCCTCCTCCGAGTCCACCGAAGATGGCCCACCAGTAGGCGACGAAGAACTCCGACATCGCCATCACGAGCAGCGTCGGGGCCGGGAGCTCGGCGCCGAAGGAGGAAAAGATTTCCTTGAAGGCCGGGATCACGAAGATCATGATGACGGCCAGCACGCCGAAGGCGACCACCAGCACCGCGATCGGATAGGTCAGCGCCGACTTGATCTTGCCCTTGAGGGCCATGGTCTTTTCCTGATAGACCGCCAGCCGGTCGAGCAGCGCCTCCAGGATACCGCCGGCTTCGCCGGCCTCGACCAGGTTGCAATACAGGGCGTCGAAGTGCAGCGGGTGCTTGCGGAAGGCGGACGACAGGTTGGTGCCGGTCTCGACGTCGGTCTTGATCTCGAGCAGCAGCTTGGTCAGCTTGGGATTGGTGCTGCCGCGCGCGACGATCTCGAAGGACTGCAGCATCGGAACGCCCGCGCGCATCATCGTGGCGAGCTGCCGCGTGAAGATCGCGATGTCCTTCTGCTTGATCGAGCCGCCGCCCTTCATGCGGCGCTTCTTGATCTTGGAGACCAGCACGCCCTGTCGCCGCAGGCTGGCGGTGACGGCCGCCTCGCCCCCTGCGCGCATCTCGCCGCGCACCGACTTGCCGTTGCGATCCTTGCCTTCCCACTCGAAGACGGGGTCCGGGTTCTTCTTTGCGACTGCCGCAGTTGCCATGGTGTCTCCGGGGAACTCGCCTCCCCAATCGATCCGGTCTATTCGTTGGTGACCGAGATCACTTCTTCAAGAGTGGTGACGCCCAGGCGCACCTTGTAGAGTCCCGACTGGCGCAGATCCCGCACGTCCTCGCTGCGTGCCTGGACGGCGATGTCCATCGACGAGGCGTCGGCCAGGATCAGGCGCTGCATGGTCTCGGAGATCGGCATCACCTGATAGATGCCCACCCGTCCCTTGTAGCCGTTGTTGCAGCTCGGGCAGCCGACCGCACGGTACGGCTTCCAGCTGTCGTCGAGATCGGCGTCCGAGTAGCCGGCCTTGAGCATCGCCTCGCGAGGATACGTCGTCGGCTCCTTGCATTTCTCGCACAGTCGCCGCGCGAGGCGCTGTGCCGTGATCAGGATCACGCTGGAGGCGATGTTGAAGGGCGCCACGCCCATGTTGCGCAGCCGGGTGAGCGTCGTCGGCGCGTCGTTGGTATGCAGCGTCGACAGCACCAGGTGGCCGGTCTGGGCGGCCTTGATCGCGATGTCGGCGGTCTCGAGATCACGGATCTCGCCGACCATGATCACGTCCGGGTCCTGGCGCAGGAAGGACTTCAGCGCCGCCGCGAACGTGAGCCCGGCCTTGTCGTTGACGTTGACCTGGTTGACGCCGGGCAGGTTGATTTCGGCCGGGTCCTCGGCGGTCGAGATGTTGACCGTCGGCTGGTTCATCAGGTTCAGGCAGGTGTAGAGCGACACCGTCTTGCCCGAGCCGGTCGGGCCGGTCACCAGGATCATGCCGTAGGGGCGGTAGATCGCGTGCAGCAGCCGCTCCTTCTCGGGCTTCTCGTAGCCGAGCGCCTCGATGCCGAGCTTGGCGCTGGACGGGTCGAGAATACGGATCACGATCTTCTCGCCGAACAGCGTGGGCAGCGTGCTGACGCGGAAGTCGATCGCCTTGGAGCCGAACTTGAGCTTCATGCGGCCGTCCTGCGGCACGCGCTTCTCCGAGATGTCGAGCCGCGAGATGACCTTGATGCGCGAGGACAGCTTGTCCTTGATCGCGATCGGCGGTTGCGTGATCTCGCGCAGCTCGCCGTCGATGCGGAAGCGCACCCGGTAGGTGTACTCGTAGGGCTCGAAGTGCAGGTCGGACGCGCCCATGTTGATCGCGTCGGTCAGCATCTTCTGCAGGAAGCGCACCACCGGCGCGTCCTCGACCTCGTTGCTGACCTCCGACGCGTCGCTGCCCGCGGCCGCATCCTCCTCGGGGAGGTCGAACTCGAAGTCGTCGCCGACGATCGCGTCCAGCGACTGCGTCGTGGTGGCCGTGCTCGCCTCGATCAGCTTCGCGAGCTTGTCGTGCTCGACGATGATCCACTCGGGCGTCAGCTGCGTCGCGAACTTGATGCGCTCGAGCGCCTCCTGGTCGGTCGGGTCGGCGCCGGCCACGAAGACCCGGCTGCCTCGCTTGGCCAGCACCAGCACGCGGTACTGGGCGGCGAGCTTGGGCTCGATCAGCCCGGTGGGCAGGCGCTGCGCGTCCAGCGCGGACAGGTCCACCAGCGGCAGCGAGAACGCGCGCGCGAGCGTATGGGCCAGGTCGCCCGCCGACACGGCATTGGCCTCGATCACGGCAGAGACGAAGCTCTGGCGCTTCTCCGCCGCGGTCTTGGCCAGCGCTTCCGCGCGCTTGGCATCCAGTCGACCTGCATGGACCAGCACGCGGGCCACGCCGGACAGGGTGGGCGTCGAAATCTCCGCCGGTGCGTTCATGTCAGGTATCGCGAAATCCGCACAAGTAGGTGACAGCAAAGGAAAACCCCGCGCGAGCGCAGGGAGGGCGAATCATCGCCGATTCGTAAATGACTGTAAACCTGCGGAAGCAGCCGGACCGTGAGAGAAGCCCGCCGAATGGCGGGTGACGTTCTCGGCTCAAGGAAATCTGGTCGGGGTGAGAGGATTCGAACCTCCGGCCTCTACGTCCCGAACGTAGCGCTCTACCAGGCTAAGCTACACCCCGTTTTCAGTCACTGCGGCACCGTTGCGGCACCCGACTGTCCCGATCGATTCTGTCTCAGAAAGAGCGCATCACCGACCGAGCACATAACTCTAACAGAGCTTCGCGCCAGATGGAAGGGGGTAGTGAAGAAATTGCTGCGCGGGCGCGGTCCGCCTCGGTGCGGGCGGCGTCGCGCGTGGCGTCCAGGCCCCCCGTGTCCTTCACGATCTGCAGGATCTCGGGCAGGCGCTCCTCCTCGCCGTGCTCGATCGCGGTGCGGATCAGTGCGCGCTGATCCGCGTCGCCGCGCTGCATCGCCACCAGCAGCGGCAGCGTCGGCTTGCCCTCGCGCAGGTCGTCGCCGACGTTCTTGCCGAGCTGCTGCGTCGAGCCCTCGTAGTCGAGCAGGTCGTCCACGAGCTGGAAGGCGGTGCCGAGCGCGCGGCCGAAATCGGCGCAGGCGGTCTCGACCTCGGGCGGTGCCTCGGCGAGCACGGCGCCGAGCCGGGCGCTGGCCTCGAACAGCTTGGCGGTCTTGTAGCGGATGACCTTCAGGTAGTCGTCGACCGAGATGCCCGGGTCGTGCATGTTCATCAGCTGCAGCACCTCGCCCTCGGCGATCACGTTGGTCGCCTCGGCCAGCACGTCGAGCACGCGCATGCGGTCCACCGACACCATCATCTGGAAGGCGCGCGAGTAGAGGAAGTCGCCGACCAGCACGCTCGCGGCGTTGCCGAACAGCGCATTGGCGGTGTCGCGGCCGCGGCGCAGCGCCGACTCGTCGACGACGTCGTCGTGCAGCAGCGTGGCGGTGTGGATGAATTCCACCACCGCCGCCAGTTCGTGCCGCTCCGGCCCCTGGAAACCGAGCGCGTTGGCGACCAGCACCACCAGCATCGGCCGGATGCGCTTGCCGCCGGCGTTGATGATGTAGTGGGAGATCTGGTCGATCAGGGCGACCTCGGACGACAGGCGGCGCCGGATCAGTGCGTCCACCTCGGCCATGTCCGGGGCCATGAGGCTGACGAGGTCGACGGGGGCGGGGGAGGGGTTGGATGCAGGGGGCACGCGCACAGCCTGGAGCAAATGTGTCCGGATTATAGAAAGGGGTGCCGCGCTTCCGCTCACGTGGGGGGGCGGCGGCGGATGGCGCGGGAGGCGCGCTCTTCCGTGTCGGCAGCCGCCGCGGGGGTCCTGTTGTCTCGCGCCCGCATGTGCTACACTCGCGGGCTCGGCTCATTGGGTCGGGGTTTTCATTTGCGGTCCGCCCGGGCCGCTCGCAGAGGGTCCGGAAGCCATTTCCGGACGGTAACCGGGAGGTGTCGCCGGATGTGCCTTGTGTGCACGGTCGGCACCTTCCTTCGCACAAGTCCTTCCAGGACTGTAAGGGGCTGATATGTACGCGGTCATAAAAACCGGTGGCAAGCAATACAAGGTTGCAGCCGGCGAAAAGATCAAGGTAGAACAGATTGCTGCGGACGTCGGCCAAGAGATCGTGATCGACCAGGTGCTCGCCGTGGGTAACGGCGCGGAACTCCAGGTCGGCACTCCCTTGGTTGCTGGCGCAAGCGTGAAGGCCACCGTGGTGGCACAGGGTAAGCACGACAAGGTTCGCATCTTCAAGCTGCGCCGTCGCAAGCACTACCAGAAGCACCAGGGCCATCGCCAGACCTACACCGAGCTCGAGATTGCCTCGGTGAACGTCTGACCCGTCCGTCACGACTCCAGGAGTTAAACCATGGCACAGAAAAAAGGCGGCGGTTCCACCCGGAACGGCCGTGATTCCCAGCCGAAGATGCTCGGCGTGAAGGCCTTCGGCGGCCAGATCGTTTCCGCCGGCTCGATCATCGTGCGCCAGCGCGGCACCCGCTTCCACGCCGGCAACAACGTCGGCTGCGGTCGCGACCACACGCTGTTCGCGCTCGTCGACGGCCAGATCTCCTTCACCGTGAAGGGTTCGGCCAACCGCAAGACGGTCAACGTCACCCCGGTCTGATCCTCCAGACCCGGCGTGTGTCGCTGGCAAAGCCCCGGTTCGCCGGGGCTTTGCTGTTTCTGAGGCGACCCCGCCGGCACGGCGGGTGGCGCAGTACCATCGATGGCGCGGCCGCGGCGCATGCCCCCCGTGTCCGCCGCCGCCGTCCATCGTTGTTGAAGGACCCCAGGACATGAAATTTGTAGACGAAGCCTACATCGACGTCGCCGCAGGCAACGGCGGCAACGGCTGCGTGAGCTTCCGGCGCGAGAAGTTCATCCCCTTCGGCGGGCCGAACGGCGGCGACGGCGGGCGCGGAGGCTCCGTCTACGCGGTCGCCGACGTCAACCTCAACACGCTGATCGACTACCGCTACGCGCGCCGCCACGAGGCGCGCAACGGCGAGCACGGCCGCGGCTCCGACCAGTACGGCGCGGCGGCCGAGGACATCGTGCTGCGCATGCCGGTGGGCACCATCATCAGCGACGCCGAGACCGGCGAGGTGATGGCCGAGCTGCTGGTGCCGGGCGAGAAGGTGCTGATCGCCAAGGGCGGCGACGGCGGCTTCGGCAACCTGCACTTCAAGAGCAGCACCAACCGCGCGCCGCGCCAGGCCACCAAGGGCTGGCCGGGCCAGGGCTTCAAGCTCAAGCTCGAGCTGCGCGTGCTCGCCGACGTCGGCCTGCTCGGCATGCCCAACGCCGGCAAGTCGACGCTGATCGCCGCGATCTCCAACGCCCGGCCGAAGATCGCCGACTACCCCTTCACGACGCTGCACCCGAATCTCGGCGTCGTGCGCGTGGCGCCGGAGAAGAGCTTCGTCGTCGCCGACGTCCCCGGCCTGATCGAGGGCGCGGCCGAGGGCGCGGGGCTCGGCCACCGCTTCCTGCGCCACCTGCAGCGCACCCGGCTGCTGCTGCACCTCGTGGACATCGCGCCCTTCGACGAGGGTGCGGATCCGGTCAAGCAGGTGCGCGCGATCGTCGCCGAGCTCAAGAAGTACGACCCGGAGCTGCACGCCAAGCCGCGCTGGATCGTGCTCAACAAGATCGACATGATCCCCGAGGAGGAGCGCGAGGCGCGCGTGAAGGACTTCGTGCGGCGCCTGCGCTGGAAGGGCCCGGTGTTCCGCATCTCGGGCCTCACGCGCGAGGGCTGCGAGCCGCTGATCCAGGCGGTCTACGAGCATGTCGCGGCGCACCGCGCGCCGGCGGTCGAGCTCCCCGACGTGCGCTTCGAGCCGCAGCCCGAGCCGGCGCCTGAACCTCAGGCCCCCGTCTCCGACGATCCGCGCTTCCGCTGAAGGCTTCTTCCCACTTTCTCTCTTCGAGTCCGGCATGAGTGAGGTTCTGAAAAACGCGCGGCGCATCGTCGTCAAGGTCGGCTCCAGCCTCGTGACGAACGAGGGCCGGGGCATCGACGCCGAGGCGATCGGCAACTGGTCGCGGCAGCTCGCGGCGCTGGTGCGCGACGGCCGCGAGGTGGTGATGGTCTCGAGCGGCGCGATCGCCGAGGGCATGAAGCGCCTGGGCTGGTCGACGCGGCCCAAGGAGGTGCACGAGCTGCAGGCCGCGGCCGCCGTCGGCCAGATGGGCCTCGCGCAGATCTACGAGACCCAGTTGCGCGAGTACGGCCTCGGCAGCGCGCAGGTGCTGCTCACGCACGCCGACCTCGCCGACCGCGAGCGCTACCTGAACGCGCGCTCGACGCTGCTGACGCTGCTCGGCCACCGGGTCGTGCCGGTCATCAACGAGAACGACACCGTCGTCACCGACGAGATCAAGTTCGGCGACAACGACACGCTCGGCGCGCTGGTGGCCAACCTGGTCGAGGCCGACGCGCTCGTGATCCTGACCGATCAGAAGGGCCTGTACTCGGCCGACCCGCGCAAGGACCCGGACGCGGTGTTCATCCACGAGGCGGCCGCCGGCACGCCCGAGCTCGAGCGCATGGCCGGCGGCGCCGGCTCGAGCATCGGTCGCGGCGGCATGATCACGAAGATCCTCGCCGCCAAGCGCGCGGCCGGCAGCGGCGCGAGCACCGTGATCGCCTGGGGGCGCGAGCCCGACGTGCTGATCCGGCTCGCCGCCGGCGAGGCGATCGGCACCGCGCTGGTCGCCGGCACCGCCAAGCAGGCGGCGCGCAAGCAGTGGATGGTGGACCACCTGCAGCTGCGCGGCGCGGTGATCGTCGACGACGGCGCGGTCGCCAAGCTGCGCGACGGGGGCAAGAGCCTGCTGCCGATCGGCGTGGTCGAGGTCGCCGGCGAGTTCCACCGCGGCGACGTGATCGCGGTGCGCAGCGCGCAGGGCGCCGAGGTGGCGCGCGGGCTCGCCAACTACTCGAGTGCCGAGGCGCGCCTGATCGCGCGCAAGCCTTCGACGGAGATCGAGCGGCTGCTCGGCTACACCGCCGAGCCGGAGATGATCCACCGCACCAACCTCGTCGTGCTCGCCTGAGCACGCGAGGGCGGCGGCAGGAAGGGGCCTTCCTCAGCCCTGCCGGCCGCCGTCGGAGCCACCCGGCGTCTCCACCACCGCCTGCGGCGCATGGCCATGGCGCATGCCGCCGCGCAGGTAGCGGTTGTGGTGGTTGTGCCGCGGCAGGAAGCGCGCCAGCTCGGTCAGCGCCATCTGGTAGACGTCGCGCTTGAACTCGATCACCACGTCGAGCGGCACCCAGTACTCGTTCCAGCGCCACGCGTCGAACTCGGGGTGGTCGGTGGCGCGCAGGTTCATGTCGCTGTCGCGACCCATCAGCTGCAGCAGGAACCAGATCTGTTTCTGGCCCCGGTAGTGGCCGCGCGCGTCGCGGCGGATGAAGTGGTCGGGCACCTCGTAGCGCAGCCAGTCGCGCGTGCGTGCCAGGATGCGCACATGTTCGGGTCGCAGCCCCACTTCCTCATGCAACTCACGGAACATCGCCTGCTCGGGGCTCTCTCCGTGCTTGATGCCTCCTTGGGGGAACTGCCAAGAGTGCGTGCGGATGCGCTTGCCCCAAAAAACCTGGTTTCGCTGGTTGAGCAGGATGATGCCGACGTTGGGCCGAAAGCCTTCACGGTCGAGCATAATCGGACCTCGAAATACTATTGAAACCATTATTGCACCGGCCGGTGCGGTTTCAAGTCCTCAACCCTGCGCGCCTCTCCTGCGCCGCCCCCGCTCCCGGGCTGCGGACCGCCGGCAGCCAGCTGTTCCCTCTTCCCACATGAAAGCCTCCCAGTTCTTCATCTCCACCCTGAAGGAAGCCCCCGCCGACGCCGAGATCGTCAGCCACAAGCTGATGATGCGGGCGGGCATGATCAAGCGCCTGGGCGCCGGGATCTACAACTACATGCCGATGGGCCTGCGGGTGATCCGCAAGGTCGAGGCCATCATCCGCGAGGAGATGAACCGCGCCGGCGCCGTCGAGCTCCTGATGCCGGTGGTGCAGCCGGCCGAGCTCTGGCAGGAGACCGGTCGCTTCGACAAGATGGGGCCGGAGCTGCTGCGCGTGAAGGACCGCCACGAGCGCGACTTCATCATCCAGCCCACCTCCGAGGAGGTGGTGACGGACATCGCGCGCCAGGAGCTGCGCAGCTACAAGCAGCTGCCCAAGAACTTCTACCACATCCAGACCAAGTTCCGCGACGAGCGCCGGCCCCGCTTCGGCATCATGCGCGGGCGCGAGTTCACGATGAAGGACGCCTACTCCTTCGACCGTGACGTGGAGTCCGCCGGCCGCAGCTACGACGCGATGTTCAAGGCCTACATCGCGATCTTCGACCGCATGGGGCTGCAGTACCGCGCCGTGGCGGCCGACACCGGCGCCATCGGCGGGGACCGCTCGCACGAGTTCCAGGTCATCGCCGACACCGGCGAGGACGCGATCGTCTACTGCCCGACGAGCGACTACGCCGCCAACATCGAACTGGCCGAGGCGCTGCCCTTGCTGGCCGAGCGCGCCGCGCCGCAGGAGCCGCTGGTCAAGGCGCCCACGCCGGGCAAGGCCACCTGCGCCGACGTCGCCGAGCTGCTGGGCCTGCCGCTCGAGCGCACCGTGAAGTCGCTGGTGCTGGCCACCGACGAGCTGGGCGAGGACGGCGAGGTCGTCAAGACCACGGTCTGGCTGCTGATGGTGCGCGGCGACCACGACCTCAACGAGGTCAAGGCCGGCAAGATCGAGGGCCTGAAGGCGGGCTTCCGCTTCGCCACCGTGGCCGAGATCGATGCCCACTTCGGCTGCAAGCCGGGCTACCTCGGCCCCATCGGCCTGAAGCAGCCGGTGAAGGTCGTGGCCGACCGCACGGTGGCGCGCATGGCGGACTTCGTCTGCGGCGCCAACGAGGCGGACTTCCACTTCACCGGCGCCAACTGGGGCCGCGACCTGCCCGAGCCCGACCTCGTCGCCGACCTGCGCAACGTGGTCGAGGGCGACCCGAGCCCGGACGGCAAGGGCGTGCTCGCGATCCAGCGCGGCATCGAGGTCGGCCACGTGTTCTACCTGGGGACCAAGTACTCCAAGGCCATGGACGCGACCTACCTCGACGAGAAGGGCAAGCCGCAGCTGATGGAGATGGGCTGCTACGGCATCGGCGTCACGCGCCTGCTCGGCGCCGCGATCGAGCAGAACCACGACGAGCGCGGCATCGTCTGGCCGGACGCGATGGCGCCCTTCACCGTCGTGATCTGCCCGATCGGCTACGACCGCTCGGCCGACGTGAAGGCGGCGGCCGACCGGCTGCACGACGAGCTCACCGCGCTCGGCGTGGACGCGATGCTCGACGACCGCGGCGAGCGCCCGGGCGCGATGTTCGCCGACTGGGAGCTCGTCGGCGTGCCGCACCGCGTCGTGATCTCGGACCGCGGCCTGAAGGAGGGGCGGCTCGAGTACCAGGGCCGGCGCGACGCGCAGGCCACGCCGGTGGCCGTCGCCGAGGTGCTGGACCTGCTCAAGGGGCGCCTGGGGCGCTGAGCCGGCGGAAGAGGGCGCTGAAGCGTTCCGGGGAGCCCGAGGGTGGACCATCCCATGCCGCCGCCGTGCCGCGGCCTCGTGTCGCGGCGCGGCCTGCTCGGCGCCGCGCTCGGCGCCTGCCTGCTGCCGGGCCCGGCGCGGGCCGGCCGGCAGATCGAGGAGCCGCTCGCCAACGCGGTGCGCACCGCGCTGTCGGCGGCGGTGGCCGACCTCGCGCCGCCCAGGCCGGCCTTCGACGACATCGAGCCGCGCCTGGCCTACCTGCGCTGGCTCGGCACGATGAGCGAGCGGCTGCGCCGCCGCAAGCCCGACCAGCACACCCGCATCGAGTTCCTCGAGACGGTCTGGTACGAGTCGCGCCGCGCCGGCCTCGAGACCGCGCTGGTGCTGGGGCTGATCCAGGTCGAGAGCGGCTTCCGCAAGTACGCGATCAGCTCGGTCGGCGCGCGCGGCTACATGCAGGTGATGCCGTTCTGGAGCCGGCTGATCGGCGACGGCGACCCGGCGCGGCTCTTCCACATGCAGACCAACCTGCGCTTCGGCTGCGTGATCCTGCGCCACTACCTCGACATCGAGCGCGGCGACCTGTTCCTCGCGCTCGGCCGCTACAACGGCAGCCGCGGGCGTGCCGAATACCCGAACGCGGTGTTCGCGTCGCGGCGTCTGTGGTTGGAGCCGGCGGGCTGAGCGAGGGGTGCGCCCCCGCAGGGGCGGCGGGAAGAGGCCGGCTACAGGCCGGTCCAGTTGCGCGGCTGTGCCGGCGCGCCGAGCAGCGCGAGCGCGCGCTCGACCGTGTCGTCGACCAGCTCGTCGATGCTCTGCGGGCGGTGGTAGAAGGCCGGCAGCGGCGGGAAGACGATGCCGCCCATCTCGGTGACCGCCGTCATGTTGCGCAGGTGCGCGAGGTTGAGGGGCGTCTCGCGCACCATCAGCAGCAGCCGGCGCCGCTCCTTCAGCGTCACGTCGGCCGCGCGCGTCAGCAGGTTGTCCGACAGGCCGTGCGCGATCGCCGCGAGCGTCTTCATCGAGCAGGGCGCGACCACCATCGCCGCAGCATCGAAGCTGCCGCTGGCGATGCAGGCGCCGACCTCGCCGGGCGAGTAGGCATGGTCGGCCAGCGACTCGAGCGCGCGGCGGTCGAGCCCCAGCTCGTGGTGCGCGTTGAGCAGCCCGGCCGGTGTCGCGACCAGGTGCGTCTCGAGCCGCAGTGCGCGGGCGCGTTCGAGCAGCCGCACGGCGTACACCGCGCCGGAGGCGCCGGTGACGCCGACGACGAGCCGCTGCGGCGCGCTCAAGCCTGGGCGCCGAGCGCCTGCTGCAGCTCGCCCGCCTGGTACATCTCCATCATGATGTCCGAGCCGCCGACGAACTCGCCGTTGACGTAGAGCTGCGGGATGGTCGGCCAGTTCGCGTATTCCTTGATGCCCTGGCGGATCTCCTCGTCCTCGAGCACGTTGACCGTCTTCAGGTCGTTCACGCCGCAGGCCTTGAGGATCTGCACGGCGCGGCCCGAGAAGCCGCACATCGGGAATTGCGCGCTGCCCTTCATGAAGAGCACCACCCGGTTGTTCTTGACGATGTCGTCGATGCGTTGCTGAACGTCGCTCATGATCGCTGCGCCTGTGAAATGTGAAACAGCCGCCTTTATAGAGCAAATGCCGACGGCAACGCTGCTACGGGGAGACTGCTCGGCGGCCAGCCGAGGAGCGGGCAGGCCGCTCGCCGCTGCGGCGCCGCCCTTCAGAACGCGTAGGACACGCCGAGCTGCAGCACGGGCTCCAGGCGCCACTCGCGCCAGGGGCGCCAGATTTCCGGCTCGCCGTCGCGGTGCAGGCTGGCCGGCGCGCCGCCGAGCCGCACGCCCGAGCGGGGCTGGAGGCCGCGCAGGCCGACGTCGGCGAAGAAGCCCAGGCTGCCCTGCACCGCGAGGCCGGTGTAGCCGAGGCCGAAGTAGGGGGCGACCTCATATGCAGCGCGATCGTCGAGGCTCCAGGAGACCAGACCGCCGTAGGACAGGCCCGCGCGCTGGCCGAGCGCCGGCCACAGCGTGGGGCCGGCGCGGCCCTCGCCCTTGCCGAGCACGATGCCACCGGTGGCGCGCAGGCCAAAGGCCTGGGGGATGTAGTAGTCGCCAAGCAGCGACAGGCTGCGTGCGGCGGGTTCGGCCTCGGCATGCAGGGGGCGGGTCGCGGCGCTGGTGCCGAGGCGCGCCTGCCATTGCGCGCCGAGCGGCAGCGCGTAGCCGAGGCCGGGCCCGGCGGTCTCGCCGCGCTCCGCCGCATGGGCGAGGGGCAGGGCGGCCGCCAGCGCGGCGGCCGCCAGCAGTTCCAAGGCTTGCGGACGCAGCGTCATCGCGTACTCCTTTCGCCGGGCAAGCGCCCCATGGGACCGTGCGTGGTGCGATTCCATGCTAGCGCCGCGCAGGGGCGCCCGGCTCGGGGATCCCCCGCATGCCCCGCATTCGGGGGCCGGCCGGCGGGCGAAAGCGTGCGGAATGCCCGCCGCGCCTGCCCCGAGGCCTGATCAGGTGAGCCGGCCGCCGGTGCAGCGCTCGTTGCCGCCGAGGTCGCGGCGCGTCTGCACCTGGGCGAATCCGGCGTGCTCCAGCAGCGCGCGCACCGCGGCGCCCTGGTCGTGGCCGTGCTCGAACAGCAGCCGGCCGCCGGCCGCGAGGTGCGCCGGCGCGCCGGCGACGATCTCTCGGATCGCGTCCAGCCCGTCGGCGCCCGAGCTCAGCGCCATGCCGGGCTCGTGGCGCAGCGCCGGCAGGTGCGGGTCGCCCTCGGCGATGTAGGGCGGGTTGCTGACGACGAGCTCGAAGCCCGCCTGCGCCTCGCCGCCGAAGGCCTGCCACCAGTGCCCGGCGCGGAACTCGATCTCGAGCCCGAGCCGCGCGGCATTGCCGCGCGCGATCGCGAGCGCCTCCGGGCTCAGGTCGACGGCGCAGATCCGTGCGTCGGGCCGGGCCGACTTGAGCGCCAGCGCGATCGCGCCGCTGCCGGTGCCGAGGTCGGCGACGCGCGGCGTGGCGAGGCCGTGCAGGCACTCCAGCGCCCATTCGACCAGCGTCTCGGTGTCCGGCCGCGGCACGAGCACCGCGGGACCGACCTGCAGGCTCAGGCCCCAGAACTCCTTCTCGCCGACCAGGTAGGCGAAGGGCTCGCCGGCGGCGCGGCGGCGCACCAGCGCCTCGTAGCGCCGCTGCTCGGCCTCGGGCAGCGCGTCGCCGTCGTGCGCAAGCAGCCAGCTGCGCGGGCGGCCGAGCACGTGGCCGAGCAGCGCCTGCGCATCGAGCCGCTCGAGGCCGAGGTTCCGGGCCTCGATCAGTGCGTCGCGAAGCGTCGCCATGCGCTCAGACCGCCGTGCCGAGGCTCAGCTCGTCGAGCTGCTCGGCGAGCTGCTCGGCCTCGCGCGCCACGCGCAGCGCGCCGAGCACCTCGGACAGGTCGCCGTCCATCGCCGCCTGCAGCTTGTAGAGCGTGAGGTTGATGCGGTGGTCGGTGAGCCGGCCCTGCGGGAAGTTGTAGGTGCGGATGCGGTCGCTGCGGTCGCCGCTGCCGACGAGGCTCTTGCGCGTCGCGGCCTCCTTCGCCTGGCGCTCGCTGCGTTCCTTGTCGCGCAGGCGCGCCGCGAGCACCGCCATCGCGCGGGCCTTGTTGCGGTGCTGCGAGCGGTCGTCCTGGCACTCGGCGACGATGCCGGTGGGAAGGTGCGTGATGCGGATCGCGCTCTCGGTCTTGTTGACGTGCTGGCCGCCGGCGCCACTGGCGCGGAAGGTGTCGATGCGCAGTTCGGCCGGGTTGATCTGCACCTCCTCGGCCTCGTCCGGCTCGGGCATCACCGCCACCGTGCAGGCGCTGGTGTGGATGCGGCCCTGCGTCTCGGTGGCCGGCACGCGCTGCACGCGGTGGCCACCCGACTCGTACTTCAGCTGCGCGTAGACGTCCTCGCCCTCGATGCGCAGCACCACTTCCTTGTAGCCGCCGAGGTCGGACTCGCTGGCCGACATCACTTCCGTGCGCCAGCCCTGCTGTTCCGCGTAGCGGGTGTACATGCGCGCCAGATCGCCGGCGAACAGCGCCGACTCGTCGCCGCCGGTGCCGGCGCGGATCTCGAGGAAGACGTTGCGCGCGTCGTCCGGGTCCTTGGGCAGCAGCGCGCGCTGCAGCTCCTGCTCGAGCCGCGCGAGGTCCGCCTCGGCCTGCGCGAGCTCCTCCTGCGCCATCTCGGCGAGCTCCGGGTCGGCGAGCATCTCGCGCGCCGCGGAGAGGTCGCGCTCGCGCTGCAGGAAGCGGGCGTAGCGCTGCGCCACCGCGGCGACCTCGGCGTGCTCGCGCGTCAGGCCGCGAAAGCGCGTGATGTCGCTGACGACGTCGGGCGCGGCAAGCACGCGGTCGAGCTCCTCCAGGCGCTGGAGGTAGCGGTCGAGTTGCTGGCGCAGGGCGGGTTTCATGGGAGGGGGTTCTCGCGGACGAAGCGGGGGACTTTGCAGGCGCGGTGGAGCCGCCGCGCCGCCGGCCGCGCCCCTGCATAGGGCGCGCGAGGCCGCGTCGCTAGCGGTCTTCGTCGGCGGGAAGCGTCGTCGGGCCGCTCGCGCCGCGCAGGAACAGGCGCGAGACGGTCTGCGCGAGCTGCTGGCGCTGCTCGGCGTCGGCGCTGTTGAGCTCGGCCATCGTGCCGTGCAGCATCTTCTGCGTCAGGCCGCGCGACAGCGCCTCGAGCACGGAGTCGATGTCCGCGCCCTTGGCGAGCAGCTTGCGCGCCCGCGCGATCTCGGCGGCGCGCCAGGCGTCGGCCTGGGTGTTGAGCGCGCGGATCAGCGGCACGGTCGCGCGCTGGTCGAGCCAGTGCACGAAGCTCTGCACGCCGGTCTCGATGATCGCCTCGGCCTGGGCCACGGCCGCCTGGCGCTTCTCGCCGGCGGTCTGCACCACCGCCGACAGGTCGTCGACGGTGTAGAGGTAGATGTCGTCGAGCTGCGCCACCTCGGGCTCGATGTCGCGCGGCACCGCGAGGTCGACCATGAACATCGGGCGATGGCGCCGGCTCTTGAGCGCGCGCTCGACCGCGCCGAGTCCGATGATCGGCACCGTGCTCGCGGTGCAGGACACCACCGCGTCGAACTCGTGCAGCCGCTGCGGCACGTCCGCGAGGCGCATCGCCTCGGCACCGAAGTGCGTCGCGAGCTTCTCGCCGCGCTCGAGCGTGCGGTTGGCCACCGCCATCGCGCGCGGGTTGCGCGCGGCGAAATGCGTCGCGGCGAGCTCGATCATCTCGCCGGCGCCGACGAACAGGATCCGGATCTCGCGCAGGTCCTCGAACAGCTGCGCCGCGAGGCGCACCGCGGCGGCGGCCATGCTGATCGAGTGCGAGCCGATCTCGGTGGAGGTGCGCACCTCCTTCGCGACCGCGAAGGAGCGCTGGAACAGCTGGTGCAGCGTGGTGCCGAGCGTGCCGGCGGCATCCGCCTCGCGCACCGCCTGCTTCATCTGGCCGAGGATCTGCGGCTCGCCGAGCACCATCGAGTCGAGGCCGCTGGCGACACGGAAGGCGTGGCGCGCGGCGCGCTCCCGCTCGAGCACGTAGGTGTGGTCGGCGAGCCGGGCCGATGCGATGCCGCCGAGGCCCGCGAGCCAGTCCATGGCCGGGCGCACCGCCTCGAGCGGCGCCGCGCAGTACAGCTCGGTGCGGTTGCAGGTGGAGACGAGCGCGGCCTCGGGCGGCGCGAGGCTCAGCCGCTCGCGCAGCGAGCGCAGCGTGGGGCCCAGTTGCTCGGGAGCAAGCGCAAAACGACCGCGCAGATCGACGGGTGCGGTCGTGTGGTTGAGGCCGAGGGCAAACACGCTCATGGACCGATTATAAAATTTCGAGCTTATTCAAGGACTTGGCCGGAGCTTAGACCCTTGATGTCTTGATATGGGTCAAGCCATGCCGTCCGTGTGGGCGAGGCGGCCCGCTCTTCACCCCTGCCCGCCTGCCTTCCATGAGTCCGATCGACGCGCTGCTGCATCTCGCCAACCTCTTCGCGCTGCCGCTCGGCACCGCGCTGATCGCCTCGCTGCTGGCCAAGCTCATCGGCGGCGCGGCGCTCGGGGCTGTTCCGCTGACGCGCATGCTGGCCTGGAGCGCCACCGCCGCTGTGCTGGCGGTGCTCGGCGGGCTGGCGCTCGAGGGGCGCGACGGGCTGATGCTGACGCACGGCGCAATGGTGCTCGCGATCGCCGTGGCGCTGGGCTGGCTGCCGCGCCGGAACTGAGCCCGGGCGCGGCAGGGAGGCGGCTTCAGTCGCCGCGGGTGAGCACCTCGCCGCGCAGCGAGTGCGGCAGGGCGCTGGTGATCCTCACGTCGATCATCCGGCCCGCGAGGCGCGGGGCGCCCGCGAAGTTGACGATGCGGTTGCACTCGGTGCGGCCCATCAGCTCGTTCGGGTCCTTGCGCGAGGGGCCCTCGACCAGGATGCGCTGCACGGTGCCCACGCGGCTGTCGCTGATGCGGCGCACGTTGGCCTCGATCGCCGCCTGCAGCGTCTGCAGCCGCGCGAGCTTGACCTCCTTGGGCGTGTCGTCGTGCAGCGCCGCCGCGGGCGTGCCCGGCCGCGGGCTGAACACGAAGCTGAAGCTCGCGTCGAAGCCGACGTCCTCGATCAGCTTCATCATCTTCTGGAAGTCGTCCTCGGTCTCGCCAGGGAAGCCGACGATGAAGTCGCTCGACAGGCTGATCCCGGGGCGCACCGCGCGCAGCTTGCGGATCGTGCTCTTGTATTCCAGCGCGGTGTAACCGCGCTTCATCGCCATCAGGATGCGGTCCGAGCCGTGCTGCACCGGCAGGTGCAGATGGCTGACGAGTTGCGGCACCTTCTCGTACACGTCGATCAGGCGCTGCGTGAACTCGTTCGGGTGGCTCGTCGTGTAGCGGATGCGCTCGATGCCGGGGATCTCGGCGACGTACTCGATCAGCAGCGCGAAGTCGGCGATCTCGCCCGACTCGCCCATCTTTCCCCGGTAGGCGTTGACGTTCTGGCCGAGCAGCGTCACTTCCCTGACGCCCTGGTCGGCGAGGCCCGCGACCTCCACCAGCACGTCCTCGAACGGGCGCGAGACCTCCTCGCCGCGGGTGTAGGGCACGACGCAGTAGCTGCAGTACTTCGAGCAGCCTTCCATGATCGACACGAAGGCGGATGAGCCCTCGACGCGCGCGGGCGGCAGGTGGTCGAACTTCTCGATCTCGGGGAAGCTGATGTCGACCTGCGGGCGCTTGGTCTCGTCGCGGCGCGCCAGCATCTCGGGCAGGCGGTGCAGCGTCTGCGGGCCGAAGACCACGTCGACGTAGGGCGCGCGCTCGATGATCGCGGCGCCTTCCTGGCTCGCGACGCAGCCGCCGACGCCGATCTTCACGCCCTTGGCCTTCAGGTGCTTGATGCGGCCGAGGTCGGAGAAGACCTTCTCCTGCGCCTTCTCGCGTACCGAGCAGGTGTTGAAGAGGATCAGGTCGGCCTGCTCGGGGTCGTCGGTGGGCTCGTAGCCCTGGGCCGCGCCCAGCACGTCGGACATCTTGTCCGAGTCGTACTCGTTCATCTGGCAGCCGAAGGTCTTGATGTAGACCTTCTTGCCGGTCTTGGCGTCGCTCATGTCGGGGTCCTTCAGCGCTTGGACCAGGTCTGCGCGACCGGGTCGAAATTCAGGGCGGCGGCTTCCTGCGGGGTCCGGGGCCAGGGTCGCCCGGCCTCCTCGGGGCGCAGCAGCCAGACGTCCATCACCAGGCCGTAGGTGTCCAGCGTGTAGTTCGCCGGGAAGGCCTGGCCGACGATCGCGCCGGACATCACCAGCAGGTTGTCGCGGCCGCGGATGCGCGCGCCGGGCGCGAGGCGCGCCGGCTGGCCGTTGAGCGTGATCTCGGGCGGCTGCACGACGGCGATCTGGCCGCGCAGCGCGTTCTGCGGGAAGCTGCGCTGCACCTGTTCCTGCGCGGTGGCGGGCAGGGCGAGCGCGGCGGCCAGCGCGAGGGCGGGCCAGGCGGGAGGACAGCGGGTCATGGTGTGGATCCAGGGGCTGTGCAGGGGCCGACTCGCCGGCCAGGGGTCGGGACAGGCCGGGAAGTCTCTCGCAAACGAAAAAGCCCTGTGAGGCACTGCTTCACAAGGCTTTTGGATTTTTTGGTGGCGCTTCAGGGATTCGAACCCCGGACCTGCGGATTATGATTCCGTCGCTCTAACCGGCTGAGCTAAAGCGCCAACAGACCGCTACTCTAGCGCCGACCCTGCCGGGTTGGCAAGAGCTTTTGCGAAAATTTCTTGAAATTTCTCACGGCTCGCCGGCCGGAGGCGTTTCCGGCGTTTCCGGTGCGTCCTGCGGCACAGCTTGCGGCACTTGCAGCGCTTGCGTCCAGCCGCGCAGCGTCAGCGCCAGGTCCTCGAGCCCGGTGCGCTTGAGCGCGGAGAACAGCAGCACCGAGATGTCGGCCTCGTCGGTGGCGATCTCGCCGAGCATCTCCTGCACCTTGCGCAGCGCCTCGGCGCTCTCCTTGCGGTTGAGCTTGTCGGCCTTGGTCAGCAGCACCAGCAGCTTCATCTCGCCGGTGCCGACGCGCGGCGACACGAACTGCAGCAGTTGCCGGTCGAGGTCGGTCAGGCCGTGGCGCGAATCGACCATCAGCACCACGCCGCCGAGGTTGCGGCGGATCTCCAGGTAGTCGGCCATCACCTGCTGCCAGCGCAGCTTGGCGGCGCGCTCGACCGCGGCGTAGCCGTAGCCGGGCAGGTCGGCGAGCAGCGTGTCGGCGGCGTTCTTGGGGCCGAGCTCGAACAGGTTGATGTGCTGCGTGCGGCCGGGCTTCTTCGACGCGAAGGCGAGCTGGCGCTGCTGCGTCAGCGTGTTGATGGCGGTGGACTTGCCGGCGTTGGAGCGGCCGACGAAGGCGATCTCCGGTAGCTCGGTGGTGGGCAGCTGGTGCAGCGCGCTGGCGGTGGTCAGGAAGCGGGCGGTGTGGGCCCACGCGAGGGCGGCCTTGCCGGGGGACGGGGCGGCCGGGGCGGGGCGCGCGGATTCGCTTCGCGCGGCCCCTGGAGTATTTTGGTCGGTCATGCTGCGGACCATTGTAAAATCCCTAGGTTTTGTACCCCAACCCTTTTCAAAGCATGAAGCCCGTCGTCTCCCTGCTGCTGGCCGCCGCGATGGTGGTGGCTCCCGCTGCCATGGCCCAAACCGCGGCGAAGCCCGACCTCGAAAAGGGTCAGGCCATCGCGACCCAGGTGTGTGCCGCCTGCCACACCTTCGACGGCAGCCGCGGCGCGCCGGCGAACCCGATCCTGCAGGGGCAACACCCGGAGTACCTGGTCAAGCAGCTCGCCGAGTTCAAGTCCGGCAAGCGCCCGAGCCCCGTGATGCAGGGCTTCGCCTCGATGCTGAGCGAGGACGACATGCGCAACGTCTCCGCCTTCTACGCCTCCAAGCAGGCCGAGAAGGGCGCCGCGACGCAGAAGGACCTGGTGCGCCTGGGCGAGAGCATCTACCGCGGCGGCATCGCGTCGAAGCAGGTGCCCGCCTGCGCGGCCTGCCACAGCCCGACCGGCGCCGGCATCCCGGCGCAGTACCCGCGCATCGGCAGCCAGCACGGCCCCTACGTCGAGGCGCAGATGGTCGCCTTCCGCGACGGCAAGCGTCCCAACAGCTCGCAGATGGTGCAGATCGCCGCGAAGATGTCGGATCGCGAAATCAAGGCGGTGTCCGACTACGTGGCCGGACTGCGCTGAACCGAAGACGCGACCAGTCGCGTCCTCTCGCTGTAGATCTCGAAGGCGGGGCCTGTGAAAGGGTGCCCGCCTTTTTTTTTGCGGTGGTTTTTCGCCACCCGGGATAATTGATCCATGTCAGCCTCCACCACCGGTCTTGAAGTGCGATCCGGATCGCGCAAGCTGCGCGATGCAGTGGAACTGCTGTCCTCGATGCGATTCGCGATCGCCCTGCTGACGATCATCTGCATCGCCTCGGTGATCGGCACCGTCGTCAAGCAGCACGAGCCCTTCAACAACTACGTCAACCAGTTCGGTCCCTTCTGGGCCGAAGTGTTCGGCGCGCTGAACCTGTACGCGGTCTACAGCGCGTGGTGGTTCCTGCTGATCCTGGCCTTCCTCGTGATCTCCACGAGCCTGTGCATCGCGCGCCACACGCCGAAGATCCTCGCGGACCTGAAGACCTACAAGGAGCACGTGCGCGAGCAGAGCCTGTCGGCCTTCCACCACAAGACCTCGGGCTCGCTCGCCGAGACGCCCCAGCAGGCGCTCGACCGCCTCTCGCGCCTGCTGCAGCGCAACGGCTGGAAGGCGCGCGCGCAGGTGCGCGAGCACGGCGTGATGGTCGCGGCCAAGAAGGGCGCGGCCAACAAGCTCGGCTACATCGCCGCGCACTCGGCGATCGTGCTGATCTGCGTCGGCGGCCTGCTCGACGGCGACCTGATCGTGCGCGCGCAGATGGCGCTCGCCGACAAGACGCCCTACATGGGGGGCGGCTTCATCCGCGACGTGCCGGCGCAGCACCGCCTCGCCGCCACCAACCCGACCTTCCGCGGCAACATGCTGGTGCCCGAGGGTGCGGTCGGCAACGCGGCGATCCTGAACCTTGCCGACGGCGTCGTGATCCAGGACCTGCCGTTCTCGATCGAGTTGAAGAAGTTCATCGTCGAGTACTACGACACCGGCATGCCCAAGCTCTTCGCGAGCGAGATCGTGATCCACGACCACGAGACCGGCGAGAAGAGGCCCGCCACCGTGAAGGTCAACGAGCCGGCCTACCACCGCGGCATCGCGATCTACCAGTCGAGCTTCGACGACGGCGGCTCCCGGCTCACGCTGCAGGGCTGGCCGCTGCGCCAGGGCGGGCAGCGCTTCGAGGTCGAGGGCGAGATCGGCGGCTCGACGGTGCTCACCAACCGCGACGAGAAGCTCACGCTCGAGTTCGTCGGCCTGCGCGTCGTCAACGTCGAGAACATGAGCGACGGGGCGAACGGCGGCGGCAGCGGCGCCGACGTGCGCAAGGTCGACCTCGCGCGCAGCCTCGAGAGCCACCTCGGCTCGGGCGTCAAGACGCGCACCGAGCGACAGCTGAGCAACGTCGGCCCCTCGGTGAGCTACAAGCTGCGCGACGCGAGCGGCCAGGCGCGCGAGTTCAACAACTACATGCTGCCGATCGAGATCGACGGCCAGCGCGTCTTCCTCGCCGGCATGCGCGACACGCCGGCCGAGCCCTTCCGCTACCTGCGCATCCCGGCGGACGAGAGCGGCAGCCTCGAGGGCTGGATGCGGCTGCGCGACGCGCTGCACGACCCGCGCCTGCGCGACCGCGCGGTGGCGCGCTACGTCGCGCAGGCGCTGCCCGAGGGCCGGCCCGAGCTCGCCGAGCAGCTCGCGGTCTCGGCGCGGCGCAGCATGAACCTGTTCGCCGGCGCCGAGCCGGTGAAGTCCGGCGACGCGGCGCCGGGGGGCCTGCAGGCGATCTCCGACTTCATCGAGGCCAACGTGCCCGAGGCCGAGCGCGCGCGCGCCTCGGAGGTGCTGATCCGCATCATGAACGGCGTGCTGTTCGAGCTGCTGCAGCTCAGCCGCGAGCAGGCGGGCCTGAAGCCGCTGCCGCCCGACGGCGTCACGCAGGCCTTCATGACGCAGTCGGTGCTGTCGCTCAGCGACTCCTTCTTCTATCCCGCGCCGGTGCTGTTCCAGCTCAAGGACTTCACGCAGGTGCAGGCGAGCGTCTTCCAGCTCGCGCGCGCGCCGGGCAAGACGCTGGTCTACCTCGGCTGCCTGTTCCTCGTCATCGGCGTGTTCGCGATGCTCTACGTGAAGGAGCGCCGGCTGTGGATCTGGCTGCAGCCGGCCGGCGAGGGTTCCACCCAGCTCACTGCCGCGCTGTCCACCACGCGCCAGACGCTGGACCTCGACCGCGAGTTCGAGGACCTGCGCCGGCACCTGCTCGATACCCGCGCCGCCCAGCGCCCCCCGGAGGCCGCATGACCACCACGACCCTCGACTTGAACGCCCCGGGCTACTTCGCCCGCCGCAGCTGGTTCGACTGGCTGTTCGCCGCGCTGGTGATCGCCGGTACCGGCTTCGCCTTCAGCCGCTACAGCGGCGCGATGAACGAGTACGAGCAGTGGATCCTCGCCGGCAGCGCGCCGTCGCTGATCTGGCTCGGCTGGTTCTGGGGTCGGCTGAAACCCCTGATGCTCGGCGTCGCCGCCGCGTCGCTGCTCGCGATCGCGCTCTACGGGCGCACCCCCGACGCCTTCGGCGCCGACCTCGCGCAGGCCGACAACGTGTTCCTGCTGAAGTACTTCCTGTCGAGCCAGAGCGCGATCCTGTGGATGAGCATGCTCGTGTTCATGAGCACGGCGTTCTACTGGATCGGCTTCTTCGGGCGCGGCACCGAAGGCACCGCACAGACGATCGGCTCGCGCCTGGCCTGGGCCGCGGTATTCATGGCGCTGGTCGGCACGCTGGTGCGCTGGTACGAGAGCCACCAGATCGGGCCCGACATCGGCCACATCCCGGTGAGCAACCTCTACGAGGTGTTCGTGATGTTCGTCTGGATGACGGCGCTGTTCTACCTCTACTACGAGCACCACTACCGCACCCGCGCGCTCGGCGCCTTCGTGATGCTCGTCGTCAGCGCCGCGACCGGCTTCCTGCTGTGGTACACGGTCGAGCGCGAGGCGCATGCGATCCAGCCGCTGGTGCCGGCGCTGCAGAGCTGGTGGATGAAGCTGCACGTGCCGGCCAACTTCATCGGCTACGGCACCTTCGCGATCGCCGCGATGGTGGCCTTCGCCTACCTGGTGCGCCAGCACGCGAGCGAGACGCGCTGGTGGAAGCTCGCGCCGCTGTGGCTGCTCGGCGTCATCCTCTGCTTCGAGCCGCTGGTGTTCCGCAAGTCGCCCGGCGCGGAAGGGGGCCTGAGCACCTACTGGGCGCTGTACTTCGGCATCTCGGCGCTGATCGTCGGCGGCATCCTCGCCGCGCGCCGGCGCATCGCCGAGCGGCTGCCGGCGCCGGAAGTCCTCGACGACGTGATGTACAAGGCGATCGCGGTCGGCTTCGCCTTCTTCACGATCGCCACCATCCTCGGCGCGCTGTGGGCCGCCGAGGCCTGGGGCGGCTACTGGAGCTGGGACCCGAAGGAGACCTGGGCGCTGATCGTCTGGCTCAACTACGCGGCCTGGCTGCACATGCGGCTGATGAAGGGCCTGCGCGGCACGGTCGCCGCTTGGTGGGCGCTGGTGGGCCTGGTCGTCACGACCTTCGCCTTCCTCGGCGTCAACATGTTCCTGTCGGGGCTGCACTCCTACGGCGAGCTCTGATTCCCGTCCCCGGCCGGAACCGGCGCTCCCGCGGCATGTCGAACCTGATCCTTCCACCCACCGGCGGGAGTCCCACACGCCGCAGGAGTCATTGATGTCCAAGCGCAAGGAACGGGGTTTCGAGCACCCGCTGTCGTCCGAGATCACGCCGCGCGCCGTCTACGAGCAGCGCCGCGACTGGCTGCGCTGGATGGCCGCCGGCGGCGCGGGCGCGGCGCTCGCCGCCTGGGCCGGGCGCGAGGCCTTCGCGCAGGCCGCGCCCCCCGGAAAGCTGCCGCCGCTGCCCGGCGCACGCAGCACGGTGCCCGGCGCGGTGACGATGGACAAGCCGACCGCCTACGAGGACGTGAGCGGCTACAACAACTTCTACGAGTTCGGCACCGACAAGGAGGACCCGGCGCGCCACGCCCAGGCCCTGAAGACGCGGCCGTGGACCGTGGTGGTCGAGGGCGAGGTCAGGAAGCCCGGCACCTTCGACCTCGACGCGCTGCTGAAGCTCGCGCCGATGGAGGAGCGCACCTACCGGCTGCGCTGCGTCGAGGGCTGGTCGATGGTGATTCCCTGGGTCGGCTACTCGCTCGCCGAGCTGATCCGGCGCGTCGAGCCGACCGGCAACGCGAAGTACGTCGAGTTCCACACCCTCGCCGACCCGAAGCAGATGCCCGGACTCCGCTCCCGCGTGCTGGACTGGCCCTATGTCGAGGGGCTGCGCATGGACGAGGCGATGCAGCCGCTGACGCTGCTCGCCTTCGGCCTCTACGGCGAGGTGCTGCCCAAGCAGAACGGCGCGCCGCTGCGCCTCGTGGTGCCGTGGAAGTACGGCTTCAAGAGCGCGAAGTCGATCGCGCGGATCCGCTTCGTCGAGAAGCAGCCGACCACCGCGTGGATGAAGTCCGCGCCGCAGGAGTACGGCTTCTACTCCAACGTCAACCCGGAGGTCGACCACCCGCGCTGGAGCCAGGCGACCGAGCGGCGCATCGGCGAGGACGGGCTGTTCGCGCGCAAGCGGCGCACGCTGATGTTCAACGGCTACGAGGCGCAGGTCGGCTCGCTCTACGCCGGCATGGACCTGCGCAGGTTCTTCTGAGGCCCGGGTGGCGAGTCCCGTCGCCGCCGCGGCTGCCCGGGCCGCCGGCGTGAACCGGCTGCTGCTGCACCGCGCCGCGAAGCCGGCGCTGTTTCTGCTCGCGCTCGCGCCGCTGGTCTGGCTGTTCTTCAGCGTGGCGGCGGACCGGCTCGGCGCCAACCCGGCCGAGGCCCTGATCCGCTCGCTCGGCGACTGGACGCTGCGCCTGCTGTGCATCGCGCTCGCGGTCACGCCGCTGCGCCAGGGCTTCGGCTGGCCGGCGCTGGCGCGTTTCCGCCGGATGCTCGGGCTGTTCGTCTTCTTCTACGCCAGCCTGCACCTGCTCGCCTACGCCTGGTTCGACATGGGGCTCTACCCCGACGAGATCGCCCGCGACATCGCCAAGCGCCCCTTCATCCTGGTCGGCTTCGCCGCCTGGGCGCTGATGCTGCCGTTGGCGGCGACCTCGTTCAACCGGGCGATCAAGGCGCTGGGCGCCGCGCGCTGGCAGGCGCTGCACCGCGCGGTCTACGCGGTGGCGCTGCTCGCGCTGCTGCACTTCTTCTGGATGCGCGCCGGCAAGAACGACTTCGCCGAGGTGGCGGTCTACGCGGCGATCGTCGCGCTGCTGCTGGGCTGGCGGCTGTGGCAGGCGCTGCGGCGCAAGGCGGCCCGCCGCTGAGGCGGGCCGCGCCGTCGGCTCAGCGCAGGATCAACACCGGCACGGCGCTGGTGCGCAGCATCGTCGTCGTCGTGCTGCCCACGATCAGCTGGCGGATGCGCGAGTGGCCGTAGGCGCCCATCACCAGCAGCGACAGGCCGTGGCGGCGCTGGTAGTCGCCGATCGCCGTCTCCGCTTCGCCCGCGAGCTGCGCGGCCTGAGCGTCGAAGCCTGCGGCCTCGAGCCGGGCTCGCGCCCAGTCCAGCGCCTCGCGGCCGGCGCGCTCGCCGCCGGCCATCACCACGTGCAGCGGCAGGCCGCGCAGCAGCGGGCTGGCCGCGACGCGCTCGACCATCGCGCGGCCGGTGGCGCTGCCGTCGAAGGCGATCAGCGCGCTCGCCGGCGCCGTGAAGCTGCCGCGCGAGGCGACCAGCACCGGCCGCTGCACCGCGCGCACCACCCGCTCGAGCCGGTGGTCCAGGTGCAGCCGCCCGCCCGGGCCGTCCTCGCGGTGGTGGCGGCCGGCGCCGAGCACGAACAGCCGCGTGCCCGGCTCGAGCTCGAGCAGCGTGTCGACCAGTGCGCCGTGGCGCTGCCGCGTCTCGACCTGCGCGACGCCGGCGCGCTCGGCCGCCTCGCGTGCCGACTGCAGCAGCAGCCGGCCGTGCTCCATCGCGACGCGAGCGCGCTGCTCGTCGAGCGTCGCGAGCTGCGCGAGCAGCGCCTCCTGCGCATCGACGCCGATGCTGCCGCTCAGGTCCTGCGGCTGCACCGGCGCGGTCTCGGGATGCCGGTCCAGCACGTGCAGCAGCTCCAGCGGCGTGCCGAGCCGCGTCGCAGCCCAGGCGGCGTGCGCGCAGACGTCGTCGCCGTCGGCCCGGTCGGCAATGCAGGCGATCACCTTGTCCATCACGGTCTCCTTGCTTCCTGGTTTCTCAGTGGCCCATCAGCCGCGCGTCCGCGTCCGGCTTGTCGTGCACGCCGAAGCGGTCGACCATCGTCGCGCTCGCCGTGTCCAGTCCTGTCACCTCGACCGTCGTGCCCTCGCGGCGGAACTTCAGCACGATGCGGTCGAGCGCGCTCACCGCGGTGATGTCCCAGAAGTGCGCCCGGCTCACGTCGATGCGCACCTTCGGCACCACCTCCTTGAAGTCGAAGGCCGCGGCGAAGGCGTCGGCCGACGCGAAGAACACCTGCCCGACCACGGTGTAGACGCGCTCGCGGCCCCCGTCCTCCAGGCGCGAGCCGACGTGCAGCACGCGGCCGACCTTGTGCGCGAAGAACAGGCCGCTCAGCAGCACGCCCACCAGCACGCCCTGCGCCAGGTCGTGCGTCGCGACCACCACCGCGACGGTGGCGAAGGTCACCACGCTCGAGCTCCAGGGCAGGCGCCGGATGTCGCGCAGCGAGGCCCAGCTGAAGGTGCCGATCGACACCATGATCATCACCGCGACCAGCGCCGCCATCGGGATGCGCCCCACCCAGTCGCCGAGGAAGACGACGAAGATCAGCAGCAGCACGCCCGCGGCGAAGGTGGACAGCCGCCCGCGCCCGCCCGACTTCACGTTGATGACCGACTGGCCGATCATCGCGCAGCCCGCCATGCCGCCGAGCAGGCCGGCGGCGATGTTGGAGATGCCCTGGCCCTTGCACTCGCGGTTCTTGTCGCTGGCCGTGTCCGTCAGGTCGTCGACGATCTGCGCCGTCATCAGCGACTCGAGCAGGCCCACCACCGCGAGCGTGACCGAGTAGGGCGCGATGATGCGCAGCGTCTCCCAGGTGAGCGGCACGTCCGGCAGCAGGAACACCGGCAGGCTGTCGGGCAGCTCGCCCATGTCGCCGACGGTGCGCACGTCCAGGCCGAGCGCGAGCGAGGCCGCCGTCAGCACCACGATGCACACCAGCGGCGAGGGCACCCCGCGCGTCAGCAGCGGCAGCAGGTAGATGATCGCCAGGCCCGCGGCGACCATCGCGTAGACCACCCAGCTCACGCCGGTGAGCTCGGGCAGCTGCGCCATGAAGATCAGGATCGCCAGCGCGTTGACGAAGCCGGTGACCACCGAGCGCGACACGAAGCGCATCAGCACGCCGAGGCGCAGATAGCCGGCAGCGATCTGCAGCACGCCGGTCAGCAACGTCGCGGCGAGCAGGTACTGCAGGCCGTGCTCCTTGACGAGCGTGACCATCACCAGCGCCATCGCGCCGGTGGCGGCCGAGATCATGCCCGGGCGCCCGCCGGTGAAGGCGATCACGACGGCGATGCAGAAGGAGGCGTAGAGCCCCACTTTCGGATCGACGCCCGCGATGATGGAGAAGGCGATGGCTTCGGGGATCAGCGCCAGCGCGACGACGAGGCCGGACAGCAGGTCGCCGCGCACGTTGGAGAACCACTCCTGGCGGATGGAGTCGAGGGACATGAAGGGAGCTCGCAATGGATCGCATCGCCGCGCGCGGCAGCCGGACGCGGACGACAGGGGGACACCGGGGCGGTGTCGAGCGGAGAGACGGGTTCGGTCCCGGCGCGGCCGGGACGGAGTCCTGCGGCGGACTCCCGGCGCGGGCCGCCCGCTAGGGCGGACAGGTCCGCGCGGCCGGGCCCTGGGGAAGGGCGGGGGGATGTTGCATCGCATCATTCTAGCGGCGGCCCGCGATCGAGGCGCGGGCCGCCTGTCAACTGCGAGAATCCCTGATTCTTCGCCCCCGTCCTTTCCGCGTCGCTCCGTCCCATGCAAGCCTCCCCTCCGCCCGCCGTGCGCCACACCCACCTCGAGGACGCGCAGGCGCTCGTCGTCGCGACGCTGATGCTGTCGCTCGGCCTCGCGCTCTACGCGCATGCCGGCCTGCTGACCGGCGGCACCGCCGGCATCGCCTTCCTGCTGCACTACTGGAGCGGCCTCGGCTTCGGCCCGGTCTTCTTTCTCGTCAACCTGCCCTTCTACTGGCTGGCGCTGCGCCGCATGGGGCGGGCCTTCACGGTGAAGACCTTCGCCGCGGTGGCGCTGCTGTCGGTGTTCGCCGAGTTGCAGCCGCTGGTGCTCGGCATCGAGCGGCTGGAGCCGCTCTACGCGGCGGTGATCGGCGGGCTGCTGATGGGCACCAGCCTGTTGATCCTGTTCCGCCACAAGGCCAGCCTCGGCGGCGTCGGCATCGTCGCCTTCTACCTGCAGGAGCGCTGGGGCTGGCGCGCCGGCAAGGTGCAGATGGCGGTGGACGGCGTGATCGTGCTGGCGGCCTTCTCGACCGTCGAGCCGCAGCGCGTGCTGCTGTCGGTGCTCGGCGCGGTGGCGCTGAACCTGGTGCTGGCGATCAACCACCGGCCCGGCCGCTACCTGGGGATGTGAGGTGCCGTTCTCGCTCGCTTCTGCCGTCCATAGCGACCTGACGATCAAGAAGAGCCGCTTCCTCGGCTGCGTCGAGGCGGTGCCCGACCGCGCCGCGGCGCAGGGGCGCGTCGCGCAGCTGCGCGCCGAGCATCTGGGGGCGGCGCATGTCTGCTGGGCGCTGCTCGCCGGCGGCCAGTCGGCTGCGGTCGACGACGGCGAGCCCGGCGGCACCGCCGGGCGGCCGATGCTCGACGTGCTGCGCCACCAGGACCTCGAGGGCGTGCTCGCCACCGTCGTGCGCTACTACGGCGGCGTGAAGCTCGGCGCCGGCGGCTTGGTGCGCGCCTACACCGACGCGGTGGCGCAGGCGCTGTTGCAGGCGCAGAAGGTGCCGCTGCGAAAGCTCGCGACGCTGCGCTGCACGGTGCCCTACGCGCTCGAGGGCCTGTTGCGCCGCGAGATCGACGCGGCCGGCGCGGTGCTGCTCGACGTGGCGCACGGCAGCCAGGTCGAGCTGCGCATCAGCCTGCCGCAGGACGCGGCGGACGCCTTCGTCAGGCGCGTCGGCGAGGCGGGGCAGGGGCGGGTGGGCTGGCTGCAGCCGCAATGAATTCCTGCGCCTGCGGCTTTCAGCCGGACGACGGGCCCGCCCTGTCCCCGTCCTTCAGCAGCAGGGCCCGCGAATAGTCGAGAAACTCGTCCAGGTGCTCAGTGATGACCTTGACGGTGATCGGCAACTGCAAGGCCTGGTAGTCGTGCACCGCCACGTTGCGGAAGCCCACCATGCGCTTGAGCGCATCGGCGAGCGCCGGCTCGATCCATCCGGCCCGCGACAGCAGAGCGAACACGTCGCGGGCGCTCTGCGGCACCCCCAGCCTTTCGCGCCGCACCAGGTGCTGGCCCATGTCCAGCGCCGCCTCGCAGGCGCGCTGGATGTTGAGGATGGCCGCGTCCTGGCGTGTGTAGTCGGTGGCGAAGCTGTCCGGCCCGCGCGCGTACTCCTCGCGGGCGCGGGCCACGCAGCGCTCGATCGTCGCGGCCTTGTTGAGCAGCACGTCATCCGCCATGGATCCTCCCATCCTTCGCGATGTCGGCCAGCAGCCCGGCCCGGGCCGTATCGAGCGCGGTCTTCTCGCTCAGCACGAAGCTCTCGAACAGGCCCGCCTGCACGTCGCGCGCCCACAGGCGCAGGCCGGTGGTGAGAATCCGGTGCTGCATCACCGTCGAAGCGGCCCGCAGGTCCAGCAGGTCCACCGGGCAGCCGGCCAGATCGGCCAGCGTTCCCGACAACTCCCACAGCACGAGCGGATCGGCATAGCCCTCGACCAGCACGGCGAGGTCCAGGTCGCTGTCGGGGCCGGCATCGCCCGAGATCCGGCTGCCGAAGGCATAGACCGCCATCAGGCGCGGGATCGAGGCGCGCAGCGCCTGCACCAGGGTGCCCTCGCAGTCGAGCAGTCCGGCAGGCAAGGGGGGGGAGGCAGTGGAGTCCATCACCGGGATTGTTGCGCCAAGGGCGCCTCGTGTGTGTCCGTCGTCCCCTCGTCCTGTTCTTCCGCCGGCGCCTGCCGCGCCAGCACCGGCGCGAGCGACACGCCGGTGTGGCTGCCCGACGCGACCAGCTGCTCGGGCGTGCCGGCGACGACGATCCGGCCGCCGCCGGTGCCGCCCTCGGGGCCGAGGTCGAGCACCCAGTCGGCCTCGGCGATCACGTCGAGGTCGTGCTCGATCACCACCACGCTGTGCCCGCCGTTGACCAGCCGGTGCAGCACGCGGATCAGCTTCTCGACGTCGGCCATGTGCAGGCCGACCGTCGGCTCGTCGAGCACGTAGAGCGTGTGCGGCGCCTTGTTGCCGCGGCGCGTCACGTCGTCGCGCACCTTCGACAGCTCGGTGACGAGCTTGATGCGCTGCGCCTCGCCGCCCGACAGCGTCGGCGACGGTTGCCCCAGCGTCAGGTAGCCCAGGCCCACGTCCTTGAGCAGCTGCAGCGGGTGCGCGATCGAGGGCATCGAGGCGAAGAACTCCACCGCCTCGTCGACCTCCATGTTCAGCACCTCGCCGATGTTCCTGCCGCGCCAGGTGACGGCCAGCGTCTCGGCGTTGAAGCGTGCGCCGTGGCAGACGTCGCAGGGCACCTTCACGTCAGGGAGAAAACTCATCTCGATCGTGCGCAGGCCCTGGCCCTCGCAGGCCGGGCAGCGGCCGGCGCCGGTGTTGAAGCTGAAGCGGCTCGCGGCGTAGCCGCGCGCCTTGGCTTCCAGCGTCTCGGTGAAGAGCTTGCGGATCATGTCCCAGAAGCCGATGTAGGTCGCCGGACAGGAGCGCGGCGTCTTGCCGATCGGCGTCTGGTCCACCTCCAGCACGCGGTCGATCAGCTCCCAGCCCTCGACCGACTTGCAGCCCTGCGGCGCCGGCAGCCCCTTGCCCCGGCTGGCGATGATGGCCTGCACGTTGGCGAGCAGCACGTCGCGCGCGAGCGTGGACTTGCCCGAGCCGGACACGCCGGTCACCGCGACCAGCCGGTGCAGCGGCACCCCGGCATCGACCTTGCGCAGGTTGTGCAGCTCGGCGCCCTTCACGACGAGCCGCGCGCTGTCGCGCGCGACCGGCCGCCGCGGCTGCAGCGGGTGCAGCAGCGGCCGGGCGAGGAAGCGGCCGGTGAGCGAGTCCTCGTGGCGCGCCAGCTCCGCGGCCGTTCCTTGGGCGACCACGCGGCCGCCGCGCTTGCCCGCGCCGGGGCCGATGTCGATGATGTGGTCGGCACGCCGGATCGTGTCCTCGTCGTGCTCGACCACCACCAGCGTGTTGCCGAGGCTGCCGAGCTTTTCCAGGGCATCGAGCAGGATGCGGTTGTCGCGCGGGTGCAGGCCGATGGTCGGCTCGTCGAGCACGTAGCACACGCCCTGCAGGTTGGAGCCGAGCTGCGCCGCGAGGCGAATCCGCTGCGCCTCGCCGCCCGACAGCGTCGGCGCGGCGCGGTCGAGCGTCAGGTAGCCCAGGCCCACGTCGCCGAGGAACTCGAGCCGGTTGCGGATCTCGCTGACCACGTCGCGCGCGATCGCCTGCTCGCGCTCGCCCAGGGGCAGCGCCTCGACCCAGTCGCGGGCCTCCTCGACCGAGCGCGCCGCGATCTGCGCGATCGATTCGCCATGGAAGCGCACCGCGAGCGCGGTCGCGTTCAGCCGCGCGCCGTGGCAGGTGCCGCAGGGCTGCTCGCCGACGTCCTCGACCTCGGGCTCGGCGAAGCTCTGCTCGCGGCCGCGCTCGCCGTCGTCGCGGATCGAGTCGTCGAGCGCGCGGCGCTGCTCGCGCGTGAGCGCGACGCCGGTGCCGACGCAGTCGCCGCACCAGCCGTGCTTGCTGTTGTAGGAGAACAGGCGCGGGTCCAGCTCGGGGAAGCTGGTGCCGCAGCTCGGGCAGGCGCGCTTCGTGGAGAACACGCGCAGCTCGCCGATGCCGGCGCCGCTGCCGCCCTCGGCCATCGATTCGCGCAGGCCGTCGAGGGAGCTGAGCACATGCAGCACGCCCTTGCCGGCCTCGAGCGCCTGGCCCAGCAGCGCGCGCAGCTCGGCCTCGTTGGCCGGCGCGACGACGATGTCGCCGACCGGCAGCTCGAGCGTGTGCTCCTTGAAGCGGTCCAGCCGCGGCCAGGGATCGACCGGCAGGAACGCGCCGTCGACGCGCAGGTGGGTGTGGCCGCGCGCCTTGGCCCATTTCGCGAGGTCGGTGTAGACGCCCTTGCGGTTGACGACCAGCGGCGCCAGCAGCCCGATGTGGCGGCCGCGGTAGTCGCGCATCAGCTGCGCGGCGATCGACTCCGCCGTCTGCGGCTGCACCGGCACGCGCGCGTCCGGCGTGCACACCGGGCAGTGCTGCACGCCGAGCTTCACGTAGAGCAGGCGCAGGAAGTGGTACAGCTCGGTGGTGGTCGCCACCGTGCTCTTGCGCCCGCCGCGCGACAGGCGTTGTTCAATGGCGACGGTGGGCGGGATGCCGTAGACCGCGTCCACCTCGGGCCGGCCCGCCGGCTGCACGATCGAGCGCGCGTAGGCGTTGAGCGACTCGAGGTAGCGGCGCTGGCCCTCGTTGAACAGGATGTCGAAGGCGAGCGTGGACTTGCCCGAGCCCGACACGCCGGTGACGACGCTGAATTTCCCCCGCGGGATGTCCACGTCGAGCGATTTCAAATTGTGCTCGCGGGCGTTGACGATGCGGATCACCTCTTCACCCGCCTGCCGCGCCTCGCGGCGGCGCGCGAGCGCGACGCTCTGCAGCGGCCGGCCTTCCTCGACCGCCAGGCCGCCCTGGCCGAGCGCCTTGTCGTAGTCGCGCAGCGCGGCGCCGGTGTGCGAGGTGGGGTGTTGTTTCACGTCGTCGGGCGTGCCGGTGCAGACGATCTCGCCACCGGCCTCGCCGCCCTCGGGGCCGAGGTCGACCAGCCAGTCCGCCGCGCGGATCACGTCGAGGTTGTGCTCGATCACGATCAGCGAGTGGCCGGCGTCGAGCAGCTTCCTGAACGCGCGCATCAGCTTGGCGATGTCGTCGAAGTGCAGGCCGGTGGTCGGCTCGTCGAAGAGGAACAGCGTCCCCTTCCTCGCGAGCTTCTGCTTGCTCGCCGTGGCGTTCTTCGCCGCCTCGGCCAGGAAGCCGGCGAGTTTCAATCTCTGCGCCTCGCCGCCCGACAGCGTCGGCACCGGCTGGCCGAGCTTGACGTAGTCCAGGCCCACGTCGGCGAGCGGCTGCAGCGCGCGCACCACCTCGCGGTCCGCGCCGAAGAGCTTCACCGCCTCGGCGACCGTCAGCTCCAGCACGTCGGCGACGTTGAGCGCCCTGTCGCCGCGCTCGATCGTCGCCTCGAGGATCTCGGCGCGGTAGCGCCGGCCGTCGCAATCCGGGCAGCGCAGGTAGACGTCGGAGAGGAACTGCATCTCGACATGCTCGAAGCCCGAGCCGCCGCAGGTCGGGCAGCGCCCGTCGCCGGCGTTGAAGCTGAACATGCCGGCGCCGTAGCCGCGCTCGCGCGCGAGCGACGAGTCGGCGAACAGCGCGCGGATCGTGTCGAAGGCGCCGACGTAGCTCGCGGGGTTCGAGCGCGCGGTCTTGCCGATCGGCGACTGGTCGACGAAGACCGCGTCGGTGAGCCAGTCGGCGCCGAGCAGCCGGTCGTGCTCGCCCGGCGTCTCGGTGGCCTGGCCGAAGTGGCGCGCCAGCGCCGGGAACAGCACGTCCTGCATCAGCGTGCTCTTGCCCGAGCCGGACACGCCGGTCACGCACACCAGGCGCTGCAGCGGGAACTCCACCGAGACATTGCGCAGGTTGTGCTCGCGCACGCCCTCGATCACGAGCTTGGGCGTGCTCGCGTCCACCAGCCGGCGCAGGCCGATGCCGACCTGCCGGCGCGCGCCCAGGTAGGTGCCGGTCAGCGTCGGCGCGGCCTTCAGTTCTTCCGGCGAGCCGTCGAACACGAGCTGGCCGCCGGCGGCGCCCGGCCCCGGGCCCATGTCGAGCACGCGGTCGGCGGCGAGCATCACCGCCGGGTCGTGCTCGACCACCACCAGCGTGTTGCCAGCGTCGCGCAGGCGCTGCATCGCCTCGACGATGCGGTTCATGTCGCGCGGGTGCAGCCCGATGCTCGGCTCGTCGAGCACGAAGAGCGTGTTCACGAGCGAGGTGCCCAGAGCGGTCGTCAGGTTGATGCGCTGCACCTCGCCGCCGGAGAGCGTGCGGCTCTGGCGGTCCAGCGTCAGGTAGCCCAGGCCCACGTCGCACAGGTACTTCAGCCGCGTGCGGATCTCCAGCAGCAGCAGCTCCAGCGCCTCGTCGAGCATCGTGCTCGGAAGCGTCAGCGTGTCGAAGAAGCGCCGCAGCCGCTCGATCGACAGCAGCATCAGGTCGTGCAGGCTCAGGCCCGGAAACGCTTCGAGCTGCGCGCGGCTCCACGACACGCCCACGGGGAGAAAGCGCTGCGCGGGCGGCAGCACCGCGTCAGCGCCGGCCTTGTCGCCGAGCCGCCACTGCAGCGCCTCGGTTTTCAATCTCGCGCCGCCGCAGGCCGGGCAGGGCGTGTAGCTGCGGTACTTGGACAAGAGCACGCGGATGTGCATCTTGTAGGCCTTGCTCTCGAGGTACTCGAAGAAGCGGCGGATGCCGTACCACTGGCGGTTCCAGTCGCCCTTCCAGTCCGCGCCGCCCTCGATGACCCAGTGCCGGTGCTCCTCCGACAGCTGGCTCCACGCGGTGTCGCGCGGGATGCCGGCCGCGCCGGCGTACTTCAGCAGGTCGGCCTGGATCTCCTTCCAGGCCGGCGTCTGGATCGCCTTGATCGCGCCCGAGCGCAGCGTCTTGCGGTGGTCCGGGATCACCAGGCCCCAGTCCACGCCGATCACGCGGCCGAAGCCGCGGCAGGCCTCGCAGGCGCCGAAGGCCGAGTTGAACGAGAACATCGCAGGCGAGGGCTGCGAGTAGCGCAGGTCGCTGTCGGGACAGTGCAGGCCGGACGAGAAGCGCCACAGCTCGGGCTCGCCCTCCTCCTGCAACACGTAGACGTTGACGCGCCCGCTGCCGCGCTTGAGCGCCACTTCCAGCGCCTCGATCGCGCGCGCCTTCTCGGTGGTCTGGATGCGGAAGCGGTCGGCGACCACGTCGAGCAGCTTGCGCGGCCCGGTCGGCGTCGCCACCTCGCGCTCGGCCTGCACGCGCGTGAAGCCGCTCGCCGACAGCCACTGCTCGATCTCTTCCTGCGAGGTCTGCGCCGGCAGCTCGACCGGGAAGGTCACCACCAGCCGCGGGTTGAGCGGCGCGGTGCGCGCCATCAGCGTGGCATAGATCGACTCCGGGTCGTCCTGCCGCACCGGCTTGCCCGAGACGCGGTCGAAGAGTTGCGCCGCGCGCGCGTAGAGCAGCTTCAGGTGGTCGTTGAGCTCGGTCATCGTGCCGACCGTCGAGCGCGAGGTGCGCACCGGGTTGGTCTGGTCGATCGCGATCGCCGGCGGCACGCCCTCGACCTTGTCCACCGCAGGGCGGTCCATGCGGTCGAGGAACTGGCGCGCATAGGCGCTGAAGGTCTCGACGTAGCGGCGCTGGCCCTCGGCGTAGAGCGTGTCGAACACCAGGCTCGACTTGCCCGAGCCGCTCGGACCGGTGACCACCGTCAGCTCGCCGGTGTGCAGGTCGAGGTCGAGGTTCTTGAGGTTGTGCTGGCGCGCGCCGCGGATGCGGATGACTCCGGAGGACATGAGGCTGGGCTCGATGGAGGAGGGGCAGCCATTCTAGGAAGCGCGTCCCGGCGCTGCCGGCGCCGTCCGGGAGCCCCCTTGCCGCGTGCAGGCAGGCTGCGGTTTTCCACATCGGGGCCGGCCCGGCGCGGTGGAACACTGCCGGTCTTTCATGTAACCAAGGGTTTTCCATGAGACGTCTGTTCCGACTGTTCGCACTCGGCGCTTCCTTGTCCCTGGCGGCAGGGGACGGGCCGGCGCAGGCGCAGATCCGCATCGGCCAGCCCTCGGGCTTCACCGGCGCGGTGGCGACCGGGGTGCAGGAGAACACCCAGGGCGCACGGCTGTGGTTCGACACTGTCAACGAACGCGGCGGCATCCACGGCCAGAAGATCGAGCTGTTGACGGCGGACGACAAGTTCGACCCGAAGCTCACCGCCGAGCTCGGCCGCAAACTGATCGCCGAGCAGGGGGTGGTCGCGCTCTTCCTCAACCGCGGCACGCCGCACGCCGAGGCGCTGCTGCCGGTGATCAACGAGTTCAAGGTGCCGCTGGTGGCTCCCTCGACCGGCGCGATGCTGCTGCACCGGCCGGCGCATCCGCTGGTGTTCAACGTGCGCGCGCCCTACCAGCGCGAGGCCGAGCGCGCGGTGCGCCACCTCGCGCAGATCGGCATCCAGCGCATCGCGCTGCTGCAGACCGACGATTCCTTCGGCGCCGACGCGGTGCAGGGCGCGCTGCGCGGGCTGGAAGCGGTCGGGCTGCAGCCGCTCTTCCTAGAAAAATTCGACCGCGCCCGGCCCGACTTCAGCCGCATCGCGCAGCGCGTGATGCAGGAGCAGGCACAGGCGGTGATGTTCATCGGCGCGGCCGCCTCCGTCGCATCCGGCACGCAGGTGCTGCGGCAGGCGGGCTCGCGCGCGCAGGTAGTCACTCTGTCGAACAACGCCTCGGGCGGCTTCATCAGGCTGATGGGCGAGCACGCGCGCGGCACGATCGTTACCCAGGTCTTCCCGTACGAGCGTTCGATGGCCTCGCCACTGGTGAAGGAGGCGGCCGACCTGGCGCGCACCCGCGGCATCGCCGAGCTGACGCCGGCGATGCTCGAGGGCTACACGGCCGCCAAGGTGCTGACCGAGGGCCTGCGGCGCGCCGGCCCCGGCGTGACGCCGGCCAGGCTGGTGCAGGCGCTCGAGGGCCTGCGCCGCTACGACCTCGGCGGGCTGGAGCTGAGCTTCGGCCCCGGCGATCGCAGTGGCGTGGAGTTCGCCGACCTGTCCGTCATCGGGCCCGATGGGCGTTTCCAGCGCTGAGCGCGCCGCCCCGGCAGCCGGGGCGGACGGCGCGGCTCAGTTCGGCACGTCGATGCGGCCCGGCTCGATGCGAATGCGGTCGGCCGCGGTCGGCTGCGCAGCGAAGGGCGGCAGGTTCGCGCTCGTGAGGGGGAGGGCAGCGCCCGGCGTGCCGCTGCGCGGCAGCGTGCGCAGCACTTGGCTGGGCGGCAGCGGCCGGCCCTCGCTCAGGTGCGCGTACATCGCGTCGAGCGCCCGGTTCAGGTAGACGTGCAACGGCACGAAGCGGGTGTCGAGGCCGGGCAGCAGCGCGGGCAGGCCGATGAAGCCATCGAAGTGCTGCGCGTTCGTCACCTCGATGTAGGACAGCCGGCTCGCGTCGCCCTCGACCGCGCGGTTGAGCGCCGCATAGGGCCGCGAGGTGTGGTTGACCGGCAGCAGCGCGTCGGCACGGCCGTGCACGATCAGCGCCGGCTTGCCGTGCAGCCGCCCGCTGCGGCGCGTCTCGTCGATGCCGGTGCGCAGCGCCTGCGCGCGCGGCGTGTCGGCCGTCAGCAGCGCGCGCAGGCACAGCGCGCCGTCGGTGTTGAAGTCCGCCTGCCCCGTGCTCGCGGAGGCCGACAGCAGGCTGCGCCGCGGCCCGCCCGGGGCGTTCTCGTTGACGAGCTGGACCCCAGCCGAGGGCGGCACGCCGTTGCCGGTGGCGAACATCGACGCGAGCGAGGCGGGCGCCAGCGGCACGATCGCGCCGCCCGTCCCCGTTGCCGCGAAGCCGAAGCCGCACAGCCGCTCGGTCACGCTGGCGCGCGAGTAGGCGTTGGCATAGGTGACCGTCACCGCCGAGGCCACCTCGAAGGCCGCGTGCGAGGCGTGCAGCGGGCCGGCCTCCGGCTCCCAGCCGTGTTCGAGCAGGCGCTCCAGCGCCGAAGCGGCCTGTGCCGCGGGGGTGTCGCCGGACACGAGGCCGGCCGCCTTCAGCGCGGCGCAGCGATTCACCGCGAAGGCCGCGATCACGAAGGACAGGCCCGGCGCCTGCGAGAGTTCCGGCGCGAGCACCGCGCAGGGCTGCATCAGGTTGGCCCAGCTCATGTAGTCGTACAGTGGCAGCCCCGAGCGCGCCACTGGCCGGCCGCCGCGCAGCACCGTGACGGCCGGCGAGGCGGGTGGCTGCACCGAGGGCTCGCTGACCGCGACGCCGTCGATCAGGCCGCCGGTGTCGAGCTCGGCCGCCGCCAGCGCCGCGCCGCCGCCGTTGGACAGGCTCGACGCGATCACCAGCGTGTTGGCGGGGCGAAAGGACGGCTGCGCCACGCCGGCCGGCCGCCCGAAGTGGTCGTCGAGCGCCCAGAACGCGAACTCCACCGCCTTCAGCGTGAAGCGGCCCCAGTCCTTCTCCGGGTTGCGCTGCGAGTGCGCATGCTTGAAGGCGAAGTGCTGCGGCGTGGCGGCGTTGAACTTCGCCAGCTGCTGCGCGTTGAGCCGGGCCTCGAAGGCGACGCTCTCCTTGTCCGCGTCGCCCGCCCCGACGCGCAGCCCGTCGATCAGCGGCACCGTGTCCTTGCTCAGGTCGTGCGGCGCGCCGCCGGTGCCCTTGTCGGTGTAGGCCACCGCGCAGCCGCGCTTGAGCCCCCACTCGCCGGTCGAGATCGCGCCGTAGACGCCGCGCGAGCCCGACGAGGTGGCGGTGACGATGCAGGGCCGCTGCGGGTCGAAGTGGGCCGGGATCTGCACCATCAGCGTCGCGTTCTGCCAGGAGGTGCCCTTCGCGTAGGCGAGGTACTCGACCCCGGCGATCCTGCCTTCGCCGCCAGTGGGCCGCTCCTGCAGGTCCACCGCGGGGCCGTAGAAGCTGCCGTAGCCGCCCGCGGGGGTCATGTCGACGAGCGCGCGGTAGTTCGTGTAGATCGCGAGGCGGCGCAGCTCCGCCGCGGTGGGCGGGTCGGAGACCGGCGGTGCCAACGGGGAGGCCAGGCCGGAATGGCCGAGCCCGGCCGTCAGCAGGTCGTCGCTCGTGCCGTCGTAGGCGCTCTTGCGCACCTGGTGCACGCCTTCCGGCAGCCCCGCGGGGCGGGCCTCTGCGGCGCCCTGCGCCGCCAGCGCCAGCAGCGCGCCGAGCGCGGCGACGGCGCGGGGAATGTTGCGCAGGCGGGCCCGTGGTTCGAAGTTCGTCTCCATGGTCCACTTCCTCTTGTCGTGAACTCGCTCTTCGCGATCGGAGGGCCGCCCCCCCGGTCCGCGGTGGCGGCATCGCGGGGAAGGCCGGCCCGGCTTGCGCCGCGGCAGCGCGCGGCCGCCCCACGATGCCGCAGCGCGGATCGGCTGGAGAGCCTGCAGGCACGGGGAGGGAGAGGAGTCCCCCGCGAAAGCGGGGGGAGGCGAGGGCCGCGGCGAGCGGCGCGGGCCCGGGGACTCAGCCGCCCAGCACCCGCCAGGCGAGCGCGACGACCGCGACCGCGAGCACCGCCGTGGCGCCGAGCAGCAGGCGGTTGCGCGCGCGCAGCACGTCCACCGCCTCGACGAGGCTCGCGTTCTGCTCGGCCAGCGCCGCCAGCAGCTCGTCGCCGCGTCGCTGCTGCTCCGCGTGGGCCGCCAGCCGCGAGTGCAGATCCGACAGCCCCGCCTCGACTTGCGCGAGGCGCGCCTCCTGCAGGCCCGGCGTGCCCGGCGAGGGCGGCACCCCCTCCGTGCGCGCCATGGGGGGCGCAGGCGGCGGGGGCGGCGCCTCGCCGCGCTGGCGCTCCATCAGCCGCCGCGCGCCCTGCAGTACATCCGGCGCATGCTGGATCACCTGTCCCCAGGGAATCACCTTCAGCGCGCTCAACCAGCCGATCGCCACGTCCTTCTCCTTGATCGTCGAACCGTCGTCGTTTCCGCCGCCCCGGAAGAGGGGCCCCGGCAGGCCCGATGTTAGGCGCGCCGCGCCTGCCCTGCCGGGGGCTGGGGCCTCCTTGCGGCGCTTGCCAAGCGCATCGGGCCCGGGGATCGCGAGATCCCCGGGCCCGATGCCTCGGCGGCAGGCGCTGCCGCCCTCCGCGGCGGCAGCGCACCTTGCTCCTGCCCCTTACTACTCGTCCGAGCCGGCCTTGCGGCGCGAGAGCACCCGGTTGGTGCGCAGCGCCAGCAGCGTGCAGACCGCGCCGGACAGCAGGTAGACGGTGACCGCGCCGAGCCCGAAGCGCACCGACAGGCCGAGCGCCACCAGCGGCGCGAAGGCCGCGCCGATCAGCCAGGCGAGGTCGGCGGTCAGCGCAGCGCCGGTGTAGCGGAAGCGCGGCAGGAAGTTGGAGGTCACCGCGCCGGCGGCCTGGCCGTAGGACAGGCCCAGCAGCACGAAGCCGATCAGGATGAACAGGTTCTGGCCGAGCGTGCCGCCGTCGAGCAGCAGCGGCGCGAACAGGCCGAACACCGCGACGAGCAGCGCGAAGCTGCCGAGCGTGCTGCGCCGCCCGATGCGGTTGGCCACCAGGCCCGAGACCGGCATCGCGGCGGCGGCCAGCAGCGCGCCGATGATCTGCGTGCCGAGGAAGTCGCCGATCGACTGCTCCGAGTACAGCATCACCCACGACAGCGGGAACACCGTGACGATGTGGAACAGCGCGTAGCTCGCCAGCGCGGCGAAGGCGCCGACGAAAATGTTGTGGCCCTGGGTGCTCAGCAACTCGCGCTCGTCGCAGGGCTCGAGCTCGTGCGCCTCGAGCTCGCGCTCGTACTCGTGCGTCACGACCAGGCGCAGCCGCGCGAACAGCGCCACCACGTTGATCGCGAAGGCGACGAAGAAGGGGAAGCGCCAGCCCCAGTCGAGGAAGTCGGCGCTCGACAGGTTGCTCCAGAGGTAGGCGAACACGCTGCAGGCGACCAGGAAGCCGAGCGGCGCGCCGAGCTGCCCCAGCATCGCGTACCAGCCGCGCCGGTTCTCCGGCGCGTTCAGCGCCAGCAGCGACGGCAGCCCGTCCCAGGAGCCGCCGAGCGCGAGGCCCTGCCCGATGCGGAACAGCGCCAGCATCGCGACGGCCCAGATGCCCAGGGTCTGGTAGCTCGGAAGCAGCGCGATGCCGACGGTGGAGCCCCCGAGCAGGAAGAGCGAGACGGCGAGCTTGGTGCTGCGCCCCAGCCGGCGCTGGATCTCCATGCCGGCCAGCGTGCCGATCGGCCGCACGACGAAGGCGAAGGCGAACAGCACGAAGGCGTAGAGCGTGCCCTCCAGCCGGCTCGCGAAGGGGAAGAACACCGCGGGGAAGACCAGCACCGAGGCGATACCGTAGACGAAGAAGTCGAAGTACTCGGACGCCCGGCCGATCACCACGCCGACGGCGATGTCGCCCGGGGCGACGCTCGCGTCGTCCCGGCTTGCGTCGGGCGGCCGGGAGCGGTCGTGCTGGGGGCGTGACAGGGGCGGGAGCGGGGCGGGGGAAGCGAAGGTGGGACTTGTCATGGCGGAGTGGGGCAGGGGGGGTGAGACAAAATGTCCAATCCTTGATCTGGCTCAATCAGGTTACATTCGCGCGCGGTTCGCAACTAGCGTTTTCCCGACCGAGCGGAATCACTGATGTCACCCACTAACCTGATCCATAGAGTTTGGGCTCGCCTCGGCCTGATGGCCGTGGCGCTGTCCTTGGCCGGCTGCAACATGGTGGTGATGAAGCCCTCGGGCGACATTGCCGCTCAGCAGGCGGACCTCATCGTCACCTCCACGCTGCTGATGCTCATCATCATCGTGCCGGTGATCTTCCTGACGCTGTTCTTCGCGTGGCGCTACCGCGCGTCGAACAAGTCCGCCACCTACGACCCCGACTGGGACCACTCCACGAAGCTGGAGCTGGTGATCTGGGGCGCGCCGCTGCTGATCATCATCGCGCTGGGCACGATCACCTGGATCAGCACCCACAAGCTCGATCCCTTCCGGCCGCTGGACCGCATCGACGCGCAGCGCCCGATCCCGGCGGGCATGCAGCCGCTGGTGGTCGAGGTGGTGGCCCTGGACTGGAAGTGGCTGTTCCTCTATCCGGAGCAGGGCATCGCCACGGTCAACGAGCTGGCCGCGCCGATCGACCGTCCGATCCAGTTCAAGATCACCTCGTCGACGGTGATGAACTCCTTCTTCATCCCGGCGCTGGCGGGGCAGATCTACGCGATGCCGGGCATGGAGACCAAGCTGCATGCCGTGATCAACAAGGTCGGCAGCTACGACGGCTTCTCGGGCAACTTCAGCGGCGACGGCTTCTCGCACATGCGCTTCAAGTTCCGCGGCCTGAGCGAGTCCGACTTCGAGAGCTGGGTGGCGCTCAACAAGCAGCAGGGCCAGATGCTCAGCCGCGACGCCTACCTGCAACTCGAAAAGCCGAGCGAGCGTGAGCCGGTGCGCCGTTACTCCGAGGTGGAGAAGGGTCTGTACACGGCCATCCTGAACCGTTGCGTCGACGGCACGAAAATGTGCATGGACCAGATGATGGCGATCGACGCCCGCGGCGGCCTGGGCAAGGCCGGCATTGCCGGCACCACGAGCCAGCCGTGGCGCGACACGCAGCGCACCGTCGTCGCCTCGCTGTGCACGCCGAACAACCCGCTCGGCGTCGCGCAGACCCTCAGCGACAGCACCCAGCCCTGATTCGGCATCGGCGGCCTCAGGCCGCCGGTACGCCTCCCGTACTCTCCTAGAGAACCAAGATGTTCGACCATCCCGAACTCAGCAAGCTAATCCTGGGGCGCCTCAGTTGGGAGGCGATACCCCACGATCCCATCGTTCACATGACCTTCGTGGCCGTCGTGCTGGGCGGGATCGCCCTGCTGGCCGCGATGAGCTACTACCGGGTCTGGGGCCCGCTGTGGCGCGACTGGATCACCAGCATCGACCACAAGAAGATCGGGATCATGTACATGATCCTGGGCCTGGTCATGCTGATGCGCGGCTTCGCCGACGCGCTGCTGATGCGCGCCCAGCAGGCCATCGCCTTCGGCGACAACGCCGGCTTCCTGCCGCCGCACCACTACGACCAGATCTTCACCGCCCACGGCGTGATCATGATCTTCTTCGTGGCGATGCCGCTGATCACGGGCTTCATGAACTACGTGGTGCCGCTGCAGATCGGCGCGCGCGACGTGGCCTTCCCCTTCCTGAACAACTTCAGCTTCTGGATGACCGCCAGCGGCGCCATCCTGATGATGGTGTCGCTGTTCCTGGGCGAGTTCGCGCGCACCGGCTGGCTGGCCTACCCGCCGCTGTCGGGCATCCTGCAGAGTCCGGGCGTGGGGGTGGACTACTACATCTGGGCCCTGCAGTTGTCGGGGGTCGGGACAACCTTGTCAGGCATCAACCTGATCGCGACCATCGTCAAGATGCGCGCGCCGGGCATGACGCTGATGAAGATGCCGGTGTTCACGTGGACCTCGCTGTGCACCAACGTGCTGATCGTGGCCGCGTTCCCGATCCTGACCGCGGTGCTGGCGCTGCTGACGCTCGACCGCTACGTCGGCACGAACTTCTTCACCTCCGAGCTCGGCGGCAACGCCATGATGTACGTGAACCTGATCTGGATCTGGGGCCACCCCGAGGTCTACATCCTGGTTCTGCCGGTGTTCGGCATCTTCTCGGAAGTGGTGTCGACCTTCAGCCGCAAGAAGCTGTTCGGCTACGCGTCGATGGTCTACGCCACGGTCGTGATCACGATCCTGTCCTACGTCGTGTGGCTGCACCACTTCTTCACGATGGGCTCGGGCGCGAGCGTGAACGCCTTCTTCGGCATCACGACGATGATCATCTCGATTCCGACGGGCGCGAAGATCTTCAACTGGCTGTTCACGATGTACCGCGGCCGCATCGAGTTCGAGGTGCCGATGCTGTGGACGATCGGCTTCATGGTCACGTTCGTGATCGGCGGCATGACCGGCGTGATGCTGGCGGTGCCAGCGGCGGACTTCGTGCTGCACAACAGCCTGTTCCTGATCGCGCACTTCCACAACGTCATCATCGGCGGCGTGCTGTTCGGCATCTTCGCCGGCATCACCTACTGGTACCCGAAGGCCTTCGGCTACAAGCTCGACCCGTTCTGGGGCAAGGTCTCGTTCTGGTTCTGGCTGATCGGCTTCTACCTCGCCTTCATGCCGCTGTACGTGCTGGGCCTGATGGGCGTGACGCGCCGCATGAGCCGCTTCGAGGACCCGTCGCTGCAGATCTGGTTCCAGATCGCCGCGCTCGGCGCCGTGCTGATCGCGATCGGCATCGCCGCCTTCATCCTCCAGCTGGTGGTGAGCTACTTCCGCCGCGAGCAGCTGCGCGACGTCACCGGTGACCCCTGGGGCGGCCGCACGCTGGAGTGGTCCACCTCCTCGCCGCCGCCGGAGTACAACTTCGCCTTCACGCCGGTGGTGCACGACATCGACGCCTGGGCCGACATGAAGAAGCGCGGCGCGCAGCGCCCGGAGAGCGGCTTCAAGCCGATCCACATGCCCAAGAACACCGCCGCCGGCGTCGTGATCGCGGGCCTGAGCACGGTCCTCGGCTTCGCGCTGATCTGGCACATGTGGCTGCTGGCCGCGGTGTCGTTCGCCGTGACGGTGGTCGCGTGCATCGTGCACACCTTCAACTACAAGCGCGACTTCTACATCCCGGCCGAGGACGTGGCGCGCACCGAGAACGCCCGCAGCCTGGCGCTGGCGGCGGCGCGGGCCTGAGCCGAGCGAGAAACAACATGAGTCAATCCACCACTCTGACGGCGGGCGGCCCGGCGCCGCTCTTCTACGACAAGGGCGACCACCACCCGCAGCACGGCACGCTCCTGGGCTTCTGGCTGTACCTGATGAGCGACTGCCTCATCTTCGCGGTGCTGTTCGCGGTCTACGCGGTGCTGGGCAAGAGCTACGCGGCCGGCCCCTCGGGGGCCGACCTGTTCGACCTGAAGCTGATCGCGGCGAACACCGCGATGCTGCTGTTCTCGTCGATCACCTACGGCTTCGCGATGATCGCGATGCTCAAGGGCAACAAGAAGGGCGTGCTCACCTGGCTGGGCGTCACCGGCCTGTTCGGCCTGGCCTTCCTCGGCATCGAGATCTACGAGTTCGCGCACCTGATCGAGCAGGGCGCGGGTCCGCAGCGCAGCGCCTTCCTGTCGGCCTTCTTCGCGCTGGTCGGCACCCACGGCCTGCACGTGGCCTTCGGCACCATCTGGCTCGTCACGCTGATGTTCCAGGTCCAGAAGCTCGGCCTGATCAAGGAAAACAAGCGCCGCCTGGTCTGCCTGTCGATGTTCTGGCACTTCCTGGACGTGATCTGGATCGGCGTGTTCACCTTTGTCTACCTGATGGGAGTGCTGTAATGGGCAACTCACACCACCACCACGACGACTCTCACCACGACGACCACGACGACGTCGGCTACCACGCGAGCTACAAGGGCTACGCGATCGGCTTCCTGCTGTCGGTGGTGCTGACCGCGATCCCGTTCTGGCTCGTGATGAACAAGGTGCTGCCCTCGTCCACCGCCACCGCGCTGGTGATCCTGGGCTTCGCGGCGGTGCAGGTCGTCGTCCACATGGTCTACTTCCTGCACATGAACACCAAGGTGGAGGGGGGCTGGTCGATGCTCGCCCTGATCTTCACGGCGGTGGTCATCTTCATCATGCTGGCGGGGTCGATCTGGGTGATGTACCACCTCAACACCAACATGATGCCCGTCCACGACATGCAATCCATGTGACCGTGTCCGACGCAGACATCCGCGGGCCCCGGCGGCCCGCCACCCTGGCCGCGATGCTGAGCATCGCGGCTTTGCTGTTTCTGGGTTTCGTCGCGCTCGGCATGTGGCAGGTGCAGCGCCTGGCATGGAAGCAGGACCTGATCGCCCGCATCGAGCGCCACCAGCAGGCCGCGCCCGTGCCGGCGCCCGGGCCCGCGGACTGGCCGGGCCTGAGCCGGGCCGAGGACGAGTACCGCCGCGTGCAGGTGCGCGGGCGCTTCGCGCACGAGCTCGAGACGCTGGTGCAGGCCAACACGGTGCTCGGCAGCGGCTTCTGGGTGCTGACGCCGCTGCGCAGCGAGGACGGGTTCTGGGTGCTCGTCAACCGAGGCTTCGTTCCGCCCGAGCGGCGCGAGCGCGCGAGCCGTGGCGAGGAGCCCGCCGCCGAGCAGGAGGTGAGCGGGCTGCTGCGCCTCACCGAGCCCGGTGGCCGGCTGCTGCAGGACAACGACCCTGCAGCCGGGCGCTGGTACTCGCGCGACGTGCAGGCTATCGCGGCCGCGCGCGGCTTGGGCGGCGCCGAGCGGGCCGGGGCGGTCGCGCCCTACTTCATCGACGCGGCGGCCGACGCCGCTGCGGCCGAGGCCTGGCCCCGCCCGGGCCTGACGGTGCTGCGCTTCAGCAACAGCCACCTGGTGTACGCGCTCACCTGGTTCGCGCTGGCCCTGATGGTGGCGGCCGCGACGGCCTACCTGCTGCGCGAGGAGCGGCAGTTGCGCCGCGATGCCGGAGATGCCGAGCGTGGCGGCGCCCGGGATTGAGGCCGCCCCGCCGCAGGCGGGCGACAGCGGGCAGGCCGCCCCGGAGAACCGGGCCGGCCGCAACAACCTGCTGCAGCTCATCCAGCTGCGCTGGCTGGCGGTGGCGGGGCAGCTCGCCACCATCCTGACGGTGGAGTTCGGGCTCGGCATCCGGCTGCCGCTGGTCGAGATGCTGACGCTGCTGGCGGCGCTGGTGCTGTTCAACTCGCTGTGCTGGGTGCGCAACCGGCTCGCCGGCGGCGTCAGCAACGGCGAGCTGTTCGCCGGGCTGCTGGTCGACGTCGCGGTGCTCAGCGGGCTGCTGTTCTACAGCGGCGGCGTCAACAACCCCTTCCTGTTCCTGTTCCTGCTGCAGGTCGCGGTGGGCGCGGTGCTGCTCAAGCCGCACTACAGCTGGGCGATGGTGGTGCTGACCATCCTGTGCGTGCTCGCGCTGACGCAGTGGCACCGCCCGCTCGCCCTGCCCGACGCACCCGGCGCGGTGCTGTCCTCGTACTACATCGACGGGCTGCTGCTGTGCTTCACGCTCGACGCCGCGCTGCTGGTGTTCTTCATCGTGCGCATCGGGCGCAACCTGCGCGAGCGCGACGCCCGGCTCGCCGACCTGCGCCAGCGCGCCGCCGAGGAGGAGCACATCCTGCGCATGGGCCTGCTCGCCTCGGGCGCCGCGCACGAGCTGGGCACGCCGCTCGCCACGCTGTCGGTGATCCTGGGCGATTGGGCGCGCATGCCGCCCTTCACCGAGGACCCCGAACTGCGCGAGGAGATCGAGGAGATGCAGGTCCAGCTGCGCCGCTGCAAGGCCATCGTCACCGGCATCCTGCTGTCGGCGGGCGAGACGCGCGGCGAGGCGCCGGTGGCGACCAGGCTGCACGCCTTCCTGGACGAGCTCGTGGCGCAATGGCGTGCCACCCGCCCGGCGCATGAATTCCGCTACGAGCGGCACGAACTGCCCGATCTGCCCATCATCTCGGACACCGCGCTCAAGCAGATGATCGACAACGTGCTGGACAACGCCCTGGAGGCGGCGCCGCAGGCGCCGCCGGCCCTGCTCGCGCACTGCGAGGACGAGACGCTGGTGCTGCGCGTGCAGGACCGGGGGCCGGGCTTCGCGCCGGAGATGCTGGCGCACTTCGGCAAGCCCTACCAGTCCAGCAAGGGCCGGCCGGGCAGCGGGCTCGGCCTGTTCCTGTCGGTCAACGTCGCGCGCACGCTCGGCGGGCACATCGCCGCGCGCAACCGGCCCGAGGGCGGCGCCGAGGTGGAGATCCGGCTGCCGCTGGCCTCGCTCGTGCTGCCAGGCGACGCTGACGAGGAGGGGGGCGATGAGCGCTGAACGCGAACTGCTCGTCGTGGAGGACGACGAGGCCTTCGCCCGCACGCTGGCGCGCTCCTTCGAGCGCCGCGGCTACAAGGTGCTCCGGGCCGCCACGCTGGACGAGGTGCAGGCCCTGACGGAGTCGCACCGCCCCGGCTACGCGGTCGTGGATCTCAAGCTCGCGGGCGGCAGCTCAGGCCTGTCGTGCGTGCAGTTCCTGCACGCGAAGGACCCGCAGATGGTCATCGTGGTGCTGACCGGCTATGCCAGCATCGCCACCGCCGTCGAGGCGATCAAGCTCGGCGCACGCCACTACCTCGCCAAGCCCGCCAACACCGACGACATCGAGGCGGCCTTCGGGCGCGAGCAGGGCGATGCCAGCGTCGACCTGACGGAGCGCACCACGTCGATCAAGACGGTGGAGTGGGAGCACATCCACGAGACGCTCGCCGCCACCGGCTTCAACATTTCCGAGGCGGCGCGCCGACTGGGGATGCACCGCCGCACGCTCGCGCGCAAGCTCGAGAAGCAGCGGGTCAAGTAGCGCGGGCAGGCGCGCCGGCCCGGCCGGCACCTGGGCGGTCCCCGCTCCTGCGCCGCATCAAACCCGGGCCGGCGCGCAGCAGCCATGCCTCGCGGCCGAGGCCGGTTCATCGCGCCTTTCCGGCTCTCAGCAGCTTCCGGGTCTCGAGACCGGACGGTAATTTCTCGCGATCGGAGCGGCGTTTCAGACCCTCGCCTGGGGCTGTCGACGGTTTTTCAATACCAAGGGGTATCCCCAGCTAGGAGTTTCACTAGGTAGGGTGAAAACTCAATGTTTTCAACGTCTTACGGGCATCCGCGGCTTCCTGGGTCCGACCCTTCGTTTTAGGGCTAAGTTTCACGTAAGCAAAAACCGCAAATGTGGAGCCCGCGCTCAAAGTCGCAACCCCTGCGACAGGTCGAAAGTGCAAGAAGCGGGCGGGTCTTCGTCCCGCCAAGCCATCCCATGAAGAAGGAAGACGGAGATGACGACGCAATCCAAGAATGACGCCTACTGGAAGGCGACCCTGCGACTGCTGATACCGATATTGATCGTGTGGGCTGTCGTGTCCTATGGCTTCGGGATCATCCTGAAGCCGATGCTCGACAGCATCCATCTCGGCGGCTATCCGCTGGGATTCTGGTTCGCCCAGCAGGGAGCCATCTACATCTACATCGCGCTGATCTTCTTCTATGCGAAGAAGATGGGCGACATCGACCGCGCTCACGGCGTTGACGAGGAATAAGGCAGCGTCATGGATCTGCAACTCACCATCTACATCGTCGTGGGTCTGAGCTTCGCGCTCTACCTCGGCATCGCCGTCTGGGCGCGTGCGGGCAGCACGAAGGAATACTACGTCGCCGGCGGCGGCATCAACCCGGTGGCCAACGGCATGGCCACGGCGGCCGACTGGATGTCGGCCGCGTCCTTCATCTCGATGGCCGGCCTGATCGCCAACATGGGCTACGGCGGCTCGGTCTTCCTGATGGGCTGGACCGGCGGCTACGTGCTGCTGGCGATGCTGCTGGCACCGTACCTGCGCAAGTTCGGCAAGTTCACCGTGCCGCAGTTCATCGGTGACCGCTTCTACAGCCAGACCGCCAGCACCGTGGCGGTGATCTGCCTGCTGGTCGCCTCGATCACCTACGTGATCGGCCAGATGACCGGCGTGGGCGTTGCGTTCTCGCGCTTCCTCGGCGTGACGGCCGACATGGGCATCTACATCGGCATGGCGATCGTGTTCGCCTACGCGGTGTTCGGCGGCATGAAGGGCATCACCTACACGCAGATCGCGCAGTACGTGGTGCTGATCTTCGCCTACACGGTGCCGGCGATCTTCATCTCGCTGAACCTGACGGGCAACCCCCTGCCGCAGCTAGGCCTGGGCTCCAACCTGACCGGCTCCGACACCCCGATCCTGGCCCGCCTGGACCAGGTCGTGACGGACCTCGGCTTCAACCAGTACACGACCGCCTACGCTGGCAGCCCGCTCAACACGGTCTTCTACACGATCTCGCTGATGATCGGCACCGCCGGCCTGCCCCACGTGATCGTGCGCTTCTTCACCGTGCCGAAGGTCAAGGACGCCCGCTCGTCCGCCGGCTGGGCGCTGGTCTTCATTGCGCTGCTGTACACGACCGCTCCGGCCGTGGGCGCGATGGCCCGCTTCAACCTGATGGGCACCGTCAACGAGGCCGTCAAGAGCGGCGGCGACCTGTACGCCACCAACGCGAGCCTGCAGTACGAAGCCCGTCCGGACTGGATGAAGCGCTGGGAGAAGACCGGCCTGCTGAAGTTCGAGGACAAGAACGGCGACGGCCGCATCCAGTACTACAACGACAAGACCACCAGTGCCGAGGTGAAGGCCAAGGTCGATGCCGCCGGCTGGAAGGGTAACGAGCTGACCGTCAACCCCGACATCATGGTGCTGGCCAACCCCGAGATCGCGCAGCTGCCCAACTGGGTGATCGCGCTGGTCGCCGCGGGTGGTCTGGCTGCCGCGCTGTCCACCGCTGCCGGTCTGCTGATGGCGATTTCGTCGGCGATCTCGCATGACCTGATCAAGGGCGTGTTCAACCCGAAGATCAGCGAGAAGAACGAGCTGCTCGCGGGCAAGATCTCGATGGCGGGCGCGATCGTGCTGGCCGGCTGGCTGGGCCTGAACCCCCCGGGCTTCGCCGCAGGTACCGTGGCGCTGGCCTTCGGCATCGCAGCCTCGACGCTGTTCCCCGCGATCATGATGGGCATCTTCAGCAAGCGCGTGAACAGCCAGGGCGCCATCGTCGGCATGCTCGCCGGCCTGTTCGTCACGCTGTTCTACGTGTTCGCTCACAAGGGCATCTTCTTCGTCAAGGGTACGGAGTACCTGAGCCTGGTGGGCGGCGCCAACGGCTTCTTCGGCATCACGCCGGAGGCCTTCGGCACCGTCGGCGCGCTGGTCAACTTCGCGGTGGCCTTCGGCCTGAGCGCGGTGACCGCCGCTCCGCCGGCGCACATCCAGCACCTGGTGGACGACATGCGCACCCCGCGCGGCGCGGGCACGGCCCAGGCCCACTGATCGGGTCGCCTGACCTGAAGGAAGCTCCCGCCGCGGCGGGAGCTTTTCTCTTTGTGGGCCCGGCATGGGGCACACTCTCTTTCCCTCGGACATTCACACCATGCAACTTCCTGCTTCCGTCGTCTTCGCCTGGCTTCTGCTGCTGCTGGCCCTTGCACTCGCCGCGCTGTGCTTCCGCCGCGCCTGGACCATCCTCGTGAGACGCAACTTTGCCGAAGTGGCGGTGCGGCAAGGCCAGGCGCCGGCCGATCCCGCGCGATGGGCCCCCTATGCGGCCGTCATCCACCTGGTGGCGGGCGCGGTCGTGCTGGCCTCGGTGTTGGCGGCATTGCTGGGCCTGGCACCGTTCTCGACCTGGTCGAGCACGGTGGGGCTGACGTTGTGGATCTACCTGTTCGCGCTGCACCTGCTGGCACGGCGCGCGCACGTGCAGGGCAAGCGGGACCTTCAGTCCCGCCCGGGCAAGTAGCGCTGCTGGCGTGCCAGCGCGCTGACCTCCTCGAAGCCGCCGCTGCAGCGCGCGAGCACCCGCGGCCACAGCTTGAGCAGCAGCTGCGCCGTGGCGAGCGTGTCGGCGGCGGCCTGGTGGCGCTGCGCGCACTCGATGCCGTAGCGCTGCATCCAGTGATCGAGACTGCGCCGCATGTGGTCGCGGTGCAGCACCGCGAGGAGGTGCTCGAGGTCGACCCAGGGATTGGGCAGGGTCCGGCCGAGCGTGCCCTGCATCGCGCGGTCGATCATCGCGCGGTCGAAGGCGCTGTGGAAGCCGACCAGCGGAGAACGCCCCACGAAGCACTCCCAGGCGCCGAGGGCCTCCGGCGGCGGCATGCCCCGGCTCTGGGCGCCGACTCCGATGCCGTGCAGCAGGATGTTGCGCTTGTCCATCGCGAGCCCCGTCTGCTCGGGCTGGCGCAGTATCACCTCGAAGCTGTCGCCGAGCGCGATGCCGGGGTGGCGCGGCCGGGGTGACTGGCCCTCCTCGGGGGGCGGCGGGAAGTGCAGCGCCACCGCGGCGATCGCGATCAGCCGGTCGCGCCGCGTGTCGAGCCCGCTGCTCTCGACATCGGCGACGATCCAGCGGCTGTCGTCGAGTGCCGGGCCGGCGGCCGGCTCCCGGCCGAGGAGGCTGTGCAGGAACTGCAGCATGTCTTCGGGTCTCGGCGCCTGTCAGCGCATGAAGTCGAGCTCGATGCGCTGCTGCAGTCGGCGCGCGACCCGGAACGACTCCTTCAGGATGCGGCGGTCGATGTCGTTGAGCGAGTCGACCCGGAGGATGTTCGGATTGCCGGTGGAGGGCGGCGACGGCGGGCCTTCGAGCTGGGCGCGCAGCCGCAGCATCTGCAGGTACTCGAAGGCACTGATCCAGGCCTCGCTGTGATGCTCCTCGGCGCTCACCGCGTGAGCGAGCGCCTCGAAGCGGCGGCGCGTGTTGACCTCCGGCACGCCGAGCCGCAGCGCGTGCAGGCGGGCGACATCGACGAAGATCGCGGTGCCGCGCATCTTCAGGTCGATCGTCTCGACGCCGTCGACGACGACCGTGTCGATGTTGCCCATCCAGTTCAGCGGCGCCCTGGTGCGCAGCAGGTCCTCCGCCAGCAGCCGGCAGAAACGCGGCGAGCGGGCGCGCTGGCTGACGAACTCGCGCAGCGGCTCGGCCAGCGCGAGATTGCCGGCGACCGGGCGGAAGTCGAAGTAGGTGCTGGCCTTCAGCAGGTCCTCGGGCGAGCCCTGCTCGATCCAGCGCTCGAAGCGCGCGCACCACTCCTCGAGCGTGAGGCAGCATTCCGGGTTGCTCGCCATCACGTTGCCCTTGCACAGGGGGTAGCCGCAGGCGTCGAGCGCCTCGTTGACCTCGCGTGCCAGCGCGAGCCAGCGCGGGCGGTCGGCCTCAGGATCCTCGCTCCTGAAGATCAGGCCGTTGTCCTGGTCGGTGGCAATGGTCTGCTCGGAGCGGCCCTCGGAGCCGAAGGCCAGCCAGCAGGCGTCGTCGAGGTCGACGGGGTGCCGGGCGGCGATGATCTGCACCAGGCGCTGGCACAGCACGTCGTTGAGGTGGCTGATCAGCTCGGTGAGCTGCTTGGCCTGCACGCCCTGGCCGAGCAGGTTGCGCACGAACTGGCGCAGGTCGGCGGCGACCACTTGCATCGTGTCGACATCCTCGGCGGCGCGGATCGTGGTGCTGAGCTGCTTGAGCGACAGGCGCTGCATCACGAACAGATCGCGCTCGGAGACGATGCCGACGAGCCTGCCGCCCGCCGTCACCGGCACGTGGCGCACACCGTGGCGCGACATCAGCAGCGCGGCGTCCTGCGCGGTGTGGTCGACCGTGAGCGATTGCACCGGCTGCGTCATCACCGCCGAGATCGGCGCCGACAGCGGCAGTTGCGGCAGCGTGATGCGCCCGAGGATGTCGTAGCGGGTCAGGATGCCCGCCGGCCTTTCCTCGTCGTCGGTCACCAGCATCGAGCCGATGCGGTGCTGGTGCATGGTCCGCAGCGCCTCGACGATCGGCGTGTCGGGGCGGCAGCTCTTGGGCTTGGCGCTGCAGACCTCGCCGAGGCGCTTCTCCAGCGATTGCTCCGCCAGCGTCTGCGACGAGTAGGCCGACTGCAGCGAGCGCCGGGCCGCGTCGATGAACTGCAGCATGCGCCGGTTCAGCAGGTCGGCGAAGGGGGCGCTGAGGGACATCAGCTCGCTGACCGCCTCCTGCGGCAGCAGCAAGCAGAAGGTGTCCTCCATCGAGGTGTAGGTGGCCGTCACCGCGCGTCGGCCCATCAGCGCCGCGACCGGGAACATGTCGCCGGACTCGTACTGGAAGCTGCCTTCGTAGAGCTCGGTCACGCCCCGCACGCCGGTCACGGCGCCCTGCCGGATGAAGTAGAGCTGCCGCACCGGCCCGTCTTGCGGGCTGAGCACCTGCTCCTCGGGGGCGAAATAGGCCTCGCGCGCATGCGTGATGAAGAAGTCCACGTGCTCGGGCTGCATCTGCGAGAACGGCACGTAGCGGCCGAGCAGCTGGCGCAGGTTGTCGATCAGGCTGGACGCCGGGCTCGCGGTCGCCGGATGAGCGGGGGGGGCCGGTGTCTGCGCATTCGCGGGCTTGCGGTTTTTCGGGAGCAAGGCGGGTCTCCTCCAGGTTCGGCCGTACCCTGCAGGCACGGTGCCTCATCGTGCCAGATCGTGCCCGGGCCGCTCATTGTCCTCACTCAAGCTCGTCGCTGCCCTTGCCAGGCGGCATTCGCGACGGAGCGGGCGCGGCCGCCGGGGTACCGGCTTCCGCGCGCTCCCGCCTGTGCGCCAGCTGCGCCCGGACGGCGCGCTTGTCCTCGCTCGACAGTCGCGTCCAGGCGGCGATCTCGTCGATCGTGCGGTGGCAGCCCAGGCACCAGCCGGTGCGCTCGTCCATGCGGCACACGCCTGTGCAGGGGCTGGGGACTTCTCCTTCGGATGCGGCGCTCTTCAAGATGACAACTTTCTCAAATGCCTGTCGGAAAGGCTGGCACATCGGGGAAAACGAGGGGCCGCCGGCTGAAACTCACGTCCTGTCACTTGCTCGAGGGATGCCGGCAGGATGAACGCTGCGTGCATCCCGCACAGATGTTGCGGATTTCGGGAGGAAGCGATGCCGATGCGCGAGAGGATCGAACTGGTTCATGAAATCTCCGACGCGCTCAGGCGTTATCGCGGACGCGGCATCGACGTCGAGGCGATGCTCAAGCGCGAGGATTATGCGCACGACATCCTGCAGCAGTGCCGCGTCAGCGGCGTCGAGGAGCTCAGGTCGCTCGCCGACCGCTTCGTCGAGGCGCCGGCGAGGGTCGCCTCGTCCCCCAGCGGGGCGCCGGCCGCCCAGCGCAACCGCTCCTGGCTCGATCCGCTCGACGTCTTCAGCCGCCGCGGCAGCGTGTAGCAGGACGGGCTTGTTTCCACGCGCACCGGCTCCGGGCGGCGCCTTCGGCAGCCGGGGACGTCAACGCGGCGGCGCCCCGCTGCGCCGCAGCCCGCGCAGGCGGGCGAGCAGGCCCCTGAGGTAGCCGGCCAGCACCCACATCAGCCACAGCATCCCGAGCACCGCCGGCACCAGCAGCGCGAGGAACAGCGTGGGCGAGCCGATCGCGAGCCAGAGGGCCGCGGGCGCGAGCGTGTCCTCCAGCAGCGAGGCGCCCACGTTGCTGAAGGGCTCGGGCGAGGTGTTGATCGCGGCGCGGGTGGTGGCCTTGGAGAGGTGGCTGGTCGCGGCGAGGCTGCCGCCGAGCAGCGCGGCGACCAGCGACCAGGTGGCCTCGTCCGTGCCGAACACCGAGGCCGCCAGCGCGGCGCCGGCCGGGATGCGGATCAGCGTGTGCAGCACGTCCCACAGCGAGTCGACGCCGGGGATCTTGTCGGCGAGGAACTCGACCACCAGCATCGTGCCGCTTGCGCCCAGCACCAGCGAATGGCCGAGCGGCTTCAGCCCCTCGGGCAGCTCCACCCAGCCGGTCGAGCCCGCCAGCCCGGTGAGGAAGACCACCGCGTACAGCCGCAGCCCGCTGGCCCAGCCGAGCGCGGCGGCCAGCGCGAGGAGCTGGGAGGTGTCGAGGTCCATCGGCCGGGATCTGCAAGCGGGATGCCGGCGTCCTGCCCTTGTGGCGGCGGGGCTGGGAGGCGGGCCGCGGGCCGCCGGAGCTCAGGCGCCCTTGTCCTGCCGCGCGGCCACCGGGGCGCCGGCCTGCTTCCAGGCACCGAAGCCGCCCTCGACGTGCGCGACGCGTTCGAGCCCCATGTCCTGCAGCGTCTTGGTCGCCAGCGCCGAGCGCCAGCCGGCAGCGCAGAACAGGATGAACTCCTTGTCCTGCGCGAACACCGGGCGGTGGTAGGGCGACTCGGGATCGACCCAGAACTCGAGCATGCCGCGTGGCGCATGGACTGCGCCGGGCACGACGCCCTCGCGCTCGAGTTCGCGCACGTCGCGCACGTCGACGAACTGCACGTCCGGCTGGCCGAGGCGCTCGCGCGCCTCCTCGACGGTGTAGGTGCGGATCTCGGCCATCGCCTCGTCCACCAGCGCGCGGTATCCCTTCCTCAGTGCCATTCCTGCCTCCCGGGGTGGTTTCAGTACGGCCCCTGCGCGAGCCAGCGCTCGATCTGCGGCTTGCGGTCGTTGCCCCAGAAGGGCTCGCCGTCGACCAGGAAGAAGGGCGCGCCGAACACGCCGGCGGCTACCGCCGCCTCGTTGGCCTGCTTGAGGCGGTCCTTCCAGACCGGGTCGCTCCACACTGCCTGCGCCTCGGCCGCGTCGAGCCCGAACTCCGTCGCGAGCGCGGCCAGCGTGTCCGTGTCCGACAGGTCCCGGCCCTGCGCGAAGAAGGCGCGGAAGCAGGCGTGGGCCCAGCCGACGGCGCGCTGCGGGTCGCTCTCGTCGAGCCACCAGAACACCCGCGCCGCGTTGTGCGAGGGGATCGGGAAGCGCTCGGGCAGGCAGTAGGGCAGGCCCTCGAAGCGCGCCGAGCGGGTGAAGTCGCGCAGCGAGTACTCGCGCTTGAGCGGGTAGGACACCGGGCTCTTGAGCTGCGCGGCCTGGAAGGTCACGCCGAGCAGGATCGCGTTCCAGCGCACGGTGCGTCCGTGCCGCGCCGCCAGCGCGTCGATCCACTCCGACGCGATGTAGGAATAGGGCGAGGAGAAATCGAAGAAGAATTCGATCGGGCGGGCTGCATTCATGGGACTAGGCTAACCCATCACCCCCCGGGTCGGCACCCAGGGCAACCCGCAGGCACCCGGCTTGCATGAGGACGGAGCGCACCCTCCGATCGCCCGTGCCGCGGCGGTCGTTACGATGGAGGTTCCGATGGACGCGCCCGTTCAACTCCTGCTCGAATCCGCCCTGGTCCTGCCGGCCGTGCTGGTCGCGCTGTGGCTGCGGCCCTGGCGGGTGCTGCGTGCGACGCACCTGCAGCATCCCTGGCTCGCGGCGATGGTGGTGCTGCCCTGGGTGTGGAGCCTGCACGCGGCGATGCCGGGCGGCACGCTCTTGCAGATGTCGGGCGCCTGCCTGCTGGTGCTGATGTTCGGCTGGCCGCTGGCGGTGGTCAGCCTGCCGCCGATCGCGGCGCTGGGCGCCTGGCTCGGCGGGCTGGACGCGGGGCTGAGCCTCGGGTTGCTGACCTGGAACGGCATCGTGCCGGCGACGCTGGCGCTCGGCGTGGGCTGGGCCACGCGACGCTGGCTGCCGCAGCACCTGTTCGTCTACATCCTCGCGCGCAGCTTCCTCGGCACCGCGGTGGCGCTGAGCGCGGCGAGCATCGCGGGGCTGCTGTGGCAGGGCGGGCCCGAGACGCTGAGCTTCGGCGACATGGTCATCGGCCACTGGCTGATGGCCTGGGGCGAGGCGGTGGCCACCGGCATGCTGACCGCGGTCTTCGTCGCCTTCCGCCCCGACTGGCTGCTGACCTACTCGGACCGGCTCTACCTGCCCGACGACCGCCGCAAGCGCTGAGCGCGCGGCGGCGCGCCATGCCGGCCTCAGCCGGCCACGAGCGCGCGCTGGATCAGGATCTTCTGCACGTCGCTCGTGCCCTCGTAGATCTGGCAGACGCGCACATCGCGGTAGATGCGCTCGACGGGGAAGTCGCTGACGTAGCCGTAGCCGCCGTGGATCTGGATCGCGTCGGAGCAGACGCGCTCGGCCATCTCGCTGGCCACGAGCTTGGCCATCGCCGCCTCCTTCAGGCAGGGGCGGCCCGCGTCGCGCAGCGAGGCCGCGTGCCAGGTGAGCTGCCGCGCCGCCTCGATGCGCGTGGCCATCTCGGCCAGCCGGAATCCCACCGCCTGGTGCTCGAAGATGGGCTTGCCGAAGCTCTCGCGCTGCCTCGCGTAGGCGAGCGCTGCGTCGAAGGCCGCGCGCGCCATGCCGATGCTCTGCGCGGCGATGCCGATGCGCCCGCCCTCGAGCGCCGACAGCGCGATGCGGTAGCCCTCGCCCTCGGCGCCGATCAGGTTCTCGGCCGGGATGCGGCAGCCTTCGAACAGGATCTGCGCGGTGTCGCTGGAGTGCTGGCCGAGTTTCTCTTCCAGTCGCGCCACCTGGTAGCCGGGCGTGGCGGTCGGCACGATGAAGGCGCTGATGCCCTTCTTGCCGGCGGCCTTGTCGGTCACGGCGATCACGATCGCGAGCTGGCCGTTCTGGCCGCTGGTGATGAACTGCTTGACGCCGTCGATCACGTACTCGTCGCCCTCGCGCCGCGCGGTGGTGCGCAGCGCCGACGCGTCGGAGCCGACATGCGGCTCGGTCAGGCAGAAGGCGCCGAGCAGCTCGCCCTGCGCGAGCGGCGTCAGCCAGCGGCGCTTCTGCGCCTCGCTGCCGTAACGCATCAGGATCGCGCAGACCGGGCAGTTGTTGACGCTCACCGCGGTGCTGGTGCCGCCGTCGCCGGCGGCAATTTCTTCCAGAACGAGTGCCAGGGTCAGGTAATCGAGTCCGGCGCCGCCGTACTCGGTCGGCACGCAGACGCCGTAGGTGCCGAGTTCGGCGAGGCCGCGGTGCACGTCCTTCGGGAAGACATGCTCGCGGTCCCAGCGCGCGGCCTCGGGCCGGATGCGCTCCTCGACGTAGGCGCGCACCGCGTCGCGCACCATTTCCTGTTCCGGGCTCAGCAGCATGGGGGTCTCCTCTCGGTCGTTGAAGTTCTTCGTTGTCCTTGTCGTCGCGTTCACCACGCGATCGGGCTGCCGTCGTGCGCGAGGTAGCGGCCGTTGTCGCCGGGCTCGAGGTCCGCGAGCAGCCGGCGCAGGTCGGCGACGCTGCGCTCGGGCGTCAGCGTCGCCTGCGCGCCGCCCATGTCGGTCTGCACCCAGCCGGGGTGCAGCGCGACGCAGACCACGCCGCGCGGCGCGAGCGTCAGCGACGCGTCCTTGAGCACCGAGTTCAGCGCCGCCTTCGACGCGCGGTAGAGCCAGCCGGCGCTGCCGCTCCGCTGGCCGATCGAGCCCATCGCCGAGGACAGCACCGCCAGCCGCGAGCCGGCGCCGAGCGTCGGGGCGAGCGCCGGGATCACGCGCATCGGCCCGAGCACGTTGGTGTGCATGACTGCGTCGAAGTCGGCCTGCGCGGGCGGCTCCAGCCCCTGGGTATCGGGGCCGTAGACGCCGGCGTTGACGATCGCGAGCTCGAAGCGCTCGCCGTCGAGGCGCCACGCCAGCGCGGCGACGCTCGCGCCGTCGCTGACGTCGAGCGCGAGGCTCTCGCAGCCGAGCGCGCGCAGCCGCGCCAGCCCCGCCTCGTCGCGCGCGGTGGCGACGACGCGCTCGCCGTCGGCGCGGTACTGGCGCGCGAACTCGAGCCCGATGCCGCGCGACGCGCCGATCACCAGCACGTTCATGGCGCCTCCTTCACGAGCACGGTGCCGCGCGCGACCAGCGCGACGCCGGAGCGCAGCGTCGCGGCATTGCCGTCGAGCTGCACCAGGTAGCCGCCGAGGCGCGCGCTCCACTGCACCGAGGCCACCTTCCACTGCAGGTGGATGTCCTCGTCGGCATGGATCGGCGCCTTGAAGGCGAAGTTGAAGTTCAGTCCGGTCATCCGGCGCGCCAGCCCGTCGTTGCGGCGCGACAGGTGCGAGGCCGCCAGCCCGATCAGCATCGAGCTGGTGTGGGCGCAGCTCGCGGTCGTGCCGTCGCTGCCTTCGGCGCCGGTCGCCGATTGCAGCGGGCTGCCGTCGTGGCAGGACGCCGCGAAGGCGGCGATCTCGTCGGCGCCGTAGCGCACGGTCCTGCCGAAGGTTTCGCCCACCTGCACGAGTTCCTTGCGCGGCCCGCCGTCGCCGGCGTCGGAGCTGAGCGCCAGAGTGCCCAAGACTGTCCTCCTCAGAGCATCTCCACGGCCAGCGCGGTGGCCTCGCCGCCGCCGATGCACAGCGCCGCCACGCCCCGGCGCAGGCCCTGCTTGCGCAGCGCACCGAGCAGCGTCACGACGATGCGGGCGCCGCTCGCCCCGATCGGGTGACCGAGCGCGCAGGCGCCGCCGTGGATGTTGACACGCTCATGGGGCAATTTCTGCTCCCGCATCGCCGCCATCGTCACCGCGGCGAAGGCCTCGTTGATCTCCCAGAGGTCGACCTCGGCAGTGCTCCAGCCCGCCTTGGCCAGCACCTTGTCGATCGCACCGATCGGCGCCGTGGTGAACCATTCCGGCGCCTGCGCATGCACCGAGTGCGCGACGATGCGCGCGATCGGGCGGCAGCCGAGCGCCTCGGCGGTGGAGGCGCGCATCATCGCGAGCGCGGCGGCGCCGTCGGAGATGCTCGACGCGTTCGCGGCGGTGATCGTGCCGTCCTTCTTGAACGCGGGCTTGAGCCCGGGGATCTTGTCGAGCTTGGCCTTGAAGGGCTGCTCGTCGCGCTTCACGACGGTGTCGCCGCCCTTGCCCGCGAGCGTCACCGGCGCGATCTCCCAGTCGAAGCTGCCGTCGTTGTTGGCGGCGATCGCGCGCTGCGTGGACGCGACCGCGAAGGCGTCCTGCTCCTCGCGGCTGAAGCAGTAGTGGGCGACGCAGTTCTCGGCGAACTCGCCCATCGCGCGGCCGCGCTGGTAGGCGTCCTCCAGCCCGTCGAGCGCCATGTGGTCGAACATCGCCGCGGCGCCGTACTTCACGCCCTTCCTCGCGAACATCAGGTGCGGCGCGTTGGTCATGCTCTCCATGCCGCCGGCGACCAGCACCCGAGCGGAGCCTGCGGCGAGCATGTCGTGCGCGAACATCATCGCGCGCATGCCCGAGCCGCACATCTTCGACAGCGTCACGGCGCCCGCGGACTGCGGCAGGCCGGCGGCGAGCGCCGCCTGGCGCGCCGGCGCCTGGCCCTGGCCGGCCATCAGGCAGCAGCCGAGCAGCACCTCGTCGACCTGGTCGCCGGCGACGCCAGCGCGCTCCACCGCGGCGCGTACCGCGACCGCGCCGAGCTGCGAGGCGCTGAGGCCGGCGAAGTCGCCGAGCAGGCCGCCGATCGGCGTGCGGGCGGCAGAAACGATGACGACGGGATCGATCATGGGAGTCTCCTTGCGGTGGGTGGGATGTCGGGACGGGGGGCGGCTCAGGCGCCGCCGCGGGCGGGCGGCCTCATGCGACGCACTCCGGCGTCTCGCGCCTGGCGTGCGTGCGCCGCCACGCGAAGCGCTTCTCGGGCTCGTAGGGAAAGACGTCGTGCACGTGGCCGGCGCGGATGCGCTGCTGGTGCGTCTGCCAGAACGCGGGGTCGAGCAGGTCGGCGTGGTGCTTCATGAACACCTCGCGCACTGCCGGGTTGCCGAGCAGGAAGGGGCCGAAGGTCTCGGGGAAGACGTCGCGCGGGCCGACCGCGTACCAGACCTCGCCCGACATCTCGTCCTCCTCGCAGCGCGCGGCGGGCACCTGGCGGAAGTTGCAGTCGGTCAGGTACTCGATCTCGTCGTAGTCGTAGAAGACGACCTTGCCGTTGCGCGTGACGCCGAAGTTCTTCCACAGCATGTCGCCGGGGAAGATGTTGGCCGCCACCAGGTCCTTGATCGCGTTGCCGTACTCGACCACCGCGTGCCCGACCTGCTCGGGCGTGGCCTCCTGCAGGTAGATGTTCAGCGGGATCATGCGCCGCTCGATGTAGACGTGCCTGAGGATCAGCTCGGTGTGCCCGTCGCCGTCGCGGTCGGAGATCTCGATCTGGCTCGGCGCGAACTTCTCGATCTCCGCGATCAGCTCGTCCTCGAAGCGCGCGCGCGGGAAGGCGACGTTGCTGTACTCCAGCGTGTCGGCCATGCGCCCGACGCGGTCGTGCTGCTTGACGAGCAGGTACTTGCTCTTGATCAGTTCGCGCGTGGTGTCCTTCTGCGGCGGGTAGTAGTCCTTGATGACCTTGAAGACGAAGGGGAAGGACGGCAGGTCGAAGACGAGCATCACCATGCCCTTGATGCCGGGTGCGATGCGGAACTTGTCGCTCGAGTGGCGCAGGTGCGAGAGGAAGTCGCGGTAGAAGAGGTTCTTGCCCTGCTTGTGCAGGCCGAGCGCGCTGTAGATCTCGCTGCGCGGCTTGCGCGGCATGAGGGACCTCAGGAACTGCACGTAGGCCGAGGGCACCTCCATGTCGACCATGAAGTAGGCGCGCGCGAAGCTGAACAGCATCTGCAGGTCGTTCTCGCCGAAGAGCGCCGCGTCGATGTAGAGCCGGCCCTGCGCGTTGTGCAGGATCGGCAGCGCCAGCGGCGTCTCGCGGAAGCCGTTGATCACCTTGCCCACCAGGTACGCGCCCTTGTTGCGGTAGAAGAGCGAACTCAGCACCTGGATCTGGAAGTTCGCGCGGATGCGGAAGTCGCCCAGCTCGGCCAGCAGCGCTTCGAGCACGTCGTCGATGTCGCGCTCCAGGTCCTCGAACTCGCGCTGCAGCTGGAAGTTCGTCACCATGCGCAGCAGCGTCTCGCGCAGCGTCTCGCGCGTCGGGTAGTAGGCGCGGTAGGTCGGCAGCGACGCGGGCTCGTCGTTCTCGATGTACTCGGTCGAGACCGCCGGGCGCACGAAGATGAAGTTGTTGTGGAAGTAGCTGCGGTGCAGGATCTTCGTCGTCACCGAGTTGAAGAAGGTCTCGGCGAGCTCGGGCTGGTGGTGGTTGGTCAAGAGGCCGATGTAGTGCAGCTTGGCCTGCTGCCACACGTCCATCGGCACCTCGTGCGCGTGGTGCTCCCGGCGCAGCCGCTCGACCGCCTCGTCCACGCGCATGTCGTAGAACTCGATGCGCTCGCGCTGCGCGCGCTGCTGACCGTGCCAGTCGGCGGCCTCGAAGCGCTGCTTGGCCGCCGCGCTCGACTCGCGGAACAGCCGGTAGTGGCGGTTGAAGCCCTCGAGCATCGTGCTCGCGATCGCGAAGGCGCGCGGATCGGTCAGCTCCTGCGGGAACATCACGCGGCCTCCGGCACGACGGCCTCGGCATAGCGCCGCTTGAGCGCCTCGACCGCCGCGCGGTGCGTCTGCGCCATCGTCTCGGGGTCGGCCACGCTCATCTGCAGGTCGTTCACCAGGCCGTTGTGCAGGCCGTAGACCCAGCCGTGCAGCATCAGCTGCTGGCCGCGCGCCCAGGCGTCCTGGATCACCGTGGTGCGCCCCAGGTTGAGGACCTGCTCCAGCACGTTGAGCTCGCACAGCGCCTGGTGGCGGATCGTCCCGTCGCCGATGCACGAAAGCCAGTCCAGGTGCTTCTCGTGCACGTCCTGCACGTGGCGCAGCCAGTTGTCGGCGAGGCCCATGCGGGTGTTGGTCATCGCCGCCTTCACGCCGCTGCAGCCATAGTGGCCGACCACCATCACGTGCTCGACGCCGAGCACGCCGGTGGCGAACTCGACCACCGACAGGCAGTTCAGGTCGGAGTGCACGACGACGTTGGCGACGTTGCGGTGCACGAACAGCTCCCCCGGCAGCAGGCCGACGATCTGGTTGGCCGGCACGCGGCTGTCGGCGCAGCCGATCCACAGGTACTGCGGCCGCTGCTGCTGCATCAGCCGCGTGAAGAAGCCGGGCGAGCGGGCCTCGGTCTCGGCCGCCCAGCGGCGGTTGCTGTCGAAGAGTGGCTGGAGGGGCTGGGTCATGATCGGGTCTGCGGCGTAGGGGGGCTTCCGAGTGTATTGAGCCTGCTTGACGTCCGGCTTGACGCGGCCGGCGCTCTCCGCCCGCCCTCGGCTCAGTACTGCCGCGCCACCGGCACGATGGTCTGCTGCATCAGCGCGCAGGGCGACTCGCGCCCGCCCTCGTCGAGATGCACCACCTCGGCCTGCGTGACGATCAGCCGCCGGCCCGCACGCACCACCGTGCCGCGCGCGCGCAGCTCGCCGCCGGCATGCGCGGCGAGGAAGTTGATCTTGTACTCGGCGGTGGTGACCTCGCTGCCCTCGGGGACGAGCGTCATCGCCGCGTAGCCGCCCGCGATGTCGGCGAGCGCGCCCATCGCGCCGCCGTGGAAGCCGCCCTGCTGCTGCGTCACGCGCTCCGACCAGGGCAGGCGCAGCTCCACGCACCCGGCCTCCACGCTCAGCAGCTCGGCGCCGAGCTGGCGCATCAGCCCCTGGCGCGCGAAGCTCGCGTGCACCGCCTGCCGGCGCTCCTCGCTCAGCGGCGCGTCGGCGGACGGGGAGGGCGGCAGGGCGTGAGGCTTCATCGGCGACGGGTTCCGTGGAACGGTGGGCTTGGATTGACGTTTACGTCAACGTCAATGTTAGGGCGCGGAACGGGCGGCGGGCATGGGCACAAACCAGAATCCGGCCGGGTCGCCCGGGCGCCGCGCCTTCAGCGCCGCCGCTCGCCCTCGGCCAGCAGCCGGCGCGCCTCCTTCTCGTGCGCGCGCACCTCCTCGAGCGTGATCTGCAGGTCGGCGAGCTGCTGCTCGAGCTGCTCGCGGTGCGCGGCGAGCACGACGAGGAACTTCTTGAGCTGCGGCATCGTGTCGCGCGGCGACTCGTACATGTCGACGAGCTCCTTGACCTCCGCGAGGCTCAGGCCGAGGCGCTTGCCGCGCAGCGTGAGTTTCAGGCGCGTGCGGTCGCGTGCGGTGTAGACGCGGTTGCGGCCGCTCGGGCCGCTGCGCTGGGGGGCGAGCAGCCCGCAGTCCTCGTAGAAGCGGATCGCGCGCGTCGTCAGGTCGAACTCGCGGGCCAGTTCGCCGATCGTGTAGGTGGGCTGCATGCCCGCGGAGGCGGAGGGGACAGCAGACGGCGGCATGACTTCCTATACTCGGGCGGATTGACGTTTACGTCATGGTAAATCAAGGAAACGTGCCGCGTGCAGCGCGGCAGCACCGCGAAGGCCCCACCGCATGAATTCCCTCGAACAGGAACTGCACTACCCGCTCGGCGAACGCCTGCCGGGCGCCGGCGAGACGCTGGAGGTCGCGCCCGGCGTGCGCTGGCTGCGCATGGGCCTGCCCTTCGCGCTCGACCACATCAACCTGTGGCTGCTGCGCGACGCGATCGACGGCCGCGAGGGCTGGACGGTGGTGGACTGCGGCATCGACACCGCGCCGACGCGCGAGGCGTGGGAGCAGGTGTTCGCGACGCGGCTCGAGGGCCTGCCGGTGCTGCGCGTGATCGTCACGCACATGCACCCGGACCACATCGGCCTCGCGCACTGGCTGTGCGAGCGCTGGAGCACGCCGGAGCACCCCTGTCGCCTCTGGATCAGCGCGACCGACTACAACGCCGCCTGCGTCGCGAGCGCGCGCACCACCGGCTTCGGCGGCGAGGCGGCGGCCGCGCACTTCCGCAGCCACGGCCTGCTCGATGCGGATTCGCTGGAGAAGGTGCGCGCGCGCGGCAACTACTACGGCTCGATGGTGCCGAAGGTGCCGGCGAGCTTCCGTCGCCTGCTCGACGGCGCCTCGGTCGGGATCGGCGGGCGCGGCTGGCGCTGCATCGTCGGCCACGGCCACTCGCCCGAGCACATCTCGCTGCACTGCGAGGCGCTCGGCGTGCTGATCTCCGGCGACATGGTGCTGCCGCGCATCTCGACCAACGTCAGCGTGATCGACATCGAGCCCGAGGCGAACCCGCTCGCGCTCTTCACCGCGTCGCTCGAGCGCATGCGCGCGCTGTCCGACGACACGCTCGTGCTGCCCTCGCACGGCCGGCCCTTCGCCGGGCTGCACCGGCGCATCGCGCAGCTGCTCGCGCACCACGAGGAGCGGCTCGCCGACGTGATGGCCGCCTGCGGGGAGAAGCCCTGCAGCGCCGCCGACATCCTGCCGGTGCTGTTCCGGCGCGAGCTCGACCTGCACCAGACCACCTTCGCGATGGGCGAGGCGATCGCGCACCTGCATGCGCTGTGGCACGAGGGGCGCCTCGCGCGCCGCCGCGACGCGCAGGGCGTGTGGCGCTTCGCGCCGGCCTGAGCGCGCTCAGCCGGCCGGCAGCAGCGGTGCCTGGCTCGCCTTCAGCGCCGCGCGGCGCCGCAGGTAGTCCGGCATCACCGCCGCCACATGGGCCCAGAAGCGCGGGCCGTGGTTCATCTCGTGCAGGTGCGCGAGCTCGTGCACGACCACGTAGTCGACGAGCTCGAGCGGGAAATGCACCAGGCGCCAGTTCAGCCGGATCGAGCCGTCGGCCGACGCGCTGCCCCAGCGCGTGCGCGCCGACGACAGCGCCAGCCGCGTGCAGCGCACGCCGAGCCGGGGCGCGAAGTGCGCCAGCCGCGCCTCGAACAGCGTGCGCGCCTCGCGCTGCAGCCAGCGCAGCACCGCGACGGCGATGCGCGCCGGCTCCGCATCCGCAGGCAGGCCGACGCGCAGCACGGCGGGTGTCCCGTCCGCGGCGCCGGCGGGTGCCGGGCCGTCGAGCCGCAGGCCGCGCTCGGGCACGAGCCGCAGCACCAGCGGGGCGCCGAGGAAGGGCAGCGCCGCGCCGTCGCGCCACTCGATGCGCGCCTGCTGCTGCCGGCGCTCGGCCTGCTCGGCGAGCTTGCGCAGGATCCAGGCGCCCTTGGCGTGCAGCGCCGCCTCGATCTCCGCCTGCGTGACCCAGCGCGGCGCGCTGACGCTCAGGCCCTCGGCACCGACCGTGAAGCCGATGCTGCGGCGCTGCGCACGGCGCAGCTCGTAGCGCAGGCGCAGCGTGCCGAGCGCGAGCTCGCGGTTGGCACGCGGGTGCTGCGGCGCCTGCGGCAGCGCCTCGCCCGGGCTGCCGCCCGGCGCGTCGCCGAACAGGCCGGACTGCCGCGCATGCGCGGCCTCGCGTTCGCCAGCGGACAAGGGGGGCGCGCCTCTCAGGCCGCGCGCACTGCCGCCTCGGGCAGGTCGCCGTAGGCCTCGGGGTCGAGGCGGCGCATCTCGGCCTCGATCCAGGCCTCGACCTCGCGCATCAGCTCGTCCGGGCGGCGCCCCGCGGAAGGGATCGGCGCGCCGATCGAGACCTCGATCAGGCCCGGCTTCTTCACGAAGGCGTTCTTGGGCCAGCAGCGCGCCGAGGTCACCGCGATCGGCACCACCGGCACGCCGGCGGTGATCGCCAGCCGCGTGCCGCCGGTCTTGTACTCGCCCTGGCTGCCGCGCGGCGTGCGCGTGCCTTCGGGGAACATGATCACCCAGTTGCCCTGGGCCATGAACTTCTTGCCCTGCTCGGCGACCTTGCGCCAGGCCTCGGCGCGGCGGCCGCGGTCGATGTGGATCATGTCCAGGCGCGCCATCGCCCAGCCGAAGAAGGGGATGTAGAGCAGCTCGCGCTTGAAGACGTAGGCGAGCGGGTGCGGCATCAGCACCGGGAAGGCGAAGGTCTCCCAGGCCGACTGGTGCTTGGGCAGCAGCACCACGCCGTCGCGGCGGTCGAAGCCGGCGAGGTGCTCCATGCCGCGCACCCGGTAGCGCACGCCGCAGATGACCTTGGCGCCCCACACCGCCAGGCGCAGCCAGAAGGCGCAGACCCAGTAGAGCCGCTCGCCGCGCACGAAGATCGACATCACGATCGCGACGACGGCCACCGGCACCACCGTGACGGCCAGCCACAGCGCGTACAGCACCGAACGCAGGAAATTCATAGCTTCATCCTTGCGCGCCGCGGGAGCCGGCTCCCTGCGACGCAATGATCCAGTCCGCGAAGGCGGCGAGGTCGGCATGCACGCGGGTGCCGGGCACCTGCGCGCAGAGCTGCGCCAGCCGCGCCTCGCCCATCTGCGCCGCCTTGCCGGTGCGCACCAGGTGCGGCTCGCCGCCGGCGGCCGTGCCCGCCTGCAGGTCGCGCAGCGTGTCGCCGACCACCGGCACGCCGGCGAGCGTCGCGAGGCCGTAGTGCGCGGCGAGCTGCTCAAACAGCCCCGGGCGGGGCTTGCGGCAGCGGCAGCCGTCCTCGGGCCCGTGCGGGCACCAGGCGATGCGGTCGACGCGGCCGCCGTGCGCGGCCAGCAGCGACTGCATCTTCCCGTGCATCGCGTCGAGCGTCGCGAGGTCGAACAGCCCGCGCGCCAGGCCCGACTGGTTGGTGGCGACGGCGACGGTGAAGCCGGCGCGGTTGAGCCGCGCGACGGCCTCCAGCGCGCCGGGGAGCGGCAGCCACTCGTCGGGGGACTTCACGAAGTCGTCGCGGTCCTCGTTGAGCGTGCCGTCGCGGTCCAGGACGATGAGCTTCATGCGGCGGGGCGGGGAAGGGCAGGGGAGCGGGGCATCAGTCGTTGTCGAGCCCGGCCTGCAGCGGCACGCCGCGCGAGGCGGCGTCGCGCTCGATCAGGAACTGCACGAAGGCGGCGAGGTCGGTGTGCACGCGGGTGCCGGGCACCTGCGCCGCGAGCGCGCCGAGCTCCGCGTCGTCGAGCTCGGAGGCCCGCTCGGTGCGCACCAGATGCGGCTCGCAGCCGGCCGCCTGCGCGGCCTGCAGGTCGCGCAGCGTGTCGCCGACCACCGGCACGCCGGCGAGCGGCACGCCGAAGCGCTCGCCGATCTTCTTCAGCAGGCCCGGCGCCGGCTTGCGGCAGTCGCAGCCGTCCTCCGCGGTGTGCGGGCAGATGAAGACCGCGTCGATGCGGCCGCCGTGCTGCGCGAGCAGCTCGTTCATGCGCAGGTGCACCGCGTTGAGCCCGGCCATGTCGAGCAGCCCGGTGCCCAGGCCCGGCTGGTTGGTGGCGAGCACCACGTGCCAGCCGGCATGGTTGAGCCGTGCGATCGCCTCCAGCGCCCCGGGCAGCGGCTCCCACTCGTCCGGCGAGGCCACATGCTGCTCGCGGAAGCGGTTGATGACGCCGTCGCGCCCGAGGATCACCAGCTTCAGCGCACGGTCGATGTTCGGCATGGCGCGTCCTCAGGCGGCCAGCCGCGCGAGGTCGGCGACGCGGTTCATCGCCGCGTGCAGCGTCGCGAGCAGCCCGAGGCGGTTGGCGCGCAGCGCCGCGTCCTCGGCGTTGACCATCACGCCGTCGAAGAAGGCGTCGACCGGCTCGCGCAGCGCCGCCAGGGCCCTGAGCGACTCGGTGTACTCGCCGCCCTCGAAGGCCGCGTCGGCGCGCGGCTTCACGCGCGCCAGCGCCTCGGCAAGCGCGGCCTCGGCCGGCTCCTTGAGCAGCGCCGCATCCACGCGCGGCTCGACCGCGCCCTCGGCTTTCTTGAGGATGTTGCCGACGCGCTTGTTCGCGGCGGCGAGCGCCGCGGCCTCGGGCAGCGCGGCGAAGGCGCGCACCGCGGCAAGCCGCTCGCCGACCTCGCGCAGCCGCTGCGGGCGCAGCGCGAGCACCGCGTCGACCTCCTGCGCGCTGTAGCCCTGCTCGCGCAGGCTGCCGGCGAGGCGCTCGTAGATGAAGTCCGACAGCGCCGGCGTCGGGTCGGTGATCCTCTCGCCGAAGACCTGCGCGGCGGCGCGCAGCGTCGGCTCGAGCTCGAGCGACAGGCGCTGCTCGGTCAGGATGCGGATCACGCCGAGCGCGTGGCGGCGCAGCGCGAAGGGGTCCTTGTCGCCGCTCGGCAGCTGCCCGATGCCGAACAGGCCGACGAGCGTCTCGAGCTTGTCGGCGAGCGCGACGATCGCGCCGCCGAGGTGGCGCGGCAGCTCGTCGCCGGCGAAGCGCGGCTTGTAGTGGTCCTCGATCGCCTGCGCGACCTTCTCGCCGAGGCCGTCGTGGCGCGCGTAGTAGCCGCCCATGATGCCCTGCAGCTCGGGGAACTCGCCGACCATGTCGGTCAGCAGGTCGGTCTTCGCCAGCCGCGCGGCGGTGTCCACCTCCACGGGCAGCCGCTCGCAGCCGAGCTCCTTGCCGACCTCGGCGACGAGCGCCGCGGCGATCGCGCGCACGCGCTCCATGCGCTCGCCCTGGGTGCCGAGCTTGCCGTGGTAGACCACCTTGGCGAGGCCGGGCACGCGCGACTCGAGCGTCTTCTTGCGGTCCTGGTCGAAGAAGAACTTGGCGTCCGCGAGGCGCGGGCGCACGACGCGCTCGTTGCCGCCGATCACCGCCGACGGGTCCTCGGGGCGGATGTTGCTGACGATCAGGAACTTGTTGGTGAGCTTGCCGGCGCGGTCGAGCAGCGGGAAGTACTTCTGGTTGGCCTTCATCGTCAGGATCAGGCACTCCTGCGGCACCTCGAGGAAGGCTTCCTCGAACCGGCCGACGAGCACGTTCGGGCGCTCGACCAGCGCCGTCACCTCGTCGAGCAGCGCCTCGTCGCGCACCGGCTGCAGCTCGGAGCCGGCCTGCGCGGCCGCCGCGGCGAGCTGGCGCGCGATCTCGGCGCGGCGCGCTTCGAAGGCGGCGATCACGGCGCCCTCGCGCTCGAGCTGCCCGGCGTAGGCGTCGGCGTCCTGCAGCACCACCGGGTCGGCGGCGGCCTCGAAGCGGTGGCCGTGCGTCTCGCGGCCGGACTGCAGGCCCAGGGCCGCGACCGGCACCACGTCGGCGCCGTGCAGCGCGACCAGGCCGTGCGCCGGGCGCACGAAGTGCACGGTGGTCCAGCCCGGCCGGAAGTCCGGCCCCTCGCCGCTCTCGAGCTGGTAGCTCATCACCTTCGGGATCGGCAGCTTCGCGATCGCCTCGTCGAGTGCCTTCTGCAGCCCCTCGGCCAGCGTCGCGCCGGGCATCAGCTTGTCGAGGAACAGCGCCTCGGCCTTGCCGTCCGTCTGGCGCTTGAGCTCGGGCACCGCGGAGGCGTCCGCGCCGAGCGCGGCGAGCTTCTTGAGCAGCGCCGGCGTCGGGCGGCCCTCGGCGTCGAGCGCCACCGCGACCGGCATCAGCTTCTGCTGCACCGCGCGGTCGGCGGCCCTGGAGGCGACGCCGGTGAGGTGCACCGCGAGGCGGCGCGGCGACGCGTAGGGCGTCGCGACCGCGTCCGCCGCGGCGAGGCCCTGCGCCTGCAGGCTCGCGGCGAGGGTGCCGGCGAACGATTCGCCGAGCTTCTTCAGGGCCTTGGGCGGCAGTTCCTCGACGAACAGCTCGACCAGCAGGTTCTTCGTCGTCATGTTCAGGCCGCCTTCTTCTCGTTCTTCTCGATCTGCGCCGTCACTTCGGCCGCCCAGTCCTTCGGCGCCATCGGGAATCCGAGGCGCGCGCGGCTGTCGAGGTAGCTCGCCGCGACGCTGCGCGCGAGGTTTCGGATGCGGCCGATGTAGGCGGCGCGCTCGGTCACGCTGATCGCGCCGCGCGCGTCGAGCAGGTTGAAGGTGTGCGCGGCCTTGAGCACCTGCTCGTAGGCCGGCAGCGCGAGCTTCTGCTCCATCAGGTGCCTGGCCTGCTTCTCGTGCGCCCCGAAGGCGTGCAGCAGGAAGTCCACGTCGCTGTGCTCGAAGTTGTAGGTGCTCTGCTCCACCTCGTTCTGGTGGAAGACGTCGCCGTACTTCAGGTCCGGCGCGCCGTCCTTGCCCTTGGCGTAGACGAGGTCGTAGACGTTCTCCACGCCCTGCAGGTACATCGCCAGGCGCTCCAGCCCGTAGGTGATCTCGCCGGTGATCGGCTTGCAGTCGATGCCGCCGACCTGCTGGAAGTAGGTGAACTGCGTCACCTCCATGCCGTTGAGCCAGACCTCCCAGCCCAGGCCCCAGGCACCGAGCGTCGGGTTCTCCCAGTCGTCCTCGACGAAGCGGATGTCGTTCTTCCTCAGGTCGAAGCCGAGCGCCTGCAGCGAGCCGAGATACAGCTCGAGGATGTTCGCCGGCGCGGGCTTGAGCACCACCTGGTACTGGTAGTAGTGCTGCAGCCGGTTCGGGTTCTCGCCGTAGCGGCCGTCCTTGGGGCGGCGGCTCGGCTGCACGTAGGCGGCGCGCCAGGGCTCGGGGCCGATCGCGCGCAGGAAGGTGGCGGTGTGGCTGGTGCCGGCACCCACTTCCATGTCGTAGGGCTGCAGCAGGGCGCAGCCCTGGGCGTCCCAGTACTCCTGCAGGCGCAGGATGATTTGCTGGAAGGTCAGCATCGTGATGGTCTCTGGTCTTGAAGGGCGAGCCGCGTGCGGTTTGCGCGCCGGCGCCGGGCGGAATCCGGGATTCTATGAGGCAGGGCGCTCCGTGTCGGCGCGGCGGCGCCACAGCCCTGCCAATCCCAGCACGGCGAGCGCGCCGGCGACGAGCGGCCACAGGCCCCAGGCAGACATCCAGCGCGCGTAGGGCGTCAGGCCGGTGCGGCCCTGCACCGGGGCGGTGAGCGTGCCGCGCGTGTGCGGCTCGAGTGCGTGCGTCACCTGGCCGTGGTGGTTGATGACGACGGTCGCGCCGGTGTTGGTGGCGCGCACCATCGGCCGCTCGAACTCGAGCGCGCGCAGCCGCGAGATCTGCAGGTGCTGCGGCACCGCCACCGTCTCGCCGAACCAGGCGATGTTGCTGATGTTGGCGAAGATCGTCGGCGCGCGCGCCGGGTCGGCGAAGCGCGCGGCCAGCTCCTCGCCGAACAGGTCCTCGTAGCAGATGTTCGGGGCGATGCGCTCGCCGCGCACCTCCAGCGACGGCGCGTTCAGCGGCCCGCGCGAGAAGTCGCCCAGCGGCATGCGCATCAGGTCGACGAACCAGCGGAAGCCCGGCGGGATGAATTCGCCGAAGGGCACCAGGTGGTGCTTGTCGTAGCGGTAGACGGTGCGGCCGTCGACGAGGCCGAGCGCCGAGTTGGTGTAGCCCTCCTCGAAGCTGCCGAGGGGCACGCCCACGAGCGCGCTCTTGCCGTGGCGGGCCAGCTGCCGCTCCAGGTCCTGCCACCAGCCCTCGGGCAGCTGCTGCGGCAGCAGCGGGACCGCGGTCTCGGGGGTGATCACGAATTCGCCCTCGGCGTCGAGCAGCGCGTTCACGTACCAGTCCAGCGTCTGCGGCAGGTGCTCGGCCGAGAACTTCTCGTCCTGCGGCACGTTGCCCTGCAGCAGCGAGATCGAGAGGGTCTGCGAGGGTTCGGTGAAGCGGGTGTTCGGCAGCAGGCCGGCGAGGCTGCCGAGCAGCACGAGCAGCGCGGCGGCGATCGCCGCGCTGCGCCAGCCTCGGCGGGCCCACAGGTGGCCGAGCGTCGCCGCGAGCAGCGCCGAGACGAAGCCGATGCCGTAGACGCCGATCCAGGGCGCCAGCCGCCCGAGCGGGCCGTCGGCATGCGCGTAGCCGGAGGCGAGCCAGGGAAAGCCGGTGAAGATCGTCGCCCGCGCAAGCTCGGCCAGCAGCCAGGCGGCGGCGAACACCAGCGGCGGCCACAGCCGGCTGCGCTTCACCAGCGCGACATGGGCGGCCATCGCGGCCGCGAGATACAGCGACAGCGCGGCGCACAGCGCGGCGACGGCGAGCGCCGCGAGCCACGCCGGCATGCCGCCGTAGCGGTGCATGCTGACGAACAGCCACCACACGCCGCCGGCGAGCCAGCCGAAGCCGAACAGGCCGCCGAGCCAGGCGGCCGAGGCCGCGTGCGGCGCCAGAGCGACGCGCCAGGCCAGCAGCGCGAGCGCCGCCGGCTGCAGCGCATGCAGCGCCGGATGCGAGAAGGACTGGGCGTGCAGCAGGCCCGCCGCGGCGGCGAAGGCGCGTTCGAGCCCGCGCCGCATCAGCTGCGGGCCGTCGTCTCGGGCGCGGCCTGCTCGGCCCGCGTGACCTTGAACCAGCGCACCGCGCCGGCGCGCGTGAGCATCACCGAGAAGCGCAGCCCGCCGACCTCGACCGTCTCGCCGCGGCGCGGCACGTGGCCGAGCTCGTGCGCGACCAGCCCGCCGATGGTGTCGAAGTCCTCGACCGGCAGCGCCACGCCGAAGCTGCGGTTGACGGCATCGATGTCGGCGTCGCCGGCCACGCGCAGGCTGCCGTCGGCGAGCGTGTAGAGACCGGTCTCGCCGTCCTTGTCGTCGAACTCGTCCTCGATCTCGCCGACGATCTCCTCGAGCACGTCCTCGATCGTGATCAGCCCGGCGGTGCGGCCGAACTCGTCGATCACGATCGCGAGGTGGTTGCGGTTGGAGCGGAAGTCGCGCAGCAGCTCGTTGAGGCCCTTGGACTCGGGCACGAACACCGCCGGGCGCAGCAGCGTGCGCAGCTTCAGCTCCGGCGCGCGCTGCAGCTTCAGCAGGTCCTTGGCCATCAGGATGCCGATGATGTTCTCGCGCTTGCCCTGGTAGACGGGGAAGCGCGAGTGCCCGGCGTCGATCACCGCCGGCAGCAGCTCCTCGTAGGGGGCGTCGATGTCGAGCAGGTCCATGCGCGGCGCCGCGACCATCACGTCGCCGGCGGTGAGGTCCGCCATGCGCAGCACGCCCTCGAGCATGGCGCGCGACTCGGGCGCGATCAGGTCGCGCTCCTCGGCGTCCGCGAGGGTTTCGATCAGTTCGTCCTTGGAGTCCGGACCGGGGGAGAGGAATTCGACCACGCGAGACAGCAGGGTGCGCTTGTCCGCGGGCCGGGACATTCGACCAGGATAAGGGTCAGACATCGCTTGCGCGAAGAGTGATGAAAGAGGCTTAGGATACCCGAATGCCGGCAAGGCATAAAAGGCACACCGGCCGCATGCTTGACAGGCTCCGTAAACTTGAAAAATCTGCCCAGGGCCCTGCGGCTGCTTTCCACATTCAAAAAGGTCTCAATATGTCCCAAGGCCTCATCCCTGCCACCATCCTGACCGGCTTCCTCGGCAGCGGCAAGACCACGCTGCTCAAGCGCGTGCTGTCCGAGGCGCACGGCCAGAAGATCGCGGTGATCGAGAACGAGTTCGGCGAGGAGAACATCGACAACGACATCCTCGTCACCGAATCGAAGGAGCAGATCGTGCAGATGAGCAATGGCTGCATCTGCTGCACGATCCGCGAGGACCTGCGCGCCACGCTCACCGACCTCGCCGCCAGGCGCCGCAAGGGCGAGCTCGACTTCGACCGCATCGTGATCGAGACCACCGGCCTGGCCGACCCCGGCCCGGTCGCGCAGACCTTCTTCATGGACGACGAGATCGCCGAGAGCTTCCTGCTCGACTCGATCCTGACGCTGGTGGACGCCAAGCACGCCGAGCGCCAGCTCGACGAGCGCCAGGAGGCGCGCCGCCAGGTGGGCTTCGCCGACCAGCTCTTCATCAGCAAGACCGACCTGGTGGACGAGGCGGCCGCGGACGCGCTGTCGCACCGGCTCAAGCACATGAACCCGCGCGCTCCGCAGCGCCGGGTGCATTTCGGCGAGGTGCCGATCTCCGAGGTGTTCGACCTGCGCGGCTTCAACCTCAACGCCAAGCTCGACATCGACCCGGAGTTCCTGAGCGAGGGCGCGCACGACCACGCGCACCACGACCATGATCACGAGCATGGCGAGCACTGCGACCACCCGCACCACCACCATCACGACGACGACGTGAAGTCCTTCGTGTTCCGCTCGGAGCGCGCCTTCAACCCGGCGCGGCTGGAGGACTTCCTGGGCACGCTGGTGCAGATCTACGGCCCGCGCATGCTGCGCTACAAGGGCGTGCTCTACATGGCCGGCACCGACCGCAAGGTGATCTTCCAGGGCGTGCACCAGCTGATGGGCAGCGACCTGGGGCCGAAGTGGGCCGCGGGCGAGACGCCGATGAGCAAGCTGGTGTTCATCGGCATCGACCTGCCGCGCGACATCTTCACCCAGGGTCTGGAGCAGTGCCTCGCCTGAACGGGCGGCACCCGGGTGCGGGGATTCCCCTCCCGGGTGCTTCCGCGCCCTCGCTACAATCGCGGCGCCCTTCAGACCCGGTCCGCAAGACAAGGTGGATCGATCCCATGGAACTGCGAGGAGACGGAACGTGAGCAAGACCCCGGCCCCAGGACGCGCCGCCCCGCGGGCGACCCCTGCGTCCGGCGGCTGCGCCCGTTCCCGGGCGGTTCCCCTGCGGTCTCCGCGTGAAGTCCGGGCGCGGCCGGGCCGGCGAGTGCTGACGGCCCCCTCGGCCTTCCGTCCTCCAATGCGGGCGCTGCAGCCCGCGCATCCCCGACAGGAACAATGAACAAGACCCAAGCATCGGCTGTGTTCGACAGCCCCAAGGCCGCCGCGGCTTCCGCGGATCCCCAGCTGGCGAATGCCTGGAAGACGAAGACGGCGGCCGAACTGACCGATGCCGAAGTGCTCGCGATGCCCGACTCCGAGTACATGAGCGATCTGCAGCTCGATTTCTTCCGCAACAAGCTCAAGCGCCTGAAGGAAGACCTGCTGAGCAACGCCGGCGAGACCACCGAGCACCTGCGCGAGGACACGAGCATCGTGCCCGATCCGGCCGACCGCGCCACGATCGAGGAGGAGCATGCGCTCGAGCTGCGCACGCGCGACCGCGAGCGCAAGCTGCTCAAGAAGATCTCCCAGGCGCTCGCCCGCATCGACGCCGGCGACTACGGCTACTGCGACGAGACCGGCGAGCCGATCGGGCTCGGCCGCCTGATCGCGCGGCCCACCGCCACGCTGTCGCTCGAGGCGCAGCAGCGCCGCGAACTCAAGCAGAAGATGTTCGGGGACTGAGGCCGCGCGGCCGTGACGCCCCGGGTCTCCCCCTCACCGTGCGGCCGCCCCTTGGCGGGGCGGCGCCGCACAGCCGTTCGCAACTGAGCCGGCTTCGCTGCTGTACAAGGGATTCCATGTCGGACACGAAAGACAACGGCGGCTTCCTGCGCAAGGTCGTGCGCTTCGTCTCCCACCCGACCACCGAGTGGTCCGAGCTGGGCCATTCGACGCACGGTGGTGCCCGCGAGACCGAGTACGCCAAGTCCGAGCTCAAGGCGGCGATCGAGCGCAAGCGCCGCAACGACTTCGTGCGCAAGCGCGAGTTCGACATGCTGCGCAAGGTGCGGCGCGAGGGCCTCAACGAGGCCGTGCTCGGCGCGATGGGGCAACTGCACCTCGACTCCGAGGTGCGCATGAGCGACCTCGCGACGCGCTCGGACGTCGGCGTGAAGGCCAAGATCGACGCGATCGAGCAGCAGATGGTGGGCGAGGGGATGGCCCCGCCGCGCACACGTGCGGCTGCCGGCGCCGCAGCGACGGCCCCGGCCCGGCCTGCCGCCGCCGCCGCGCAGCCCGCTCGCCCGGTGCCGCCGCGCTCCGGCCCGGTGCCGGCGCCCGAGGCGGTGCCGACGCTTCAGCCGCAGCCGGTGACGCCGCTGCCGGCGCGCACTGCGCCGCCGTCCCCGGCGGCGCCTGCCAACGCTGCAGCGGCCGCCGCGCCGCTCCCGGCCGCCCGCGCGAGCGCGGCTTCCCCGGCCGCCGCGCCGCCCGCAAACCCGGCGCCGGCTCCAGCGTCCGCGGCCCTCTACGACCCCTTCGCCGTCGAGGTCAACGAGGTGGTTCACGACCCGGAGCTCGACGAGATCGTCATCGCCTTTGCGAACGCCGATTTCGCCGGCAGCGAGGCCACGCTGCGCGCGCTGGTCGAGCCCGGCGGGGCACGGGCCCGCCATCCCGAGACCTGGCTGGCCCTGTTCGACCTCTACCGGGCCACCGGCCAGCAGGCGAAGTTCGAGAGCCTCGCGCTGGAGTTCGCGCGCGGCTTCGGCCTGTCGGCGCCGCAGTGGTTCTCGCTGCCGCGCATGGCAGCCGAGATCGACGCGCCTCCCCCGGCGGACGATGCGGCGGCGGCGGCCGGGGCGGAGTCGGCCGAGGAGGCGGTGCAGGAAGCCGGCTGGGTCTGCCCGGAGGACCTCGACGAGGCGGGCGTCCGGGAGCTGCGGGCCCGGGCGGCCCATCTGCCGGCGCCCTGGGTGCTCGACTGGTCCCACCTGCAGCGCATTGTTCCCTCGGGCGTCGGCGTCCTGCACGAGACGCTCGCCGGCTGGTGCCGCGAGCCGCTCGAGATGCGCTGGCGCGGCGCGGACCGGCTGCTCGGCGTGCTGCAGGAGGCGACGCCGACGGGCGCGCGCGAGGTCGAGCCTGCGAACTGGCTGCTGCGCCTGGAGGCGCTGCGCCTGGTCAACCGGCCCGACCAGTTCGACGAGGTGGCGATCGACTACTGCGTCACCTACGAGGTCTCGCCGCCGTCCTGGGAGCCGGCGCGCTGCCAGGTGCAGCTGGAGGGCGACGACGCCTTCGCGCAGGAGCAGCCCCTCACCCGCATCGGCGAGGTCTCGACGATGTTCGTCGAGTCGCAGCTCACCCACGAGCCGTCCCTGATCGAGCTCGCCTCGGTCGAGCTCTGCGGCCAGCTGGTGGGCGACATCTCCGGCCTGCTGCACGGGCTCGAGCAGCGGCTGGGCAGCGCGGCGATCGTCAACGTCTGCTGCACGCGGCTGATCCGCGTCGACTTCATCGCGGCCGGCGACCTGCTCAACTGGGTGCTGGCGCGACGCACCGAAGGGCGTACCGTCGTGTTCGAGGAGGCGCACCGGCTGCTCGCGCTGTTCTTCGGCGCGATGGGCATCACCGAACATGCCCGCGTCAAGGTGCGCAACGTCTGACGCGGTGCCCCGTGCCGCGGCGGCCCGCTGCGGCGGGCTTGCGGTCCCCGGCGCGCGCGCAAGGGCTTGAAGCGGGCCGTGCGGCCCCCATCTGAGGCGCTTATGGAACCCTACCACGGCACCACCATCGTCAGCGTGCGCCGAGGCCGCCAGGTCGCCCTCGGCGGCGACGGCCAGGTCACGCTCGGCCACATCGTCGTCAAGGCCTCGGCCCGCAAGGTGCGCAAGCTGCACCGCGACCAGGTGCTCGCCGGCTTCGCCGGCGCCACCGCCGACGCCTTCACGCTGTTCGAGCGCTTCGAGGCCAAGCTCGAGAAACACCAGGGCCATCTCGTGCGCGCCGCGATCGAGCTGACCAAGGACTGGCGCACCGACCGGGTGCTGCGGCGCCTGGAGGCGATGCTCGCCGTCGCCGACCGCGAGGCCTCGCTGATCATCACCGGCAACGGCGACGTGCTCGAGCCCGAGCACGGGCTGATCGCGATCGGCTCGGGCGGCGCCTATGCGCAGGCCGCCGCGCGCGCGCTGCTCGGCCACACCGAGCTCGCGCCGGGCGAGATCGTCAAGAAGTCGCTCGAGATCGCCGGCGAGCTGTGCATCTACACCAACCAGAACCACACGATCGAGACGCTGGAGTGATCCGGCGTGCCGGCCGCGGCCCCGCCCGCCGCCGCCGGCGCCGCGCCGTCCCCGCCGCGGGGACGCGCGTCTCGACCCCTCCCGTGTTCCCCGTCACCCGCGAGCGCGCACCATGTCCTCCATGACCCCCCAGGAAATCGTTTCCGAACTCGACCGCCACATCGTCGGTCAGGCCCAGGCCAAGCGCGCGGTGGCGATCGCGCTGCGCAACCGCTGGCGCCGCCAGCAGGTCGACGAGAAGCTGCGCCCGGAGATCACGCCGAAGAACATCCTGATGATCGGCCCCACGGGCGTGGGCAAGACCGAGATCGCGCGGCGCCTGGCCAAGCTCGCCGACGCGCCCTTCATCAAGGTCGAGGCGACCAAGTTCACCGAGGTCGGCTACGTCGGCAAGGACGTGGACTCGATCGTGCGCGACCTCGTGGACATGGCGGTCAAGCAGACGCGCGAGGCCGAGATGCGCAAGGTGCGCTCGCGCGCCGAGGACGCGGCCGAGGACCGCGTGCTCGACGTGCTGGTGCCGCCGCCGCGCAGCGACTTCGGCCTCTCGCCGGCGCCGGCGGGCGACAACACCGCGCGCCAGGTGATGCGAAAGCGCCTGCGCGAGGGCGCGCTCGACGACAAGGAGATCGAGATCGACGTCGCCGACGTCAAGCCGCAGCTCGAGATCATGGGCCCGCCCGGCATGGAGGAGATGACCGAGCAGCTGCGCGGCATGTTCGCCAGCCTCGGCAACCAGCGCCGCAAGACCCGCAAGCTCAAGATCGCCGAGGCGATGAAGCTGCTCGTCGACGAGGAGGCGGCGCGCCTGCTCAACGAGGACGAGGTGCGCGCGCAGGCGGTGCACAACGCCGAGCAGAACGGCATCGTCTTCATCGACGAGATCGACAAGGTCGCCTCGCGCAGCGAGACGGGCGGCGCCGAGGTCTCGCGCCAGGGCGTGCAGCGCGACCTGCTGCCGCTGGTGGAGGGCACCACCGTCAACACCAAGTACGGCATGGTCAAGACCGACCACATCCTCTTCATCGCGTCGGGCGCTTTTCATCTGAGCAAGCCGAGCGACCTGATCCCGGAGCTGCAGGGGCGCTTCCCGATCCGCGTCGAGCTCGGCTCGCTGTCGGTCGACGACTTCGAGGCGATCCTGACGCAGACGCACGCGAGCCTCGTGAAGCAGTACCAGGCGCTGCTCGCCACCGAGGGCGTGACGCTGGAATTCACGCCCGAGGGCATCCGGCGCCTGGCGCAGATCGCCTGCGACGTCAACGAGCGCACCGAGAACATCGGCGCGCGGCGGCTGTCGACGGTGATGGAGCGGCTGCTCGACGAGGTGTCCTTCGACGCCGCGAAGCTCGAGGGCCAGAGCGTCACGATCGACGCGTCCTACGTCGAGGCGCGGCTCGCGGAGCTGTCGAGGAACGAGGACCTGTCGCGCTACATCCTCTGAAGCGCGACGACGGGCGCGGGCGAGGCGGCGGCTGCGCCCCCCGCCCCGGCCGGGCTCACTCCTGGCCGGACTTGGCCAGCAGCTCGAAGTGCTCGACCTGCGGCATGCGCGCGAAGAAGGGGCCGACGATCGCGCGCCACTCGCCGAAGGCCGGCGACTCGCGGAAGTCCACCGTGTGGTTCTCGAGCGTCTCCCAGAAGATCATCAGCACGTAGCGCTCGGGCGACTCGATCCCCTTGTTGACCTTGTAGCCGCGAAAGCCCCGGGCCTTCGCGATCACGGTGTCGAGCCCGCGCTGGATGGCCGCGTCGAATTCGGCCTGGCGGCCGGGCTGGATCAGGATGTCGGCGACTTCGAGGATCATTTCTTCGGTTTCCTTGGAGAAAACCGCGATCCTAGCGCGGCGCCCGGCTTCAGGCCGCGAACAGCGGCTGCGGCGGCGTCGCGAAGCGCTCCTGCTGGCCCAGGTGCAGCAGCCCCTCGAAGATCAGCGAGTCGATCAGCTCGTGCTCGAGCTCGAGGTAGGGCGTGACCTTCCAGCCCGCGCCGCCCGTGACCAGCAGCAGCGGCGGCTCGCCGGCGTGCTCGGCGAGGTGGCGGTGCATGCGCTCGATCGCGCCGGTGATCGCGTAGGTGCCGCCGCTCGTGAGCGCGTCGGAGGTGTTGGTCGGGAAGCCCACCACCTCGCCGGTGGGCACGCGCAGGCCCGCGGTGCCGCTCTCGAGCGCGCGCAGCATGATGCCGTGGCCGGGCAGGATCAGGCCGCCCAGGAAGCGGCCGTCGGCGTCGAGCGCGTCGGCGGTCACCGCGGTGCCGATCATCACCACCACCGCCGGGCGCGGCCGTCCGCTGCGCAGCACGCGCGAGCGCGCGCCGATCAGCGCCACCCAGCGGTCGGTGCCGAGCCGGCCCGGGTGGTCGTAGCCGTTGGTGACGCCGCCCTCGCTGGCGCTCGACACCACCCAGCGCGGCGTCACGTCCCACAGCTCGAGCTGCTCCTCGACGCGGCGGCGGATCGCCTCGCCCGCCACCACGCAGCCGAGCACTGTCGAGGGCGGGGGGATGTGCCGCCATTCGGTCTCGGCCAGGTCGTCGATGGTCTCGAGGTGGACCGCACCATGCGCGATCACGCGGGCGTCCGGGCGGGGGGCGTCGTAGAGCGCCCACTTCAGACGCGTGTTGCCGATGTCGATGGCGAGAAAGCTCATGGTGATGGGAATTATCGTGATCTGCCTTGCGGCGTCCGCGGCTCAGCTCGCCAAGCCCGCACTGCCGACCCAGCGTTCGATCGCGGTGACGGCCGCGTCGTCGAGCGGCACCTGCTCGCGCCGGCACAGCATCAGCACGTTCGCGGCGAGCCGGCGCGCCAGCGTCGGAGCGTCGTCGCGGCCCTCGCCGAACACGTGTCCGCCGAGCAGCAGCCCGCGCAGCAGGAAGTTGACGTCGGCGCGGCTCACCGACAGGCCCGCGTCGCGGCAGCGGTCGCGCGCTCGCTTGCCGGTCTCGGTGAGCTGGAAGGGCCGCTGCGCGAGGTCCTCGGCCACGGCCTCGATCAGCGCGCGGTACTCCGCGGGCGTCAGCAGCGGCGTGCCGGTGGCCTCGTTCACCTGGCGCGCGAGCGCGAACAGCTCGGCGTCCTCGCCCCAGGCGCTCGCCGTGTCGCTGCCGTTGGTCTGGGTCGGCGTGCCGTGGCGCAGCGGGTCGTAGATGCAGCCGCCCGAGGCGTTCCACATCACCGCCAGCTCGCCCAGGTCCAGCGTCTCGACGAAGCGGCGGAAGGAGCCGTGGCCGCCCCAGTCACGCGCGAGCTCGCGGTGCTGTCCGGAGATCATCACCGCCAGCCGTGCGCAGGGCACCGGCCGGACCGCCGCGGCGACGGTGTCGACGATGAAGCGCGTCACCTCCGCGGCCTCCTCGGCGTCCTGGGGGCGCGGCAGCGGCAGCGCCGCCGGCTGCGGCACCGCGAGGACGAGGGGGGCAGGCGGCTCCGGCGCCTCGACGCCGCCGGGCGCGGGCAGCGCCTCGTCGTCCTCCTCGAAGCCGAGCGCCTCGCGCACGAAGTCGTCGGCGTCGATCAGCAGGTCGGCCGAGGCCTGGTAGGCCGCCGACGGGAAGCCCACCGCGAGCACAGTGGTGCGGCGGTCGAAGCGGCGCAGCTTGCGCAGCACCGGCGTGAAGTCGGCGTCGGCGGAGAAGAGGATGAACTCGTCGTAGCGCGTCTCGTGCTGCAGCAGCTCGACGATGTCGAGCACCATGTGGATGTCGGTGCTGGTCTTGCCCTCGCTCGTCATCGCCGGGCAGTCGGTGATCTCGAAGCCGGCGCGGTTGAACGAGGGCCGGAAGCGCTGGAAGACCTGCGGGTTCAGGTAGCAGCGCCGCACCAGCAGCCGCCGCCGGGTGGCGCCGGCGGGGGCGTCCTCGGGCAGCGGCAGAGAACGGACGAGCCACTCCACCCACTGCTGCGGCTGGCGCGCGAAGCGGTCGGCCACGAGCGGGTCGAGCTTGCGCAGGCCGGAGTAGACGTTGTCGAAGTCGACGAACAGGGCGCTTTTCATGCGGGACGGTACTCGGTGCGGGGTGGGGACGGGTGCGCAGCATAGCGCCAGCGCGGGCCCGGGCGGCGCGCCCGGGCCTCGGGCACGGCTGCGCCGTGACATAGGACAGGCGAGGAGCGGCGGTTACCATCGGCGTTCCGTCCCTTCCGCGAGCACCGAGTGAAGCCCTGGTCGTCCCGTCCCGCACTCCCGCGTCCGCTGCGCGACTGGCTGCGCGGCGAGGGCTCGCTCACCGCGCGGCTGCGCGCGGGCGCCGAGCGGCTGGAGGTGCGGCGCAGCTTCGAGGGCACGTCCTGGCCGACCGCGGACGAGCTCGTCGCGCTCGGGCTGCGGCGGCGCTTCCGCGCGCACGTGCGCGAGGTGCAGCTGTGGCGCGACGATCAGCTGCTCGTCGCCGCGCGCAGCGTGCTGTGCGCGCGCCACGCGCGCGGCGTCTGGCGCGCGGTGCGCGGCCTGGGCGAGCGGCCGCTGGCCGAGCTGCTGTTCGGCCGCCGGCCGGTGCCCCGCGCGCCGCTGGAGTTCGCGCGGCTGCACCGCGGCATGCCCTGCCTGCGCCGGCTGCGCCGCGCCTGGCCCGAGCGGCTGCGCGGGGACGTGCGCCGCGCCTGGGCCCGGCGCTCGGTGTTCCGGCGCCGCGGCGCGCCGCTCTTGCTGACCGAATGCTTCCTGCCGGCGCTGGGCCGGCTCGACCCCGATGCCGGGGCGCCGCCGACGCGGCCCCCGGTCCGCAGGCGTCCGGCACGACGGGACTGAGGCCGGCCGCGTCTTCTTCTTTCGTCCCGCAGGAGGAGCATTTCAATGAGCATCCAGACCGTCGGCATCATCGGCGCCGGCACCATGGGCAATGGCATCGCGCAGGCCTGCGCGGTCAGCGGCATCGACGTCGTGATGGTGGACGTGGCCGAAGCCGCTGTGCAGAAGGGCCTGGCCACCGTGGCCGGCAGCCTCGACCGCCTGATCAAGAAGGAGAAGATGACGGCGGCCGAGAAGGACGCGGCGCTCGCGCGCATCAAGGGCTCGACCGACTACGGGGACCTGCAGGGCGCACAGCTCGTCATCGAGGCCGCGACCGAGAACCTGGAGCTCAAGATCCGCATCCTCAGGCAGCTCGACGCGCTGCTCGCGCCCGAGGTGATCGTCGCGAGCAACACCTCGTCGATCTCGATCACGCAGCTCGCCGCGGTGACGAACCGCGCCGAGCGCTTCATCGGCATGCACTTCTTCAACCCGGTGCCGATGATGGCGCTGGTCGAGATCATCCGCGGGCTGCAGACCGGCGACGCGACGCACGACGCGGTCAAGGCGCTGGCCGAGCGGCTCGGCAAGACGCCGATCACGGTGAAGAACGCGCCGGGCTTCGTCGTCAACCGCATCCTGGTGCCGATGATCAACGAGGCCTTCTTCGTGCTCGCCGAGGGGCTGGCGACGCCCGAGGACATCGATGCGGGCATGAAGCTCGGCTGCAACCACCCGATCGGGCCGCTGGCGCTCGCGGACCTGGTGGGCCTGGACGTGTGCCTGGCGGTGATGAACGTGTACTTCACCGAGTTCGCCGACTCGAAGTACCGGCCCTGCCCGCTGCTCAAGGAGATGGTCGCCGCCGGCCGGCTCGGCCGCAAGACCGGGCGCGGCGTCTACACCTACTGAGGCGCAGCCCGGCCGCGTCCGGGGCAGGGCGGGACGTTCCCGCCGTGGGGGGCAGCCGGCAGCCTGCCCGCGCGGGAGCCGGCCCGCAAGGGCGTGCCCCTCGTGCGGCGGGGGCACGCCGGGCCTCGCGCCGCGCGGCGGCGGCGGCGACGTCACAATGGGACGATCCACGGAGGGATGCCCATGACGTCACAGAGCTTCGCCACCGAGCGCTTCGAGAACGCCGAAGCCGCACTCGAGCGCGTGCGCGCGATCTACGACCAGCAGATCGGCCTGCTGCGGGAGTCCCTGCAGCGCTTCGTCGCCGGGGAGGACCTGCCCGGCCACGTGCGGGCCTGCTATCCGTTCGTGCGCGTGCACACCGACACCGTGGCGCGCGCCGACTCGCGGCTGAGCTACGGCTTCGTCGCCGGCCCCGGCACCTACGAGACCACGCTCACCCGCCCCGACCTCTACGGCCGCTACTACCTCGAGCAGTTCCGGCTGCTGCTGCGCAACCACCGCGTCGCGCTCGACGTCGGCGTGAGCCAGCAGCCGATTCCCGTGCACTTCTCGCTCGCCGAGGGCGACCACCTCGAGGGCAGCCTGCCGCCGGAGCGCCGGCTGCTGATGCGCGACCTCTTCGACCTGCCCAACCTCGCGGTGATGGACGACGGCATCGCCAACGGCACCTGCGAGACGGCGGCCGGCGAGCCGCACCCGCTGGCGCTCTTCACCGCGCCGCGCGTGGACTACTCGCTGCACCGGCTGCGCCACTACACCGGCACCGCGCCGGAGCATTTCCAGAACTTCGTCCTGTTCACGAACTACCAGTTCTACATCGACGAGTTCGTGCGCATGGGGCGCGAGCTGATGCTGCGCCGCCCCGACCCCGACCACCCCTCGGACGACGACGAGACGGTCGCCTTCGTCGAGCCGGGCAACGTCGTCACGCGCCGCGCCGGCCGCGCGCCGGAGCCCGGCGACGAGCTCGGCAGCGTGCCGCCGCGGCTGCCGCAGATGCCGGCCTACCACCTCGTGCGCCCGGACCGCGGCGGCATCACCATGGTCAACATCGGCGTCGGCCCGGCCAACGCCAAGACCATCACCGACCACATCGCGGTGCTGCGCCCGCACGCCTGGATCATGCTCGGTCACTGTGCCGGCCTGCGCAACACGCAGCAGCTCGGCGACTACGTGCTCGCGCACGGCTACGTGCGCGAGGACCATGTGCTCGACGAGGACCTGCCGCTGTGGGTGCCGATCCCGCCGCTGGCCGAGATCCAGCTCGCGCTCGAGCAGGCGGTGGCCGACATCACGCGGCTGCAGGGCTACGAGCTCAAGCGCATCATGCGCACCGGCACCGTCGCCTCCACCGACAACCGCAACTGGGAGCTGCTGCCGCACCGCACGCCCGAGCGCCGCTTCAGCCAGAGCCGCGCGATCGCGCTCGACATGGAGAGCGCGACGATCGCCGCCAACGGCTTCAGGTTCCGGGTGCCCTACGGGACGCTCCTGTGCGTGAGCGACAAGCCGCTGCACGGCGAGATCAAGCTGCCGGGCATGGCCAACCACTTCTACCGCGAGCGCGTCGACCAGCACCTGAGGATCGGCATGCGCGCGGTCGAGATCCTGCGCCGCGCCAGCGCCGGCCAGCTGCACAGCCGCAAGCTGCGCAGCTTCGCCGAGGTCGCATTCCAGTAAGGGCCCCTCCGCCTTCGCACGTCGCTTGCTTGGGAGCCCGGCATGCGAATGCCCGACATCCTCGAGACGCCGCGCTGCCTGCTGCGCAAGCCGCAGCCGGGCGACGCGGTCGCCGCCTTCGCCGGCTATGCCGGCGACCCGCGCGTGACGCGCTACCTCGGCTGGCGCCCGCACGCGAGCGTGGCGGACACGCGGCGGCAGATCTCCTACGACCTGTTCCGCTGGCTCAAGGGCAGCGGGTGGACCTGGATGGTGCTCAGGCGCGACACCGAGGAGCTGGCGGGCCTCGTCGAGCTGGTGCCGCTGTCCGGGCAGCCGCACCGCGCGCGCATGGGCTACCTGCTCGGCGCGGCGCACTGGGGGCGCGGCCTGATGAGCGAGGCCGCCGGCGCGGTGCTGCGCGAGGCGATGGCGCAGCCGGACGTGTTCCGCGTCGACGCGGTCTGCGACGTCGACAACGGTGCCTCGGCGCGCGTGCTCGAGAAGATCGGCATGCAGTACGAGGGCGTGCTGCGGCGCTACATCGTGCACCCCAACGTGTCCGACGAGCCGCGCGACGTGCGTCTGTACGCCGCGGCGCGGCCCTGAGGCGGGCGAGGAGGGCCGGCTCAGCCCAGCAGCGAGGCCAGCGGCACGATCGCGAACCAGGCCGTGAAGCCGAGCGCACGCGCCATCAGCGCGTCGATGCGCCCGGGCGGCGAGCGGCGCTGCCGCAGCGCCCGCAGGCCCGCGGCGAGCCACAGCGCGTGCGCCGCCGCGGGCACGATGAGCGCGCTGTAGGCGCCGCCGGCCACGCCGAAGGCCCACCAGGCGAGCCCGAGTGCCGCGGCGAGCAGCGCCGAGGCGGCGGCGAGCGCGAGGCTCGCCGGGATGCCGAGCTTCACCACCAGCGTGCGCTTGGCCGCGGCGCGGTCGGCATCGTGGTCCGGCACGCCCGACAGCACGATGGCCGGGAACACCGCGACGGCGAGCGGCACGCCGAGCAGCCAGGGCAGCGGCGAGGCCGCATCGCCCCCCTGCAGCAGCCAGCCGGGCAGCATCACGCCGGCGCTGTGCGTGAGCGCCACGGCGAGCTCGCCCAGGCCCCGGTGGCTGAGCTTGAGCGGCGGCACCGTGTAGCCGAGCGCCAGCACCGCCAGCACCGCGAAGGACGCCAGCAGCGGCGCGGCAGGCGCGGCCGAGACCTCGACCAGCAGCGCCAGCACGAAGACGAAGCCGGCCAGCGCGAGCGCGATGCCCGCGCCCATCGACCCGGGCGCGATGCTGCCGTCCACCAGCACCCGCGAGCCGCCGGTGAAGGGGCCGGCGTTGCGGTTGATCGCGTCGCTGCCGCGGTCGAACCAGTCGTTGCAGAAGACGGTGGCGGCCTCGAGCAGGAAGAGCGCGAGCAGGCCCAGCGCCCAGGCGGCGAGGTCGAGCGGGCGGCCGCCCGCCGCCGCCAGCGCCGCCATCGTGTAGGCCAGCCAGGCCATCGGGTGGAACTGCAGGCGCAGCGCGCGCAGCCAGGCGGCCACCGGCTGCCACGCCCGCTGCCCCGGGCTCAGCACGCCGTCGCGCAAGCGCAGCCCGAGCGCATGCGCCTGGCGCAGCCACTCCCGCCGCTCCTCGGGAGCCGAGGTGACGACCGGGCCGAACTCGGTCTGGCGCACCGTGCGCACGCCGCAGTAGCCGAGCGTCGCGACCGCCAGCGCCCGGTGGCCCGGCGCGAGCTGCACGAGGCGGTAGATGCCGCGCGGCGTGTCCAGCGTCGTGATCAGCTCGGCGGTGCGGCCCGCCAGCAGCTTCTCCCAGGCACCGTCCTCGCGGTGCGCGAAGGCGAAGCCCGGCGTCAGGCAGCGGTCGAGGAAGCCCTTGAGGCGCGCCGGGAAGCTGCCCCACCACACCGGGTGGACGAACACGAGATGCTGCGCCCACACGATGTCCTGCTGCGCCTGCGCGAGCACCGGCTCCAGCGGCTGCTGCTCGGGCGAGGCTGCGTGCACGTCCGGATCGAACTCGGCCTGCGCCAGCCGCAGCACGCGCACCTGCGCGCCGGCATCCATCGCGCCGTCGCAGTAGGCGGCGGCCAGCGCCTCGCAGAAGCTGCCCGGGCGCGGATGCCCGAGCACCAGCAGCACCCTCGCGCGGCTCGACACGGATCGGTTCTCCCTTGGCGCGGCGCAACGATCCGCCGGCCGCGGCGGGACTGCCGGCCGGCTCGCGGCCGCTCGTGCCGTGCTTGTACCGCAAGGGGCTGGACGCGGCGGGGGATGCCGGCCGGCGCACGGGTCCGGGCCCGGGTGTCCCCCGAAGCGCGGGGCGAGGGTCAGGCCGCGCGCGGCTTCACCTTCGCGGCGGCCTCCTTCGCGAGCCGCCGCGCCTGCTCGACGTCGGCGTCGTGCGCGAGCGCGACGCCCATGCGGCGCCGGGCGAAGCTCTCGGGCTTGCCGAACAGGCGCAGCTCGGTCTGCGGCACGCGCAGCGCCTCGTCGACGCCGTCGAAGACGATGCCGGCGGCCTCGACGCCGCCGTAGATCACGGCGCTCGCGCCGGGGCTGCGCAGCGAGGTGTCCACCGGCAGCCCGAGGATCGCGCGCGCGTGCAGCTCGAACTCGTTCTGCCACTGCGTGGCCATCGTCACCATGCCGGTGTCGTGCGGGCGGGGGCTGACCTCGCTGAACCAGACCTGCTCGCCCTTGACGAACAGCTCGACGCCGAACAGGCCCTGGCCGCCGAGGTCGTCGGTGACGGCCCTGGCGATCTGCTGCGCCTTCTCGAGCGCCGCCGGGTGCATCGGGTGCGGCTGCCAGCTCTCGACGTAGTCGCCCGCGACCTGCACGTGGCCGATCGGCGCGCAGAACCGGGTCTCCACGCTGCCGTCGGCGCCGCGCGCGCGCACCGTCAGCAGCGTGATCTCGTAGTCGAAGTCGATGAAGCCCTCGACGATCACGCGGCCGTGGCTGACGCGCCCGCCCGCCATCGCGTAGTCCCAGGCCTTGCGCACGTCGGCCGGGCCGTCGATCCGGCTCTGGCCCTTGCCCGAGCTGCTCATCACGGGCTTCACGATGCACGGATAGCCGATCGCGGGGCCGTCCGTGCCGTCGATCGCCGCCTGCAGTTCTTCCAGCGAGTCGCAGAAGCGGTAGGGGCTGGTCGGCAGCTGCAGCGTCTCGGCCGCGAGCCGGCGGATGCCCTCGCGGTCCATCGTCAGCCGCGCGGCGCGCGCGGTCGGGATCACGCGCACCACGCCCTGCGCCTCGAGCTGCTCGAGCATGGGCGTGGCGATCGCCTCGATCTCGGGCACGACGAGCTGCGGCCGCTCGGCCTCGATCAGCGCGCGCAGCGCCTCGGGGTCGCTCATCGCGATGGTGCGCGCGTGGTGCGCCACCTGCTGGCCGGGCGCGTTCTCGTAGCGGTCCACCGCGATCGTCTCGACGCCCAGGCGCTGCAGCGCGATCAGCACCTCCTTGCCGAGCTCGCCCGAGCCGAGCAGCATCACGCGGGTGGCGGTGGGGGACAGCGGGGTGCCGAGGCAGGGCAGGGCGGGAGCGGGCATGGCGGGGTCTCCTTCGGTGGGGCAATGGATCAGCCGCGCATCGTAGCGAGTCGCTGCTGCGGGTGAATCCCGATTCAACCCCGCTGCGCGTGCGCCGATAAAGGGGCCACACCCCTGCACCGCGCCGCCATGTCCGCCCGCCCCCTGCCCGACCTCGATGCCTGGATCGCGCATTTCCTGCGCATGGACCTGCCGGTGTTCGCCTCCACCGCCGCCACGATCGGGACGCTGCGCGGATGCGAGGACGCGGTCGACGCCCACCTGCTCGCGCAGGAGGTCGGCGGCGACCCGCTGATGGTGCTGAAGCTGCTGTCGCATGTCGCCGCGCTGCGCCATCCGCGCCGCACCAGCGACGCCGAGACCGTCACCGAGGCGCTGGTGATGCTCGGCATCCCGCCCTTCTTCCGCGCCTTCGGCGAGCCGCTCACGGTCGAGCAGCTGCTGCACGACGCGCCCGAGGCGCGCACCGCGGTCGCCGCGCTGCTGCGGCGCAGCCGGCGCGCCGCGACCTTCGCGCTCGGCTTCGCGGTGCATCGCATGGACGACGACGCGGCGGTGATCCACCAGACCGCGCTGCTGCACGAGTTCGGCGAGATGCTGCTGTGGTGCCATGCGCCGGCGCTCGCGCTCGAGCTGCGGCGCCGCCTCGACGCCGAGCCCGCGCTCGAGCCGGGCGAGGCGCAGCAGCGGCTGCTGAACATGCGGCTCGATGCGCTGCAGCTCGCGCTGATGCGGGCCTGGCGGCTGCCCGCGCTGATGCTGCACATCAGCGACGACCATCCCGGCGCGCCGTCGCCGGTGCGCTGCGTCGCGCTCGCGGTGCGCCTCGCGCGCCGCACCGAGCGCGGCTGGCCGCCCGAAGGGCAGGAGGGCGCGCTGCATGCCGAGCTGCAGGAGATCGCGGCGCTGCTGCACCTCTCGCCGCCGGCCGCGCTGCGCCTGGTGCGCGAGCTCGACGACTAGGCACGCCGCCGCCGCCGCCGCCGCTGCGTATCATCGACGGGCCCCTTCCGACTTCCCCCTTGCGCGAGGCAGCGATGAGCGGACCCACCCCCGAGTTCTGGCAGCAGCGATTCGAGTCCCGGCAGACCCCCTGGGACCGCAGCGCGCCCGGACCGCAGATCGCCGCCTGGCTCGCCGACGGCACGCTGCAGCCGGGGCAGAACGTGCTGGTGCCCGGCTGCGGCAGCGGCTGGGACGTGCTCGCGCTGGCCCGCGCCGGGCTGCGCGTCACCGGCCTGGACTACGCGGCGGCGGCGGTCGAGATCGCGCGCGAGCGCCTCGCCGCCGAGGGGCTCGCGGTGCCGGTGCGCCTCGCCGACGTGCTGGACTGGGAGCCGGCCGATCCGGTCGACGCGGTGTACGAGCAGACCTGCCTGTGCGCGTTGCACCCGGACGAGTGGACCACCTATGCCGCGCAGCTGCACCGCTGGCTGCGCCCGGGCGGGCGACTGCTCGCGCTGTTCATGCAGACGCTGCGACCCGGCGCCGCCGAGGGCTTCATCGAGGGGCCGCCCTACCACTGCGACATCCACGCGATGCGCGCGCTGTTCCCGTCCACCTCCTGGGACTGGCCGCGTCCGCCCTATGCCCGCGTGCCGCACCCGATGGGCATCGCGGAGCTGGCGGTGGTGCTGACGCGGCGCTGAGCCGCACCGGCCGCGGAGCGCGGCCGCCGCCGCCGCCGCTCAGGCCGCGGCCCGCAGCGCGCGCTGCCGCTTGAACTGGCGGGTGGCTGCGCAGGCCAGGTTGGCGAGCGCGAGGCCGCGCTGCGCGAGCTGGAAGGCGTCCTGCCCGATCTGCTCGAAGGGCGGCGCGCCCGCTGCCACCGCCTGCGCGAAGGTGTCGCGCTGCTCCTTCCAGTCGTGCAGCTGCCTCATCAGCTCGGCGCTGAAGGCCTCGCCGAGCAGCGGGTCGCGCTCGCGCCGGCTGCTGAGCTCGCCGATCTGCGGGCCGAGCGTCTGGATCGGGCGGTGATTGCCGAAGGTGGCGCCGCCGGACTGGCGCAGCACCGAGCCGAGCCGGTCCTCCAGCACGCGGTAGGCAAGCCAGGTGACCTCGTGGTAGTGCTCCGCCGCGTAGGCCGACTTCATCTTGTCCAGCAAGACCTGGTAAGGCTTCTTCCTGTCTTCCCGCATGGTGCTGCAAACGTCCTGAAAGGGGCGGTCCGGTGCGCGGCGATCCGGCCCGGCAACCTCATAACATATTGTTACGGTAACACGGCGGACCGGCTTTGCCCATGCGGGGCGTCCACCGGGGTATGCGCGAGGTGTCGAAATGTGACAAAAGTGTTGCTGCGACGCTGCTCTGTCCCGGAACGCGCATTCGCGGGTCACGGGGCATGCCGCTTGCTGCCACGCGGAGGCGCCGGCACGGCAGGCCCGCTGGACTGCGCCGACAATCGTCCGTGATGAACGCTGCTGCACCGTCTTCCCGCCGGCGCCCCCGGTTCCGCGGCCGGGCCCCGGCCCTGCTGCTGGCGCTGGCCGGCTCCGTGCAGGCCCAGCTCCCTGCGCCGGTCGCCGTTCCCGACACGATCGCGCAGCGCGTGCTCGCCTGCACCGCCTGCCACGGCAAGGAGGGGCGCGCGAGCAACCAGGGCTACTTCCCGCGCATCGCGGGCAAGCCCGCGGACTACCTGTTCAACCAGCTGGTGAACTTCCGCGACGGGCGGCGCCACCACGGACTGATGAGCTACCTGGTGCAGCACCTGAGCGACGACTACCTGATGGAGATGGCGCGGCATTTCGCCGCGCTGGACCTGCCCTATCCGCCGCCGCAGACCCGCGACGCGCCGGCGGCGCTGCTGGCGCGCGGCGAGGCGCTGGTGCGGCAGGGCGACGCGTCGCGCCGCATCCCGGCCTGCGCGCAGTGCCACGGCGCGGCGCTGACCGGCGTGCAGCCGGCCATCCCCGGGCTGCTGGGGCTGCCGCGCGACTATCTCAACGGCCAACTCGGCGCCTGGCAGACCGGCCAGCGCCGCGCGCATGCGCCCGACTGCATGGCGCAGGTCGCGCGACAGCTGTCCCCGCAGGACATCGGCGCGATCTCCACCTGGCTGTCCTCGCAGCCGCTGCCGGCCGACGCGAAGCCGGCGGCGGCGCTGCAGGCACCGATGCCGCTGCGCTGCGGCGGCGTGGCGGAGGCGGCGCGATGAACCCGAAGCGGCTGCTGCTCGCGCTGCTGGTGCTGATCGTGCTCGCGCTCGTCGCGGTGTTCGCGCTCGACCTGTCGGGCGAGGACGACGTGCCCGGCAGCAACGCGCCCTATCCGCAGCGCCAGGAGCGCGGCAGCGAGTTGCTGCGCCGCGGCGAGTACCTCGCGCGCGCCGGCAACTGCATGGCCTGCCACACCGCGCGCGGCGGCGCGCCGTGGGCCGGCGGGCTCGCCATCGAGACGCCCTTCGGCACCGTCTACGCGTCCAACCTGACGCCCGACGACGAGACCGGGCTCGGGCGCTGGAGCGCCGACGACTTCTGGCGCGCGATGCATTTCGGCCGCTCCGCCGACGGGCGGCTGCTCTATCCGGCCTTCCCGTACCCGAACTACACGCAGGTGACGCGCGAGGACGCCGACGCGATCCACGCCTACCTGCGCAGCCTGCCGCCGGTGCGCCAGCCCAACCGCCCGCACGAGCTGCGCTTCCCGTTCAGCACGCAGTGGGCGCTGGCCGGCTGGCGGCTGCTGTTCTTCCGCCCCGGCCGCTTCGAGCCCGACCCGCAGCGCAGCGCCGAGTGGAACCGGGGCGCCTACCTGGTGCGCGGCCTCGGCCACTGCAACGCCTGCCACGGGCCGCGCAACGCCTTCGGCGCGACGCGCGAGTCGCTCGAGTTCGGCGGCGGGCTGATCCCGATGCAGAACTGGTACGCGCCGGCGCTGAACTCGCCGCGCGAGGCGGGCGTCGCGCATTGGGAACTGCGCGACGTGGTCGCGCTGCTGAAGACCGGCGTCGCGCCGCAGGGCTCGGCGCTCGGGCCGATGGCCGAGGTGGTGTTCCGCAGCACGCAGTACCTGGACGAGGCCGACCTGCGCGCGATCGCGGTGTTCCTGAAGGAGCTGCCGCAGGCCCCCGCCGCGCCGCGGGCGCCGGTGCAGCGCGCCGACGCGGAGCAGCTCGCGCTCGGCGCACGGCTCTACGGGCAGCACTGCGCCGGCTGCCACGGCGAGGCGGGGCAGGGCGCGCCGGGTGCGTATCCGGCGCTGGCCGGCAACCGCGCGGTGACGATGGACCCGCCCGCCAACCTGCTGCGCGCCGTGCTCGCCGGCGGCTTTCCGCCCGCCACCGCCGGCAACCCGCGCCCCTACGGCATGCCGCCCTTCGCGCCGGTGTTCGACGACGTGCAGCTCGCCGCGCTGCTCACCTACCTGCGCCAGTCCTGGGGCAACGAGGCCGCGCCGCTGTCGCCGCTCGACGTGCTGCGGCACCGCCAGGGCGAGGGGCGGCCGTGAGCCGGGGCGGGCGTGTGCCGGCGATGCCGCCGCGCCGGCGGCGGACAAGCCCTCATCGCAGCCCGCCGCCGCGCGACCCGTATAGTCGCGCCTTCGCCGATTCCCCGGGCCGCCTGCCGGCGGCCCGTCCCCTTTCCCGTCCGCCGGAGCGCGCCCCATGTTCAGTTACCGCCACGGCTTCCATGCCGGCAACCATGCCGATGTCCTCAAGCACATGGTGCTGGTGCAGCTGCTCAAGTACATGCTGCAGAAGGACAAGCCCTTCTGGGTCGTCGACACGCATGCCGGCGGCGGCCTGTACGACCTGACGCAGGGCTACGCGACGAAGAAGGCCGAGTTCGAGACCGGCATCGCGCCGCTGTGGGGGCGCAGCGACGACGCGCCGCTGCCGGTGGCCGACTACCTCGCGCAGGTGCGCACGCTCAACCCCGAGGGCGCGCTGCGCTGGTACCCGGGCTCGCCGCAGATCGCGGCGCAGATGCTGCGCGCGCAGGACCACCTGCGCCTGTACGAGCTGCACCCCACCGAGAGCCGGCTGCTGCAGCAGCACTTCGCCGAGGTCAAGCGCGGCGTCAGCATCGAGGCTGCCGACGGCTTCGCCGGCCTGCGCGCGGTGCTGCCGCCGCCGCCGCGGCGCGGCCTCGTGCTGATGGACCCGCCCTACGAGGACAAGAACGACTACCGCAAGGTGGTCGCCGCGGTGCGCGAGGCGCAGCAGCGCTTCCCGAGCGGCACCGTCGCGGTGTGGTACCCGCAGGTGGTGCGCCCCGAGAGCCGCGAGCTGCCGCGCCAGCTGCAGCGCCTGGCCGGCGAGAGCTGGCTGCACGCCACGCTCTCGGTGCGGCGGCCCGCGGCCGACGGCCTGGGCCTGCACGGCAGCGGCATGTTCGTCTACAACCCGCCCTACACGCTCGCCGCGGCGCTGCGCCCGGCGATGCCCTGGCTGGTGCAGGCGCTCGGGCAGGACGAGGGCGCGGCCTTCACGCTGGACGGCCGCGCCGGTTGAACTCGGCGACGAAGGGGCCGAGCGCTTCGGGCGTCATCGGCTTCGCGTGCAGGTAGCCCTGCACCTCGTCGCAGCCGAGCTCGGCGAGGATGCGCTGCTGCTCCTCGGTCTCGACGCCCTCGGCCACCGTCCTCATCCCGAGGCTGTGCGCCATGCTGATGATCGCCTGGCAGATCGCGCGGCTGCTGTGGCGCTGGTCCAGCGGGCGCACGAAGGACATGTCGATCTTCAGCTTGCTCACCGGCAGCTGGTGCAGGTAGCTCATCGAGGAGTAGCCGGTGCCGAAGTCGTCGATCGCGATGCGCACGCCCATCGCCTCGAGGCGGTGCATCGTCGCCATCACGCGCTCGGTGTCGTTCATCAGCATGCGCTCGGTCACCTCGAGCTCCAGCAGCGCGGGCGCGAGCCCGGTCTCGGCGAGCACCTGCTCCACGTGGCTGCAGAAGTCGGGCTGGCCGAACTGCAGCGTCGAGATGTTGACCGCGACGCGCGCGTCGGCCGGCAGCCCGGGCAGCCGCGTGCGCGCGAGGCAGGCCAGCCGCAGCACCTCGCGCTCGAGCGGCACGATCAGCCCGCTGTCCTCGGCGACCTCGATGAAGTGGCCGGGTGGCACCAGCCCGCGCTCCGGGTGGTTCCAGCGCACCAGGGCCTCGAGCCCGCAGATGCGCCGCTCCGACAGGCCCACCAGCGGCTGCATCACGATGAACAGCTCGTCGCGGCCGAGCGCGGCGCGCAGCTCGGTCTCGATGCGCGAGCGGCGCACCGCCGCCTCGTTCATGCTCTGCTGGAAGAACTGCGCGAGGTTGCGCCCCTGCTTCTTCGCGGCGTACATCGCGACGTCGGCATGCTTGAGCAGCGCCTCGCTGTCGCTGCCGTCCTCGGGATAGACGGCGATGCCGACGCTGCCCGAGACCGCCAGCCGGTGCGTGCCGAGCAGGAAGGGCTGGCGCAGCGCCTCGACGATGTGCTCGGCGACCACCATCGCGTCGTCGGGGTGCGCGATCTCCGGCAGCAGCACGATGAACTCGTCGCCGCCCTGGCGGCAGACGGTGTCGGTGGAGCGCAGCGCCGCCTTCAGCCGCTGCGCGGCCACGGCGAGCAGCTCGTCGCCGACGCCGTGGCCGAGGCTGTCGTTGATGCTCTTGAAGCGGTCGAGGTCGAGGTAGAGCACCGCGAGGTGCGTGCCGTGGCGCCGGCAGGCCTCCAGCGCCATCGCCAGCCGGTCGTGGAACAGCACGCGGTTGGGCAGGCCGGTGAGCGCGTCGTGGTGCGCGAGGTAGTAGATGCGCTCCTCGGCGCGCTTGCGGTCGGTGACGTCGCTGAAGATGCCGACGTAGTGCTTGAGCCGGCCCTCCGCGTCGCGCACCGCCGAGATCGACAGGTGCTCGATGTAGATGTCGCCGCTCTTGCGGCGGTTGACCAGCTCGCCCTTCCAGTGGCCGTCGCGCAGCAGCGCCTCCCACATCTGCCGGTAGAAGGCCTCGCCCTGCTGGCCGGAGGCCAGCACGCTCGGGTTGCGCCCGGTGACTTCCGCGCCGCAGTAGCCGGTGATGGCCTCGAAGGCGGGGTTGACGCGCAGGATGCGCGCCTCGGCGTCGGTGATGACGACCGCCTGCCGGCTGGCCTCGAACACGGTGGCCGCCAGCCGCAGCTCGGCCTCGTGGCGCACCCGCTCGGTGATGTCGCGCAGCACGCCCTGCAGGCCCGCGGCGCCGCCGTCCCCGGGCGCGGCCAGCGGCAGCAGCGTCACCTCCACCGTGCGCAGCGAGCCGTCGCGCAGGTCCACCGTCTCCTCGGTGAAGGTCTGCGACCGCGCGTCGGCCATCACCTCGCGCGAGCGCTGCATCAGCCGCGCCGCCAGCGGCGTCGGGAACAGCACCTCGGCGGACAGGCCGAGCACGTCCTGCAGGTCGCAGCCGAGCAGGTCCAGCAGCGCGGGGTTCGCGTACTGCATGCGGCCCTCGCGGTCGATGCGGTAGACGCACTGCGGCATCGCGTCGACGAGCGAGCGGTAGAGCTGCTTGCTCTGCCACATGCGCTGCTCGGCCTGCTTGCGCTCGGTGATGTCGCGCATGTAGCCGTGCCACAGCCGGCTGCCGTCGGGCAGCAGCTGCAGCGAGGCCTCGGCATGCATCCAGGTCGGCTCGGCCGCCGTCGTGAGCACGCGGAACTCGTGGCGCCAGGTGCTCTGCTGCAGCCCGGCGAGCTCGAGCGAGCTCATCAGGCCGCTGAGCTCGTCCGGGTGCACCTTGCTCCACAGCCGGTCGGCATCCTGCTCGACATCGGCCGGATGGACCTCGAACAGCCGCGACACCGAGGGGCTCACGTACAGGAAGGCGTTGCTGCCGTCGGTGCGCACCAGCAGCTGGTAGATCAGCCCCGGCACATGCTGGACGAGCCGCTCCAGTTGCTCGGCGCTGCGCGTTGTTTCAGTGGAGAGGTCCATCACCGTCGGGACTTTCGAGTGGATCGTGGCGCCGGGCCCGGTCCGGCAGGCCTTCGCCCGCGGGACGCACCGCTTCCTGCGCGACGGCAGGCATCTCTAGGGGCGGGTACCGGCTGCCGATGGTGAGCGGTCGAACTGCTTCACGCTCGCCGGGCGGCCCTGCCTTTCGCCGCCGGCCGGCCTCTGCAGCGATATCGGCCCCTCTGGCGCCTTCCTCAAGCGGATGGAGAAGAAACCAGGGTCGTGACATGGATTCTTGCAGGAATGGAGCGCACTGCCGGGAAATATCGCGCGCGGTTCCGTGAACTTCGCCGCAAGGTCTTGTTTCCGGTCAAGGGCGGTCTTCGCGCCGGCCCGCCGCCCCGCTGCCGGCTCCCCGGGCGAAGGAGGGGATGCGCACGCCGCTTGCTCCGCAGGGGCGGGGGCCTGCCGGGCCCCGCCCGCCATGGAGAACCGATGCCGATGAGCGAGCCGGATCCGACCGAGGAAGCCCTCTTGCGCCTGATGATCCGGCAGACCCGCGACCACGCGGTGATTCTGCTGACCCCCGAGGGCCGGGTGCGCTCCTGGCTGGGCGCCGCCCCCACGCTCTTCGGCTATCGGGCCGACGAGATCATCGGGCAGACGCTGGACTGCCTGTTCACCGAGGCGGACCGGGCGCTGGGCCTGCCGGCGCTGGAGCTGCAGGTGGCGCTGCAGGACGGGTGCTCGGAGGGCGAGCACTGGCACCTGCGGCGCGACGGCGCGGCGATCTGGACCAGTGGCTCGACGACGGCGCTGCGCGACGAGCAGGGGCAGCTGCTCGGCTTCGCGAAGCTGATGCGCGACCGCACCGACCATCGCACCCGCATCGCGGCGCTGGAGAACCGCTTGAAATCGCTGGCGGACGAGAATGCCGGTCGGCCGGTCTTTCTTGCCGGTGTCGCGCACGAGTTGCGCAACCTGCTGACCCCGCTGTTCAACGCCAGCTACCTGCTGCGGCTCAATCCCGCGGCCGAGACGCTCGGCCAGCCGCTCGTGACGATCGAGCGCCAGCTGCCGGCGCTGCGCCGCCTCGCCGACGAGCTCGGCAGCGCGGGGCGGCGCCTTGACGACAGGCCGGTGCCGAGCCTGGAGGAGGTCGACCTCGTCGCAGCGCTGCACGGCCTCGCCGGCAGCGTGCAGGCGGAATTCGGCGCGCGCGACCTGACGCTGCACCTGCTCGCGCCGGTGGGACCGGTGCGCATCCGCATGGACGGCGCCCGCTTCCGGCAGGGGATGCTGCACCTGCTCGACAACGCGGCGCGCTGCACGCCGGGCGGCGGGCAGGTCTGTCTCAAGGCCAGCGTGGAGGGGCCCGACGCGGTGGTGCGCGTCAGGCACAAGGGCGCGGGCATCGCGGCGGAGCAGCTGGCCCGCCTCTTCGAGCTGTTCACCGGCGCGCCGGACCCCGCAGGCAAGGCGCCCGAGGACTCGGAGCTCGGCATGGCGCTGCTCAAGGAGCTCGCCGAGCTGCACGGCGGCACGGTCGAGGTGCGCAGCGAGGGCATCGGGCACGGCAGCGAGTTCGCGCTGCGGCTGCCGCTGAACTGCCCGCAGCAGCCCGTTACGGTCGAGCCGGCCGCAGGCTGAGCGCCGCCGCCGGGCTCCCTTGCGAAGCCGGCCACCGCGCCCGAGCGGGGCGCGGGGCGGCCCGCGCCAGGGCTGCGCGAAACGGCCGGATTTGGCATGCCGCGCGCGCCGCCGGCCGCCGCCCGCCCGTCCCGAGGGGCTGCGCGCGCCGTCTCTATGACAATATTTGCCTGTATGGATAACCAGTGCGGCAAGGGTGCCCGCGCTCGGCAGTCGAGATCAGGCAAAGGAATCGAAGTTTTGGACGGAATCAGCACCCGGGATGCGCAGCCCCAGGCGGGGGCGGTGCGCATCGAGGCCGAGGCAGGCGCACGCCTGAACCTGGCCGATCACCTGAACGCCGTGCCGCTGCTGCGCGCGCTGCGCATCGTCAACGACAGCCCCGGCACGCTGCGCGAGCTCGCGCTGCGCCTCGACGCGGAGCCGGCCTTCCTGCAGCCCAGGACCTGGCGCATCGACACGGTCGCCGCCGGCCAGCGCCTCGAGCTCGCGGGGCTCGACCTCGAGATCGACGGCGCGCTCCTCGCGCGGCTGACCGCGGCCGAGCCGGCCCGGCTCGTCTGGCGATTGCTGCAGGGCGGCGCGTCGGGGAGGGCGCCGCATGGGGCGGCGGAGACGCGCGAGACGGCGGTGGCTGCGGGTGCCGGAGCTGCGACGCCGGACGCGGCGCCGGCGGACGGAGAGGAGCTCGCCCGTCACGCGCTGCCGCTCGAGCTGCTGCCGCGCGACCACTGGGGCGGGCTCGCCGGCATGCCGGAGATGGTGGCGGCCTTCGTGCAGCCCGGCGAGCCGGCGGTCGAGCGGCTGCTGAAGGAGGCGGCCGGGCTGCTGCGCCGCCACGAGCGCGACGCGGCGCTCGACGGCTACCGCGGCGGCCCGGCGCGCGCCTGGGAGCTGGCCTCGGCGGTCTGGAGCGCGGTCGGCGCGCTGGGCATCGACCTGATGCTGCTGCCGGCGGGCTTCGAGCATGCGGGCCAGAAGGTGCGCGGGCCGCAGCAGCTCGCCGACACGCGGCTGGCCACGGGCCTGGACCTGTCGCTGCTGTTCTGCGCGGCACTGGAGCAGTGCGGGCTGAACCCGCTGCTCGTCTTCACGCAGGGCCGGGCGCTGGCCGGCGTGTGGCTGCGGCCGGAGCAGTTCGCGGCCGCGGTGGTCGACGACGTCACGGCGCTGCGCAAGCGCCTGCGGCTGCGGGAGCTCGTGCTGTTCGACCCGGAGCTCGCGACGCAGCGGCCCTGCCCGCCCTTCAGCCGCGCGCTCGAGCGCGGCGCGCAGCTTGTCGCCGAGGCGCAGGACGCGGCCTTCGAGCTCGCGGTCGACATCCGCCGCGCGCGGCTGCAGCGCGTCCGGCCGCTGGCGGGCACCGCGGCGCCGCCGCCGCCCGACGCGGCGCAGGATCCCGCCGCGCTCGCGCCGGCCTTCGAGCCCGCGCCCGAGCTGCCCGCCGTGCCGCAGGAAGCCGAGGGCGTCGCCCCGCCGGAGGACCGCCTGCTGCGCTGGCAGCGCAAGCTGCTGGACCTGTCGCTGCGCAACAAGCTGCTGAACTTCCGCGACGGCAGGAAGGCGCTGCGGCTCGAGGCGCCCGACCCGGCGCGGCTCGAGGACCTGCTCGCGCAGGGCCAGGCCCTGAAGCTGCTGCCGCGCCCGGCGCTGATGGACGCCGCGGCGGGCGACCCGCGCAGCGCCGCGCTGCACGAGGCGCGCACCCAGGAGGAGCCGCGCCGCGCGCTGGCGCTCGACGCGCTGGCGCGCCGCGAGGTCTTCGTCGGCCTGCCGGGCGAGGAGCTCGAGGCGCGCCTGGTCGAGCTCTACCGCAGCGCGCGCACCGCGCTGCAGGAGGGCGGCACCAACACGCTCTTCCTCGCGCTCGGCTTCCTGTGCTGGACGCGCGACGCCAGGGACGACAAGCGCCACCGCGCGCCGCTGATCCTGGTGCCGGTGACGCTCGACCGCAAGAGCGTGCGCTCGGGCTTCACGCTGCAGCTGCTCGACGACGAGCCGCGCTTCAACCCGACGCTGCTGGAGATGCTGCGCCAGGACTTCCGGCTGCAGCTCGGCGTCGGCGAGGGCGCGCTGCCGAAGGACGAGCGCGGGCTCGACGTCGCGGGCGTGTGGCGCGCGGTGTCGGCGGCGGTCAAGGACGTCAAGGGCTGGGAGGTGGTCGAGGACGTGGTGCTGTCGACCTTCTCCTTCGCCAAGCACCTGATGTGGCACGACTTGACCGAGCGCATCGCCCAGCTGCGCGAGAACCCGGTGGTGCGCCACCTGATCGACACGCCGCGCGAGCCCTACCCCGGCGGCGGCGCCTTCCCCGACGCGCGGCGGCTCGACGCCGACTGCCCGCCCGAGCGCACCTTCTGCCCGCTGCCGGCCGACTCGTCGCAGCTCTCGGCGGTGATGGCCGCGAGCGCCGGGCGCGACTTCGTGCTGATCGGCCCGCCCGGCACCGGCAAGAGCCAGACCATCGCCAACCTGATCGCGCAGTGCCTCGCCGAGGGCCGGCGGGTGCTGTTCGTGTCGGAGAAGATCGCCGCGCTCGACGTGGTGCACCGGCGGCTGCGCGATGCGGGGCTGGGCGACTTCTGCCTCGAGCTGCACTCGAGCAAGGCGCGCAAGAACGAGGTGCTTGCGCAGCTGCGCCGCTCCTGGGAGGCCGGCGGTCGCGCCGACGCCGAGGGCTGGCGCGCCGAGGCGCGGCGCCTGATGGCGCTGCGCGGGCGGCTCAACCGCTATGTCGAGCGCCTGCACCACCGCCACGCCAACGGGCTGAGCGCGTTCGACGCGATCGGCCGGCGCGAGGCCGGCCGCGAGCTGCCGCCGCTCGGCCTGTCCTGGCCGTCGCCGCAGCAGCACGACGCCGAGGCGCTCGAGGCGCTGCGCGCGCTCGCCGAGCGGCTCGACGCCGACGCGCAGGCGCTCGGCGGCGCGCCGAGCGAGCACCCGCTCGCCGCGGTCCGGCATGCCGACTGGTCGCCGAGCTGGCAGCAGGCGCTGCTCGACGCCGCGCAGCAGCTGGTGCAGGGCGCGCAGCGCCTCGAGGCGGCCGCGCACGCGCTGTGCGGCGCGCTCGCGCTGCCGCAGCCGCCGCTGCACCGGCGCGGCCGGCATGCGCTCGCGCTGCTGGCGAAGCTGCTGCCGCATGCTGCCGGGCGCGACTGGCGCTTCGCGCTGAGGCCCGACGCACGCCGGCTCTGCACCGAGCTGGAGGCGGGGCGGGGGCTGCTCGTGCGCCATGGCGAGTTGCGCGCGCGCCTTCCGGCACCCTGGCCTGCCGCGACGCTCGACGCGCTGCGACGCGCCGAGCAGCTCGTCGCGCGCCGCCATGCGCTACGGGCCGGGCTGCCGCGGCCCTGGCCGGCCAAGGTGTGCGACGCGCTCGCGAAGGGGCTCGAGCTGCTGGGCAGCCACGGCGAGCTCGGGCGCGAGCTCTCGGTGAGCTACGCGGCCGAGCTGGCGCAACTTGACGTGCTGCGGCTGCAGCGCGACTGGCAGCAGGCCGTGCAGTCGCCCTGGCCGCTCGGCTGGCTGCGGCAGCGCCGCATCCGTGCGCGGCTGCTCGCGCTGGTGCAGGGCGTGGGCGAGCCCGACGTCGCGGCGGACCTGCCGCGGCTCGCGTCGATGCGGCTGGCGAGCCGGCAGCTCGACGCGCTCGGGACGCTCGTCGCGCCGGCCGGGGAGCTTTGGCGCGGGCTGCAGACCCGCGCCGACGAGCTGCGCGCGGCGCTCGCGCTGCAGGGCGCCTTGCTCGCGGCGTGCGAGGGGCTCCCGTGGGACGAGGCGGGGCTGGAGCCGGTGGCGCAGGGACGCTGCGGCGCGGCGCTCGCGCAGGCGCTCGCCGGCCTGCGCGAGCTGCGCGGCATCGATGCGGAGCTCGCGCGGCTCGAGCCGCAGCTGCAGTCCGGCAGCGCGGGCCTGTGGGCAGGCCGGGACACGCCGCCCGAGCGGCTGGACGTGGCGCTGGCCTTCCAGGCGGCGCTGGCCGCGGCCACTGCCGGCGCGCCCTGGCGCGACGAGGGCCTCGAGCCGCTCGAGCGCGGCGGCTTCCCGGCGGCGATGGCCGCGGACCTGCAGTGCATGCGGGAGCTGCGCGGACTGCAGCGGCAGATCGAGGCCCTCGAGCCGCTCGGCGCGCAGACCGGCGGCACCTGGGCCGGGCTCGCGGGCCGGCCGCAGGAGCTCGAGCGCGCGCTCAAGTTCGCCGCCGCGCTGTCGGCGGCGCTCGCGCAGCTCGCCGCCACCCCGGGCGAGCTCGCCGCGCTGAAGGCGCCGCTGGAACGCCTGCTCGGCGAGGACAAGGAGCTGCTGCAGGCCTCCGGCGCGATCGCCGCGGCGGCCCGCGACTACCTCGAGGCCTATGGGGTGCTGCAGCAGGCGCAGGAGCGCCTCGACGCCGCGCTCGCGACGCCGGCCGAGGAGCGCGGCGCGCTCGGCGAGCTGCCGCCCGCGGCGCTCGCGGCGCGTGGCCAGGCGCTGCTCGCCGCGCGGGGCCGCCTGCGCGACTGGTGCGCGTGGCGCAAGGCGCGCGCGGAGGCGCTCGCGCTCGGGCTCGGGCCGCTCGTCGCCGCGATCGAGCAGGGAAGGGTCGCGCCCGGCACGGCGCGCGAGCTGTTCGAGGCCGACTACTGCCGCTGGTGGCTCGATGCGGTCGTCGACGGCGACGAGGTGCTGCGCGGCTTCGTGTCGGCCGAGCACGAGCGGCGCATCGCGGAGTTCCGCGCGCTCGACGAGCGCTTCGCGGCGCTGACGCGCGACTGGCTGCACGCCAGCCTGTGCGCCGGGCGCCCGGCGCTCGAGGGCGTGGCGCGCACCTCCGAGTGGGGCGTGCTGCGCCACGAGATGCAGAAGAAGGCGCGCCACCTGCCGCTGCGCGAGCTGCTCGCGCGCATCCCCGACGCGCTCACGCGGCTCACGCCCTGCCTGCTGATGAGCCCGCTGTCGGTCGCGCAGTACCTGTCGCCCGAGGCCGCGAGCTTCGACCTCGTCGTGTTCGACGAGGCCTCGCAGATCCCGGTGTGGGACGCGATCGGCGCGATCGCGCGCGGCCGCCAGGTGGTGATGGTGGGCGACCCGAAGCAGCTGCCGCCGACGAGCTTCTTCGACCGCGCCGAGGCCGAGCCCGGCGACGAGGAGCCCGAGGCCGACCTGGAGAGCATCCTCGACGAGTGCCTGGGCGCCAACCTGCCGACGCTGAACCTGCGCTGGCACTACCGCAGCCGCAGCGAGTCGCTGATCGCGTTCTCGAACCACCGCTACTACGGCGGCGCGCTGGTGACCTTCCCGTCACCGGCGACGGAGGACCGCGCGGTCGCCTTCCGCGTCGTCGAGGACGGCGTTTACGAGAAGGGCGGGGCGCGCACCAACCCGGCCGAGGCGCGCGCGCTGGTCGCCGACCTGCTCGCGCGGCTGCGCTCGCCGGGCTTCCGCGAGGCGGGCCTGACGGTGGGCGTCGTCACCTTCAACGCCGAGCAGCAGGGCCTGATCGAGGACCTGCTCGACGACGCGCGCCGCCGCGACCCGGCGCTCGAGCCCTTCTTCGACGAGGCGGCGCTCGAGCCCGTGTTCGTGAAGAACCTCGAGAGCGTGCAGGGCGACGAGCGCGACCTGATGTACTTCTCGGTCACCTACGGGCCCGGGCGCGACGGCGCGCTGTCGATGAACTTCGGCCCGCTCAACCGCCAGGGCGGCGAGCGGCGGCTCAACGTCGCGATCACGCGCGCGCGGCGTGAGCTGCGCGTGTTCTCGAGCCTGCGGCCCGAGCAGATGGACCTGTCGCGCACGCAGGCGCAGGGCGTGCGCGACCTCAAGCACTTCCTCGAGTTCGCCGAGCGCGGCCCGCGCGCGCTGGGCGAGGCGGTGCACGGCAGCGTCGGCGGCTTCGACAGCCCCTTCGAGCAGGCGGTGGCCGCGGCGCTCGCCGCGCACGGCTGGCGCGTGCAGCCGCAGGTGGGCGTGTCGGCCTTCCGCATCGACCTCGGCGTGGTCGACCCGGACGCGCCGGGCCGCTACCTCGCCGGCATCGAGTGCGACGGCGCCACCTACCACCGCAGCGCCACCGCGCGCGACCGCGACAAGCTGCGCGAGCAGGTGCTGCGCGGCCTGGGCTGGGAGATCGTGCGGATCTGGTCCACCGACTGGTGGGTGGACCGCGACGGAACGCTCGAGAAGGTGCTGGCGCGGCTCGACGCGCTGCGCGACGAGCGCCGCCGCCACGTCGCCGCTGCCGCCGCGCTGGCAGCGGGCGCTCAGGACGCGGCGGCAGCGCCGCTGCGGGTCGAGGCGGAAGGCGGCGCAGCCGCAGGACAGGAGCTGCCGGAAATGTGAAGTTTTTGTTTTATTTTGGTCATAGAAGTTACGTCGTGTAATTGATCGTGACCAGTGCGCGCGATTTGGGAAACATATAGGCGGGCAGAAGCAGGTTCCCATCGGGGACTCCTGCAGATGCGGGGAAGCGGTGGAGCTGACAAAGGTTCACCATGGACCCGGACTTATCGCAAGCAGGCGCAACTTCTCGGCGGCCACAGGATGGCGTCCGCTGGAGCAGGCGCCGGTCTTCCAGGCGTGGGCAGGCATCATGTTCGACTTCTCTCAGCTCTCCTTCCCGCTCGTCGGCATCGCGGTGTTCTTCGTGCTGGTGGCCTTGCGATGCGGCCTGCTGTGGCTGGGGGGAAGCGCGCTGGTCGCGTGGATGGTCGCCCATGACCCGCAGGGCATCGCCGAACGGCTGATGTACGTGCTCGGCATCGACTCGCAGGAGGTCGTGCCGCGGCTGGCGCAGGTGCTCGGGATGTGAGCGCCGCGACGGGCGGGCCCCGGGCCGCGCTCAGCCGTGCAGCCGGCTCGAGCGCGGCACGCTCGCGAGCAGGAATTCCATCTGGTCCGCGAGGATGCGGCGCCCGCGCAGGATCATGTCCTCGTGCAGGCTCGGCACGTAGGGCAGGTAGAGCAGCGGCATGCGCGCCTCCTCCGGCGTGCGGCTGCCCTTGCGGCCGTTGCAGGAACGGCATGCGGTGATGACGTTCATCCAGGCGTCCTCGCCGCCGCGCGAGGTGGGCTGAATGTGCTCGCGCGTGAGGTCGTCGGTGGCGAACAGGCCGCCGCAGTAGGCGCACAGGTGCCGGTCGCGCGCGAACAGCTTCAGGTTGGTGATCGCCGGCTGCGTGCGCCAGGCCCGGCTCGGGACCACGCCGCGCACCGCGACGATCGGGTGCACCTCGATGCGCGACTGCCTGCCGCTGGAGCGCTGCCAGCCGCCGCGCAGCACGATGAAGGGGGCGCCGAGCGTCCACGACACCTCGTCGCAGGCGTAGAGGATCGCCGCCTCCTTGGGAGAAATCCAGGCCTGGGGTCGGCCCGACACGTCGAGCTGCAGCACGTCCATGGGAAATCCGCTCCACACGACAAAGATCGTGTTTACGCAGGATAGAGCAATTTCCGTTCGCCCTTCAAGTCATGGCGCCAATCTTGCTTCCGAGGCGCCACGCCTGACCGCGCCGGCGTACCCCTTCAGCGCCCCGCCGGCTCCGCATTACCGAGGCCGCGCGAGGCCGCCATCAGCCGCGTCAGGCCGAGCAGCGCATCGATGTTCGGCGTCGCGAGGCCCAGCTTGCGCCCGATCTCGTGCACCGCGCCGACCAGCGCATCGAGCTCCAGCGGCCGGCCCGCCTCGACGTCCTGCAGCATCGAGGTCTTGAAGGCGCCGAGCTGGCGCGTGATGGCCATGCGCTCCTCGCCGCTCTGGTGGATCGGGCAGCCGATGCGCGCGCCCACCTCGGCCGCCTCGGCCATCGCGCGCAGCACGAAAGCCGCCACCAGCGGGTCGTCGTGGATGCGGTCGCAGCTTGCGAGCGTCAGCGCCGACACGGGGTTCATCGTCATGTTGCCCCAGAGCTTGAACCACAGGTCCTGCCGGATGTCCTCGCCCGGCTCGACCTGCAGCCCCGATTCGCCGAGCACGGCTGCGACCCGCCGCACGCGCTCGCTGACGCCGCCGGCCGGCTCGCCGACGATCAGGCGCCGGCCGAAGCCGTGACGCACGACGCCGGGCCGCGGCGTGCTACTGGTCCAGTGCACCACCCCGGCCAGCACCCGCGCGAGCGGCAGCGCCGCCTCGGTGCGGCCCTGCGGGTCCACCGAGGCGAGCCGGCGCGCCTCGGGAGGCAGGCCGCCCGTGCCCCGCGGCGTCTGCAGGAACCACCACGGCACGCCGTTCATAGCGGTCAGCACGATGGTGTCCGGCCCGATCAGCGGCGCGAGCCCGGGCGCGAGCGCGGGCAGCGCCGGCGCCTTGAGGGCCACGACGACGAGGTCCTGCACGCCGAGCTCGGCCGGGTTCCCCGCCACCTCGATGCGCTGCAGGCTCTCCTCGCCGCCCGCCTCGACGAGCCGCAGCCCCTGCTCCCGCACCACGCGCAGCGTCTCGCCGCGCGCCAGCGCGCTCACCGGCCGGCCCGCCGCCGCCAGCCGCGCCGCCATCAGGCCGCCGACGGCGCCCAGCCCCACGATCGCAATCCTCATCTCCGCTCGTCCTTTCCGTCGGCCTCCCGACACGCGCCCCCCGGCGCCTGCCGCAGATGCTAGCGATTGCCGCAGCGCGAGGTGCCGGGGGGGCGGTGAAGGCCGGCGGGCGGGGACTTGCGCCCCTGCCGCGGCGGCCACAAACTGGCTTGGCGCAGCCCGCGCGACGCGAATCCGGCTCGGGGTTTTCCCTTGGTTCTTGCCCGTCCTCCCCGGGGACGGAGGTCAAGGCCGAGAAATTTCTGTGTCCGATCTCCCCGACGGCCCGACTTTTCTGCAAAATAGAACGATCGTTCGTTTTATTCCGGAGGCCTCGTGGCTGTTTCGTCTTCCTCCTCTGCCAAGCCCCCGCGCGAAGCCGCCCGCGAAGGGCGCGGCGCGCAGAAGGGCCAGCAGACGCGGGCCGCGATCCTCGAGGCGGCGCTGAGCCTCGCCTCGCAGGTCGGGCTCGAAGGGCTGTCGATCGGCGTGCTTGCCGAGCTGATGCAGATGAGCAAGTCGGGCGTGTTCGCGCACTTCGGCTCGCGCGAGGAACTGCAGATCTCGGTGATCCGCGAGTACCACAACAAGTTCGAGGACGAGGTCTTCCATCCGGCGATCCGCGAGCCGCGCGGGCTGCCGCGGCTGCGCGCGCTGTTCGACCGCTGGGTGCAGCGCGTCGCGGTCGAGATCGACTCGGGCTGCATCTACATCAGCGGCGCGGTCGAGTTCGACGACCGCCCGGGCCCCGTGCGCGACGCGCTCGCCGGCATGGTGCGCGCCTGGCACCAGGCGCTGCAGCGCGCGGTGCGCATCGCCACCGAGGAGGGGCACCTGCGCGCCGACACCGAGCCGCAGCAGATGGCCTTCGAGATCCACGGCCTGATCCTCGCGCTGCACCACGATGCGCGCTTCCTGCGCTCGCCCGGCGCCCTCGAGCGCGCGCGCAGCGGCTTCGAGCGCCTGGTGTCCCACTACCTGAACCCCGCCGACCCTGTCGCCGTGCTGCCGGTGCAGGCCCCGGCCGCCGGCGCGCCCCGTCCGCGCAAGTCCAAGCGCAGCACCGCCTGAACCCCGTCCGATTCCCAAGGAGACACGCAAATGCCCCAGTACACCCCGCCGCTGCGCGACATGCAGTTCGTGATGCACGAAGTGCTCCACGTGGTCGACGAGCTCAAGGCGCTGCCGCCCCACGCCGAGATCGACGCCGAGACGATCAACGCCGTGCTCGAGGAGGGCGGCAAGTTCGCCTCGCAGGTGGTGTTCCCGCTCAACCTCAGCGGCGACGCCGAGGGCTGCACGCTGGACAAGGCCACGCACGCGGTCACGACGCCCAAGGGCTTCAGGGAGGCCTACGCGACCTACGTCGAGGGCGGCTGGCCCGCGCTGTCCTGCGATCCGGAGTACGGCGGCCAGGGCCTGCCGCACCTCGTGAACCAGAGCTTCTACGAGATGCTCAACAGCGCCAACCAGGCCTGGACGATGTACCCCGGCCTGTCGCACGGCGCCTACGAGGCGCTGCACGCGCACGGCACGTCGCAGCAGAAGCAGACCTATCTCCCGAAGCTCACCAGCGGCGTGTGGACCGGCACGATGTGCCTGACCGAGCCGCACTGCGGCACTGACCTGGGCCTGCTGCGCACCAAGGCCGAGCCGCAGGGCGACGGCAGCTATCGCATCACCGGCCAGAAGATCTTCATCTCCGCCGGCGAACACGACATGGCCGAGAACATCGTGCACCTGGTGCTCGCGCGGCTGCCCGACGCACCGGCCGGGTCGAAAGGCATCTCGCTGTTCGTCGTGCCGAAGTTCCGCGTCAACGCGGACGGCTCGCTCGGCGAGCGCAACGGCATCTTCTGCGCCGGCCTCGAGCACAAGATGGGCATCCACGGCAACGCGACCGCGCAGATCGTGCTCGACGGCGCGGTGGGCGAGTTGGTCGGCGAGCCGCACAAGGGGCTCGCGGCGATGTTCGTGATGATGAACGCGGCGCGCCTGGGCGTGGGCATGCAGTCGCTCGGCCTCACCGAGGTCGCCTACCAGAACGCGGTCGCCTACGCGAAGGACCGCGTGCAGATGCGCTCGCTCACCGGCCCGAAGGCGCCGGACAAGCCGGCCGACCCGATCATCGTGCACCCGGACGTGCGCAAGATGCTGCTCACCGCGCGCGCCTACGCCGAGGGCGGCCGCGCGCTGTGCGCCTGGACCGCGCTGCAGCTCGACAAGTCGCTCGCGAGCGAGGACGAGGCCGAGCGCAAGGAAGCCGCCGACCTCGTCGCGCTGGTGACGCCGGTGGTGAAGGCCTTCCTGACCGACAACGGCTGGATCGCGACCTCGGCCTGCATGCAGGTCTACGGCGGCCACGGCTACATCCACGAGTGGGGCATGGAGCAGTACGTGCGCGACGCGCGCATCAACATGATCTACGAGGGCACCAACACGATCCAGTCGCTCGACCTGCTCGGCCGCAAGGTGCTCGCCGACAACGGCGCCAAGCTCAAGAAGTTCGGCCGCCTGGTGCAGGACTTCGTCGAGGAGGAGGGCATCAACGAGGAGATGCAGGAGTTCGTCAACCCGCTCGCCGACCTCGGCGACAAGGTGACGAAGCTGACGATGGAGATCGGCATGAAGGCGATGGGCAATGCCGACGAGGTGGGCGCCGCCGCGGTCGACTACCTGCGCGTGTGCGGCCACCTGATGTTCGCCTACTTCTGGGCGCGCATGGCCAAGGTCGCGCTCGAGAAGCAGGGCAGCGGCGACCCGTTCTACGCCGCCAAGCTCGCCACCGCGCGCTTCTACTTCGCCAAGTTGCTGCCCGAGACCGCGACGCTGATCCGCACCGCGCGCGCCGGCGTCAAGCCGCTGATGGTGGACGAGGCGCTGTTCTGAACAAGAAGTGAAGCCGGGCGCGCCGCCCGGCGCATCCGCCCGACGAGTGATGCCGGCGGCGCCGCGGGAGCGCGCCGCAGGTCCCCAACGAGGAGAAGCCATGAACCGATTCCAGGTGAGAAAAGTCGCGGTGCTCGGCGCCGGAGTGATGGGCGCGCAGATCGCCGCCCATCTCGTCAACGTGCGCGTGCCGGTGGTGCTGTTCGATCTTCCGGCCAAGGACAAAGACGGGGGAGGGGCCCCGTCTTCTCCGTCCGCGAAGAGCGCCATCGCGATGAAGGCCATCGACGGCCTGAAGAAGCTCAAGCCCGCGCCGCTCGGCATCCCCGAGGACGCGATGCTGATCCAGCCCGCCAACTACGAGGAGCACCTCGATTTGCTCGCCGGCTGCGACCTGGTGATCGAGGCGATCGCCGAGCGCATGGACTGGAAGCTCGACCTCTACACGAAGATCGCGCCCTTCGTCGCGCCGCACGCCATCGTCGCGTCCAACACCTCGGGCCTGTCGATCACGAAGCTGGCCGAGGCGCTGCCCGAGGCGATCCGCCCGCGCTTCTGCGGCATCCACTTCTTCAACCCGCCGCGCTACATGTACCTCGTCGAGCTGATCCCGACGCCGGCGACGCGCCCGGAGATCCTGGATCAGCTCGAGAGCTTCGTCACCACCAGCGTCGGCAAGGGCGTGGTGCGCGCGAAGGACACGCCCAACTTCATCGCCAACCGCGTCGGCATCGCCGGCATGCTCGCGACCATCCACGAGGCGCAGAAGTTCGGCCTGGGCTACGACGTGGTCGACGACATCACCGGCAAGAAGATGGGGCGCGCGAGCTCCGGCACCTTCCGCACCGCGGACGTGGTGGGCCTCGACACGATGGCGCACGTGATCCGCACGCTGCAGGACAACCTGCAGGACGACCCCTTCTACGCGAGCTACGCGACGCCGCCGGTGCTCGCCGCGCTGATCGACAAGGGCGCGCTCGGCCAGAAGAGCGGCGCGGGCTTCTACAAGAAGGTCGGCAAGGACATCCTGCGGCTCGACCCCGCGAAGGCCGACTACGTGCCCGCCGGCGCCAAGGCCGACCCGATCGTCGAGCGCATCCTGAAGAAGCCGCCCGCCGAGCGCCTGAAGCTGCTGCGCGAGTCGAGCAACCCGCAGGCCCAGTTCGTCTGGGCCATCCTGCGCGACGCCTTCCACTACGTCGCCGTGCACCTCGAGGCCATCGCCGACTCGGCGCGCGACGTCGACTTCGCGATCCGCTGGGGCTTCGGCTGGAAGCAGGGCCCCTTCGAGCTGTGGCAGCAGGCCGGCTGGCAGCAGGTCGCGCAGTGGGTGCGGGAGGACATCGAGGCCGGCAAGGCGCTGTCGACCGCGCCGCTGCCCGACTGGGTCTTCGACGGGCGCAGCGGTGTGCATACGGCGGAAGGTTCGTGGAGCCCGGCGCAGGGACGCTACGTGCCGCGCAGCGACCTCGCCGTCTACCGCCGCCAGCATTTCCCCGAGACCGTCATCGGCTCGGAGGGCGCCGATGCGGCCACCGCCGGCACCACGCTGCACGAGGACGAGTCGATCCGCCTGTGGACGCTCGACGACGAGGTCGTGATCGCCACGATCAAGACCAAGATGCACGTGATCGGCCCGGGCGTGGTCGCGGGCCTGAACCGCGCGATCGACCTCGCCGAGGAGCGATTCCAGGGCGTCGTGATCTGGTCGCCCAACGAACCCTTCTCGGCCGGCGCGGACCTGCAGTCGATGCTGCCCGCCTTCATGGCCGGCGGCGCCAAGGCGATCGAGCCCGAGGAGAAGAAGCTGCAGGACCTGGTGCTGCGGCTGCGCTACGCCAACGTGCCCACCGTCGCGGCGCTGCGCGGCATGGCACTCGGCGGCGGCTGCGAGATGGCGGTGCACTGCAGCCGCCGCGTCGCGGCGATGGAGAGCTACGTCGGCCTGGTCGAGGTCGGCATCGGCCTGATCCCGGGCGGCGGCGGCCTGACCTACATCGCGCGGCGCGCGGCCGAGATGGCCTCGGCCGGCAACGCCGCGGCGGACCTCCTGACCTTCGTGAAGGACGGCTTCACGAGCGCGGCCACCGCGCGCGTCGCGACCAGCGCCGTCGAGGCGCGCAAGATCGGCTACCTGCTCGAGGACGACGTGATCGTGCCGAACAAGGACGAGCTGCTGTTCGTCGCGATCGCGCAGGCCAAGGCGCTGTTCGCCAGCGGCTGGCGCGCGCCGCACCGCCGCCCCTTCCCGGTCGCTGGCCGCTCGGGCAAGGCGACGATCATGGGGCAGCTCGTCAACATGCGCGACGGCGGCTTCATCAGCGCCCACGACTACCACATCGCGAGCTGCATCGCCGACGTGGTCTGCGGCGGCGAGGTCGAGCCGGGTTCGATGGTCACCGAGGACTACCTGATGGCGCTCGAGCGCAGGCACTTCTGCGCGCTGCTCGAGCACCCCAAGACCCAGGAGCGCGTGATGGGCTTCCTGCAGACCGGCAAGCCGGTGCGCAACTGATCAGCGACGGAGACACACAGATGAGCAAGCAGATCCAGGACGCCTACGTCGTCGCCGCCACCCGCACCCCGATCGGCAAGTCCGGCCGCGGTGCCTTCCGCAACATGCGGCCCGACGACCTGCTCGTCGCCGCGATCCACGGCGCGCTCGCGCAGGTGCCGACGCTCGACCCCAAGGCGATCGAGGACGCGATCGTCGGCTGCGCGATGCCCGAGGCCGAGCAGGGCCTGAACGTCGCGCGCATCGCCGCGCTGCTCGCCGGCCTGCCCAACACGGTCGGCGGCATCACCGTCAACCGCTTCTGCGCCTCGGGCCTGTCCGCGGTGCAGATGGCCGCGGACCGCATCCGCGTCGGCGAGGCCGACGTGATGATCGCCGGCGGCGCCGAGTCGATGAGCCTCGTGCCCATGACCGGCAACAAGCCCTCGTTCAACCCGCGGATCTTCGCGGGCGACGAGAACGTCGGCATCGCCTACGGCATGGGCCTGACCGCCGAGAAGGTGGCGCAGCAGTGGAAGGTCTCGCGCGAGGCGCAGGACGAGTTCGCCTTCCAGTCGCACCAGAAGGCGCTGCGCGCGATCGCGTCGGGCGAGTACGACGACGAGATCACGCCGGTCGAGGTGGTCGAGCGCTTCCCGAACCTCGCCGACGGCTCGGTCACCGAGACCCGGCGCGTCGTCCGCGTCGACGAGGGCCCGCGCGCCGACACCTCGATCGAGGGCCTCGCGAAGCTCAAGCCGGTGTTCGCTGCCAAGGGCAGCGTCACCGCCGGCAACAGCTCGCAGACCAGCGACGGCGCGGGCTGCCTGATCCTCGCCAGCGAGCGCGCGATCCGGCAGTTCGGCCTGACGCCGCTGGCGCGCTTCGTGAGCTTCGCGAGCAAGGGCGTGCCGCCCGAGATCATGGGGATCGGGCCGATCGAGGCCATTCCCGCGGCGCTGCGCTACGCCGGGCTGAACCAGCAGGACCTCGACTGGATCGAGCTCAACGAGGCCTTCGCGGCCCAGTCGATCGCGGTGCTCAACACGCTGGGACTGGACCCGAGCAAGGTCAACCCGGTCGGCGGCGCGATCGCTCGCGGCCACCCGCTCGGCGCCTCCGGCGCGATCCGCTCGGCGACGCTGATCCACGCGATGCGCCGCCACAATCTGCGCTACGGCATGATGACCATGTGCGTCGGCACCGGCCAGGGCGCGGCCGGCATCTTCGAGCGCGTCTGACGCGTTCGTCCTGCAGGGGCCGCGCGAGCGGCCCTTTTTCATGCGGCGCCTGACACCGACAACCATTCCCCATCAAGGAGACACCATGAGCATCAAGACCGCCGTGCTCGACGGCGTGCTGACGATCGAGATCGCGCGGCCCGAGAAGAAGAACGCGCTGACGATGGCGATGTACCAGGCGATGGCCGATGCGCTCAAGGGCGCCAACGCCGACGCGGCCGTGCGCGCGGTGCTGATCACCGGCCAGCCCGGCATCTTCACGTCGGGCAACGACCTCGAGGATTTCCTGCAGAGCCCGCCGCGCGGCCCGGACTTCCCCGTCTACCAGTTCATGCAGGCGCTCACCACCTGCGAGAAGCCGGTGGTCGCCGCGGTCACGGGCGCGGCGATCGGCATCGGCACCACGATGCTGCTGCACTGCGACCTCGTCTACACCAGCGACGAGGCGCGCTTCGCGATGCCCTTCACGGGTCTGGGCCTGGTGCCCGAGTTCGCCTCGAGCGTGCTGCTGCCGCTGCGCGCGGGCTACGTGCGCGCGGCCGAGAAGCTGCTGCTCGGCGACCCCTTCGGCGCCGAGGACGCGCTGGAGATGCGCCTGGTCAACGCCATCCTGCCCGCGGGCGAGGTGGTGGCGCAGGCGCGCCGCATGGCCGAGCGCTTCAACGCGCTGCCGGCCACCGCGGTGCGCGAGTCGAAGCAGTTGCTGCGCCGCGGCCAGGCGCAGCTGGTGCAGGAGGCGATGGCGGCCGAGGGCGATGTCTTCGTGCAGCGCCTGCGCAGCCCCGAGGCGCGCGAGGCCTTCCAGGCCTTCTTCGACAAGCGCAAGCCGGACTTCTCGAAGTTCCACTGAGGCACCGCGCGCCGCGCCTGCGGCCGGCCCGCCGCTCAGGTGGGCAGCAGGCGCGGCTTGCCCTCGGCGTCGATCGCGACGTAGGTGACGTTGGCCTCGGTGACCTTCACCACCTGCAGGTCGGCCGGGTTGCGCTCGGCATAGACCTCCACGTGCACCGTGACCGAGGTGCGGCCGATGCGCTCGACGGTGGCGTAGAAGGACAGCAGGTCGCCGACCGAGACCGCCTGCTTGAAGACGAACTGGTTGACCGCCACTGTGGTGATGCGCCCCTTGGCAATGCGCGCGGGCAGCACCGAGCCGGCGAGGTCTACCTGCGCCATGATCCAGCCGCCGAAGATGTCGCCGTTGGCATTGGCGTCTGCGGGCATCGGAATCACGCGCATCACCAGGTCCTTGCCCTCGGGCAAACTGGCGGATTGCGGTGCGGCGGGGTCTTGATGGGCCATGCGGCGCGCTCCTGAAGATCGGTCAGACCCAAGACTACAGCGGATTCCCCTACCATGCGTCGCGCCTCCATGGCGCTGCCCGAATCGACGGCAGCCAATCCCTCCCAGCGCCGTTCCGACTGGTCCACGCTGCGCAAGCTGCTGCCCTACCTGTGGCAGTACCGCTGGCGCGTGGGCATCGCGCTCGCCTTCCTGGTCACGGCCAAGGTCGCCAACGTCGGCGTGCCGCTGCTGCTCAAGGAGCTGGTGGACAGCCTTTCGATCAAGCCGGGCGATGCGCGCGCGCTGCTGGTGGTGCCGGTCGGGCTGCTGCTCGCCTATGCGGGGCTGCGCTTCTCCACGTCGCTCTTCACCGAGCTGCGCGAGCTCGTCTTCGCCAAGGCCACCGAGGGCACCGCGCGCAGCATCTCGCTGCAGACCTTCCGCCACCTGCACGCTTTAAGCCTGCGCTTCCACCTCGAGCGCCAGACCGGGGGCATGACGCGCGACATCGAGCGCGGCACGCGCGCCGTGCACTCGCTGATCTCCTACTCGCTCTACAGCATCGTGCCCACCGTCATCGAGGTCGGCATGGTGCTGACGCTGCTGGCGGTGAAGTTCGACGCGGCCTTCGCCTGGATCACGCTCGCGGCGCTGGTCTTCTACGTCGCGTTCACGATCACGGTGACCGAGTGGCGCACGCAGTTCCGCCGCCTGATGAACGAGATGGACTCGCACGCGCACACGCGCGCGGTCGATTCGCTGCTGAACTACGAGACCGTCAAGTACTTCAACAACGAGGACTTCGAGGCGCGGCGCTACGACGAGAGCCTGGAGCGGCTGAGGCAGGCGTCGCTCAAGTCGCAGCGCACGCTGTCGCTGCTCAACGCCGGGCAGCAGTTCGTGATCGCCGCGGCGCTGGTGGCGATGCTGTGGCGCGCGACCGAGGGCGTGGTGGCCGGCCGCATGACGCTCGGCGACCTGGTGATGATCAACGCCTTCATGATCCAGCTCTACATCCCGCTGAACTTCCTCGGCGTGATCTACCGCGAGATCAAGCAGAGCCTCGCCGACCTCGACAAGATGTTCACGCTGCTCGAGCGCGAGCGCGAGGTGGCCGACGCGCCCGGGGCGCCGACGCTCGCGGTGACGCAGGGCGCGGTGAGGTTCGAGAACGTGCGCTTCGGCTACGACCCGCGCCGCACCATCCTGCACGACATCAGTTTCGAGGTGCCGGCGGGCAGGACGGTGGCGGTGGTGGGCCCCTCGGGCTCGGGCAAGAGCACGCTCGCGCGGCTGCTCTACCGCTTCTACGACGTGCAGGGCGGCCGCATCACGATCGACGGCCAGGACATCCGCGAGGTGACGCAGACGAGCCTGCGCCAGTCGCTCGGCATCGTGCCGCAGGACACGGTGCTGTTCAACGACACGGTGGCCTACAACATCGCCTACGGCCGCCCCGGCGCGACGCAGGACGAGATCGAGGCGGCAGCGCGGGCCGCACGCATCCACGACTTCATCGCCGGCACGCCCCAGGGCTACGCGACGCCGGTCGGCGAACGGGGCCTGAAGCTCTCGGGCGGCGAGAAGCAGCGCGTCGCGATCGCGAGGACGCTCTTGAAGAACCCGCCGATCCTGATCTTCGACGAGGCGACCTCGGCGCTGGACTCGGCCAACGAGCGCGCCATCCAGTCCGAGCTGCAGTCGGCGGCGCGCAACAAGACGGCGCTCGTGATCGCGCACCGGCTCTCGACCGTGGTCGATGCGCACGAGATCCTGGTGATGGAGGCGGGCCGCATCATCGAGCGCGGCACGCATACCGAGCTGCTGGCGCGGCGCGGCCGCTACGCCGACATGTGGGCGCTGCAGCAAAGCGGCGCGGATCAGAGCGGCGCGAGTCCGGCGGCCGACGACGCGCTGCCGGCAGCCGTGCAGCCCTGAGCCGAGGCCGGCAGCGTCGCTCGCCCAGGCGGGCATGCCGGGGCGTGGCGATACGACCCCGGAAAACGCCCTCAGGTTCTCAGGGCGCGGCCGGCGGGGTGGAATCGCTTCCCGGCGGAGCGGTGTCGCTGCCCGGGCCGGGCTGCGCGGCCGTGTCGTTCGAGTCCTCGGCCGGAGCGTCACCGCGCGGCTCAGCGCGCTTCTTCAGCTTTTCTTCCTTCTTGCGCTTCTTGGCGAGTTCGCGTTGTCGCTTTTCATAGGAGTAGTTCGGCGTGGCCAATGCGGTCCTTTCGGTGTGTGCTTCGATGAAATGTTCGCCCCGATGGTACCCGGCGCGCAAGCCCTTGCGGCCGCCGGCGTCAGCGGGGTGAAGCATGGGCCATGACACACTTCCGCCCATGGCATTGAAATCCACCGTTTACAAGGCCGATCTGCAGATCGCCGACATGGACCGCGGCTACTACGCGGACCACGCGCTGACCCTGGCGCGCCACCCCTCCGAGACCGACGAGCGCCTGATGGTGCGGCTGCTGGCCTTCGCGCTGCATGCCGACGAGGCGCTGCAGTTCGGCCAGGGCATGACCGACAGCGACGAGCCCGACCTGTGGCGCCGCGACCTGACCGGGCACATCGAGCAGTGGATCGACGTCGGCCAGCCCGACGAGAAGCTGCTGAAGAAGGCCTGCAGCCGCGCCGACGAGGTGGTGCTGCTCACCTACGGCCGCACCGCCGAGCTGTGGTGGGCGCAGAACCGCGCGGCGCTCGAGCGCCTGCCCAAGCTGCGCGTGCTCCACCTGGACGCCGAGGCCTCGCAGGCGCTGGCGGCGCTTGCCGAGCGCACGATGCGGCTGCAGTGCACGGTGCAGGACGGACAGGTCTGGTTCGGGCATTCCGAGGAGACCGTCGCGTTGCAGCTGGTCGAGCTCAAGCCGAAAAAGTCGGGCGGCCGCTGAGACCGGCGTCAGCGCCGCCGCCGGCAGGTGTCAAAAAAGTTCCTAGGTGAAAACCCGCGAATTCGCGGTAAACCTCGGGAAAACCCCAGGTTGAAGGCAGATAAGGGTAATTCCCGGTCAGTTCACGGTCAGAACGGGCTCCTAGAGTGAGTCGCATAACCGGATCGGTGGAGATTCGGATTGAGGCGAATGCGAAAAGGAGGCATGCATGAGCGACCCTGTCGTGGCCCGGATCCAGGCCAATCCCAAATACCTCGAACTGAAGCGAAAGCGCAATGCGTTCGGCTGGCTGCTGTCGGCCCTGATGCTGCTGGTGTACTACGGCTACATCTCGCTGATCGCGTTCAACAAGCCTTTCCTGGCGCAGCCGCTGGGCAGCGGCGTCACGAGCCTGGGCATCCCCCTGGGGCTTGGCGTGATCGTGTTCACGATCGCGATCACCGGCATCTACGTCAGCCGCGCGAACAAGGAGTTCGACGCGCTGACGGCCCAGATCCTCAAGGAGGATGCCAAGTGAAGCAGCTCTCCCGCATCCTGGCCGGCCTGCTGGCCGCCGCGCTCGCCGGCACGGCGCTCGCCGCCGGAGCCGACATGGGCCAGGTCCAGAAGCAGGCCACCAACTGGACGGCCATCATCATGTTCGGCGTCTTCGTGGCCGGCACCCTGTGGATCACGAAGTGGTCCGCGCAGAAGACGCAGTCCGCGGCCGACTTCTACACCGGCGGCGGCGGCATCACCGGCTTCCAGAACGGTCTCGCGATCGCCGGCGACTACATGTCGGCCGCCTCGTTCCTGGGCATCTCCGCGGCCGTGATGGCCAGCGGCTACGACGGCCTGATCTTCGCCACCGGCTTCCTGGTCGGCTGGCCCGTCATCACCTTCCTGATGGCCGAGCGCCTGCGCAACCTCGGCAAGTTCACCTTCGCCGACGTGGCCGGCTACCGCTTCAAGCAGGCCCCGATCCGCGCCTTCGCGGCCTCGGGCACGCTGGTCGTGGTCGCCTTCTACCTGATCGCGCAGATGGTCGGCGCGGGCCAGCTCATCAAGCTGCTGTTCGGCCTGGAGTACTGGGTCGCGGTGGTGATCGTGGGCGTGCTGATGATGACCTACGTGCTCTTCGGCGGCATGACGGCCACCACCTGGGTGCAGATCATCAAGGCGGTGCTGCTGCTGTCCGGCGTGACCTTCATGGCCTTCATGGTGATGGCGCAGTTCGGCTTCAGCTTCGAGGCCCTGTTCTCGAAGGCGGTGCAGGTCAAGACCGCCATCGCGACCAACGCCGGCAAGAGCCCCGAGGAAGCGGCGCAGTCCGGCCTGTCGATCATGGGCCCGGGCGGCTTCATCAAGGACCCGATCTCCGCGATCTCCTTCGGCATGGCGCTGATGTTCGGCACGGCGGGCCTGCCGCACATCCTGATGCGCTTCTTCACCGTCCCTGACGCGAAGGAAGCCCGCAAGTCGGTGTTCTGGGCCACCACCTGGATCGGCTACTTCTACCTGCTGATCTTCATCATCGGCTTCGGCGCGATCACGCTGGTGCTGACCAACCCCGAGTACGCGGACACCGCCAAGGGCGTGATCCTCGGCGGCGCGGGTGCGAGCAACATGGCGGCGGTGCTGGTGGCCAAGTCGGTCGGCGGCAACGTGTTCTACGGCTTCATCTCGGCGGTGGCCTTCGCGACCATCCTCGCGGTGGTGGCCGGCCTGACGCTGTCGGGCGCCTCGGCGGTGTCGCACGACCTCTACGCCACGGTGTTCAAGAAGGGCAAGGCCGACAGCAAGAAGGAGCTGCAGGTCTCGCGCATCACCACCCTCGCGCTCGGCCTCATCGCCGTGGCGCTGGGCATCGCGTTCGAGAAGCAGAACATCGCCTTCATGGTGTCGCTGGCCTTCGCGATCGCGGCGTCGGCCAACTTCCCGGTGCTGTTCATGTCGGTGCTCTGGAAGGACTGCACGACCAGGGGCGCGGTGATCGGCGGCTTCCTCGGCCTGGCCTCGTCGGTGGCGCTCACCGTCGTGTCGCCGTCGGTGTGGGAGGCCACGCTCGGCAACCCGAAGGGCTCGGCCTGGTTCCCGTACAGCTCGCCGGCGCTGTTCTCGATGACGATCGGCTTCGTCGGCATCTGGCTGTTCTCGATCCTCGACCGCAGCAAGCAGGCCGCCGAGGAGCGTGCCGCCTTCGCCGCGCAGCAGGTACGTTCGGAGACCGGCCTGGGTGCGGCGGCCGCCTCGGCGCACTGATCCCCGGCAGGCCCGGCCCCGCCAGGGGCCGGCGTCCCGCACCTTCACCGGAAACCGGGCCTCGGCCCGGTTTTTTCACGTCCGCGGCGGATGCGGCAGCCCGCGCGGCGCGCCGGCGCTCACAGCGCGTCGAGGCGGAAGTGCCGCTGCAGCAGCGCCTTGAAGCGCTTGACGACGCCGAGCGTGTCCTTCAGCAGGTCGCGCTCGAGGCTGCCGAGCTGGTGCAGGTCGATCCCGCTGCCTGCGCTGCGGCCCGTCTCCAGCGCGTCGAGGCCGATGCGCAGGCGCAGCTCCATGAAGAAGTGCAGGCTGTCGAGCAGGTCGGTGCCGAGCTCGGCCGGCAGCCGGCCGGCCGCCACCAGCGCCTCGATGCGCGCGGCGGTGCCGGTGGCCGCGACCCGCTGCTCGAAGGCGAGGCTGCGCACGCCGTGCACGATCGGGAAGAGCCCGGCCTTCTTCAGGTCGAGCTGCTCGGGGGGCTGCCCGCCGATCGAGAACAGCCGGCTCCACCAGTGCCCGCCCTCGGGGAACATCTGCACTGCCGACGCGAAGCGCGCGAGCACCGCGTCGTTGTCGACCGCGAGCTGCAGCAGCTGCCCGCGCACGTGCTCGAGCAGCGCGGTGTCGCCGCTCACCGGCTGCGCGTCGAGGAAGATCGCGAGCCGCATCAGGCTCTGCGCGTCCGGCACCAGCAGCCAGCGGCGCACCTGCTGCGCGAACTCCGTCGCGGCAAGGCGCCACACCGGGTTGCGCACCATGATGCCTCCGGGGCATTCCGGGTAGCCGAAGTCGATCAGCGCCTGCGAGAAGCGCTCGCAGATCGCGGCCAGGTCCGCCGGCGGCTGCCAGCCGTCGCGCAGCACCAGGGCGTTGTCCTGGTCGGTCTTCAGCAGCTGCTCGCCGCGGCCCTCGCTGCCCATCACGAACAGGCAGCTGTTGGCGAGCAGCTCGGGCGGCGCGATCAGCTCCCAGGTGCGCTCGAACAGCTTCGCGTTGAGCTCCTGCACCAGCTGCGCGATCAGCCCGACCCGGGTGCCGCCGCGGTGCAGGATGCCGATCAGCCGCGTGATCTGCCGCGCCGCCTGACCGATCTCCGCGAGGTCGCGCGCCTCGAGGATCTGCCGCGTGATCAGGTAGGAGTGGTTCGACAGGAAGCTCAGCAGGTCGAGCTGCTCGAGGATGCCGTGGATGTGCCCGCCTTCGGCGACGACGACGCGGTGGATCTTGTGCCGGATCATCAGCGCGAGCGCGTCGAACAGGTGGTCGCCCGGGCGCACCGTGACCAGCGCGTAGTTCGCGAGCTCGCCCACCGGCAGCTGCGACAGCGGCGTGCCGCCGAGGATGGCGCGCTGCAGCCCGGTGGTGGTGAAGATGCCCAGCCGCGGCGGCTCGCTGCGCGTGTCGCGCACCAGCACGTGGGTGGTGCGCTGCGCCTGGAAGAGCTTCACGACCGAGACGATGTCGGTGGACGCGTCGACGAAATGCGCCGGCCGCACCACCGCCTGCCCGACGCGCGCCATCGTCAGCGACTGCATCTCGTGCTGGCCCTGCCACCCGGAGATCGCGCCGAGCTTGCCCGACAGGTCGGCGAACAGCAGCGCGCCGAAGGTCGCGTTGCCGCAGATCAGCCGCGTCACCGCGTCCTTGTCGAGCCGGTGAGCCCGCACCTCGTCGGCGGCGACGAAGCGGCCGCTGACGCGCCCGGCCATCAGCGCGCGGCCGTCGAAGCAGTCGTCGGGGCCGTAGATCGCCAGCGGCTCCTCGCCCTCGAACTGCCTCACGTGGCCCTCGATCAGCACGTACAGGTGCGCGGGCGCCATGCCCTCGCCGAGCACCGTCTCGCCCTCGCGGAACTCGGCGATGTCGACATGGTCGCGCACGAGCTGGCGCTCGGCGGCGTCGAGGCAGTCGAAGGGCGAGGCCGAGAAGTTGAAGGCGGCGGGCATGCGGGGGATCCTTGGCTCGGGGCAGGCCGGGAAGGGGGCTTACGGCCCCGCCACCCCCGCCTCGTGCAGCGATTGTTCCGGCGTCGCCTTGCAGCCCGCTTGTGCGAGCGCAGCAAGCGCGCTCGTCAGTCCCCGGCCTCGCGGTACGCGGCAAACGCATCGCGCAGCGGCCGCGGCTGGCTGCGGGCGGTGGTGAGCGAGCGCTCGAGCTCCGCGAGGTGTCGGCGCATCTCGGCCGCGGCCGCGGCCGGGGTGTCGGCCAGGGCCCGGATCAGGTCCGTGTGGCGGTGGGCCCGGCACACGGAAGTGTCGTCCTCCTTCATCGCCATCAGCATCGAGGTGGTGGGCAGCAGGGTGTCGAGCAGGCGCAGGAAGACGGGGTTGCCATGCATGCAGGCGAGCTCGCGGTGGAACTCCCCCGACAGGCAGGCCGTGGCGACCCGGTCGCCGCGCGCCTCGGCCGCCGCCTCCGCCTCGGCCAGCGAGCGCAGCTGCTCGAGCTGGGCCGCGTCGAGCCGGCCGGCGAGCTGGCGCGCGATCTGGCACTCCACCACCTGGCGCGCCTCGAAGACGTGCTTGGCCTCCTCGAAGCGGGGCTGGGGCACGCGGGCCCCGCGGTTGTGCAGCAGCTCGACGATCTGGTTCTGGGCGAGGCGGTTCAGGGCCTGGCGCACCACGGTGCGCGACACGCCGAAGATCCCCGCCAGCTCCTCCTCGCGCAGCCACTCTCCCGGCACGAGCCGGCGCTCCAGCACCGCCCGGTAGATGCCGGCGTAGACCCGGTCCGTGGCGGTCTGGGCCCCCTCCTCCACGGGCGCTTCCCTGTTTCGCGTGCTCATCTTCCCTTTCCTTGCGGCCGCCGACTGGCACACCGCTTGCGTGCCGCAGCGCCTTCCTTCACTCGGATCACCCGGGTGGGCGCGCGTGGCGAGTCCCACCCCCCAACGCGATGACACTTGCAGCCCCCGACTCCCTGCGCGAACCCCTGCGCGCGCCCCGCATCGACGCCGATCGCCTCTGGGCGCGGCTGATGGCGCTCGCCCGCATCGGCGCCACCGACAAGGGCGGCGTCTGCCGCCTTGCCCTGACCGGGCTCGACGGCCAGGCCCGCGAACTCTTCATCCGCTGGGCCCGCGAGCTCGGCTGCACGGTGCGCATCGACGCGATCGGCAACATCTTCGCGCGCCGCCCGGGCACGGACGAGAGCCTGCCCGCAGTGGGCACCGGCAGCCACATCGACACCCAGCCCACCGGCGGCAGGTTCGATGGCAACTACGGTGTCCTCGCCGGCCTGGAGGTGCTGCAGGCGCTCGACGACGCCGGCATCCGCACCCGCGCGCCGCTGGAGGTGGCGGTGTGGACCAACGAGGAGGGCTCGCGCTTCGTGCCGGTGATGATGGGCTCGGGCGTCCATGCCGGCGCCTTCCCGCTGGAGCATGCGCTGGCGGCCGCCGACGCGGGCGGCGTCACGGTCCGGCAGGCCCTGCGCGAGCTCGGCCACGACGGTGCGGCGCCCGCCGCGGTGGCCGATGGCGCGCCCCGCTTCGGTGCCTACTTCGAGGCCCACATCGAGCAGGGCCCGGTGCTGGAGGACGCGGGCGTGACGATCGGCGTGGTCACCGCCGCGCTGGGCCAGCGCTGGTACGACGTGACCGTGCGCGGCATGGAGGCGCATGCCGGCCCCACGCCGATGGGGCTGCGCCGCGACGCGCTGCTGCCGGCTGCCGCGCTGATGCAGAAGGTGCGCGAGATCGCGCTGGCCGAGCAGCCCCACGGCCGCGGCACGGTGGGCTGCGTGGACGTGTTCCCGAGCTCGCGCAACGTGATCCCGGGCCGGGTGCGTTTCACGGTGGACCTGCGCCACGCGGACGAGGCGGGCCTGGCCCGCATGGATGCGGCGCTGCGCGAGGCGGTGCGGGCGCTGTCGTGCCCGGAGGTGTCCATCGAGGTGGAGCAGGTGGTCTGCTTTCCCCCGCAGGCCTTCGACGAGAGGCTGGTGGGGCTCGTCCGCCAGGGGGCGGAGGACGCGGGTCTGACCCGGATGGATGTGGTGAGCGGTGCGGGGCATGACGCGGTCTACGTGGCGCGCACGGCGCCGACGGCCATGATATTCGTGCCCTGCAAGGACGGGATCTCGCACAACGAGCTCGAGGACGCGCGGCCCGCGGACCTGGCCGCCGGGGCCACCGTGCTGCTGCACGCGATGCTCGCGCAGGCCGGCGTGGCGGACTGAGGGACGGCGGCGCGGCGCTCCCGCGAGGGGCGGCCGCGTCGTCGCGGGGCGGTGCAGGCAGCCGTCCACGCGATCCGGCCCCGGTTCAGCGGCCGGCGGCGGCGAGGCGCCCGGCCAGCCGCACCAGGCTGCGGTCGCTGCCGGCGGGGCCGAGCAGGGACAGCCCGAGCGGCGCCCCCAGGCGCGAGGCCAGCGGCAGCGAGAGCTGCGGCAAGCCGCTCAGGCCGGCGATGCACAGCAGGCGGATCGAGCCGTTGCGGTAGTCCTCGAGCGACGCCTCGTCCTCGTCGAGCCGCGGGGCGATGTCGGGCATCGTCGGCATCAGCAGCACGCCGTCGGTGCCGAGGATCGCGGCGAGCCGTTTCCGGAAGGCTTCGCGGAAGGCCCGGGCCGAGGCCACCTGCGCGTCGCCGACGCCCCGCGACCAGGCGAAGCGCTGCGCCACGCCCGGGCCGAGCGGCGGCTGCAGGCGCTCGATGAACCCGCCGTCCACTTCCCAGGCCTCGCGGCCCTGGATGTGGCGAAAGCTCCAGTACATCGCGTCGAAGCTCTCCAGCACCACCTCGGTCGGGGCCGCGCGGCCCAGCACCGCCTCGACGCGCTCGCGCGGCCCGGCCAGGGCCTCCCGCACCGGCGGCGCAAGCAGGCCCCAGACGTCGGCCGGTGCGAGCAGGCGCACGCGCTCGGGCAGCGGCGCGGCGTCCTCCCCGAGCAGCACGTTCGCCACGCGGGCGAAGGTCGCCACGTCGCGCGCGAACCAGCCGCAGGTGTCGAGACTGGGCGCGAGGTCGTGCGCGCCTTCGAGGCTCACCCGGCCGTGGGTCGGGCGCAGCCCCAGCAGCCCGCAGTGGCTGGCCGGCGCGCGCACCGAGCCGCCGGTGTCGGTGCCGAGCGCGAAGTCGCACAGCCCGCCGGACACCGCGGCGGCGGAGCCCGAGGAAGAGCCGCCGGCGATGCGCTCCGGCGCGGCGCCGTTGACCGGCACGCCGAAGTGGGCGTTGTTGCCGTTCATCGAGAAGGCGAGCTCGTCGGTGACGGTCTTGCCGACGAAGCGCGCCCCGGCGTCGAGCAGGCGTTGCACGCTCGGCGCGGTGCGGGTCTTGATGCCCGACATCGCCAGCATGAGGGGCTGGCCGGCGCTGGTCGGGTAGCCGGCGACGTCGAACAGGTCCTTCACGCCGAAGGCGAGGCCCGACAGCGGGCCGGTGGCCGCATGGGGCACCGGGGCGTCGGGGAAGGGCATGAAGGCGCGCGCCGTGTCGTGGATCAGGGGCATGGGACGGTCCTGGGGGCAACAGGGGTCAGGCGGCGGCGGCCAGGGACTCGTTCAATCGCAGGCAGCTGACGCGGTGCCCGGGCGAGAGCGCCTCGAGCCGCGGCTGCAGGCTGCGGCAGCCCTCGTTGGCGAAGGCGCAGCGCTCGGCGAAGGCGCAGCCCGGGGGCAGGGCGCTCAGGTCGGGCGGCGAGCCGGCGATGGTCGGCAGCCGGCTGCCCTTGGCGAGGGCGTCGTGGGCGCGGCTGCCGAGCAGCGCGCGGGTGTAGGGGTGGCGCGGTTCGCGGATCAGGGTGCGCGCCGGGCCCTCCTCGACGATGCGCCCGGCATACATCACCGCGATGCGGTCGGCCATCTCGACGGCGGCGCCGATGTCGTGCGTGACGAAGACCACCGACAGGCCGAGGTCGCGCTGCAGCTCGCGCAGCAGCAGCAGGATCTGGATCTGCACCGTCGCGTCGAGCGCGGTGGTGGGCTCATCGGCCAGCAGCAATTGCGGCCGGCAGGCCAGCGCGAGCGCGATCATCGCGCGCTGGCGCATGCCGCCCGACATCTCGTGCGGGTAGGCCTGCAGCCGGCGCTCGGGGCTGGGGATGCGCACCCGCTCGAACAGCTCCAGCGCGCGCGAGCGGGCCTCGGCCTGCGGGACGGCCTCGTGCCGGCGGATCGACTCGACGATCTGCGCGCCGACCGGATAGACCGGGTCGAGCGCGAGCAGCGGCTCCTGGAAGATCATCGAGGTGACGCGGCCGCGGTAGTCCGCCAGCTCGGAGGCCGACATCGCCAGTACGTCGCGCCCGCCGACCCGCACCGCGCCGCCCATCGCGGTGCGGCGGGCCGGGTGCAGCCGCAGCAGCGAGCGCAGCGTGACGCTCTTGCCCGAGCCCGACTCGCCGATCAGCGCGACCACCTCGCCGCGGCGCACCTGCAGGTTCACGCCGCTGACGGCCTGCACCGGCTTGCGCCCGCCGGTGAAGGTGACGGTCAGATCGCGGATGTCGACGAAGGGCTCCTCGCCGTCTGCCGGGTTCGTGTGCGGGGTGTTCATGCGGCTTCCTTCTCGCTGGGGACGGGGGCTGCGGCGGGGGCCGCGGAGTGGCCGCTGCCCGGCTCGTGCATCAGGCAGGCCACGGCGTGCGCGCCGGGCTGCAGCACGGGCACGCGCTGCGAGCACACGGCCTGCGCATGCGGGCAGCGCGTGTGGAAGCGGCAGCCCGGCGGCGGGTCGATCGGGTTGGGCGGGTCGCCCGCCAGCGGCGGCGCCTCGGTGCGGCGGTCCGGGTCCATCGAGGGCACCGAGGACAGCAGCGCGCGGGTGTAGGGGTGGCGCGGCGACTCGAAGAGCGACTCGCTGTCGCCGATCTCGACCACCTGGCCGAGGTACATCACCATCACCCGGTCGGACATGTGGCGCACGACGTGGAGATCGTGGCTGATGAAGACGTAGGTCAGGCCGAACTCCTCCTTCAGGTCGAGCAGCAGGTTCAGCACCTGCGCCTCGACCGACTTGTCCAGCGCCGAGACCGCCTCGTCCAGCACGATCAGGCGCGGGTGCAGCGCCAGCGCCCGGGCGATGTTGACGCGCTGGCGCTGCCCGCCCGAGAGCTCGTGCGGGTAGCGCTCGGCGAAGCGCCGGGGCTCCAGGCCCACGCGGGCGAGCAGGTCGCGCGCGCGCTCCACCGCCTCGGCGCGGGGCATGCCGTGCACCTGCGGCGCGAAGGCGACCGAGTCCTCGATCGTCAGCCGCGGGTTGAGCGAGGCGTAGCTGTCCTGGAACACCATCTGCGCCTGGCGCCGGAAGCCCTTGAGGCTGAGCTCCCGGCCGCCGACCGTGCGCCCGTCGAAGACGATCTCGCCTCGGTCGGGTGGGGTGAGCTGCATCAGCAGCCGCGCGGTGGTGGACTTGCCGCAGCCCGACTCGCCCACGACGCCGAGCGTCTCGCCCTTGAGCACGTCGAAGCTCACGCCATCGACCGCGCGCACCACGCCGCCGCCGCGGCCGAACATGTCCTTCTTGAGCGGGAAGTGCTTGGCCAGGCCGCGGATCGCCAGCAGGGGCTGGGCCGGGCCGCCGACGTCGTCGTTCTCGTCGTGCGGTGCGCCAGGAGGGGGGGAGGGGAGTCGCATGTCAGCTCCGGATTTCCATGGCCGAGCGCAGGCCGTCGGACAGCAGGTTGAAGGCGACCGAGGTGACGAAGATCATCGCCCCCGGCAGGGCCGCCACCCAGGGCTGCACGTAGATCGCGGTGCGCAGGGTGTTGAGCATCAGGCCCCATTCCGGCTCGGGCGGCTTGACCCCGAGGCCCAGGAAGCTCAGGCCCGAGGCGAGGATCATCGACACTGCGATCAGGCTCGTCGCGTAGACGAAGATCGGGCCGAGCACATTGCCCAGCACGTGCACCCGCACGATAGTGAAGGCGCTCGCCCCCGAGGCGCGGGCCGCATCGACGAAGTCGCGGCCGCGGATCTGGGTGGTCACGCTCTCGGCCACCCGCGCGATCGGCGGGATGAAGACGATGGTCAGCGAGATCAGCGAGTTGGTGATGCCCGCGCCCAGGGCGCCCGACAGCGCGATCGCCAGCAGCACCGAGGGGAAGGCGTAGAACACGTCCACCGTGCGCATGATCACGGTGTTGGTGGCGCCGCCCGCGTAGCCGGCGACGATGCCGATCACCGAGCCGATCACGAAGGCGCACACCACCGGCGTGATGCCCATGAAGAGCGACAGGCGCGCGCCCACCATCAGGCGCGAGAGCATGTCGCGCCCGAGCTCGTCGGTGCCGAGCAGATGGCCCTCGAAGCCGATCGGCTTGAGCCGCTTGAGCATCGAGGACTGGTAGGGGTCGCCCGGCACCAGCGAGGGCCCGAACACCGCCAGCACCAGCAGGCCCAGCACCACCAGGGCCGCGCTGACCGCCACCGGGTCGCGCAGCAGGCGCCGCGCGACCGTCTGCCAGTAGCCGGGCGAGCGCTCGAAGCGCAGCGCCGGCACCTTGGCGGGATTGACTGCCACGTTCAACATCTCGGTTTTCCTTTCAGGCGCGCGTGATGCGCGGGTCCAGCAGGGTCTGGATCACGTCCACCACCAGGTTCAGCAGCACGAAGAACACCGCCAGCACCAGGATCGTTCCCTGCAGCAGCGGCAGGTCGCGCTGGAAGATCGCCGAGTTCAGCAGGAAGCCGGTGCCGGGCCAGGAGAAGACGGTCTCGATCAGGATCGAGCCGCCCAGCAGGTAACCGAGCTGCAGCCCCATCACTGCCAGCGCCGTGGGCGCGGCGTTCTTGACCACGTGGCGGAACACGCCGAAGTCGGTGAGGCCCTTGGCGCGCAGGCCGACGACGAACTCCTGCGTCAGGATCTCGGCCACCAGCGCGCGCACCGTGCGGGCGATGATGCCCATCGGGATCACGCTCATCGTGATCGCGGGCAGCAGCATGTGCCTGAGGTGCTCCGCGTCCCAGGCCCAGTCGCTCGAGCCGCCGGGGCCGGCGCCGCCGGGCGGCAGCCACATCAGCTGGCTGGAGAAGACGATCACGAGCACCATGCCGAGCCAGTAGTGCGGCACGCTCACGCCGAGCACCGAGGTCAGCGACGCGGCCTTGTCGATCCAGGAGTTCTGGAAGTAGCCGGCGACGAAGCCGAACAGGCTGCCGAAGACGAAGCCGATGAGCGTGGCCAGCACCGCCAGGCGCAGCGTGTTGATCACCGCGTTGCCCACCTCGGCGGCGACGGGGCGGCCGCTGGCGATCGAGGTGCCGAGGTCGCCCTGCAGGGCGCGCCAGACCCAGTGGAGGAATTGCTCGGGGTAGGAGCGGTCGAAGCCGTAGAGCTGCAGGAGCTGCGCCTGCAGCTCCGCCGAGGCGTCCGGCGGCAGGATGGAGACCAGCGGGTCGCCCGGCGCGAGGTGCACGAGCGCGAAGCACACGAGCGCGACGCCGAACATGATCGGCAGCGTGTAGAGCAGCCGGCGCAGGAGGAAGATCAGCATGCGGGTGCATCCCCGAAGTGAAGCGGCCGCCGCGGGGGGCGGCCCGGCTCGCGGGGCCGGGCTGTCGCGGTGCACGCGGCCCGGCCCCCCGAGGAGGTCAGTCCATCGTCATCGGGGCGATGTCGATGAACCAGCTGCGCGGCTGCACCACGTTCTTGACCTTGGCGCTCATCGCGCGCGGTCCCACGTCGTGAGCCACCCACAGGAAGGGCGCCTCCTCGACGATGCGGGCGTGCAGCCGGGCCAGCGCCGCGTCGCGCGCCTTGTCCTCGAAGGTGTTGCGCGCGTCGGCGATCAGCTTGTCGAACTCGTCGTTGCCGAAGTAGCCCCAGTTGTTCGACACCGGCGGGAAGGTCTTGGTGCTGGTGAAGCGCACCATCGCGAAGAACGGGTCCATCGCGCCGTAGCTCACGTTGATCGCGTGCGAGCCGTTGGCGCTCGCATCCTTGGCACCGCGGCGCCAGTTCGTGAACAGCGTGTTCCACTCCAGCACGTCGAACTCGATGTCGATGTGGCACTGCTTGAGCGACTGCTGCACGAACTCGTTCATCGGCAGCGGCTGCATCTGGCCCGAGCCCGAGGCCGAGATCTGCACCTTGGCCTTCATCGGCTTGGCGGCGGAGTAGCCGGCCTCGGCCATCAGCTTGCGCGCGGCGGCCACGTCGTAGCGGATGTCGAACTTCGGGTTGCCCCACCAGGGATGGCCGGGCGGCACCGTGCCCTTGGGGACCGCCATCATGCCGCCGAGCATCTGCTTGAGGCCCTCGCGGTCCACGCACAGGTTGGCGGCGTGGCGCACGCGCTTGTCGCGCCAGGGCGAGTTCTCGGCGAAGGAGAACTGCCAGGGCCAGACGTGCGGCTGCGCGTTGCTGTGGATCCTGAAGCCGCGCTGGGTGATCTGCGGCATCGCGTCGGGTGCCGGCGCCTCGATCCAGTCCACCTGGCCGGACAGCAGCGCCGCGGTGCGGGCATTGGCCTCGGGCATCGGCAGCATCACGACGCGGTCGATCTTCGGCGTGCGCTTCGGATCCCAGTAGGCCTTGTTGGCGACGAGCTCCAGCCGCTCGCGCGGCACGAAGCGGGCCATCCTGAACGGGCCGCTGCCCGAGGCGTCGGCCGCGAAGGCGGCCCAGGCCTGCTTGGCGCGCTCGGCCGGGTCGGTGACGCCGGCCGGCACCGCCTTGAGCTTGGCCTCCCAGTGCGCCGGCGAGGCCATGAACAGGTTGGTCAGGTTCAGCGGCAGGAAGGAGTCAGGCTCGGAGGTGACGAGCTCGACAGTGAGCTTGTCGATCTTGCGGGCGCTGCGCAGCGTGGGCATGCGCGAGGCGGTCACGCCGACCTGGCTCGCGTCGAAGTGCGGTGCGTCCTTGTCGAGCACCTTGCGGACGTTCCAGACCACCGCGTCGGCGTCGAACTCGGAGCCGTCATGGAACTTCACGCCCGGGCGCAGCTTGAACACCCACTTGGTCTTGTCCTTGGCGTCCACCGCCCAGGACAGCGCCAGGCCCGGCACCACCACGCTCGGTGCATCGGCCTTGGAGAGGTCCCAGTGCGTGAGCGCGTCGTACATCGGGATGCCGGTGAAGCGGTTGCCCTCGAAGCCCTGGTCGGGCTGGCCGAGCGTGCGCGGGATGTCGGCGGCGGTCATGCCGATGCGCAGGACCTTCTCCTGCGCCAGGGCGGGCGTGGCTGCGACCGTGCACAGGGCGCCGGCGACCAAGGCGCCCCCGAGGGCCCGGGGGAATGTGCGAGCCATCCGCTCGTATCGTTTCATCTCGACTCCTGGCAAATCAAGGCCGGGCACTGCAGCCCGCCGGTGAGGACAAGCCCCGGCTCGCGTGCCCCGCGGCGCCTCGGGCGACTCGGCATGGCTCTCGTCATGCACGGGGCGGTTTGTATGCAATTGATATGCCAGTGCCCGCCGCTCTGGAGGTGATTTGCGGGCGTGGATGCAGGCCTTCCCCCAGGAGAGTCGAGGAAAAACGCAGGGGGAAAGGCGGGGATCGAGGGGGTGTTCGAGTCGGGTGCACACCATGGAGGGCCCGGGCATGCACCAAAGTTGTATGCAATGCACCGAATCCATGCGGCCGGACCTGGCAGTGCCCGCGGCTCGGTGCCGGGCGTAAGGCGGAGATCCTCAGGGCTGCGGGCGGGCCTGGTCGCCATGCACGCGCCGCCCCTCACCTCGGACGCCCCTTGGTAGGGCGCCGTCTTTCCTCACGAACCGCTGAGGCAGCGGGCCAGGGCCGGTCCGAGGCCTGACCAGTCGCCGGGGTGCAGTTCACTCTTCGCGTGCATGCCTGCAACGAGGCCGGGTGTGCTTCGTGATGCGACCAGGGCGGCCCGCACGCCCGCCTCGACGCTGTCCACGATCGGAACCGGGACCTGGTCCCGGATGCGCGCCGCCATGCCGGCCAGCCCGGCGCCTCCCAGGATCACCGAACCGGCCCCGGTGGTCCGCGCCGCATCCCGGCAAGCCTGCGCAAGCAGTGGCAGGGCCGATTGCGGGTCCGCAGCCAGGGCGGCACCGCTCGGGGCCACGGTGTGGATGCCCGCCAGCGCATCATCCAGACCCAAGCCTCGAGCCAAGCGGTCCAGCATCGGGCCCCACGCCGCGCCGCCGGTGACGACGGCGAACCGCCCGTTGTCCGACGTGCGCTGCGCCTCCCGGAAGGCCGCTTCGGCCAAGCCCGTCACCGGGCAGTCGCACACTTCGCGCAAGGCGAACAGGCCCGGGTCGCCGAAGCAGCCGATCAGCAGGCCTTGCGGTGCGGGGTGGGCGGCACGCCACTCGGCCCAGGCATCGAGCGCCGAGTGGGCAGCGATCGCGCAGGCGGCTTCGGAGGCGATGTAGGGGGCACCAAGCCGCGCAGTGCAGCCTTCCAGGCGGGCCCGCTCGCCCGCCTCCCGTCGCGCATGCTCCAGCAGAAGCGCGGTGATCGAGGCGGAGGTGTTCGGGTTGAGGACGAGAAGCGTCGGGAGCTGGGGATTCATGGCAATGGAGGAGTGGGGCCGCAAAGGGGGCCTGAGACCGAGGGCCTTTGCCAAGTATGCGGACGATTCGATCGCGGGAAGGAGCCGGTGATGCGCCGCCAAGCGCTTCACTTCGAGCGCTTTGGGCAGGGACTGTGCTGGGCAGACAGGGTTCGTGTCAGCCGCCGCCAGCGTAGCCGTTCTGCCGCCAGGCCTCGAACACCGTCACCGCGACCGCATTCGACAGGTTCAGGCTGCGCTGGCCGGGGCGCATCGGCAGGCGCACGCGCTGCGCCGGCGCGAAGCGCTCGCGCAACTGCGGCGCGAGGCCGCGCGACTCGGCGCCGAACACCATCCAGTCGCCCGGCTGCCACGCCACCTCCGAGAACGGCCGGCTGCCGTGCGTCGTGAAGGCGAACAGCCGCGCGGCGTCCGGCGCCTGGGCATCGATGAAGGCCTCCCAGCTCGCGTGGCGCTTCACGTCGGCGTACTCGTGGTAGTCGAGCCCGGCGCGGCGCATGTGCTTGTCGTCCATCGAGAAGCCGAGCGGCTCGATCAGGTGCAGCTCGCAGCCGGTGTTGGCCGCCAGGCGGATCACGTTGCCGGTGTTGGGCGGGATTTCGGGTTCGACGAGGACGATGCGGAACATGGCGGTGCAGGGGGGAAGAGGGCGGGCGCGATTATCGGCGCGCCGCCTCAGCCGGGCGGGGTGCGCGCCACCACCCAGACCTGCACGCTCGCCGCGCCGCCGCGGCGCAGCACGCGGGCGATCTCGGCCACCGTCGCGCCGGTCGTCATCACGTCGTCGACCAGCGCGACATGGCGGCCGGCGAGCCGCGGCTGCAGGCCCGGCTCCACCGCGAAGGCGCCGCGCACGTTGGCCGCGCGTTCGTCGGGGCGCAGCTCCAGCTGGTGCGCGGTGTCGCGCAGCCGCAGCAGCAGCCGCGCCTGCCCCTGCACGCCGCGCCACCCGGCGACGCGCCGCGCCAGCTCCCAGGCCTGGTTGTAGCCGCGCCCGGCGAGCCGCCGCTGCGACAGCGGCACCGGCACGACCAGGACCGCGGGCGGGGCGTCGGGCGGCAGCGCCGCCGCCAGTTGCTGCGCCAGCGGCGCCGCGAGGTCGAGCGCATCGCGGAACTTCAGTGCCGCCACGAGCCCGTCCCAGGGATAGGCGTAGTCGAACGCGGCGAAGGCGGCGTCGAAGGCGGGCGGCTCGCGCAGGCAGGCGCCGCACAGTGCGACGCCCGCCGGCACGCCGACGGCGCAGCGCCGGCAGCGCGGCCGCGGCGCACCGAAGGCCGCGGCGCAGGCGGTGCAGATGCGGCCGCGCTGCCAGGCCCGGCACACCGCGCACTGGCCCGGCAGCGCGTCGCCGATGCGGCGCAGCACCGGGCGCACGGCGTTCAGGGCTGTGGCAGCGTGCGGCCGGCGGAACATGATGGGCTCAATATACTGCGCCGCATGTCCGACGCCACCTCCAGCACCGAAGCCTCCCGAGAACTCGACACCGCCGCCGTGGAGGGCTGGCTGCGCCGGGCGGGCCGCAAGGTGCAGCCCACGCCCTGGCTGCATGCCGAGGTCGGCCGCCGCATGGCCGAGAAGCTGCCGATGATCCGCAGCCAGCCCGCGCGGGTGCTCGACTGGTGGAGCGTGCTCGGCGGCGCGCGCGAGCTGCTGCAGCAGCAGTACCCGCAGGCGCGCTTCAGCGCCTGGGAGCCGACGCCCGAGCTGGCGCGGCACAGCGCACGGGGGCCGCAGCGGCCCTGGTGGTCGCCGGCGCGCTGGAAGCGCGCGGCGCTGCCGGTGTTCGGGCCGCAGGCGCAGCCCGCCGAGGGCAGCGCCGACCTGCTGTGGGCCAACATGATGCTGCACTGGTCGCCCGATCCGCCGGCGCAGCTCGAGCAGTGGCAGCGGCTGCTCGCCGTCGACGGTTTCGTGATGTTCTCCTGCTTCGGGCCCGACACGCTGCGCGAGCTGCGCGCGCTCTATGCCGCGCGAGGCTGGGGCGCCGCGACGCCGGCCTTCATCGACATGCACGACATCGGCGACATGATGGTGCACGCCGGCTTCGCCGATCCGGTGATGGACATGGAGACGATCACGCTGAGCTGGGACAGCGCGCCGCGCCTGCTGGCCGAGCTGCGCACGCTCGGCGTCAATGCGCATCCGGGACGCCGGCCGGGCCTGCGCACGCCGCGCTGGCGAGCCCGGCTCGAGGCCGCGCTCGCCGAGGCGCCGCGCATGAGCTTCGAGATCGTCTACGGCCATGCCTTCAAGGCCGCCCCCCGCATCCGCGTCACCCCCGAAACGAGGGTCTCGCTCGGCGACATGCGCGGCATGCTGCAGGACCGCGACAAGCCGGTCCGCTAGGGTTTTCACCGAGTTGTTCGAATGGACATTGCCGTCCATTTGACATGGCGCAAACTTTGTTGCCGTTTCAATTTGAGCTAGGCTAGACTCATTCCACTTTGCGGGGGGCTTGTCGGGTGCCCAGGCACAGGACGGGTCCTGTTGCGAGGGGGCCGGAAGAGTCGCAGCATGCAGGCAAACGCCAAGCCGGGGACGCAGTCCGGCCCGGAAAGCCTGGGCCGGTTCGAGGGGGCGGGAGACGAGTGGTCGGCGCAGTGGCTGCTCAAGCGCAACTGCTCTATCGCGCCGCGCCAGTTGCTGTGCGTCTACCTGGGCCTGAGCGTGGTGTCGCTCGCGATCGCGTCCTTCTTCTGGCTGCAGGGGGCGCGGCTGGTGATGCCCTTCGCCTGGGCCGAGGTGCTGGCGCTGGGTGCGGCGCTGGTGGTGTATGCGCGGCATGCCTGCGATCGCGAGCTCATCGCGATCGCGCGGGGCAGGCTGACGGTGGAGTGGACCGTCGCGAACCACACGGAACGGGTGGAGTTCGCGGCGGCGTGGGTGAGGGTGGATCCTGGACGGGACGAGCGTTCGCTGGTCGAGCTGTCGGGCGAAGGCCGCTGCGTTGCAGTGGGCCGGCACCTGCGGCCGGCGCTGCGGCGCCGTCTGGTCGTTGAACTGCGGGCCGCGCTGCGGCAGGCGGGGGGCGCGGCCCCTGCGCCCGCCGAATCAGTCGCGGATCGCTTCTTGGACTGAAGTGGCCACGATGAACACGATGCAAGTTCTTTCGTACCGGGTCGGGCAGGCCGGCCTCGCGGCAGCCGCCGCGCTCGCGAGCACCGCCGCCTGGGCGGTCAACGACCTGCCGGGCGGGCCCGCGGTGCGGCAGGTCGACATGGCGCCGCCGGTCACGCGCATCGCGCTGGAGCAGCAGTTTCTGCACAACATGATGCTGGTGCTGTGCACGCTGATCTTCCTCGGCGTGTTCGGGGTCATGTTCTATTCGATCCTCAAGCACCGAAAGTCGCTCGGCGCCAAGCCGGCCAACTTCCACGAGAGCACCACGGTCGAGATCATCTGGACCATCATCCCCTTCCTGATCGTCATCGGCATGGCGCTGCCGGCCACGCGCGCGGTGGTGGCGATGAAGGACACCACCAACGCCGACCTCACGATCAAGGCCACCGGCTACCAGTGGAAGTGGGGCTACGACTACCTGAAGGGCGAGGGCGAGGGCCTGTCCTTCCTGTCCACGCTCGACGTCTCGCAACGCCTGATGTCCGACTCGGGCAAGCCTGATGCGGACGACTACCTGCTGCGCGTCGACAACCCGGTGGTGGTGCCGGTCAACAAGAAGATCCGCATCGTCACGACCGCCAACGACGTGATCCACGCGTGGGGGGTTCCGGCCTTCGGCGTCAAGCAGGACGCGATCCCCGGCTTCGTGCGCGACACCTGGTTCCGCGCCGAGCAGGTGGGCGACTACTACGGCCAGTGCTACGAGCTGTGCGGCAAGGAGCACGCCTACATGCCGATCCACGTCAAGGTGCTCTCGCAGGAGGACTACACGGCGTGGGTGGCGCAGCAGCAGAAACTGATGGCGGCCAAGGCGGACGACCCGACCAAGGTCTGGACGCTCGACGATCTGGTCGCGCGCGGCGAGAAGGTCTACGCCGCCAACTGCGCCGCCTGCCACCGCCCCGACGGCAAGGGGGCCGGCCCGATCAAGGCGCTCGACGGCTCGGCGCTGGTGCAGGATGCCGATTCGGCCAAGCAGATCGCGATCGTGCTCCATGGCGCGGCCAACGGCGCGATGCCGCCTTGGAAGCAGCTCAGCGACACCGAGATCGCCGCGGTGGTGACCTACACGAAGAATGCCTGGACCAACAAGACCGGCCAGCTGGTGCAGCCGGCCGACATCGCCGCGGCGCGCAAGTAAAAACGCCCGGCAAGAAGATGGCGCCGCAGCGGCGAGGGACGTGGCTGCGGCAGGAATGAGGAGGAGCCGTTCATGAGCGTTGTTCTCGATCCCCACGGCACGGCCGCGGGGCACGCCCACGACCATTCGCACGACCATCCCGAGGGCTGGCGACGCTGGGTCTTCGCCACCAACCACAAGGACATCGGCACGCTCTACCTGCTGTTCTCCTTCACGATGTTCATGGTCGGCGGCGTGCTCGCGCTGCTGATCCGCGCCGAGCTGTTCCAGCCGGGCTTGCAGGTGGTGAACCCGGAGCTGTTCAACCAGCTCACCACGATGCACGGGCTGATCATGGTGTTCGGCGCGATCATGCCGGCCTTCGTCGGCTTCGCGAACTGGATGCTGCCGCTGCAGATCGGCGCCTCCGACATGGCCTTCGCGCGCATGAACAACTTCAGCTTCTGGCTGATGATCCCCGCGGCGATCCTGCTGGTGGCCTCCTTCTTCATGCCGGGCGGGGCGCCCGCCGCCGGCTGGACGCTGTACGCGCCGCTGACGCTGCAGATGGGCCCGTCGATGGACGTGGCGATCTTCTCGATGCACCTGCTCGGCGCCTCGTCGATCATGGGCTCGATCAACATCATCGTCACGATCCTGAACATGCGCGCGCCGGGCATGACGCTGATGAAGATGCCGATGTTCGCGTGGACCTGGCTGATCACCGCCTACCTGCTGATCGCGGTGATGCCGGTGCTCGCCGGCGCCATCACGATGACGCTGACCGACCGCCACTTCGGCACCAGCTTCTTCAACCCCGCGGGCGGGGGCGATCCGATCATGTACCAGCACATCTTCTGGTTCTTCGGACACCCCGAGGTCTACATCATGATCCTGCCGGCCTTCGGCATCATCAGCCAGATCGTGCCGGCCTTCGCGAGGAAGCGCCTGTTCGGCTACACCTCGATGGTCTACGCGACCTCGTCGATCGCGATCCTGTCCTTCATCGTCTGGGCGCACCACATGTTCACCACCGGCATGCCGGTGACGGGGCAGCTGTTCTTCATGTACGCGACGATGCTGATCGCGATCCCCACCGGCGTGAAGGTGTTCAACTGGATCGCCACGATGTGGCGCGGCGCGATGACCTTCGAGACGCCGATGCTGTTCGCGGTCGGCTTCATCTTCGTCTTCACGATCGGCGGCCTCACCGGCGTGATCCTGTCGGTGGCGCCGATCGACATCCAGCTGCAGGACACCTACTACGTCGTCGCGCACTTCCACTACGTGCTCGTGGCCGGCTCGCTCTACGCGCTCTACGCCGGCTTCTACTACTGGGCGCCGAAGTGGACCGGCGTGATGTACTCCGAGGCGCGCGGCCGGATCCACTTCTGGCTGTCGCTGATCTTCTTCAACATCACCTTCTTCCCGATGCACTTCCTCGGCCTCGCGGGCATGCCGCGCCGCTATGCCGACTACCCGATGCAGTTCACCGACTTCAACACGATCGCCTCGGTGGGCGCCTTCGGCTTCGGGCTGATGCAGGTCTACTTCTTCGTCGCGATCGTGCTGCCGATGATGCGCGGCAAGGGCGAGCGCGCGCCGCAGCGTCCGTGGGAGGGGGCCGAGGGCCTGGAGTGGGAGGTGGCATCCCCCGCGCCCTTCCACACCTACGAGAATCCCCCGAAGCTCGACGCGAGCGCGACGCGCGTGGTGGGCTGAACGGGAGGACACGGAGTGCGAGCGATGAACGACCAAGAGCGCAGGAAGCGGCAGAACCTGAGGCTGGCGCTGATCCTCGCGTCGGTGGCCCTGGTGTTCTTCGTCGGCTTCATCGTGCGCATGGTGTTCTTCGGCGGCTGAGCACGGACGCCGCGACGAGCGCAGGATCGAGGCCATGGCCCGCACTCCCGACACCCGCAACCGCCGCATGTTCGGCAAGCTGCTGGTCGTGGCCGCGATGATGTTCGGCTTCGGCTACGCGCTGGTGCCGATGTACGAGGCGATCTGCGACGCGCTCGGCATCAACGTGCTGTCGCTCGCCGAGCGCCAGGTGCCGGGCATGCCGACGGGGCGGGCGGGCAACACGCAGGTCGACACCTCGCGCCGGATCGTCGTCGAGTTCGACGCCAACGCGCGCGGCCCCTGGGACTTCAAGCCGGCGGTGCGCTCGATCGAGGTGCACCCGGGCGAGATGGCCACCGTGATGTACGAGTTCCGCAACGTGCAGGACCGGCCGATGGCCGCGCAGGCGATCCCGAGCTACGCGCCCAAGCAGGCCACCGCGCACTTCAACAAGCTCGAGTGCTTCTGCTTCAACGAGTACACGCTGCAGCCGGGCGAGTCGCGCCAGTGGCCGGTGGTGTTCGTGATCGATCCGAAGCTGCCGAAGGACGTCACCACGATCACGCTGTCCTACACCTTCTTCGAGGTGGGGGGCAAGGTGCCGCCGGCGCCCAAGGGCGGTGCGGCAGGCGGCGCCGGGGGGCGGGGATGAGCGATGACCCGCACGAGCGGCGCCCCGGCAGCGGGGAGCTGCGGCAGGCGGTGCGGCGCAGGGGCTCGTTCTGGCGCAGCCTGCGCGCGGTCGCCTGGTCCTTCTTCGGCGTGAGGAAGGGCTCGGATTACGAAAGGGATGTCAGCCAGCTCAACCCGGTGCACGTGGTGATCGCGGGCATCGTGGCTGCGCTGCTGTTCGTGCTGGCGCTGGTGCTGCTGGTGCGGTGGGTGGTCGGCAGCGGCGTGGCCGCGGCCTGAAAGGTTTCGAAGGAGACAACATGTCGGCAGCGACACATCACGGGCATGCGCCCTATTACTTCGTGCCCGGGCCGTCCCGGCATCCGATCATGGCCGCGATCGGCCTGTTCTTCGTGATGCTGGGCGCGGGGCAGTGGATCAACGGCCACGGCTGGGGCGCGTACTCGCTCGCCTTCGGCCTGCTGTGGTGGGCGGTGGTGCTCTACCAGTGGTTCGCCGACTCGGTGCGCGAGAGCGAGGGCGGGCTCTACGGCGACCGCATCGACGTCTCCTACCGCTGGAGCATGGCCTGGTTCATCTTCTCTGAGGTGATGTTCTTCGCCGCCTTCTTCGGCGCGCTGTTCTGGGCGCGCACCTTCACGCTGCCGACCTTCGCGAGCCTCGACCACCAGATCCTGTGGCCGGACTTCAAGGCCGTGTGGCCGAGCCAGGCGCCGGGCATGACCGCCTCGCCGGCGGGCATCGTCGAGCCCTTCGAGACGATCGGTCCGTGGCCGATCCCGACCATCAACACCGCGCTGCTGCTGACCTCGGGCGTGACGCTGACAATCGCCCACCATGCGCTGCGCCTGGGGCACCGCGCGCGCTGCATCGCCTTCATGTGGCTGACGGTGCTGCTCGGCATCGTCTTCCTCGGCTTCCAGGCCTATGAGTACGCGCATGCCTGGAACGACCTGAACCTGAAGCTGTCGTCCGGCATCTACGGCTCGACCTTCTACCTGCTGACCGGCTTCCACGGCTTCCACGTGTTCGTCGGCATGCTGATGCTGCTGTTCATCACGCTGCGGCTGATGAAGGGCCACTTCACGCCGGAACGCCACTTCGGCTTCGAGGGCGCCGCTTGGTACTGGCACTTCGTCGACGTGGTCTGGCTCGGACTCTACGTCGCGGTGTACTGGCTCTGAGGAAGGCCGGGGCCGGTCGGTGCGTTCTTCCTCAGCGCACCACCGGCAGCCCGGTGGGCTGGATCCAGCCGAGCTTGTAGCTGACGAGGATGAAGACGAAGAGCAGGATCGAGAAGCCCACCCGCAGCGCCAGCGCCCGCACCATCCGGTTCGTGCGCGGCCTGCCGTCGCGGCCCTCCCGCATCATGTACACCAGCGCCGAGCCGAGGCTGCCGATGATCGCCAGAAAGGCCAGCGCGATGATGATCTTCATCGCCAGGATTATCCGGCGCGCTCCCGGGCCGCTCCAACATGGCTGAGGCGATGGCCCCTGCGCCGGGATGGCACCGCGTGCTGCTGCTCGCGGCCACCGTGCTCGGTGTCGCGCTCACCGGCTCGCTCGGTCGCTGGCAGCTCGACCGCGCCGCGCAGAAGGAGGCCTTGCAGGCCGCCATCGACAGCCGCGGCGGCCTCGCGCCGCTGCGGCTCGAGGCGATGTCGCCGCAGCAGGCCGCCGACCCCGCGCTGCATCACCGCAGCGCCGTCGTGCGGGGGCGCTGGCTCGAGCGGCACACCGTCTTCCTCGACAACCGCCAGATGAACGGGCGGCCCGGCTTCTACGCGGTGACGCCGCTGCAGCTCGCCGGCCGGCGCGACGCAGTGCTGGTGCAGCGCGGCTGGGCGCCGCGCGACCCGCTGGACCGCACCCGGGTGCCGGCGCTGCCGCAGGCCGGCGGCGAGGTCGAGCTGCGCGGCCGCATTGCCCCGCCGCCGTCGAAGCTCTTCGAGTTCGCGCGCTCTGGCTCCGGCGCGATCCGACAGAATCTGGAGACCGACGCGTTCGCGCAGGAGATCGGCGTTCCCTTGTGGCCGCTGACCTTCGTGCAGGAGCAGGACGCGGCGGCAGGCGGGGCCGGCGACGGCCTGCTGCGGCAATGGCCGCGCCCGGCGGTGGATGTTCACAAGCACTACGGCTACGCCTTCCAGTGGTTCGGCCTTGGTGCACTGATGGCAGGTCTGTATGTCTGGTTCCAACTCATCCGCCCCCGGCTCCGCAGGTGATTCCGGGCTCGCCAGCGAGGCGCTGAGCTTCACGATACACTCGTTGCCTCAGCCTTCGCTCGAGGACGCGCGCCGCATCCGTCACGGCCGGCTCAAGCTCCTGCTGGTGCTGCTCGTGTGCGCGGCGCCGGTCATCGCCTCCTATTTCACCTACTACGTGCTCCGCCCGCAGGGCCGCACGAACTATGGCGAGCTGATCCTGCCGACGCGCGAGCTGCCCCCGGGCCTGCTGCTGCGCGACTTGCAGGGCGGGCGCGTGCCGACCGCGGCGCTGCGGCAGCAGTGGCAGTTGGTGGTGGTGGCGGGAGGCGACTGCGACCGGCTGTGCGAGACGCAGCTCTACCTGCAGCGGCAGCTGCGCGAGACGCTCGGCAAGGACCGGGCGCGGCTCGACAAGCTGTGGCTGGTCCCGGACGATGCGGCGGTGCGGCCCGAGGTGCTGCGCTCGATCGGCGACGCCCGGGTGCTGCGCGTGCCGCGCGCCGAACTCGCCGCCTGGCTGGAGCCCGCCGCCGGGCAGGCGCTCGAAAACCATTTCTACCTCGTCGACCCGATGGGCCAATGGATGATGCGCTTTCCGGCGCAGCCCGACCCTTCCCGCATCAAGCGGGACCTGACCCGGCTGATGACCGCCTCCCGCAGCTGGGACACGGCCGGACACTGAAAGGAAGACTCTCGCGATGGCCGAACCCGCCCTGTACGACCTTGCGCCGCTCGCGCGCATGGCCCTGCTCGGCCTCGTGCTCGCGGCCGGGCCGCTGGCCTGGATCGCGCTGCGCCATCGCGGCGCCTCGCCGGTGCAGCGCCTGCAGGTGCTCACCGCGCTGACGCTGTTCCTGACCTTCGACCTGGTGCTGTTCGGCGCCTTCACGCGCCTGACCGACTCGGGCCTGGGATGCCCCGACTGGCCCGGCTGCTACGGCAGCGCGAGCCCCTGGGGCGCCCGCGAGCAGATCGGCGCCGCGCAGAGCGCGCTGCCGAGCGGACCGGTCACGCACACCAAGGCCTGGATCGAGATGACGCACCGCTACCTCGCCACCGGCGTCGGCGTGCTGATCACGGTGATGGCCGTGGCGAGCTGGCTCGAGCGCCGGCGGCTCTCGCTGTCGCCCTGGTGGGCGAGCGCGACGCTGCTGTGGGTGTGCCTGCAGGGCGCGTTCGGCGCGCTCACTGTGACGATGAAGCTCTATCCGGCGATCGTCACCGCGCACCTGCTCGGCGGCATCGGGCTGCTCGCGCTGCTCGCGCTGCAGCGCGAGGGCTACCGCGCGCGGCGGCTCGTGCTCGGGCGCGGCCTTCGCCGGGGCGTCTGGGCCGTGTTCGCGCTGCTGTGGCTGCAGATCGCGCTCGGCGGCTGGGTCAGCACCAATTACGCGGTGCTCGCCTGCCCGGACTTCCCCACCTGCCACGGCAGCTGGTGGCCCGAGGCCGACTTCGCGCGCGGTTTCACGCTGCGCCGCGAGCTCGGCCACGACGGCCAGGGCGACTACCTGCCCTTCGCGGCGCTGACCGCGATCCACCTCGTGCACCGCGCCGGCGCGCTCGTGGTGTTCGCCGCGGGCGGACTGCTCGCCTGGCGCCTGCTCGCTCGCGGCCGCACCGAGCCGGCGCTGCGCCGCTTCGGGCTCGGCCTCGCCGGCCTGCTGCTGTGGCAGCTCGCCAGCGGCGTCAGCAACGTCGTGCTCGGCTGGCCGCTGGTCGCGGCGGTCGCGCACACCGGCGGCGCTGCCGCGCTGGTGGTCCTGCTGAGCACGCTGATCGGCCGCAGCCGCGTCGCGCCCGCCCTCGCGCCCGACGCCCGCCCCGCGGGCACCCCCCTTCCATCCCGCAGCCTGGCCGGGTCGCACCCCGGACGATGATCATGGCAGCCAGCACCAGTTCCTCCCCCCCTCTCGCCGCCCCTGCGCCCTCGCGCGTGGCGCAGTTCTACGCGCTGACCAAGCCGCGCGTCGTGCAGCTGATCGTCTTCTGCGCGGTGATCGGCATGCTGCTGGCCGTGCCCGGCCTGCCCGACTGGCAGCCGGCGCTCGCCGGCACCGCCGGCATCTGGCTGGTGGCGAGCGCCGCAGCGGCCTTCAACTGCCTGGTGGAGCAGCGCATCGATGCGAAGATGCGCCGCACCGCGTGGCGCCCGACCGCCAAGGGCGAGCTGAGCAACGTGCAGACGCTCACCTTCTCGATGCTGCTCGGCGGCGCCGGCATGTGGCTGCTGCACGAGTGGGTGAACCCGCTGACGATGTGGCTGACCTTCGGCACCTTCGTGGGCTACGCGGTGATCTACACCGTCGTGCTCAAGCCGCTGACGCCGCAGAACATCGTCATCGGCGGCGCCTCCGGCGCGATGCCCCCGGTACTCGGCTGGGCCGCGGTGCGCGGCGAGGTCGGCCCCGAGGCGCTGATGCTCTTCCTCATCATCTTCCTGTGGACGCCGCCGCACTTCTGGGCGCTGGCGCTCTACCGCGCCGAGGACTACCGCAAGTCGGGCCTGCCGATGCTGCCGATCACGCACGGCGCGGAGCTGACGCGGCTGCACGTGTTCCTCTACACGCTGATGCTGCTGGCGATCACGCTGCTGCCCTTCATCTACGGCATGAGCGGCTGGCTCTACCTCGCGGCGGCGCTGGGCCTGGGCGGCTGGTTCATCGCCTACGGCTGGCGGCTGTGGCGCAACTACTCGGACGAGCTCGCCCGCGAGACCTTCCGCTTCTCGATCCTCCACCTGTCGCTGCTGTTCGCCGCGCTGCTGATCGACCACTACCTCTACGCCTGGGTGCTCTGAACACGATGAAACGACGCATGCTCCTGCTGGCACTCGGCGCCAGCGCGGCGCTCGCCGCCTGCGACCGTGGTGCCGCGCCCGGCGCCTCCTCCGGCAGCTTCAACAGCATCGACCTGACCGGCGCGTCCTACGCGCAGGACCTGCGCCTGACCGACCACAACGGCCAGGAGCGCTCGCTCGCCGACTTCCGCGGCAAGGTCGTCGTCGTGTTCTTCGGCTTCACGCAGTGCCCGGACGTCTGCCCGTCGGCGATGGCCGAGCTCGCGCAGGCCAAGCAGGCGCTCGGCCCCGACGGCGAGCGGGTGCAGGGCCTCTTCGTCACGGTCGACCCGGAGCGCGACACGCCCGAGTTGCTGAAGGCCTACATGACGAACTTCGACCCGTCCTTCCTCGCGCTGCGCGGCACGCCGGAGCAGACCGCGGCGGTGGCGAAGGACTTCAAGGTCTACTACAAGAAGGTGCCCGGCAAGAGCGAGGGCAGCTACACGATGGACCACACCGCCGGGATCTACGTCTACGACACCAGCGGCCGGCTGCGCCTGTACGGCCGCCACAACATGGGCCCGCAGGCGCTCGCGGCCGACCTGCGCCAGCTGCTCAGCGCCTGAGCCGCAGGGCCCAGAGGCGCCCGCACCAAAGAGAAACGGCCCCGAAGGGGCCGTTTCGTTTTCACGAGCGATGCGCGTGCAGCTTCAGGCGTATTCCGCCAGCGCCTTGCGCATCTTCTTCATCGCCGCGACCTCGATCTGGCGGATGCGCTCGGCACTCACGCCGTACTCGGCCGCCAGCTCGTGCAGCGTCATGCCGCCGCTGCCGTCGTCGTTGACCTTCAGCCAGCGCTCCTCGACGATGCGGCGGCTGCGCGGGTCGAGGCTGTCGAGCGCCTCGCCGATGCCGTGGCTCGTCAGCAGGTCGCGGCGCTGCGACTCGATGACCCGCGTCGGCTCGTGCGACTCGTCGGCCAGGTAGGCGATCGGCGCGTAGCTCTCCTCGCCGCCGTCGTCCGGCGTCGGCTCCAGCGCCACGTCGCCGCCCGACAGGCGCGTCTCCATCTCGATGACGTCCTCGCGCTTGACCTTCAGGTGGTCCGCCACCACGTCGATCTCGTGGTCGGTGAGCGTCGAGCGGTGCGCGTCCGCGTCGGGCGCCTCCTCCTTCAGGTTCTGCTTCATCGAGCGCAGGTTGAAGAAGAGCTTGCGCTGCGCCTTGGTCGTCGCGACCTTCACCATGCGCCAGTTGCGCAGGATGTACTCGTGGATCTCGGCCTTGATCCAGTGCAGCGCATAGCTCACCAGCCGCACGCCCTGCTCGGGGTCGAAGCGCTTGACGGCCTTCATCAGGCCGACGTTGCCCTCCTGAATCAGGTCGCCCTGCGGCAGGCCGTAACCCAGGTACTGTCGCGACACTGACACCACCAGTCGCAGGTGCGACAGCACCAGGCGGCCGGCCGCCGCGAGGTCGTTCTCCTTGCGCCACCGGCGCGCCAGCGAAACCTCCTCGTCGGCGCTGAGCAGCGGGATGCGGTTGACCGCGCTGATGTAGGCGTCCAGGTTGCCGAGCGAGGGCACCAGGGCCCAGGGGTCACGCAGGGTCAGGGCTCCAGTAGAAGTGTTCGCAGTGTTCATGGTAGTCATAGACCGGCGTACGCTCCTTTCGTTCCGTTCATGTTAGCACTCGGGTCGCCGGAGTGCTAAAGCCGGCCGGAGATGGAACGGCTCTGCCGGGGCCGATCGTTGCGGCCCGGACCCGGCAGGTCCGCCCCGCTCCCGGGGCCGGCGCCTTCCGCGGGCGCTCAGCGGTGGCGGCTCAGTTGCACGCTGGCGAGCGGCTCGCGGTCGAGCGAGTTCGGCGCGTCGAGGTTCGCGTCCTCGTACACGCCCACGCCGAGCCGGTCGACCAGTTCGCCGCCGAGCCAGGCCGTCACCAGCGACAGCGCCGCGCCGGCGAAGGACAGCACGAGGGCGAGCATCCCCGGTGTGCCGGGAGGCTCGGGGCGCAGCAGCCAGCTGCCGAGGAAGAGCAGCGTCATCACCAGATTGCCGATCCCGTGCAGCGCGCCGATGCGCTTGGCACGCGTGCCCCGGGGAATGTGCATCCAGTCGAGCGTGCCGAAGGGCGAGGCCACCGCGGCCCCGATCAGGCCGGCCAGCACGAGCCAGTAGGCGACGCCGGCCATCTCGGCGCTGCCGCCGATCAGGTGGATGATGTCGAAGATCACCGCCGTGGCGAGCAGCCCGAGCGGGAAAGCGATGAGCATCTGGTGGACCGGGTGGCCCAGCAGCTGGACGCGGCTTTTCATCGTGCGCCTCCTTTCGCAAGAAAGCCCCGGACTGGGGATGCCGGGATTCCCTGGAACAGGCAAACGGCGCGCCTTGAAGGGTGGGCGTGAGCCGCGTCGCGACGAATCGGGAGCGGGCGGCGGGCAGCCGGGCCGCAGTGCCGCCCGCCGCGCCTGCCCTGCGCTGGAGATCTTCTAGCGGATGAACTTGCCGCCTCGCGCCACCATCGTGAGCTCCACGAAACGGCTCGCGCCGCGTCCCGGCTCGCTGAAATTGATCTCGAAGCCGCCGAGATCCACCTTCTTCATGTTCCAGACGCTGTCGATGAAGGCGGTGCGGGTCAGGTTGCGGCCGGTGAGCTTCAGCGCCTCGATGAACACGCGCGCGTTGATGTAGCCCTCCAGCGCGACATGCGAGGGGGGCAGCGCGGTGCCGAGGGCGCGCCAGTCCTGGAGGAAGTCATGGACCACCGGACGGACCGGATTGGTGGGCATCGGCACGATCTGCGACACCGTCAGCCCCGTCGCGTCGTCGCCGAGCGCGGTCACCGTCGCCGCCGAACCCATCACGGACAGCGCGTAGAGGGGTAGCCCGGGCTTGGCCGCCCGCAGCGTCCGGATCGCCGGTGCCACCGGCTTGCCCGCGAGCGCCAGCACCACGGCTTCCGGGTCGTCGCTCAGCACCTTGCGGGTGGAGGAGTCGGCATCGGAGCCGTCGTTCTCGATCGTGGCGAAGGATACGGGCGAGAGCTTGCGCTTGGCCAGCGAGTCCTTGACGCCCTCGAACACCTCCATGCCGAAGGAGTTGCGCTGGTAGAGCACCGCGATGCGGCGCATGCCGAGCGTGAGATGCGCCACGAGTTGCTCCGCCTCCTCCGGATAGCTGGCGCGCACGTTGAAGACGTTGCGCATGTCCTTGGGCCGTGCCAGCATCGCGCCGGTGAAGGGGGCGAAATAGGGGATGCCCGAGGCACGCACCAGCGGCAGGCTGGCCTCGACCATCGGCGTGCCGAAGCAGTTGATGAGCGCGAAGATGCCCGGGTCGGCGATGAAGGCCTCGACATTCGCCGCCGCCCGCCTGGCGTCGTAGCCGTCGTCGCGTGCGACGAGCTCGATCTTCATGCCGTTGATGCCGCCCTTGGCATTGAGCGCGGCGAAGCAGGCCTTGGCGCCCTCGTGGTTCGCGAGGCCGAGCTCGCTCTGGGGGCCGGTCAGCGCGGTCGACTGGCCGAGACGAAGGGTGTCGCGTGCCTGGGCCCACCCGCTCCCCGCTGCGAGGCCGAGCCCCACGGCGGCCGAGACCTGGAGGAAACGGCGTCTCTCGCCCGACGGGAACTCCGGTTCCGGCGAGACGGAAAGGGGGGGGCAATGCTGGGCCTTCATGATGCAGCTCCTCGATTTCTAGTGGCCCGCGACCGCGGGGGCAAAAGGAATGCTACAAAACGTTAAATCGACCATTTGTCGCCTGGGCGACAATCCAAGGGTCCTCCCGTAGCCCCTCTTGCAGCGTGGTTAATGTGGGTCAAACGCGCGGCTTCGCCTGGGGCGGGGAAGGCATCGGGGGACGTGGCGGGGGGGAGGCGCGCCGGAGGAAGGGCCCGGCGTCCCGCAAGGCGGGGAGGCCGGGCCCGGCGGGCGAGTGCGCGACCGGACGCCAGGCGGGCCGTGTCCGGTCCGCAGGGACAGGTTCAGCGCACGAGCTTGCCGCCGCGTGCGAGCATCGTCAACTCGATGAAGCGACTTGCGCTGCTGCCCGGCTCGTTGAAGCTCACCGTGAACCCGCCGAGGTCGAGTTGCTTGAGGCTCCAGACGCTGTCGATCAGCGCCGCACGCGTCGGCTGCCGTCCCGCCCGCCGCAGCGCCTCCGCGAACACCTTGGCGTTGATGTAGCCCTCGAGCGCCGTGTGCGAGGGCGGCAGAGCAGTGCCGGACGCACGCCAGGCTTCCATGAACTCGCGCGCGATCAGGATGGTGGGATTGGTCGGCTGCGGCACGATCTGCGATACGGTCATTCCCACGCCCTCGTCGCCCAACGCGTTGAGCGTCGACGAGGCACCCATGACCGACAGCGCGTACAGCGGCACGCCGCGTCGCAATGCCCTGATGCTCCTGACGGTCAGCAGCGTCGGCCTGCCGGCGAGGCCGAGCAGGATGGCCTCGGGTTCCACGGTGACGACCTTGCGCGCTGCCGCGTCCGCATCGTCGCCCGAACTCTCGACGGTGGCGGAGGCCACGGTGCTCAGCTTGCGCTTGGCCAGCGCGGCTTCGGCGCCGGCGAACACCTCCCTGCCGAAGGCATTGTTCTGGTAGATGACCGCGATCCGCCGGATGCCGATCGTCGTCAGGTGCTGAACCAATTGCTCCGCCTCCTCGGGATAGCTTGCGCGGACATTGAAAATGTTTCGCATGTCCTTGGGGCGCGCCAGCAAGGCCCCGGTGTACGGCGTGAAGAAGGGGATGCCGGACGAGCGCAGCATCGGCAGGCAGGCCTCGACGATGGGCGTGCCGAAACAGTTGAACAGCGCGAGGATGGAGGGGTCCGCCAGGAAGCCCTGCACGTTCTCCACCGCCTTCGGCGCCTCGTAGGCATCGTCCTTCGTGACGAGTTCGATCTGTGCTCCGTTGATGCCACCGCGGGCATTGATCGCCGCGAAACAGGCCCTCGCACCTTCCATGTTCGCTTGGCCAAGTTCCGAGAGCGGGCCGCTCAGGCAGGTGGTCTGCCCCAGCCGGATGGTGGAGCCGCTCTGGGCCCAGACCGCGGGGGCGGCGAGGCCGAGGCCGAGCGTGGCGGAGGCTTTCAGGAAATCGCGCCGGGGGGCGGAAGTGGTGGGCTCCCTGTCGGCCGGGCAGGAAGAGGGGCGACGCGTGCCAGCCATTTGCAGTTCCTTTCTCGTGGACCCGTCGAGACGCGGGCACGGAGGATGCTAATGGATGTTACTGGCCGTAAATATCCTCGAAGCGACAAACTCAGGGTCCCCCATATCAGGGTTTTCCCCTGCTTTCCGGTGTGAGGAGTTTCCGTTTTTCCACATGTCGATAAGGGCGTGGCGGGCAGGGAAATGTCCCTTTCCCTTCGCCTTTCGAAACGTGCCGGCGGCCGGATTGTGTTTCCCGCCGCCAGGGCGGCCGGCCGCTGGAGGCGGCGCTCAGGCGCAACGGGCGGCCAGGGCGCCGAGCCGCTGGGAAATCTGGCGTGCGCAGGCCTTGAGCACCTGTGCCAGGACCCCGTCGGCACGGGTGTCGAAGATGCCCGAGGGGCCGATCACGGTCAGTGCCAGCACGACCGAGCCGCTGTAGTCGAACACGGGCACCGACATCGCGCAGATGCCCGGCACCAGCCGGTCGATCGCGATGCTCACCCCCTGCGTGCGCACGCGGGCGAGCTGCTGCTGGAACGCCTCCCATTCCGGCAGCGGCGGCAGCTTGACGGTGGAGCCCAGGGCCATCGGCGCGTCCCTCCAGGGGTTGGCGCGCTCCCGGGCCAGTTCGCCGTCGAACAGCGCCTTCACCTGCTCGGGCGGCTTGTAGGCCGCCAGCAACTGGCCGGAGGCGGTGTCGACGATCGACATCACCGTGCCGTGGCGCATGTTCACGTGCACCGGCGTGATCGCCTCCTCGGTGCGCACGATGGTCGGCCCGTGCGTGCCCCACAGCGCGATCGCCACCGTGTGCCCGGTGTCGCGGCACAGCTGCGTCATCAGTGGCGTGGCTACGCGCACCGGGTCGTGCTGCTGCAGGCTGATGAGCCCGAGCTGCAGCGCGAGCGGGCCCAGGCCGTAATGCCCGCTCGTCGCATCCTGCTCGATCAGCCCGAGCTTGCAGAAGCTCACCAGGTAGGGATGCGCCTTCGGCGGCGACATGCCGGCCTCGCGCGCCAAGTCCTTCAGCGGCATCGGCCGCCCGACATGGGCGAGCGCGCGCAGCAGCAGTCCGCCCACTTCCACGCTCTGGATGCCGCGTCTGTTCCGCTCGCCGCGGGCCTCTTCCGAACGGGACTCGTCCTCGGGACTAATGGAAATCCCTAGGCGGCTAGCATTAGACATAGTTGAATGTGTTAACTAACATCAAGCCCACGTTCAGCAAAGCCGAATGGCTTCCGGTTAGTTTAATCTGGCTCAAGGGGAAATGGACGTCAATCGATCCTCCCCAGGCTTTGCGAGCCCTTCCCGTGCGATGCAAGAGCAGACCACGGCTCCCCCGAATCAGGAGACTTTCGTGAAGAAAACCCTCAAGCTGGCCCTGACGGCCACGGTTCTCGCGGCCGCCGCCGCCTCGGCAGGCGCCCAGGAAGTGACGCTGAAGTTCCACCACATCTGGACGCCGAACGCGATGGTGCCGCAGAAGGTCATCGAGCCCTGGTGCGCGAAGATCGCCGCGGAGTCCAACAACCGCATGAAGTGCCAGCTGTTCCCGTCGATGCAGCTCGGCGGCACGCCGGCGCAGCTGATCGACCAGGTCAAGGACGGCGTGGTTGACCTCACGATCACGCTGCCGGGCTACACCGCCGGGCGCTTCCCCGTCATGGAGGTGTTCGAGCTGCCCTTCATGACGAGCTCCGCCGAGGCCGGCGCCAAGGCGGCCTGGGACTTCTACACCAAGTACGGCCAGAAGGAATTCGCGAGCGTGAAGCCGCTGTTCTTCTCGGTGCACGACGAGGGCTACCTGCACACGCGCGCCAAGCAGGTCAAGACGATGGAGGACCTGCGCGGCATGAAATTCCGCGCGCCGACGCGCATGACCAACAAGCTGCTGGCCTCGCTCGGCGCCACGCCCGTGGCGATGCCGCTGCCGGCGGTGCCCGAGGCGGTGAGCAAGGGCGTGATCGACGGCTTCCTGCTGCCCTGGGAGGTGTTCCCGGCGCTGAAGCTGCACGAGATGGTCAAGCACCACACGCTGACGCCCGAGGGCAGCCAGGCGCTCTACACCTCGGTGTTCGTGATGGCGATGAACCCGGCCAAGTACAACAGCCTGCCCGCGGATCTGAAGGCGGTGATCGACCGCAACAGCGGCGCGAGCCTGTCGGCGATGGCCGGCCGGGCCTGGGACGAGAGCCAGGAAACGGGGCGCAAGGCGGCCGAGGGGCGCGGCAACACCTTCCACACGCTGCCGGACACCGAGATCGATCGCTGGAAGAAGGCCTCGGCCGGCCTGTACGACGAGTACGTGGCCAACATGGACAAGCTCGGTCAGCCCGGCAAGCAGATGCTGCAGGAAGCCCGCGACCTGCTCGTGAAGCACGGCACCGGCAAGTGACGACCTGAGATCCGGGCCGGCTCCGCTCCCCGAGCGGGGCCCGTCGCGGACGATCCTCTCCGCCCCCTGGCCCAGCGTCGCGGGGCGGTTGTTTTCGTGGCGTGCCGCCGTCGGTGCACGCCTGGGAGATCCGATGTTCCCCTTCTTCCGCTTCCTGGCGCGCTGGTTCGCGCTCGCCGGCTGCCTGATCGGCGGCGCGGTGGCGCTGATGACCGTCGCCAGCATCGTCGGCCGCGCGCTGTTCATGACGCCGGTGCCCGGCGACATCGAGCTGACGCAGTTCGGCATCGCGCTGTGCATCTCGCTGTGCCTGCCCTGGTGCCAGCTGCGCGGCGGCAACATCATCGTCGACTTCTTCACCGCCCGGGCCTCCGAGGGCACGCAGCGCCGGCTCGACTCGCTCGGCTCGCTGCTGCTCGCCTCGATGATGGCGCTGCTCGCTTGGCGCACCGCGGTGGGCGCGGTCTCGGTGCATGAGGCGGCGGAGACGACGATGATCCTCGGGCTGCCGATGTGGATCACCTACGCGGTGCTGGCGCCGGGACTCGCGCTGACGCTGCTGATCGCGCTCGCGCAGGGCCTGCTGCGGCTCGAGAACCATGAAGAACAAGGCAGCGAGGTGAAGGCATGAGCGGCACCACGATCGGCCTGCTGATGTTCGGCGGGATGCTGGCCTTGATGGTCGTGCGCATCCCGATCGCCGCGGCGATGTTCATCCCCGGCGCCATCGGCTACTGGGCGATGACGAGCGACGCCGCGCTGTTCAACATGCTCAAGGGCTCGGCGGTCGCGCGCCTGACGGTCTACGACCTGTCAGTGATCCCGCTGTTCCTGCTGATGGGCCAGTTCGCCACGCAGGGCGGACTCTCGCGCGACCTGTTCCGTGCCGCGGCGGCCTTCATCGGCCACATCCGCGGCGGCCTGGCCATGGCGGCGATCCTCGCCGCCGCCGCGTTCGGCGCGGTGTGCGGCTCGTCGGTGGCGACCTCCGCGACGATCGCGCAGGTGGCCTATCCCGAGATGAAGTCCCACGGCTACCACGGCCGGCTGTCCACCGGCGTGCTCGCCACCGGCGGCACGCTCGGCATCCTGATCCCGCCCTCGGTGCCGCTCGTGGTCTACGCGATCCTGACCGAGCAGAACATCGCCAAGCTCTTCGCCGCGGCGATGATCCCGGGCCTGCTCGCGGCCCTCGGCTACCTCGCCGTGATCGCGCTGTACGTGCGCGCCCGACCCGAGCTCGCCGAGCCGATGGAGCCGATGCCCTGGAACCAGCGCTGGAAGGCGCTCGCCCGGGTGTGGCCGATCGCGACGATCTTCGTGCTGGTCTTCGGCGGCATCTACCAGGGCCTGTTCACGCCGACGGAAGGCGCGGCGGTCGGCGCCCTCGGCACCTTCATCGCGGCCTTGGCGCGCCGCGAGATGGGTGGCAAGGCGATCATGAACTCCTTCCTCGGCACCGCCGAGACCTCGGCGATGGTGTTCATGATCTTCCTCGGCGCCGACATGATCAACTCGTCGCTCGCGCTCACGCAGATGCCGACCGCGCTGGCCGACTGGGTCTCGAACCTCGAGATCCCGCCGCTGGCGATCATCGGCACGATCCTGCTGCTCTACGTCGTGCTCGGCTGCGTGATGGACGAGCTGTCGATGATCATGCTCACGGTGCCGGTGCTGTTCCCCGCGATCATGGGCCTGGACCTGTGGGGCATGGCGCCCGAGTCCAAGGCGATCTGGTTCGGCATCCTGACGCTGATGGTGATGGGCGTCGGCCTGATCGCGCCGCCCGTGGGCCTGAACGTCTACGTCGTCAACAGCACCTGCAAGGACGTGCCGATGGTCGAGACCTACAAGGGCGTGCTGCCCTTCCTGGCCTGGGACTTCGTGCGCACCGCGCTCGTGCTGGCCTTCCCCGGGATCAGCCTCGGGCTGGTGTGGTGGCTGTTCCCCTGAAGCGGGCCGGGCCCCGCCCCTGAAAGGAGAAGGCCGCCGGGCGTCGCGCCCGGCGGCCTTTTTCGTCGCGGCCCTGCCGCGCGGCTCAGAGCCGCACCGTCCCGTCCACGCAGGTGACCGACTCGCCGCCGATCCACACGTTCCCGTGCGCGTCGCGCTCCACGTTCACCCTCCCGGCCCGCCCAAGCGCCGTGCCCTGGCTCGCGACGTAGCGCTCGGGCGCGAGGCCTTCCCCGATCAGCCACTGCGCGAGCGCCGCGTTCAGGCTGCCGGTGACCGGGTCCTCGGCCATGCCGTTGTTGCCGGGGAAGAAGGCCCGCACCTCGAAGGCGCAGCCGTCGTCCGCCTCGCGCGGGCCGATCGCGCCGATCTTGCCGCGCGGCCCGACGACGCCGATGTCCAGGCCCGCGAGGACGGCCGCATCGGGCCGCAGCGACAGCACCTGCGCGGCCGACTTCAGCATCACGCCGCGCCAGCCGGGACCGTTGTCGCACCAGGCGTGGCGCACGATGTCCTCCCGCGGCACGCCGAGGCCGCGGGCGATCAGCGCCACGTCCTCCTCCGGCAGCGGGCCGCTGCGGCGCAGCGGCGGCGCCGCGAACGCGAGGCGCTCGCCGTCGCGACGGATGCGCACCAGCCCGGCGCCGCACTCCTGCACCACGTGCTCGCCCTGCGGCCGGCCGCCGGCCTCGAGCCAGGCGTGGCAGCTGCCGAGCGTGGGGTGGCCGGCGAAGGGCAACTCGCGCCCCGGGCAGAAGATGCGCACCCGGTAGTCGGCGCCCGGCTGCGTCGGCGGCAGCAGGAAGGTCGCCTCCGACAGGTTGGTCCAGTTCGTGAAGTGCTGCATCTCCTCGGTGGAGAGGCCGCTGCCGTCCAGCACCACGGCCAGCGGGTTGCCGCGGTAGGGCACGGAGGTGAACACGTCGACTTGCTTGAAGGGGCGTTGTTTCAGGGGCATGGGCAGAGGTGGCGGGGTGCGCGAGGGCGGAAGGCGCATTCTCCGTTCCCCGGGTCGCCTGCCGCAATCGGCCAGGGAGGCCGGGGCGCGGCCGCCTGCCGGGCGGCGCTTGACCCCAAGGCCGGGGCGGGATGGCGATGTGCTTCACACTCGCCTTCCGGTGCGTCGCGCAAGCGCGCAACCGCCGTCGCGAGGCGTCCCGCCGACGGCACAAGAGATGCACGAACGATGCACGCCGCTCGGCGGTTCGCCCGCGGGGGCGGCCGTCTCCGGCCACCGCGCCGTTTCCCGACCGACGGCAACCGAGTCCGATCATGAGCCGCAACACGTCCAGTTCCCCTCCCGTCCTGCCGCCGCTCTACGAGCTGCGCGGCGCGTCCCGGGCAACGCTCGAGCACTGTCTCGACCGGGTCCGGGAGCTCGCCGGGCAGGGGCTCCAGCCGCCGGCCGGCTATCTGTTCGCCTTGAGCCAGGAGATCGAGCGCTTCCGGGCCGAGGCCGACAAGCCGGCGCCCGCAGGCAGTCGGCGTCCCGACGAGCGGCAGCGATGGAAGCTGCAGGTCGAGCTCGCGCAGGAGGCGATCCTGCGCGACTGGTGGAACTGCGCCGCCGGCCGGGCCTGGAGGCAGGAGGACATGGCGCAGCTCGAGTTCACCCCTTGCGACGAAGGGGTGCTGGTCTCGGCCCGCTCCGGCGAAACCCTGAAAGTGCTGTTCCAGGACGGCGCCGAGGTGTGCTGCATCGAGGGCTGCGAACTGCGCGACTGAGGCCTGCCGCGGTCTCGCGGCCGGCTGAAGGCGGAGCGGCCGGGAGACCGGGTGTTCGCAGAGGAAGGGCGGGGGGCCGGGGCTCCGGAACGGGACGGGGCCGCGTGATGGAGCCCGGGGGCCGGGTCAGACCTTGCTGCTCAGACGTTGAACAGGAAGTTCATCACGTCGCCGTCCTTGACGACGTAGTCCTTGCCTTCGGCGCGCATCTTGCCCGCGTCCTTCGCGCCCTGCTCGCCCTTGTAGGCGATGTAGTCGTCGAAGCCGATGGTCTGCGCGCGGATGAAGCCGCGCTCGAAGTCGGTGTGGATCACGCCCGCGGCCTGCGGAGCGGTCGCGCCGATCGGCACCGTCCAGGCGCGCACTTCCTTCACGCCCGCGGTGAAGTAGGTCTGCAGGCCCAGCAGCTTGAAGCCGGCGCGGATCAGGCGGTTCAAGCCCGGCTCGTCCTGGCCCATCTCGGCGAGGAACATCGTGCGGTCCTCGTCGCTCATCTCGGCCAGCTCCGCCTCGGTCTTGGCGCAGATCGCCACCACCGGCGCGTTCTGCCCCGCGGCGTACTCGCGCAGCCGCTCGAGGTAGGGGTTGTTCTCGAAGCCGTCCTCGGCGACGTTGCCCACGAACATCGCGGGCTTGGCGGTGATCAGGCACAGCGGCTTGAGGATCGCCAGCTCCTCCTTGCTGAAGTCGATCGTGCGCACCGGGCGGCCCTGGTCCAGCGCGGCCTGGCACTTCTCCAGCACCTTCACCAGCGCGGCGGCCTCCTTGTCGTTGCCCGAGCGCGCGGCCTTCACGTAGCGGTGCAGGCTCTTCTCGACCGTGCCGAGGTCGGCCAGGCACAGCTCGGTCTGGATCACCTCGATGTCGGAGATCGGATCGACCTTGCCCGCGACGTGGATCACGTTGTCGTCCTCGAAGCAGCGCACCACGTTGACGATCGCGTCGGTCTCGCGGATGTGCGAGAGGAACTGGTTGCCCAAGCCCTCGCCCTTGGAGGCGCCGGCCACCAGCCCCGCGATGTCGACGAACTCGACGATCGCCGGCACGATCCGCTCGGGCTTGACGATCTCGGCCAGCGCCTGCAGGCGCGGGTCGGGCAACTCCACGATGCCGACGTTGGGCTCGATGGTGCAGAAGGGGTAGTTCTCGGCCGCGATGCCGGCCTTGGTCAGCGCGTTGAAGAGGGTGGACTTGCCGACGTTGGGCAGGCCCACGATGCCGCATTTGAGGCTCATGGCGGGCTTTCGGTGAATGCTTTGGGGAAGCCCGGAATTGTAGGTGGGGCGGCGAGCCCCGCCGCTCAGAAGTGGTAGTCGGCGCGCCCGGTGTCGCCGACGCGCAGCGTGCGCCCGAGCCCCTCGACGATCACCGCGTTCATGCCGAAGGTGATCGCGCCCTTGACGCGCGCGTCCGCGCGGTAGCCGGCGAGCGTGTCGAGCGGCTCGTGGCCGGGCTCGGCGCTCTGCGGGTCGATGTTCGGGATCGGGCAGCGCGGGCAGGGCTTCACGAGCTTCAGCCGCACCGGGCCCTCGGCCGTGTCGAAGGCGATCTCGTCGAGGTGGTCCTCGGCGTGCGCGTCGAGCGCGCCGTCGAGCCCGTCGATCACGAGGTTGGGGCGGAAGCGCGCCATCTCCACGGGGGCTTGGCCTCGCTCGCGCAGTCTTTCATTCAGCCCGTCGAGCGAGGCCCTCGAGATCACCAGCACCGGGAAGCCGTCGCTGAAGGCGTTGGGCGCCTCGAGCGCGCCGGTCCACTTCGCGGGGCTCAGCCGGCGCTGCCCCGGCTCGAAGCGCACGAGCCGCAGCGGCCGCCCGAGCAGCTCGCTGAACCAGCGCGCCGCCGGCTCGCCCAGGTCCGCCGCGCGCACGCGGTCGTCCCAGACGCTCGCCTGCGTGGGCGTGCCCGGCGCCCGCAGCGAGACGTAGAGGGCCGGCATGCCCGGCGCCTGCAGCCACAGCTCGCCGCCGAGCAGCGCCGGGCGCACCAGCGCCATGCGCGGCAGCTCGCGCTGCGTGACGAAGCGGCCTTCGGCATCGACCAGCATCCACTGCCGGTCGAACTCCCAGCCGGTCTCGGCCACCCGCACCTCGTCGGGCGACAGCCCGGCGCAGGACTTGACGGGATAGAGGTGCAGCGCGGCGACGCGCAGGGCCAGCTCGGTGTCCATCATCGGAACGTCTCCTTCAGTGGGATCGGTCGGGGCCGGGCGCGCGAGCACGCCGGCCGCGCGGATTGTGCCGCCGCTCCTACAATCACCCGCGATGAAACATTTCCAGGTGGCCATCCGAGGCAGCGGCATCGTCGGCAAGACGCTCGCGCTGTCGCTGGCGCGCAGCGGTTTCTCGGTCGCGCTGTCGGCGCCGGCGTCGGCCGCGGCGACGCAGGACCTCCGCACCTATGCCCTGAGCGCCCGCGCGGTGGCGCTGCTGCAGTCCGTCAAGGTCTGGGACGCGCTGCCCGCGCATGCCGCGACGCCGGTCTACGACATGCGCATCGAGGGCGACGTGCCCGGCGGCGGCCCGCTCGAGTTCTCGGCCTGGGAGCAGGGCGTGCGCGAGCTGACCTGGATCGTCGACGCCGGCGTGCTCGAGGAGGTGCTCGACCACGCGGTGCGCTTCCAGCCGCACGTCACGCTGGTCGAGGGCGAGGTTTCGGCCGAGCTGCTGGCGCTGTGCGAGGGCAAGGCCTCGAGGACGCGCGAGGCGCTCGGCGTGCAGTGGGACCGCCGCCCCTATGGCCACACCGCGATCGGTGCCAGGCTGGTGGCCGACGCGCCGCACCAGGGCGTGGCGCGGCAGTGGTTCCGCTCGCCCGACGTGCTGGCGCTGCTGCCCTTCGACCGGCCGCAGCCGGGACATTCCTACGGCCTCGTCTGGTCGGTGCCGGAGTCGCGCGTCGACGCGCTGATGGCGCTCGACGACGCGGCCTTCGCCGATGCGCTGACCGAGGCCACCGGCGGCGCGGCCGGCCGGCTGCGGCTGAGCGCGCCGCGCGGCACCTGGCCGCTCGCGATCGCGCGTGCCGACCGCTGGTGCGGGCCGGGCTGGGTGCTGCTCGGCGACGCCGCGCATGTCGTGCATCCGCTCGCCGGGCAGGGCCTGAACCTGGGCCTCGCCGACGTGGAGTGCCTGTCGCGCGTGCTGGCCACGCGCGAGGGCTGGCGCCGCCTCGGCGACGAGCGGCTGCTGCGCCGCTACGAGCGCGAGCGAGCGTTGCCCACCTGGGCGATGGGCAGCGTCACCGACGGCCTGCTGCACCTGTTCGCGGCACCCGACGCGCCGCTGCGGGAACTTCGCAACCGCGGGCTGGGTCTGGTCAATCGGCTCACCCCCATCAAGCGCTGGCTGACCCGGCAGGCGCTCGACACCTGACAAGGATCTTCGATGCTGACCAAGACCCTGGCCGCCGCGCTGCTGGCCTGCGCCGTGCTTCCCGCCCTCGCCCAGGAGGCCGTGCTGCGCAAGAACCTGGCCGAGCGCATGCCGAACCTGCCGAAGATCGACGAGGTGCGCAAGACGCCGATCGAGGGGCTCTACGAGGTGCGCTTCGGCACCGACGTGCTCTACAGCGACGCCGAGGGCAACCACCTGATCCAGGGCCAGGTGCTCGACACGCGCACGCAGCGCAACCTGACCGAGGAGCGCATCAACAAGCTCACCGCGATCGACTTCGCGTCGCTGCCGCTGAAGGACGCGATCGTCTGGAAGAACGGCAAGGGCACGCGCAAGATCGCGGTCTTCGCCGACCCGAACTGCGGCTACTGCAAGCGCTTCGAGCGCGACCTGCAGGCGGTCAAGGACGTCACGGTCTACACCTTCCTCTACCCGATCCTGTCGCCGGACTCGACCACCAAGTCGCGCGACATCTGGTGCGCCAAGGACCGCACGAAGGCCTGGCAGGACTGGATGCTCGAGGGCAAGCTGCCGCCCGAGGCCGCGGCCAAGTGCGAGACGCCGCTGGAGCGCAACACCGCGCTCGGCCGCAAGCACCGTGTCACCGGCACGCCGGCGATCGTGTTCCAGGACGGCACGCGCGTGCCCGGCGCGCTCAACACCGAGCAGATCGAGCAGCAGCTCGCCGCGGCGGCCTCGCCGCGCAAGTGAGGCTGCCGGCCCGCCGCCCTGCTGCGGCGGGGCCGCGCATGCCGGTCCGGCGGGGAGGGCCGCCGCCCGATCGCAGCACGCGCACGCGCCCCTGCGGCGACAATCGCCCGATGCGCAGCGAAGCCCCCCGCGACCCCGTCCTGAGTCCCCCGGACTCCCCGCCCCCCCTGAACCCCGTCGCGCTCAAGCTCGGCCATGCCGGGCTGATCCCCTTCGTGCTGGGCGCGGCGCTGGTGTGGCTCACCAGCCAGGACCCGGAGTCCCAGTACTACGCCGCGCTCGGGCTGTCAGCCTATGCCGGGCTGATCGTCTCCTTCCTCGGCGGCATCCACTGGGGCCTGGCCTTCCGGCAGCCGGTGCCCTCGCCGCTGCCCTTCGCATGGGGCGTCGTGCCCTCGCTGCTGGGCTGGGTCGGCATCGTGATGCCGCCCTACGCGGGACTGGTCGTGCTCGGCGCGGCCCTCGTCGCCTGCTACCTGGTGGACCGCAAGCTCTACCCGGAGCAGGGCATGGGGCGCTGGCTGACGCTGCGCTTCCGCCTCACCGCCATCGCCAGCCTGTGCTGCTTCCTCGGCGCCGCCGGAGTCTGAAACCGATGATCCTCTACCGCATCGAACCGCTCGACACGCACGCGCACCTGTTCCGCGTGCGGCTGTCCCTGTCCCAGCCCGCCGCGCAGCAGCGCCTGTCGCTGCCGGTGTGGATCCCCGGCAGCTACCTGGTGCGCGAGTTCGCGCGCCACCTGCAGCGCCTCACGGCGACGCAGGGCGGCCGCGAGGTGCCGCTGCGCCAGCTCGACAAGGCGAGCTGGGTGGCCGAGTGCGCCGGCGCCGAGCCGCTGGAGCTCGCCTGGGAGGTCTACGCCTTCGACACCTCGGTGCGCGCCGCCTTCCTCGACGCCGGGCGCGGCTTCTTCAACGGCACGGGCGTGTTCCTGCGCGCCGAGGGCCGCGAGCACGAGCCGCACGAGCTCGAGATCGGCGGCCTGCCGCCGGGCTGGCAGGTGGCCACCGCGCTGCCGGCGACGGACGTCGACGCCGACGGTGCCGGCCGCTACCGCGCCGCCGACTACGACGAGCTGGTCGACCACCCGGTCGAGCTCGGCCGCTTCTGGCGCGGCGCGTTCACCGCCTGCGGCGTGCCGCACGAGTTCGTCGTCGCCGGCGCGCCGCCGAACTTCGACGGCGAGCGGCTGCTGCGCGACACGCAGAAGATTTGCGAGGCGCAGATCCGCTTCTGGCACGGCGAGCGCGCGCCGCACTTCGGCCGCTACGTCTTCCTGCTCAACGCGGTCGACGACGGCTACGGCGGCCTCGAGCATCGCGCCAGCACCGCGCTGATCTGCGCGCGGCGCGAGCTGCCGCGCCAGGGCGAGGCCTCGCTCGGCGAGGGCTACCTGACGCTGCTCGGGCTGATCAGCCACGAGTACTTCCACACCTGGAACGTCAAGCGCCTGCGCCCGGCCGAGTTCGCGCGCTACGACTACGCCCAGGAGAACTACACCGGGCTGCTGTGGTTCTTCGAGGGCTTCACGTCCTACTACGACGACCTGTTCCTCGTGCGCGCCGGCCTGATCGACGAGGCGCGCTACCTGAAGCAGCTCGCCAAGGGCGTCAACAACACGCTGGCGATGCCGGGGCGGCTGGTGCAGAGCGTCGCGCAGGCGAGCTTCGACGCCTGGATCCGCTACTACCGCCAGGACGAGAACACCGCCAACAGCACGGTGAGCTACTACGCCAAGGGCTCGCTCGTCGCGCTGGCCTTCGACCTGACGCTGCGCCGCGAGGGCCGCGGCACGCTCGACGCGGTGATGCACGTGCTGTGGAAGCGCTCGCAGGGCGGCCCGGTCTCCGAGGCCGACATCGCCGCGGCCTTCGAGCATGTCGGCGGGCGCTCCTACGCGGCCGAGTTCGCCGCCTGGGTGCACGGCACCGCCGAGCTGCCGATCCGGGAGCTGCTCGCGGCGCTGGCGGTGGAGTGGCAGGCCGAGCCCGCCACCGTCGCGCAGCGCCTCGGCGTGCGCGCCACCGAGGCGCTCGGCGTGAAGCTCAAGTCGGTGCTGCGCGGCAGCGCCGCCGAGCAGGCGGGGCTCGCCGCCGGCGACGAGCTGCTCGCGGTCAACGACTGGCGGCTGCGCAAGCTCGACGAGATCCCGTTCTACGTGCCGGCGGGCATGCCGCTGCAGTGGCTCGTGTCGCGCGACCAGCGCGTACTGCGGCTCGACGGCGCGCCGCTGGCGGACGCGGAGGGCGCGGTGGCGCTGAAGCCGGCGGCGCAAGCGGCGGGCGATGCGCTGGCGCTGCGCGCCGCCTGGCTGCGTCCCTGAAAGGGAAGCCGGCCTCCCGGCCGGCGGGCGCGGGCCGCCCGCGCGCCTTATAGTGCAGCGCATTCCCATCGAGAAGGAGACGGAGATGAACTACGAAACCATCCTCACGGAAGTGCGCGGCGAGGCGGCGCTGAAGGTCGGCGTGATCCGGCTGAACCGGCCCAAGCAGTACAACGCGCTCAACGGCCAGCTGATGGACGAGCTGGGCGCGGCGCTGAAGGCCTTCGACGCCGACGATTCGATCGGCTGCATCGTGCTGACCGGCAACGAGAAAGCCTTCGCCGCCGGCGCCGACATCTCCGAGATGGCGAAACTCAGCCACGTCGACGCCTTCCGCGGCGAGTTCATCACCCGCAACTGGGAGACGATGAAGTCGGTGCGCAAGCCGGTGATCGGCGCGGTGGCGGGCGTCGCGCTCGGTGGCGGCTGCGAGGTGGCGATGATGTGCGACTTCGTCATCGCCGCCGACACCGCGAAGTTCGGCCAGCCCGAGATCAAGCTCGGCCTGATCCCCGGCGCCGGCGGCACGCAGCGCCTGCCGCGCGCCGTCGGCAAATCGAAGGCGATGGACATGGTGCTGACCGCACGCACGATGGACGCCGCCGAGGCCGAGCGCGCGGGCCTCGTGTCGCGCGTGGTGCCGGCGGAGAAGCTGCTCGACGAGGCCTTCGCCGCGGCCGACGCGATCTGCGGCCAGTCGCTGGTCGCGATCCTGGCGGCCAAGGAATGCGTCAACCGCGCCTACGAGTCGCCGCTGTCCGAAGGCATGCTGTTCGAGCGCCGCATGTTCCATTTCATGTTCGGCACCGAGGACCAGAAGGAGGGCACCGATGCCTTCCTGAACAAGCGCAAGGCGGAGTTCAGGCACCGCTGAGCGCGGCAGGGGCGGGCCCCCCCGCCCTTGCAAGGGAGCCGCCCGCAGCGTCAGGCGTCGTTGCCGAACAGGTCGCGGGTGTAGACCTTGTCGGCCACGTCCTGCAGCTCCTCGGTCATCCGGTTCGCGACGATCACGTCCGCGCGCTGCTTGAAGGCCGCGAGGTCCTGCATCACCTCCGAGTGGAAGAACTCCCGCTCGCGCAGCACCGGCTCGTAGACGACGATCTCGATGCCCTTGGCCTTGATGCGCTTCATCACGCCCTGGATGGACGAGGCGCGGAAGTTGTCGGAGCCGGCCTTCATGATGAGCCGGTAGACGCCGACGACGCGCGGTCCGCGCCGCAGGATCTCTTCCGCAACGAAGTCCTTGCGGGTCGAGTTGGCCTCCACGATCGCGCGCACCAGGTTCTGCGGCACGTCCCGGTAGTTGGCCAGCAGCTGCTTCGTGTCCTTGGGCAGGCAGTAGCCGCCGTAGCCGAAGGACGGGTTGTTGTAGTGGCGCCCGATGCGCGGGTCGAGCCCCACCCCTTCGATGATCTGGCGCGGGTCGAGCCCGTGCACCGCGGCGTAGGTGTCGAGCTCGTTGAAGTAGGCGACGCGCATCGCGAGATAGGTGTTGGCGAACAGCTTGATCGCCTCGGCCTCGGTGCTGTGGGTCAGCAGCACCGGGATGTCCTGCCTCGAGGCGCCGCGGCACAGCAGTTCGGCGAACTCCCGGGCCCGCTCGGAACGCTCGCCGACCACGATGCGCGAGGGGAACAGGTTGTCGTGCAGCGCCTTGCCCTCGCGGAGGAACTCCGGCGAGAAGACGATGTTGTCGCAGCCGAGTTCGCGCTTGATGCGCTCGGTGAAGCCGACGGGCACGGTGGACTTGATCACCATCACGGCCGCCGGGTTGACGGCCATCACGTCGCGGATCACCGATTCCACCGAGCGCGTGTTGAAGTAGTTCGTCTGCGGGTCGTAGTCGGTGGGCGTCGCGATGATGACGAAGCGGGCCCCCTCGTAGGCGGCCCGCTTGTCGAGCGTGGCGCGCAGGTCCAGGGGCTTGTTCGCGAGGTAGTCCTCGATCTCCGCGTCGACGATCGGCGAACAGCGGTCGTTCAGGAGATCCACCTTGGCCGGATCGATGTCCAGCGCGACGACCTGGTTGTGCTGCGCCAGCAGCACCGCATTCGACAGTCCCACGTAACCCGTGCCGGCGACCGCAATCTTCATTGAGCTCATTCGTTGCGTTGAGGAGGTAGACCAGAAGGGCCGGCGACGAGGGGCGGTCCAGCGGCGGAAGCCCACTGGCCTGCTCCGTTACGCGTGCGGCGCAATCAGGGTGACTACCGGGGCGGGTGGGATATCGATGCACGCGCGCGGAGATGCCGCGGGGGAGCGCGATCGAGCGGGAATGCCGGTCGCGGCCGCCCGGGCTCGCTGGCGGCGCATGTCCCGGGGCGCGTGAAGCGGCCGCAGCGCCGCGGGGGGGCGGGCGGGAAGGGCGCAGCGGTCGGGGCCGCGGGGCGCGGGAGGGCGGGGCCGGGCGGCCGGGGAAAGGTCCGCCGGGCTCAGGCGGCGTTGCGGGCTGCCCGAGCGGGGCCGGCGGCCGCGGGCGTCAGGGCTGCAGCCAGCGCGCGCCCTGCGCGTCGAAGGCCGCGCGGCGCGGGCCCTCGGGGTGCAGCTCGAGCCAGTCGATCGCCTCGACCTGGGCGCTCAGGATCGCGAAGTGGTGCCGTGGCGGCAGCTCGCGCGACGGGGCGGCGGGCGGCTGCGACGGCGCCTCGTCGAGCGCGGCGCCCGGCGGCAGCGGCGACAGGTAGTCCTGCGCCGCAGGCGTGAGCTGCAGCTGCGCCCAGCGCGAGGACACCGCCAGCCCCGAGACCTCGGGCTCGATGCGCACGCGGCAGCGCAGCTGCCAGCCGAGGCCCGGGTGCCACATCACCATCACGCCCTGCGGCCGGGCCTGGATCTGCGCCATCTTCGGCGAGCGCGCGTCGGTGTAGATCAGCAGCTCGCGGTGCTCGGGGTAGGCCTCGCGCAGCACGACGATGCGCGCGTCGACCTCGTCGCAGCCGCCGGTGGCGAGCACCGGCGTGCGCCAGGCATGCTCGCGGTCGTGCACCGCGCGCTCCAGCTCCCGCCACAAGGCCCGCTCGATCTCCGGCAGGGTCTGCAGGCGCGGGGCGCGGTCGGTGGCGGCGGGGCGGGGCGGCATGGCAGGTTCCTCTGCGGTTCTACGCTTCGCGGCGCAGCGCCGGGAAGAGGATCACGTCGCGGATGCTCGGGCTGTCGGTCAGCAGCATCATCAGCCGGTCGATGCCGATGCCGCAGCCGCCGGTCGGGGGCATGCCGTACTCGAGCGCGCGGATGAAGTCGGCGTCGAAGTACATCGCCTCCTCGTCGCCGGCGTCCTTGTTGGCGACCTGCGACTGGAAACGCGCCGCCTGGTCCTCGGCGTCGTTGAGCTCGGAGAAGCCGTTGCCGAACTCCCGGCCCGTGATGTAGAGCTCGAAGCGCTCGGTCTTGGTCGGGTCGCCGTCGGACGCGCGCGCCAGCGGCGAGACCTCCACGGGATGGTCCATGATGAAGGTCGGCTCCCAGAGCTTCTCCTCCACCGTCTCCTCGAACAGCGCGAACTGCAGCTGCGACAGGCCCCAGTGCGCCGGCGGCTCCTTGCCGAGCTTCTTCAGCGCCTCGTGCAGGTAGGCGGCGTCGCCGATCTGCGCCTCGGTGACGTCGGCGTGCTTGAGCAGCGCGTCGCGGATCGACAGGCGCTCGAAGGGCTTCTCGAGATCGACCGGCTTGCCGCCGTAGCTGAGCAGGGCCGTGCCGGTCGCGGCGCGCGCGGCGTGGCGGATGATCTGCTCGGTGAAGTCCATCAGGTCCTGATAATTCCAGTACGCCGCGTAGAACTCCATCATGGTGAACTCGGGGTTGTGACGCACCGAGATCCCTTCGTTGCGGAAGTTGCGGTTGATCTCGAACACGCGCTCGAAACCGCCGACGATCAGCCGCTTCAGGTACAGCTCCGGCGCGATGCGCAGGAACATCTCCTGGTCGAGCGCGTTGTGGTGCGTCACGAAGGGCTTGGCGTTCGCGCCGCCCGGGATCGGGTGCAGCATCGGCGTCTCGACCTCGAGGAAGCCGTTGTCCACCATGAAGCTGCGGATCGACGACACCGCCTTGCTGCGCGCGGTGAAGCGCGCGCGGGCGTGCTCGTCGGTGATCAGGTCCACGTAGCGCTGGCGGTACTTCTGCTCCTGGTCGCTCATGCCGTGGAACTTGTCCGGCAGCGGGCGCAGGCTCTTGGTCAGCAGGCGCAGCGTCGTGACGCGGATCGACAGCTCGCCGGTGCGCGTCTTGAACAGCACGCCCTCGCAGCCGAGGATGTCGCCGAGGTCCCAGTGCTTGAAGGCGGCGTGCAGCTCGGCGCCCACCTCGTCGACCGTGATGAAGAGCTGGATGCGGCCGGTGGCGTCCTGCAGCGAGCAGAAGCTGGCCTTGCCCATCACGCGCTTGAGCATCATGCGCCCGGCGACGCTGACGCGGGCGCCCAGGGCCTCGAGCTCGTCGTTCGTGCGCTCGCCGTAGAGCCGCTGCAGCTCGGCGGCGTGGTGGCGCGGCTTGAAGTCGTTCGGGAAGGGCACGCCGCCCTGCGCGCGCGACGACTCGCGCAGCGCGGCCAGTTTCTCGCGGCGCTCGGCGATGAGCTGGTTGGTGTCTTGGGCTTGCGGCTCGGCGTGGGCGGCAGCAGGCGTCGCGCGGTCGGTCATGGTGGCGGGCTCTGGCGAGGAAAAACCCGCGATTTTACCGGGCGGGCGCTATCATCGGCCGCCCCGGCCCCGCGCAGCCCCGACCCGGCGTCCGGGGTTCCGCGTCCCGTGCCGCGCTTCGCGCACCTTCGCTCCCCCTCCGATGTCCACCCCTTCCATCTCGCGCGGTGCGCTGGTCCACCTCGCCGCCCGGCTGCTCGCGGTCGCGCTCGGCATGGGGCTGGTCGTCGTCGTCGCGCGCCGGGGCCCGGAGGCGCAGGGCCAGTTCTCGCTGCTGATGGCGACCGAGGCGGTGTTCGTCGCGCTCTTCTCGGGCTTCGGCCTGGTCGTGGCGCGGCAGATCTCGCACCATCGCGAGCAGGCGCCGGCCTGGCTCGGCGGGGCGCTCGTGCTGGCGCTGGCCGCCGGCTCCGTCGCGGCCGGGCTGTTCGCCTGGGCCGGCAGCCGCTTGGACGCGCCGGCCTACGCCTTCGTGCCGCTGCTGGCCGCCGCGGCGCCGCTGCTGCTGCTGTCGCCGACCGTGTCGGGGCTGTACCTCGGGCTCGGCCGCATGGGGCCGATCAGCGTGATCGGCGTGCTGCCGCCGCTGCTGGCGCTGCTGGCGATCGGCGCGCTGCAGCTCGCCGGCCGCCCGCCCGGCCTGCCGCAGGTGCTGGCGCTGTGGCTCGGCGCGCGGGCGCTGGTCGGCGCCGCGATGGCGCTCGCCGCGCTGCGCGGGCAGGGCCTGGCGCGCCCGGACTGGGGTGCCTGGCGCACCCACGCCGGCTTCTGCAGCGTGGTCGGGCTGACCAACGTGCTGAGCTGGCTGAACTACCGGGTCGATCTCTTCATCGTCGAGCGCGTCGCGGGCCTGGCGCCCGCCGGCGTCTACTCGGTCGCGGTGACGGCGGCCGAGCTGCTGTGGTTCCTGTCCTCGTCGCTCAGCGCCGCGGCCTATGCGCGCATCGGCGCGCCGGAGCCCGCGCAGGCCGCGGCGCTGACGCTGCGCGTGATGCACCTGAACCTCGCGCTGCTGCTGCTCGCGTCGCCGCTGCTGCTCGCCGCGGCCTGGTGGCTGCTGCCGGCGCTGCTCGGCCCGGCCTACGCGCCGGCGCCCTTCCTGATGCTGCTGCTGCTGCCCGGGGTGTGGGCCTACGCGAGCGCGTCGACGCTGTCGGCCTGGTACACCAACTTCCTGGGCCGGCCGCAGCTGTCGGCGGCGGTGGCGGCGACCTCGCTCGCGATCAACGTCGCGGTCTGCGCGCTGCTGGTGCCGCGGCTCGGCGCGGCGGGCGCGGCGCTGGCGACGAGCGCGTCCTACCTGCTGGCGATCGGCTGGGGGCTGGCGCTGTTCCGCCGCCATGCCGGGCTGACGTGGCGCGCGGTGCTGCGCCCCGACCTCGCGCAGCTCGGGCGGGACCTCGCGGCGCCGCTCGCGCGGCTGCGCCGCCGCGGCGCCCGGCCGCAGCCCCGGTAGACTGCGAGCCGCGCCGCACTCCCTCCTGCCGTCCCCACCGTCCCGATGCTCAAGTACCTGCTGCTCTCGCTGCTGCGGCGCGCGCTGCGCCCGCGCATGGTGTACGGCTTCCTGCGCCACGACGGCCGCTGGCTTCGGCACACGCGCGTGAGCACCGCCAGCGAGCTGCAGAGCGCCGAGCGCCTCGACATCGACGACCATGTCTTCATCGGCCACTTCAACTTCATCGACGCCTCGGGCGGCCTCGAGATCGGCGAGGGCACGCAGATCACCAACTACGTCTCGGTGCTGTCGCATTCGAGCCACCAGGCGGTGCGGCTGATGGGCCGCCGCTACTGGGGCGACCCGCAGCCGGCCGGCTACCGGCAGCAGGCGACGCGCATCGGCCCCTACTGCTTCATCGGCCCGCACTCGCTGATCGCGCCCGGCAGCCGGCTCGGCCGCGGCGTGCTGGTGCGCGCGCACAGCTATGTCGACGGCGACTTCCCCGACTACAGCGTGATCGGCGGCCAGCCGGCGCGCGTGATCGGCGACGTGCGCGCGATCGACCGCGCCGTGCTCGACGCGCACCCCGAGCGCCGCGCCGACTACTGCGGCACCGGCTGGCAGGCCCCGGAGGCCGACGCATGAGCGACACGAAAGCAAGGCAGCTGCTGTTCTTCGCCGACGCGCAGAGCGTGCACACGCAGCGCTGGGTGCGCGCGATGCTCGCGCGCGGCTGGCGCTGCACGGTCGTGTCGCGCCTGCACGCGCCGATCGAGGGCGCCGAGGTGCTCGCGCTCGGCACGCCCGACGGCCGGCTCGGCTGGTTCGCCGCGGTGCCGCGCGTGAGGGCGCTGGCGCGCGCGTTCCGCCCGGACCTGGTGCACGGCCACTACATCACCTCCTACGGCTTCTGGGCCGCCGCCTGCGGGCTGAAAAAGCCGCTGGTGCTGACCGGCTGGGGCTCGGACATCCTCGTGTCGCCGCGCCGCAGCCGGCTGGTGCGGCTGCTGACCGGCTGGACACTGCGCCGCGCCGCGCTCGTCACCGCCGACAGCCGCGACATGCTCGACGAGATCGCGGGCTACCGTCCCCGCGCGCGGCTCGAGCAGATCTACTGGGGCGCGGACACCGAGAAGTTCCGGCCCCGCGCGGGCGAGGCGCCGCCGGACGGCGTGTTCCGCATCGTCAGCCTGCGCGCCTGGGACGACAACTACAACATCGACGTGATCGTCGCCGCCGTCGCGCGGCTGCGCAAGCGCGCGCCGGGGCTGCCGCTGGAGCTGCACCTGCTCGGCGGCGGCCCGCTCGAGGCGGCGCTGCGCGCGCAGGTCGCGGCGCTCGGCCTGGCCGACGTCGTGCGCCTGCACGGCAAGGTCGACGAGGACCGCATGGCGCAGCTCGTCAACGCCGCATCGGTCAGCGTCTCGATCCCGCACAGCGACGCCACCTCGGTCTCGCTGCTCGAGTCGATGGCCGCCGGGCTGCCGGTGCTGGTGTCGGACCTGCCCGCCAACCGGCAGTGGGTGGACGAGGGGCAGGGCGGCTTCCTGCTGCCGCCGCGCGACGCGGAAGGGCTCGCGCAGGCGCTCGTCGCGCTCTCGGCCGACCCGGCGCGCGCGCGCCGCATGGGCCTGCACAACCGCGCGCGCGTCGAGCCCGGCGCGGCGCGCCGCGTGCAGATGGACCGCATGGACGCGCTCTACCGCGAGCTGCTGCGGCTGCCCGCCGGGACGGTCGCCGCCGCACCGGAGGCCGTGCGATGACGCGCCTCGTCTCCGTGATCGTGCCCTGCCGCAACGAGCGGGCGCACATCGGCGCCTTCTGCGCCTCGGCCGCCGCGCAGGCGCTGCCGCCGGGCTGGGCGCTGGAGGTGCTGGTCGCCGACGGCCTCAGCGACGACGGCACGCGCGAGGCGCTGCAGGAGCTCGCCGCACGCGACGCGCGCCTGCGCATTATCGACAACCCCGGCCGCATCGTCTCCAGCGGCCTGAACCGGGCGCTGGCCGCCGCGCGCGGCGAGGTGATCGTGCGCATGGACGTGCACACCACCTACGCCGCCGACTACGTCGCGCAGTGCCTCGCGGCGCTGGAGCGCAGCGGTGCCGACAACGTCGGCGGCCCGTGGCACGCGGTGGGCGACACGCCGACGCAGCGCGCCGTCGCCGCCGCCTTCCAGTCGCGCTGGCTCGCCGGCGGCGCGCGCTCGCGCGACCTGGCCTACGAGGGCCCGGTCGACACGGTCTACCTCGGCTGCTGGCCGCGCGCGAGCCTCGAGCGCTTCGGCGGCTTCGACGAGACGCTGGTGCGCAACCAGGACGACGAGCACAACCTGCGCATCACGCGCGGCGGCGGGCGCGTCTGGCAGAGCGCGGCGATCCGCTCGAGCTACCGGCCGCGCGGCCGCGTCGCGCAGGTGTTCCGTCAGTACCTGCAGTACGGCTACTGGAAGCCCTTCGTGATGCGCAAGCACGGCCAGCCGGCGGCGCTGCGCCACCTGGTGCCGGGCGCCTTCGTGCTCGTGCTGGCGCTGCTGCTGCTGGCGGCGCTGCTCGGCGCACCGGCCTGGCCGGCGCTGGGACTCGCCGGCGTCTACGCGGCGGCCGTGCTCGCCGCCTCGCTCGCGGTCGCGGCCGGCAGCGAGTGGAAGCTGCTGCCGCGGCTGCCCGCGGTGATCGCCGCCTACCACTTCGGCTACGGCATCGGCTCGCTGCTCGGCTGGGCCGACGTGCTGCGCGGCACGCGCGCCGGGCGTGGCCGCTTCGCGAGGCTCACGCGATGAGCCGCGACGCGCGCGACGAGGGGGCGCCGGCCACCGAGCCGCAGGCGGTGCAGGAGCGCTACGCGCGCCGCGCCGCGCAGGACTGGCGCTACCAGCTGCTCAACCCCGCCGCGCTGCTGCCGGCGCAGGAGCGCCAGCGCGCGATCGCGGCGCTGCTGCGCGCGCGTGGGCTGCGCGAGCCGCAGCGGCTGGACCTGCTCGAGGTCGGCTGCGGCACCGGCGGCAACCTGCTCGAGTTGCTGCGCATGGGCTTCGCGCCCGAGCGGCTCGCCGGCATCGAGCTGCTGCCCGAGCGCGCGGCGCAGGCGCGGCGCGTGCTGCCCGCGTCGCTCGCCGTGGTCGAGGGCGACGCCTGCGTCGCGCCCGTCGCGCCCGCGAGCCTCGACCTCGTCTACCAGTCCACCGTGTTCTCGTCGCTGCTCGACGACGCATTCCAGACGCGACTCGCCGACGCGATGTGGCGCTGGCTGCGGCCGGGCGGCGCGGTGCTGTGGTACGACTTCGTCTACGACAATCCGCGCAACCCGGACGTGCGCGGCGTGCCGCTGGCGCGCATCCGCGCGTTGTTCCCGCAGGGCCGGCTCACTGCGCGCCGGCTGACGCTCGCGCCGCCGCTGGCGCGCCGCGCCTGCGCGCTGCATCCCGCGCTCTACCCGTTGCTCAACGCGCTGCCGCTGCTGCGCACCCATGTGCTGGCCTGGATCGAGAAGCCGGCCGGCACTCGCTGAACACCATGAACAAGCCCGACTTCCTCCCCTTTGCCCTGCCCGAGATCGGCGACGAAGAGATCGCCGAGGTGGTGGACACGCTGCGCTCCGGCTGGGTCACCACCGGCCCGAAGGCGAAGCGCTTCGAGCAGGCCTTCGCCGAGTTCCTGCAGGCGGCGCCAGACGAGGCGCCGCTCGAGGCGATCGCCGTCAACTCCGCCACCGCCGGGCTGCACCTGGCGCTGGAGGCGCTCGGCATCGGCCCGGGCGACGAGGTCATCACCACCACGCACACCTTCACCGCCACCGCCGAGGTGGTGCGCTACCTCGGCGCCGACGTGGTGCTGGTCGACATCGACCCGGCCACGCTGTGCATCGACCCGCGCGCGGTGGAGGCCGCGATCACGCCGCGCACGAAGTGCATCCTGCCGGTGCACTACGCGGGCCTCGCCGCCGACATGCCGGCGATCCTCGACATCGCGCGCCGCCACGGCCTGAAGGTGGTCGAGGACGCGGCGCATGCGCTGCCCACCACCGCGGGCGGCAAGCTGGTCGGCACGCTCGCGAGCGACGCCACCGTGTTCAGCTTCTATGCGAACAAGACCATCACCACCGGCGAGGGCGGCATGCTGGTGACGCGCGACGCCGAGCTCGCCAAGCGCGCGCGCGTGATGCGCCTGCACGGCATGAACCGCGACGCCTTCGACCGCTTCACCGCGAAGGTGCCGAGCTGGTACTACGAGATCGTCGCGCCGGGCTTCAAGTACAACCTGACCGACATCGCCGCCGCGCTCGGCCTGCAGCAACTGAAGCGCGCCCACGCCTTCCAGGCGTGCCGCGCGGAACTCGCTGCCCGCTACGACGCGGCGCTGGCCGGCCTGCCGCTGGTCCTGCCGCCGCAACCCGCCGCGGGCGAGCTGCACGCCTGGCACCTCTACGTGGTGCGGCTCGCCGACGCCGCGCCGATCGGGCGCGACCGGCTGATCGAGCGCCTCTTCGAGGCCGGCATCGGCTGCAGCGTGCACTACATCCCGCTGCACCTGCATCCCTACTGGCGCGAGCGCTATCGACTGAGCCCGGAGCAGTTCCCGCACAGCCAGCACGCCTTCGAGCGCATGCTGAGCCTGCCGCTGTACACGCGCATGTCGGAGGCCGACGTGGACCGCGTCGCCGCCGTGCTGCGCGCCGCGCTCGCCGGCGGGGAGTGATGCGGCGGCCATGGCCAAGCGCCTCCTCGACCTGCTGATCGCGGCGCCCGCGCTGCTGCTGCTGGCGCCGGCCTTCGCGCTGATCGCGCTCGCGATCCGGCTCGACTCGCCCGGCCCGGTGTTCTTCCGCCAGGTGCGCGTCGGCCGCCACGGCGTGCCTTTCCGCATCCACAAGTTCCGCACGATGCGCCACGACCCGGCCGAGGCCGGGCGGCAGATCACGGTCGGCGCCGATGCGCGCATCACCCGCGTCGGCGCCTTCCTGCGCCGCAGCAAGCTCGACGAGCTGCCGCAGCTCATCGACGTGCTCGCCGGCACGATGAGCCTGGTCGGCCCGCGCCCCGAGGTGCCGCGCTACGTCGCGCTCTACCCGCCGGCGGTGCGCGAGCAGGTGCTGTCGGTGCGCCCCGGCATCACCGACCTCGCCTCGATCGAGTTCCGCCGCGAGAGCGAGCTGCTCGCGCTGGCCGCCGATCCCGAGCGCGCCTACGTCGAGCAGGTGCTGCCGGCCAAGCTGCGCCTCGCGCAGGCCTACGTCGAGCGCAGCGGCGTGTGCACCGACCTGCAGGTGCTCGGCCGCACGCTGTGGGTGCTGCTGCTGAAGTGATGCCCGAATCCCTTCCCCCGAGATGAGCGACAAGCGAAAAACTCCTCCCGCACCGGCGGCCGCCGATGCGGAGGCCCCCTCCCGGCAGCTGTGGCAGCGGCTCGATGCCTTCCTGACCCGCATCCGCCCGCAGCGCCAGCCGCTGTCGCTCGCGATCGATGCGCTCGTCATCGCCGCGTGCTGGAACGTCACCTACCTGTTCCGCCTCGGCTTCGATCGCTGGCTCAATGCGAGAGCCTGGTACGACCCCTGGGTGCTGCTCGGGCTGGTCGCGCTCTACCTGGCGGTGTTCGCGCTGCTCGGCGTGCCGCGCGGCATGTGGCGCTTCTCGGGCTTCGGCGAGGTCAAGCGCCTGGCGATCGGCTGCGCGGTCGCCGGCCTGCTCGGCGCGGTCGCGGTGCTGATGGCGCAGCTCGTGAAGGTGCCGCGCGCGGTGCTGGCGCTGCACCCGGTCATCACGCTGATGGGGCTGGTGCTGGTGCGCATGGCCTACCGCATGCTCTACGAGCAGATGCGCAGCCGGCTCAGCGGCAGTGCCGCCGAGGCGCGGCGCGCGCTGGTGCTCGGCGCCGGCGACGCGGCGCGGCGGCTGCTCGCCGGCATCCAGCACGAGGGCTGGCAGGTGGTCGGCCTGCTCGACGACGACCCGGCCAAGCTGGGCGCGCGCATCGGCGGCGTGCCGGTGCTCGGGGCGATCGACACGCTCGCGCGCCACGTCGAGGTGCAGGGCATCACGCACCTGATCGTCGCGATCCCGTCGGCGCCGCTGCCGCGGCGCCGCCGCCTGTTCGAGCTCGCGGGCGCCACCGGCCTGCCGGTGCTGACGGTGCCGGGCGCGGCCGAGCTGCAGCAGGGCTCGGTGAGCCCGCGCGTGCGCGACATCGAGCCCGAGGACCTGCTCGGGCGCGAGCCGGTGCAGCTCGACGAGGGCGGCATCTCCGAATGCCTGTCGGGCAAGGTGGTGCTGATCACCGGCGCCGGCGGCAGCATCGGCTCCGAGCTGTGCCGCCAGGTGGCGCGCTACGGGCCGCTGAGGATCGTCCTGTATGAACTGGGCGAGTTCGCGCTCTACCGCATCGAGCAGGAGCTGTCCGAGCGCTTCCCGCACATCCCGCTGGTGCGCCTGATCGGCGACGTGAAGGACCGCGAGCACCTGCGCCTGACCTTCGCGCGCCAGCGGCCGCAGGTCGTCTTCCACGCCGCGGCCTACAAGCACGTGCCGCTGATGGAGCAGGACAATGCCTGGGCGGCGCTGCGCAACAACACGCTCGGCACCTGGAACGCCGCGAGCGCCGCGGCCGAGGCCGGCGTCGAGCGCTTCGTGCTGATCAGCACCGACAAGGCGGTCAACCCGACCAACGTGATGGGCGCCACCAAGCGCGCGGCCGAGCTCGCGCTGTCGCACCTCGCCGCGCGCTGCGCCGCCGCCGCGTCGCCCGGGCAGGGCGGCGCCACGCGCTTCATCGCGGTGCGCTTCGGCAACGTGCTCGGCTCCAGCGGCAGTGTGATCCCGAAGTTCAAGGCGCAGATCGCGCGCGGCGGGCCGGTGACGGTCACGCATCCGGAGATTACCCGCTACTTCATGACCATCCCGGAGGCGGCGCGCCTGGTGCTGCAGGCCGCGGCGATCGGCGAGGGCGGGCAGGTGTTCGTGCTCGACATGGGCGAGCCGGTGCGCATCGCCGACCTCGCGCGCGACATGATCCGGCTGTCGGGCCACAGCCTCGACGAGATCCCGGTCGTCTACACCGGGCTGCGCCCCGGCGAGAAGCTCTACGAGGAGCTGCTCGCCGGCGCGGACGCGACGCTGCCGACCGCGTTCCGCCGCCTGCGCATCGCGCGGCTCGACGACCGTGCCGCGCACGGCCGGCTGGCCGCCTGGCTGGCGGCATGCGAGCGGCCGCTGTCCGAGCTGGACGACGAGGCGGTGAAGGCGCGGCTGCGCGAGGTGGTGCCGGAGTTCCGCGCCCCGGGGGCCTGAGGGGCCGGGCCGGGCGCGCTAGAGTGGCGGGCTCCGCGGGGCGCCGCCCCCGCACGATGCGCAGCCGCAGACGATGACCTCCCTCCTTCCCGCCGACGCGCCCGCAGGCGCACCGTCCACCCCCGACTCGCCGGCGCACGATGCCGTGCAGGCGCTGCAGGGCCTCGAACGCGCCGTGCTGCGGCTGCTCGCGCTCGTCGGGCAGCCGCGCACCCGCACCTGGATCTGGAACGCCCTCCGGCATATCGAATGGCGCCGCCCGAACGGCTCCGCATGGACGCAGGAGGAGGTGCGCGAGGCGCTGACCGCGCTGCGGATGCAGCGCCTGGCCGCCGAGGCCGGCGTCGCCGGCTACTGGCAGCCGGAGCCGGCCTGCGCCGTGGCGGCCTTCGCCGATGCGCTCGGCAGCGCCGCGCCGGCCGAGCTGCGCCGCGCGCTGCTCGCGGCCGAGGACGTGTCGCTGACGGGCTCGAGCTGGTACCGCTTCCGCCATCGCGAGCAGGCGGCGCTGTGCCTGCGGTTGTGGATGTACACCGGCGCGTCGCTGCAGGAACTCGTCGCGCTGCTGGACCGGCCGGTGGACGCCGAGGTCCAGGCGCTGCTGTCCGACATCGCGGCGGCGCTCGCCGAGGAGGCACTGTTCGCGCGGCTGCATCCCGAGGTGCAGGGCATCGTCTGCGTGGCGGGCCTGTCGGAACTCGACCACGTCTGGGCGCGCGACAAGGCCTTTCTCGCGCGCATGGCACCGGCCGTCGTGCCGCGGCTGCAGCCGACGCTCGCGGTGATGCTGCGCGTCGCGCTGGCGCAGCACGCGCTGCTGGCGGGGCGGCCGCAGCAGGCGCTGGACTGCATGGACTGGCCGCAGGGGCAGGGCAATGCGGGCTTCGAGGCACTCGCCGCCGGCGTGCGGGCCGGGGTGCAGGCGGTGCGGGGCGAGTGGGACGCCGCGATCGCCGGCTTCGAGCAGGCGTTCAAGGGGCTCGCCGCGCTGCAGGGGCGGCGCAAGCAGCTGCTGCCCGCCAGCGTCGCCTGGCTCTACCCGCTGGCGCTGATGGCACGCCAGGCGCCGGCGCAGCTCGAGCGCGCGATCAGGTTCTGCGCCAGCGAGGCGGGCTCGCGCAACCCGCCCTGCAGCGAGGCCTTCGGCACCTTCTGGCACGTGCTGCGCATGCGCACCGGCGACGCACCGGCGAGCCCGGGTCTGCTCGCGCCGCGCGGCTCGGGTCAGGCGCCGTTCCCCGACGACCTGTGGCGCTGGCTGGCGCTGGCCTGGCTGCGCCCGGCCGCCGCTGCCTTCACGCCTTCCGCCGCGCAGGAGGCCGGCGCGCAGCTGCTGGCGCGGCACCTGCGCGACTGCGACCTCGGCTGGCTCGCCGACCAGCTCGACGAGGCGCGGCGCAGCCTGCGCGGCGAGGCCACCTCCCCCGCCTTCTTCGTGCCGCCGGCGGCCGAGGGCTGGCGCACCACGCTCGCCGCGCTGGCCGCGATCGGCGACCCGGCGCAGGCCGAGGGCAAGTCCGGCCCGGCCGCGGGCGCGACCCGGCTGGTCTGGTCGCTGCGGCTGGACCGGCACGGCCATGTCGCCGACATCACCGTGCTGGAGCAGAAGCTCGGCGTGCGCGGCTGGGGCAAGCCGCGCGAGCTGCCGCTGTCGCGGCTGGCCGCCACCGAGCGGCTCGAGCCGCACGACGCGCGCGTCGCCCGGGCGGTGCGCAGCAGCCCCTACCGCGCGCGCTCGCACCGCATCGACCGCGCCGCGGCGATCGGCGCGCTGGTCGGCCACCCGCATGTCGTCTTCGACGACCGGCCCGAGCAGTTCGTCGACCTCGTCGAGGCGGCGCCCGAGATCGACGTGGTGTCGCGCGACGGCCGGCTGCAGGTGCGCGTGCTGCCGCAGCTCGACCTCGGCGACGAGGGCGCGGAGCGCGCCGAGAACCTGCGCCTGCTGGACGCCGACGAGCGCCGCGAGGCCGAGGCGCTGCGCCTCGTCACCGTGCTGCGAGACGGCCCGCAGCGCGCCCGCGTGATCCGGCTCAGCCCGGCGCAGCGCCGCGCGGTGCAGCTGATCGGGCGGCAGCTCAGCGTGCCGCGCGAGGCGCAGCTGGAGCTGCAGGGGGCGCTGCGCAGCATCGCGCCGCATTTCCAGGTGCATGCCGACGCGATCGAGGCGGCGCGCGAGGTGGCGGCCGACGCAAGGCTGCGCGCCGAGCTGACGCCGGCGGGCGAGGGCCTGCAGCTGCGGCTGGTGGTCGCGCCGCTCGGCCCCGACGGCCCGCGCCTGGCGCCCGGGCAGGGCCGCGCGCGGCTGATCGCCGCGGTGAAGGGCGAGACGCTCGGCGCGCAGCGCGAGCTGAAGGCCGAGCGCCGCCACCTCGACGCGGTGCTGGAGGCGCTCGCGCCCGCCTGCGCCGAGCTCGCCGCGATGCCGGAGGGCAGCGCCGGGCCGTGCGAATGGCGCATCGACAGCCCCGACGAGGCGCTGGCGGTGGTGGAGGCGCTGCCGCGGCTCGACGCGGCGCTGTCGGGCATCGACTGGCCCAAGGGCCGCGCGGTGCAGGTGATCACGGCCGGCGTGCCGCAGCTGCAGGTGCGCGTGCGCAGCGCCGCCGACTGGTTCACGCTCGGCGGCGAGCTGCGCATCGAGGACGAGCGCGTCGCGACGCTGGAGCAGCTGCTCGCGTGGAGCACCGAGGGCAAGGGGCGCTTCGTGCCGCTCGGCGAGGGGCGCTTCCTCGCGCTGACGGCCGAGCTGCGCGCCCGCGTGCAGGCGCTGGCCGCGGTCGGCGAGACGCAGCGCGGCGCCACGCGGGTGCCGGCGCTGGCCGCCGCGTGGCTGCGCGACGAGCTGGAGGGCGCCGCGCTCGAGGCCGACGCGGAGTTCGAGGCGCGGCTGCGCCGGCTCGACGCCGCGCAGCAGGCGCAGGCCCCGGTGCCGCCGGGGCTGCTGACCGAGCTGCGGCCCTACCAGGAGGAGGGCTTGCGCTGGGCGCTGCGGCTGGCGCAGGCCGGGCTCGGGGCCTGCCTCGCCGACGACATGGGCCTGGGCAAGACGGTGCAGGCGCTGGCGGTGCTGCTCGCGCGCGCGGCCGCAGGGGCCGCGCTCGTGGTCGCGCCGACATCGCTGGTCGGCAACTGGCAGGCCGAGGCGGCGCGGCTCGCGCCCTCGCTGCGCGTGAGCGTGTACGGCGACGGCGACACGCTGCGCGCCGACCAGGTGCGCGAGGCCGGCGCGGGCGACGTGCTGCTGGTGTCCTACGCGCTGCTGCAGCAGTCGGCCGAGGCCTTCGCCGCGCGCGAGTGGCACACGCTGGTAGTGGACGAGGCGCAGGCGATCAAGAACGCACTCGCCAAGCGCAGCCAGGCGGTCCACGAACTGCGCGCGGGCTTCCGGCTCGCGCTGTCGGGCACGCCGATCGAGAACCGGCTGTCGGAGCTGTGGTCGGTGATGCGCTTCGCCAACCCCGGGCTGCTCGGCACCCCGGCGCGCTTCAACGAGCGCTTCGCGATCCCGATCGAACGCGAGCGCGATCGCGACGCGCAGCGCACGCTGCGCCGGCTGATCGCGCCCTTCGTGCTGCGCCGCACCAAGGGGCAGGTGCTCGACGACCTGCCGCCGCGCACCGAGCAGCTGCTGCGCGTCGAGCCCGGCGCCGACGAGGCGGCGCACTACGAGCTGCTGCGCCGCCAGGCGCTGCTCGCCGCGACCGAGAGCCTGGGGCAGGGCGGCGGGCAGGCGCAGTTCAACATCCTCGCGCAGCTCACGCGGCTGCGCCGCGCCGCCTGCGACCCGCGCTTGGTCAACCCGGAGCTGGGCCTCGTCGGCGCCAAGGTGCAGGCCTTCGCGCAGCTCGCGGCCGAACTCGGCGCCAACCGCCACAAGACGCTGGTCTTCAGCCAGTTCGTCGACTTCCTCGCGCTGCTGCGCGCGCCGCTCGACGCGGCCGGCATCCCCTACCAGTACCTCGACGGCGCCACGCCCGCGGCCGAGCGCATGCGCCGCGTCGACGCCTTCCAGGCGGGCGAGGGCGACTTCTTCCTGATCAGCCTGAAGGCGGGCGGCTACGGCCTGAACCTGACCGCGGCCGACTACGTCGTGATCGCCGACCCGTGGTGGAACCCGGCCGCCGAGGACCAGGCGATGGGCCGCGCGCACCGCATGGGCCAGCAGCGGCCGGTGACGGTCTACCGGCTCGTCGCGCGAGGCACGCTCGAGGAGCGCATCGTCGCGCTGCACCACGACAAGCGCGCGCTGGCCGAAGGGGTGCTCGACGGCGGCGAGGGCGCGGCGCTGCCGTCCGCGGAGGAGCTGGTGGCCCTGATCCGCGAGGGGGCATGACGCCACCACGGCGGGTCGCCTGCGCGCCTCAAACCTTGATGCCCGCGAGGCCGGCCCCGCATGAGGCTGCCCGGAAAGTCAAGAGGAGGATAATGCGCCCCGTGATCGAAGAAACCAATACCCAGGCGCCGGTTGCGAGCGCCGAATTCTCCTCGCTCCCTCTCGGCACCGCGCTGCAGCGCGCCATCGCCGACCAGGGCTACACCTCGATGACGCCGATCCAGGCCAAGGCGATCCCGATCGTGCTGCAGGGCCGCGACGTGATGGGCGCTGCGCAGACCGGCACCGGCAAGACCGCCGCGTTCTCGCTGCCGCTGTTGCAGAAGATGCTCAAGCACGAGAACAGCAGCGCGTCTCCCGCGCGCCACCCGGTGCGCGCACTGGTGCTCGCGCCGACGCGCGAGCTCGCCGACCAGGTCGCCGTCAACGTCAAGGCCTACGCGCGCCACACGCAGCTGCGCGTCGCCTGCGTCTTCGGTGGCATCGACATGAAGCCGCAGACGGCCGAGCTCAAGGGCGGCGTCGAGGTGCTGATCGCGACGCCCGGCCGGCTGCTCGACCACATCCAGGCCAAGAACTGCAACCTCGGCCAGGTCGAGTACGTCGTGCTCGACGAGGCCGACCGCATGCTCGACATCGGCTTCCTGCCGGACCTGCAGCGCATCCTGAGCTACCTGCCCAAGCAGCGCCAGACGCTGCTGTTCTCGGCCACCTTCTCGCCCGAGATCAAGAAGCTGGCGCAGAGCTACCTGCAGGACCCGGTGCTGGTCGAGGTGGCGCGCCCGAATGCCACCGCCTCCACCGTCGAGCAGCGCTTCTTCGCCGTCGACGACGACGACAAGCGCGGCGCGGTGCGCCATATCCTGCGCGAGCGCTCGCTGTCGCAGGCCATCGTCTTCGTCAACTCCAAGCTCGGCGCCGCGCGGCTCGCCCGCTCGCTGGAGCGCGACGGCCTGAAGACCACCGCGCTGCACGGCGACAAGTCGCAGGACGAGCGGCTCAAGGCGCTCGACGCCTTCAAGCGCGGCGAAGTCGAGCTGCTGGTGGCCACCGACGTGGCCGCGCGCGGCCTCGACATCGCGGACCTGCCGGCCGTCTTCAACTTCGACCTCCCGTTCAACGCCGAGGACTACGTGCACCGCATCGGCCGCACCGGTCGCGCCGGCGCGTCGGGCCTGGCAGTGTCCTTCGTGTCGCGCAGCGACCAGCGCCAGGTGGCGGAGATCGAGAAGCTGATCAAGAAGACGATCGAGGTCGAGCCGCTGCAGGTCGAGGGCAATGCCCGCCTGCCGCGCCGCCCCACCCGCCGCGACGAGGAGGAGGCCACGCCAGCCGTGCGGCGTGCGCCGGCCGCGCCGCGTCGCCACGCGCCGTCCGCCTCAAGCGACCCCTTCTTCAGCCGTCCCTACGAGGCCCAAGCCGGGGCCGACCCGGTGTGGGAGCCGCAGCCCGCCTCCGCGCCTGCGCCAGCGGACAGGTCCGCCGCGCCCCACGCCAAGCCGCGACGCAAGATCGCGGCACTGCTTGGTGGCGGCATCAAGCGCTGAAGCTCCGGCGTCGGTTCTCCGCCGGCGTTGTTTGCCTCGGCCGCCGCACAAGGATCCGGCTGCCGCTCAGCCTGCCAGCAGCGCGAACACCGCCGGCACGTCCCCCGGCATCTGCACGCCTGCCTGCCGCCACTGCTGCACCGTCATCGTCCGGTTCCAGCCCTGCGCCAGCGTCAGGCCGCAGGCGATGCTCAGCCGCGTCGCGGGCTGCAGCGCGCCGAGCAGCGCGTTGAGCATCGCGGCATTGCGGTAGGGCGTCTCGATGAACATCTGCGTCTGGCCGATGCGGCGCGACAGTCCTTCCAGCTCGCGCAGGCGCTGGCCGCGCGCGGCCTCGTCCACCGGCAGGTAGCCGACGAAGGCGAAGCTCTGGCCGTTGAGACCGCTCGCCGCCATCGCGAGCAGCAGCGCGGAGGGGCCCGCCAGCGGCACGACCGGGATGCCGAGCGCGTGCGCCTGCTGCACCACCTCGGCGCCCGGGTCGGCCACCGCCGGCATGCCGGCCTCGGAGATCAGGCCGATGTCCTGGCCCTCCAGCGCGGGCTGCAGCAGCCGCGCGAGGTCGGCGGGGCGCAAGGCCTGCGCGCGGCCAGGCTGCCCCTTGGGCGGGCGCGGCAGCTCCTCGATGCGCAGCGACTGCAGCGGCTGCGCCAGCGGCGTGACCGCATCGACCCGCTTCAGGAAGGCCCGCGTCGTCTTCGCGTTCTCCGCGAGCCAGTGCGTCAGCCGCGCGGCGGTCTGCAGCACGGACAGCGGCAGCACCTGCTGCAGGTCCGGCAGCGGCTCGCCGGGGCGCTGCGGTGCGCCGAAGTCCAGCGTGTTCGGTACGAGGTAGAGGCGGCCGGGCGTCGTCATGCGGCGCCCTCCGGCCCGGACAGCAGCGGCACGCCGGCCGCGCGCAGCAGCGCGCAGGTGCGGATCAGCGGCAGGCCGATCAGCGCGGTCGGATCGTCCGACTCGATCGCCTCCAGCAGCGCGATGCCGAGCCCCTCGGCCTTGGCGCTGCCGGCGCAGTCGTAGGGGCGCTCGGCCCGCAGGTAGTGCTCGATCTCGTCGTCGCCGAGCGCGCGAAAGCGCACCGTCACCGGGACGAGCGCGGCTTGCTCGAAGCCGCTCGTCGCGCACACCACGGCGACGCCGGTCTGGAACACCACGCTGTGCCCGCTCATCTGCCGCAGCTGCGCCACGGCACGCTCGTGCGTGCCGGGCTTGCCGATCGGCTGCCCGTCGAGGTCGGCCACCTGGTCGGAGCCGATCACCACCGCGTCGGGGCGTTGCGCCGCGACGGCGCGCGCCTTCGCGAGCGCCAGGCGCGTCGCGAGCGCGGCGGGCGCCTCGCCGGGAAGCGGGGTTTCGTCGACCTGGGGCGCGAGCACGTCGAAGGGCAGGCGCAGGCGTTGCAGCAGCTCGCGCCGGTAGGGCGAGGTCGAGCCGAGGATCAGCGGGCGGGGCAGGGGAGGCATGGGCCGGATTGTCCCTCAGCGGGGCGCGGGAGGCGCCGCGGCATTCGCCCGCCGCCACACGCGACCTTAAACTGCCGGCATGAAAGCAAGAGAGTTCAATCCCCAGCGTCTCGACGTGCAGGAGTTCGCCCGGGCCGGCGGCGTGCTCGAGGGCCGGACCCCCACGGCGTCGCTCGAACGGCTGGCCGCGGAGGCGCACCCGGAGGCACCGCCGGTCGGCGAGGTGGCCTGGCGCGCGGAAGGCCGGCAGGTGGAGCAGCGCGCTCACGCGCCCCAGGTCTGGCTGGACCTCAGCGCGCGCGGCGAGATCCACCTGGAGTGCCAGCGCTGCCTCGGGCCGGTGCAGGTGCCGCTGGAGGTGCGGCGCAGCTTCCGCTTCGTCAGCGACGAGGCGCGGGCGGCCGAGGAGGACGTCGAGGCGGAGGAGGAGGTGCTGGCGCTGACGCGCGCGCTGGACGTGCCCGAGCTGATCGAGGACGAGCTGCTGCTCGCGCTGCCGCTCGTGCCGCGCCACGAGGAGTGCCCGCAGCCGCTGCCGATGGTCGCCGAGGACGAGGAGGAGGAAGAGGAGGAGCCGCGGCCCAATCCCTTCGCCGCGCTCGAGGCGCTGCGCAAGCCGAAGTCCTGAGCTGCCAGATTCCGCACGTTCCGGCCGGGCTTGCTGTTCTCGCCCGAACGATGCATGCTAGAATCTTTGGTTTTCCAAGGAGCGAGCCATGGCCGTTCAACAGAACAAGAAGTCGCCCTCGAAGCGTGGTATGCACCGTGCCCACCAGCACCTGAACAACCCCTCGACCGCGATTGAGTCCACCACGGGTGAAACCCATCTGCGTCATCACATCAGCCCGACCGGTTTCTACCGCGGGCGCAAGGTCCTGAAGACCAAGGCCGACGCCTGATCCTTCCGGTTCAGGTCAGTTCGAGCACATCCGGGCCGGTGGTTGCCTTCGGGCGGCCAGCCGGCCTGTGTTTTGCCTGCTCCGGTGCCTCCGGCACACCCAGCCTGCGATGACTTCTTCTGCCCCTCCTGCTGTGGCGGCTTTGTCGCGCCCGGTGCGCATCGCCGTGGACTGCATGGGCGGTGATCACGGTCCGTCGATCACGCTGCCGGCCTGCAGGGCCTTCCTCGCCGCGCATCCGCAGGCGGAGTTGCTGCTCGTCGGGCGCGCCGATGCGCTCGCCCCGGCGTCCTCGTGGTCGCGCTGCCGCATCGTGGCGGCCGCCGAGGTCGTCGAGATGGACGACTCGATCGAGATCGCGCTGCGGCGCAAGAAGGACTCGTCGATGCGCGTGGCGGTCAGCCAGGTGAAGGTGGCGGCCGGCGGCACGGCCGACGCCTGCGTCTCGGCCGGCAACACCGGCGCGCTGATGGCGGTGTCGCGCTACGTGCTCAAGACGCTCGAGGGCATCGACCGTCCGGCGATCGCGAGCGTGATGCCGAACCAGAACGACGGCTTCACCACCGTGCTCGACCTCGGCGCCAACGTCGACTGCGAACCCGAGCACCTGCTGCAGTTCGCGCTGATGGGCAGTGCGCTCGTCTCGGCGGTGGAGGGCAAGGAGAACCCGACGGTCGGCCTGCTCAACATCGGCGAAGAGGCGATCAAGGGCAACGAGGTCATCAAGCGCGCCGGCGAGCTGCTGCGCGCGGTGGGCGACGCGGGGCACCTGAACTTCTACGGCAACGTCGAGGGCAACGACATCTTCAAGGGCACCACCGACATCGTCGTCTGCGACGGCTTCGTCGGCAACGTGGCGCTGAAGACCGCCGAGGGCCTCGCGGGGATGCTGTCGAGCATCATCAAGCAGGAGTTCGGCCGCAACGCCTTCACGAAGGCCGCGGCGCTCGTGGCGCTGCCGGTGCTCCGGCATTTCAAGGCGCGCATCGACCACCGCCGCTACAACGGCGCGGCGCTGCTCGGCCTGCGCGGGCTGGTGTTCAAGAGCCACGGCTCGGCCGACGCGGTGGCTTTCGAGAACGCCCTGAATCGCGCGTATGATGCCGCCCGGAACCGGTTGCTCGACCGGGTGCATCATCGCATCGTGGACACCTTGCAGGCGCTGCCCCCGGCGGACGCTGCCGCGGTGCCTGCGGCAGTATCCCAGGCTGCATGACCTCGACCTTTCCCCGTTATTCGCGCATCGCCGGCACCGGCAGCTACCTGCCGCCGCGGCGCCTCAGCAACGCCGAGCTCGCGGCCGAACTGGCCGCACGCGGCATCGAGACCTCCGACGAGTGGATCGTCGAGCGCACCGGCATCCGCGCGCGCCACTTCGCCGCGCCGGACGTCGGCTCGAGCGACCTCGGCGTCGCCGCGGCGCGCCAGGCACTGGAGGCGGCCGGCTGCTCGGCGTCCGACATCGACCTGATCATCGTCGCGACCTCGACGCCGGACATGGTGTTCCCGTCGACCGCGGCGCTGGTGCAGCAGAAGCTCGGCGTGCACGGCTGCCCGGCCTTCGACGTGCAGGCGGTGTGCTCGGGCTTCGTCTACGCGCTCACCGTCGCGGACTCGATGATCCGCGCCGGCAGCGCGCGCCGCGCGCTCGTGATCGGCGCCGAGGTCTTCTCGCGCATCCTCGACTTCAACGACCGCACCACCTGCGTGCTGTTCGGCGACGGCGCGGGCGCCGTGGTGCTGGAGGCGAGCGAGACGCCTGGCGTCGTCGCGACCGAGCTGCACGCCGATGGCCGCCATGTGGGCATCCTGTGCGTGCCCGGCCACGTCTCGGGCGGCCAGGTGCTGGGCGACCCGCTGCTGAAGATGGACGGCCAGGCCGTGTTCAAGCTCGCCGTCGGCGTGCTCGAGGAGGTGGCCCGCTCGGTGCTCGGGAAGGCCGGCCGCGGCGCGGAAGAGATCGACTGGCTGATCCCGCACCAGGCCAACATCCGCATCATGCAGGGCACCGCGCGCAAGCTGAAGCTGCCGATGGGCAAGGTGATCGTGACGGTGGACCAGCACGGCAACACGTCCGCGGCGTCGATCCCGCTCGCGCTCGACCACGGCGTGCGCTCGGGCCGCATCGCCCGCGGCGACACGCTGATGCTCGAGGGCGTCGGCGGCGGCTTCACCTGGGGCGCGGTGCTGCTCGACTTCTGACGCGGCGCTCCGCCCCCGGCGTTCCTCCAACCGCACAAGTACACCAAGAATGACCTCCTTCGCTTTCGTCTTCCCCGGACAGGGCTCGCAGGCCGTCGGCATGCTCGACGCCTGGGGCGATCACCCGGCCGTGCGCGGCACGCTCGACGAGGCCAGCCAGGCGCTCGGAGAGGACGTGGCGCGGCTGATTGCCGCCGGCCCCAAGGAGCAGCTCGACCTGACCACCAACACGCAGCCGGTGATGCTGACCGCGGGCATCGCCTGCTACCGCGCCTGGCTCGCCGAGACCGGCCTGAAGCCGGGGCTGGTGGCGGGCCACTCGCTCGGCGAGTACACCGCGCTGGTGGCGGCCGAGGCGCTGACGCTCGCCGACGCGCTGCCGCTGGTGCGCTTCCGCGCGCAGGCGATGCAGGAGGCGGTGCCGGTGGGCACCGGCGCGATGGCCGCGATCCTGGGGCTGGACGCGCAGGCCGTGCGCGAGGGCTGCGCCGAGGCGGCGGCCGCCAGCGGCGAGGTGGTCGAGGCGGTCAACTTCAACGACCCGAAGCAGATCGTGATCGCCGGCAGCAAGGCCGGGGTGGAGAAGGGCTGCGAGCTGCTGAAGGCGCGCGGCGCCAAGCGCGCGCTGCCGCTGCCGGTGTCGGCGCCGTTCCACTCGAGCCTGATGAAGCCCGCGGCCGAGCGCCTGAAGGAGAAGCTCGCCGCCGCGACGATCGCGGCGCCGCGGATCCCAATGCTCAACAACATCGACGTGCAGGTGCAGACCGACGCGGACGCGATCCGCGACGCGCTCTACCGCCAGGCCTTCGGCCCGGTGCGCTGGGTCGAATCCGTGCAGCAGATCAAGGCGAGCGGCTTCTCGCGTGTGTTCGAATGCGGCCCCGGCAAGGTGCTGGCCGGCATGATCAAGCGCATCGACGGCGAGCTGAGCACCGCCACCGTGTACGACCCGGCGACGCTCGCCGATGTGAAAGGAATGCTGGCATGAGCAACCCCCTCGCGTTCGAAGGCCAGGTGGCCCTCGTCACCGGCGCGTCGCGCGGCATCGGCCGCGCCATCGCGCTCGAGCTCGCCCGCCGCGGCCTGAAGGTGATCGGCACCGCGACGACCGAGTCCGGCGCACAGGCGATCACGGAAGCGCTCTCGGGCTTCGACGGCTGCCGCGGCCTGTGCCTGAACGTCAACGACGCCGCGGGCGTCGATGCGGCGATCGACGGCATCGTCAAGGAGTTCGGCGCGCTGCACGTGCTGGTCAACAACGCCGGCATCACGCGCGACACGCTGTCGATGCGCATGAAGGACGAGGACTGGGACGCGGTGCTCGACACCAACCTGAAGGCGGTGTTCCGCACCAGCCGTGCCGCGATCCGCCCGATGATGAAGCAGCGCCACGGCCGCATCGTCAACATCACCTCGGTGGTGGGCGCCAGCGGCAACGCCGGCCAGGCCAACTACGCCGCCGCGAAGGCGGGCGTGGCGGGCCTGACCCGCTCGCTCGCGCGCGAGCTCGGCAGCCGCGGCATCACGGTCAACTGCGTCGCCCCGGGCTTCATCGCCACCGACATGACGGAAGTCCTGCCCGACGCGCAGAAGGCGGCGCTCTTGCAGCAGATCCCGCTGGGCAAGCTCGGCAGCCCCGAGGACATCGCGCACGCGGTGGCCTTCCTCGCCTCGCCGCAGGCCGGCTACATCACCGGCACCGAGATGCACGTCAACGGCGGCATGTACATGAACTGAAACAGGCGGCGCGCCGGGGCGAGAGTCCCGGACGCGCGGCCGGCCGGTTGGAGTCCGTCCGGTTGCGACCTCCCAGGGTGGATTCGCCGAGGTCGTAAAATCACGGGCTGTTCTGTTAGTTATTGAAACCCTCCTGGAGGAGTCATGAGCGATATCGAAGCACGCGTCAAGAAGATCATTGCCGAGCAACTCGGCGTGGCCGAAGCCGAAGTCACCAACGAGAAGGCTTTCGTTGCCGATCTGGGCGCGGATTCGCTGGACACCGTCGAACTCGTGATGGCGCTGGAAGACGAGTTCGGCATCGAGATCCCCGACGAAGAGGCCGAGAAGATCACCACCGTCCAGCTGGCGATCGACTACGCCCTCAAGCACCAGAAGGCTTGATCGGCGGCAGCGGGCCGAGCGCCCGCGACCGAAGGGCTGAGCCCTTCGGTGCAGTACCCAACCCCCATTCAGACATTCCTCGAACCGTATGACCCGTCGCCGCGTTGTCGTTACCGGTCTTGGCTGCGTGAGCCCCGTGGGCAACACCGTCGCCGAGTCCTGGTCCAACCTTGTCGCTGGAAAGTCCGGCATCGATGCCATCACGAAGTTCGATGCATCGGCCTTCGCCTGCAAGTTCGCCGGCGAGGTGAAGGGCTTCAACATCGAGGACTACATCCCGGGCAAGGAAGCCCGCCACATGGACACCTTCATCCACTACGGATTGGCGGCGTCCATGCAGGCGGTGCGTGATGCCGGCCTGCCCACCGGCGAGGCGCTCGACGAGGCCTTCGCCGAGCGCATCGGCTGCATCGTGGGCTCGGGCATCGGCGGCCTGCCGATGATCGAGAACACCCAGAAGGACCTGCTCGAGCGCGGCCCGCGCCGCATCTCGCCCTTCTTCGTCCCGGCCTCGATCATCAACATGATCTCGGGCCACGTGTCGATCCAGTGCGGCTTCAAGGGCCCGAACCTGGCGATCGTCACCGCCTGCACCACCGGCCTGCACTGCATCGGCGAGGCCGGCCGGCTCATCGAGTACGGCGACGCCGACGTGATGATCGCCGGCGGCGCCGAGGCGACCGTCTCGCCGCTGGGCGTCGGCGGCTTCGCCGCGGCGCGCGCGCTGTCCACCCGCAACGACGACCCGAAGACGGCCTCTCGCCCCTGGGACAAGGACCGCGACGGCTTCGTGCTCGGCGAGGGCGCGGGCGTGCTGGTGCTCGAGGAGTACGAGCACGCGAAGAAGCGCGGCGCGAAGATCTACGCCGAGCTCGGCGGCTTCGGCATGAGCGCCGACGCCTTCCACATGACGGCGCCGAACGTCGACGGCCCCAAGCGCTCGATGCTCGCGGCGCTGCGCAATGCCGGCGTGTCGCCCGACCAGGTGCACTACCTCAACGCGCACGGCACCTCGACGCCGCTGGGCGACGTCAACGAGACCAACGCGATCAAGCTCGCCTTCGGCGAGCACGCGAAGAAGCTGGTGGTGAACTCGACCAAGTCGATGACCGGCCACCTGCTCGGCGGCGCCGGCGGCATCGAGTCGGTGTTCACGGTGCTCGCGGTGCATCACCAGATCTCGCCCCCGACGATCAACATCTTCAACCAGGATCCCGAGTGCGACCTGGACTACTGCGCCAACACGGCGCGGGAGACGAGGATCGACGTCGCGCTGAAGAACAACTTCGGCTTCGGCGGCACCAACGGCTCGCTGGTCTTCAAGCGGGTCTGAGCGGCTGAGCGGCCACCGACCGATCGCGGCGCGGCATGCGCGCGGCCCCCGCCCTCGAACTGACGGTCGCGCCCGAGCGCGGCTGGCGGGCGGCGGTCGCGGCGCTGGGCGCCGCCGCGCTGGCGGCGCTGCTGGGCTGGGTCTTCGCGGCAAGCATCCCTGCGCCGGGCTGGCGCGCGGCGGCGCTGCTGCTGTGCCTGCCGCTGTTCGCCGCGCTGCCGGCGCTGGCCTCGCGGACCCTGCTGCTGCGCTGGGACGGGCGGGACTGGCACTGGCGCGATGCGGCCGAGGGTCAGGCGCAGGCGTGCAGCGGCCGCCTCGGCGTGGTCGCGGATCTCGGCGGCTGGATGCTGCTGCGCCTGCAGCCTTCCGCGTCGCGCCTGCCGTGGCATGGTCGCTGGATCGCGCTCGCGCGCCGTTCCCATGCCGCGCACTGGCATGCCTTGCGCTGTGCGGTATATTCCCCGACGCCCGCGGCACCCCGCCACGGCGACCCTCCCCCTTTCACGCATTGAATGAGCGCTGACGCCGATGTCCTGCTGATTGAGCGCGTCAAGCGCGGCGACCAGAAGGCCTTCGAGCTGCTGGTGGTCAAGTACCAGCGCAAGATCGAGCGGCTGATCGGCCGCATGGTGCGCGACCAGGACCTGGTCCAGGACATCGCGCAGGAAACCTTCATCCGCGCCTACCGCGCGCTGCCGCAGTTCCGCGGCGAGAGCGCCTTCTACACCTGGCTCTACCGCATCGCGGTCAACACCGCGAAGAAGGCGCTGGCCGAATTGAGGCGCGACCCGCTCGTCTCCGAGTCGGCGCTCGCGCTCGCCGGCGACGAGGATGAAACTTCCCGCGTCGAGAACGAACTAAGTGATGGCGAAACGCCCGAGGCGGTGCTGGCCAGCAAGGAGATCGCGGCCACCGTCAACGCGGCGATCGAGGCTCTGTCCGAGGATCTGCGCCAGGCGATCACGCTGCGCGAGATCGAGGGGCTGAGCTACGAGGAGATTTCGGACGTGATGAACTGCCCGATCGGGACGGTGCGCTCGCGCATCTTCCGGGCCCGGGAAGCGATCGCGCAGCGCTTGCGCCCCTTGCTGGACACGCGCGAGGGCAAGCGCTGGTGAGGACAGGAGTTTGAGATGTCGATGTCCACGGGAATGAGCGAGCAGGCGCGCGAGCGCCTGTCCACCTTCGTCGACGGCGAGGGTTATCCCGCCGAACTGCAGCAGATGATGGCCGCCGGCCGCGGATCGGGGCCGGACTGGGCCGAGACGCTCGAGTCCTGGCATGTCTACCACCTGATCGGCGACGTGATGCGTTCCGACGAGCTCGCCGGCCGGGGGCGGGACGACGAGTTCCTCGCGCGGCTGCGCGAGCGCCTCGCCGACGAGCCGGTCGTGATCGCGCCCGCGGCGCGGGATGAGGCCGCCCCGGCGGTAGCGGTCCAGCCCGCGATCGCCGCCGGGCAGGGCGCGCGGCGCCGCGGCTGGCGCGCGCCGCTTGCGGCGGCAGCCGGCGTGATGGTGGTGGCGGGCGTCGCGGTCATGACCGGCCTGCCGGGCGGAGGCTCCGGCGGCGCGCTGCAGGCCCTGCCCTCGGGCGCGACGCTCGTGCAGGCGCCTGCAGCGGCAGTGACGCGGCCCCTGGTCGCGGCCCAGCCGCCCGCGCCGGGCGCCAACGCCATGCTCGTGCGCGACGCCCGGCTCGAGCAGTACCTCGCGGCGCACAAGCAGTTCGGCGGCAGCTCGGCGCTCGGCGTGCCCTCGGGCTTCCTGCGCAGCGCGACCTACGAGGGTCCGCAGCGTTGAGGATTCCGATGCCCTTCCTTCGCTGCCTGGGCCGCTGGCTCGGCTTCGTGCTGCTGTCGTCGCTGCTCGCCTTTGGGGCCCGTGCCGCCGAGGGGGAGGGCGTCGCGCTCGACCGGGCCGAGGTGCGGCAGTGGCTGCTGCGCATCCACGAGGCGGCGCGGCAGAAGAATTTCCAGGGCACCTTCGTCGTCAGCTCCGGCGGCAAGGTCGCGAGCGCGCGCATCGCGCACTACTGCGACGGCATCAACCAGTTCGAGCGCATCGAGTCGCTCGATGGCCAGCCGCGCCGCGTCTTCCGCCACAACAACCTCGTGCACACCTTCTGGCCCGACAGCCGCACCGCGCTCGTCGAGCTGCGCGAGACGCTCAACACCTTCCCGGGGCTGCTGCTCAACGACGGCGACCGCGTCCTCGAGCACTACGAGGTGCGCCAGCAGCCGCCCGAGCGCGTCGCCGGCCACGAGGCCCGCGTGCTGCTGCTCAAGCCCCGCGACGGCTACCGCTTCGGCTACCGGCTCTGGTCGGAGAAGGGCAGCGGCCTGCTGCTGCGCGCCGAGGTGCTGGCCGAGAACGGCGAGGTGCTGGAGTCCTCGGCCTTCTCGGAGGTCTCGATCGGCGTGAAGTTCCAGCCCGAGAACGTCACGCAGCCGATGAGGAAGCTCGAGGGCTACCGCGTCGAGCGGCCGGTGATGAGCAAGACGAGCTACGAGAGCGAGGGCTGGCAGTACCGCCAGCGTGTGCCCGGCTTCCGGCATGTCAGCAGCGTCAAGCGTACGATGGACCTGACACCGGGCGAACCCGACCCTTCGCCGTCCTCGTCCCCCCAGCTGCTCCAGACCATCTTCTCCGACGGGCTGGCGCATGTATCGATCTTCGTCGAGCCCTTCAATGCCGCCGTGCACCGCAAGGAGATGCTGGCCGGCCTGGGCGCGACGCAGACCCTGACGCAGCGCCGCGGCGACTGGTGGGTCACCGCGGTCGGCGAGGTGCCGGCGCTGACGCTGCGCACCCTGGTGCAGGGACTGGAGCGCAAGCCCTGAGCGGGCAGCGCTCCCTGGCGAAAGTGCGGCGTGCAAGGCGCCGCGATACAAGAACGAGGTGAGTGATGACCGTGTTTGAACGCACCGCTTCCGCGCTGTCCGCATCGCGCCGGGGGCTCCTGGCCGCCGTGGCCGTCGCCGGACTCCTGGGCGGCTTCCTGCCGCTCGGCGCCGCGCAGGCGCAGGCCGCCTCCACGCAGGTCCTGCCCGACTTCACCGAACTGGTCGAGCGCACCGGCCCGGCCGTCGTGAACATCCGCACCACCGAGCGCGTGCGCCAGGGCGTGCGGGGGCCGAACGGCAGCCAGATCGACCCGGAGATGGAGGAGTTCTTCCGGCGCTTCTTCGGCATGCCGCTGCCGGGCCAGCCCTCGCCCCGGCCGGACCCGCGCCAGGATCCCCGACAGGACCCGCGCCAGGACCCGCGGCGCAACGGCCCGCGCGGCGGCGAGGAGGAGGCAGTGCCCCGCGGCGTCGGCTCCGGCTTCATCCTGAGCGCCGACGGCTTCGTGATGACGAACGCGCACGTGGTCGAGGGCGCCGACGAGGTGATCATCGCGCTGACCGACAAGCGCGAGTTCAAGGCGCGCGTCGTCGGCGCCGACAAGCGCACCGACGTCGCGGTGCTGAAGATCGAGGCCACCGGCCTGCCGACGGTGAAGATCGGCGACGTGAGCCGGCTCAAGGTCGGCGAATGGGTCCTCGCGATCGGCTCGCCCTTCGGGCTGGACAACTCGGTCACCGCCGGCATCGTCAGCGCCAAGGCGCGCGACACCGGCGACTACCTGCCCTTCATCCAGACCGACGTGGCGGTGAACCCCGGCAACTCGGGCGGCCCGCTGCTGAACCTGCGCGGCGAGGTGGTCGGCATCAACAGCCAGATCTACAGCCGCTCCGGCGGCTTCATGGGCATCTCCTTCGCGATCCCGATCGACGAGGCGATGCGCGTGGCCGAGCAGCTGCGCGTCAGCGGGCGCGTGATCCGCGGCCGCATCGGCGTGCAGATCGACCAGGTCACCAAGGAGGTGGCGGAGTCGATCGGCCTCGGCAAGCCGATCGGCGCGCTGGTGCGCAGCGTCGAGCCGGGCGGTCCGGCCGAGCGCGCGGGCGTGGAGGCCGGCGACATCATCACGCGCTTCGACGGCAAGACGGTCGAGCGTGCCGGCGAGCTGCCGCGCATCGTCGGCAACACCAAGCCGGGCAGCCGCTCGACGATGCAGGTGTTCCGTCGCGGCGGCTACCGCGACCTGACGGTGACGGTGGCCGAGATCGAGCCCGAGCAGCAGGCCGCACGCACGCCGGCGCCCGAGAGCCGGCCCAAGCCCGCTGGCGGCGTGGCGCAGGCGCTCGGACTGCAGGTCGGCGAGCTGACCGAGGCGCAGAAGCGGGAGCTGAAGATCAAGGGCGGCGTGCGCGTCGAGGTCGCCGACGGCCCGGCCGCGCGCGCGGGCCTGCGCGAGGACGACATCATCGTCGCCATCGCCAACACCGAGATCGGCGACGTGCGCCAGTTCGAGGCCGTGGTCTCCAAGCTCGACAAGAGCCGCCCGGTCAACCTGCTGGTGCGCCGCGGCGAGTGGGCGCAGTACGTCGTGATCCGCCCGAACGGCAACGGCCGCTGAGCGGCGGGCGGCGGCCGCGAGCCGCCGCCTCCGCACGGTGATCGACCGCAACCCAGCGCAGCGCCGGGTCTTTCGGCGGAATTCGGGAAATCGGCTTCGCGGCACCGCCGGCGGTCCTGCCGCCGGCCTGTTGATAAACCCGCTCCCGGCAGCCGGGAGCGCCGCCGATTTCGCTACAATCGCGCCCCGCATCCGGCCTCCTGCGCAAGCGCGCCAGGAGAGCTCCTCTTCCGACCGCAATCCACAGCGCCTTGTGGATAATTTGTGGGCAAGAGGGGATTTCGGCGGCGCAATGCCCTTCCCGGGCGGCTTGAGGGCCGTTTTCCGGGGGGGTGTTCTGGCTACAATGAAGGTCCAACAAAGCAGTTGCCATACGTTTTTGTTGGTAGGCGCGTCCTCGATTCGACGCGCCTTTTTTTTAGTCCGGCTCGGGGCGCGCCGCAGCGCCCCCGCGGCACCACTGTGCAGCGCACGAGCCTCCTCGGCAGCGGCCGCAAGCCGCTGCGACTCCGGCACCGGTGCCGGGCAGTACTGAGTCCATGGACCACATCCGCAACTTCTCCATCATCGCCCACATCGATCACGGCAAGTCCACGCTGGCGGACCGTCTGATCCAGCGCTGCGGGGGCCTGAGCGACCGCGAGATGGAAGCGCAGGTGCTCGACTCGATGGACATCGAGCGCGAGCGCGGCATCACGATCAAGGCGCAGACCGCCGCCCTGCAGTACACGGCCAGGGACGGCAAGACCTACAACCTGAACTTGATCGACACGCCGGGGCACGTCGACTTCTCGTACGAGGTGAGCCGCTCGCTGTCGGCCTGCGAAGGCGCGCTGCTGGTGGTCGACGCCAGCCAGGGCGTGGAAGCCCAGACGGTGGCGAACTGCTACACCGCGATCGAGCTCGGCGTCGAGGTCGTCCCCGTGCTCAACAAGATGGACCTGCCGCAGGCCGACCCCGATCGCGCCAAGGAGGAGATCGAGGACGTCATCGGCATCGACGCGACCGACGGCATTCCGTGCTCGGCCAAGACCGGCATGGGCATCGACGACATCCTCGAGGCCGTCATCACCCGCATGCCGCCGCCGCGCGGCAATCCGGACGGCCCGCTGCGCGCGATGATCATCGACTCCTGGTTCGACAACTACGTCGGCGTCGTGATGCTGGTGCGCGTGGTCGACGGCGAGCTCAGGAAGGGCGAGCGCATCCGCATGATGGCCTCCAACGCCGTCTACCCGGCCGAGCACCTGGGCGTGTTCACGCCGAAGTCGGTGGACCGGCAGGTGCTCAAGGCCGGCGAGGTGGGCTTCGTCATCGCCGGCATCAAGGAGCTGCAGGCGGCCAAGGTCGGCGACACGATCACGCTCGAGAAGAAGCTGCCGAACAACGCCGGCCCCGCCTCCGAGGCGCTGCCGGGCTTCAAGGAGATCCAGCCGCAGGTCTTCGCCGGGCTCTACCCGACCGAGGCGAGCGAGTACGACCAGCTGCGCGACGCGCTGGAGAAGCTGAAGCTCAACGACTCCTCGCTGCGCTACGAGCCCGAGGTGTCGCAGGCGCTCGGCTTCGGCTTCCGCTGCGGCTTCCTGGGCCTGCTGCACATGGAGATCGTGCAGGAGCGGCTCGAGCGCGAGTTCGACCAGGACCTGATCACCACCGCGCCGAGCGTGGTCTACGAGGTCGAGCTCGGCGACGGCAGCGTCATCGAGGTCGAGAACCCGTCGAAGATGCCCGACCTCGGCCGCATCCGCGAGATCCGCGAGCCGATCGTCACGGTGCACCTGTACATGCCGCAGGACTACGTCGGCCCGGTCATGACGCTCGCCAACCAGAAGCGCGGCGTGCAGATCGAGATGGCCTACCACGGCCGCCAGGTCATGCTCACCTACGAGATGCCGCTCGCGGAGATCGTGCTCGACTTCTTCGACAAGCTGAAGTCGGTGTCGCGCGGCTACGCGTCGATGGACTACGAGTTCAAGGAGTACCGCGCCTCGGACGTCGTGAAGGTCGACATCCTGATCAACGGCGACCGGGTCGATGCGCTGTCGATCATCGTGCACCGCGCGCAGAGCCAGTACCGCGGCCGCGCGGTCGCGGCCAAGATGCGCGAGCAGATCCCGCGCCAGATGTACGACGTCGCGATCCAGGCAGCCATCGGCGCGAACATCATCGCGCGCGAGAACATCAAGGCGATGCGCAAGAACGTGCTGGCAAAATGCTACGGCGGCGACATCAGCCGCAAGCGCAAGCTGCTCGAAAAGCAGAAGGCCGGCAAGAAGCGCATGAAGCAGATCGGCACGGTGGAGGTGCCGCAGGAGGCTTTCCTCGCGATCCTGCAGGTCGACGACTGAGATGGCTCTGCGTCCTCCTCCACAACTCTCTGGATCGTCGATGGGAAAACTCACCGGGGTTCTGTACGCCTGCCTGATCGCCTACCTGACCGGCTGGTACCTGGGCCACTGGAGCGGCAACTTCTCGCTGCTGCTGTTCGTTCTCACGCTCGTCACCTTCGTCTACTGGCTCGCCGAGCAGTTCTTCTTCAAGCGCCGCCGCGAGCGCGCGGCACGCCAGGCGGCCGCGCAGATCGCGGCGCGCAAGCAGGAGCTCGCGCGCCAGGGCATCCGCCAGGCCGACGGCGAGGAGCCGGCCAAGGTGCGCGAGCGGTTGCTGATGCAGCCCTGGTGGCTGGACTGGACCGCGGGCCTCTTCCCGGTGATCCTGGCGGTGTTCCTGCTGCGCTCCTTCCTGTTCGAGCCGTTCAAGATCCCCTCGGGCTCGATGGTGCCCACGCTGCTCGTCGGCGACCTGATCCTGGTGAACAAGTACCACTACGGCGTGCGGCTGCCGGTGCTCAACACCAAGATCGTCGAGAACAACACGCCCGAGCGCGGCGACGTGATCGTGTTCCGCTACCCGCGCAACCCGAGCATCGACTACATCAAGCGCGTCGTCGCCCTGCCCGGTGACGAGGTGGCCTACGTCGACAAGCGCCTCTACCTCAACGGCAAGCCGGTGCCGATGCGGCCGCTGCCGGAGTTCTACGACGAGGACGGCCAGCGCTACGCGCAGCAGTTCGCCGAGCAGTTCGACGGCCGCGAGCACCGCATCCTGACCAACGCCGACCGCCCGCCCTTCGTGCTGGCCACCTATCCCTTCCCGCACAAGGACAGCTGCAGCTACAACGCCGAGGGCGTGCGCTGCAAGGTGCCCGAGGGCCACTACTTCGTGATGGGCGACAACCGCGACAATTCCGAGGATTCGCGCTTCTGGGGCTTCGTGCCCGACCAGAACATCGTCGGGCGCGCCTTCTTCGTCTGGATGAATTTCCGCGACTTCACACGCATCGGCAGTTTCCAATGAACCGGACACAGGGGAGCAGCTTCATGAAGGAACAAGGCGGCCGCCGCCCGCATGCAACGGCCCGGCCCGCGACGCAGCGCGGCCTCACGATGCTCTCGCTGCTGGCGTGGGGCGTGGCGATCGCCTTCGTCGGCCTGATCGCGCTGCGCGTCTTCCCGACCGTCAACGAGTACTGGACGATCCTGCGCACCGTCAACAAGGTCGCGAACGAGGGCGGCTCCACGGTGCCCGAGATCCGCGCCGCCTTCGAGAAGCAGAAGCAGATCGAGTACTCGATCACCTCCGTGTCCGCGCAGGACCTGCAGATCACCAAGGTCAACGACAAGGTGGTCGTGAGCTTCGCCTACGACAAGCAGGTGCCGCTGTTCGGGCCGGCCTTCCTGCTGATCAAGTACGAGGGCAAGTCGAAGTGATCGTCGCGGACAGCGGCCTGCGGTCCGTGACGGCCGGCCTCGCCCGCCGCCAGCGGCCGTGAGCGAGATCGCCGCGCTCGAGCGCCGCCTCGGCTACGCGTTCCGCCAGCCGGCGCTGCTCGCGCGCGCGCTGACGCACCGCAGCTTCGGCGCCGACCACAACGAGCGGCTCGAGTTCCTCGGCGACTCGGTGCTGAGCCTGGCGATCGCCGGGCTGCTGTACGAGCGCTTCGGCGGCTCCGACGAGGGCGACCTGTCGCGGGTGCGGGCCAACCTCGTGCGCCAGGACTCGCTGCACCGCGTCGCGCTGACGCTGGAGCTGCCGTCCTTCCTGCGGCTCGGCGAGGGCGAGGCGCGCAGCGGCGGCGCCCGGCGCCCGTCGATCCTCGCCGACGCGCTCGAGGCGGTCATCGGCGCGATCTTCCTCGACGGCGGTTTCGAGCCCGCCGAGGCGCTGGTGCGGCGGCTGTTCCAGCCGCTCGTCGAGCAGCCGGACCTGCAGAGCCGCGCCAAGGATGCCAAGACCGAGCTGCAGGAATGGCTGCAGGGCCGGCGCCTGCCGGTGCCGAGCTACACGATCGCCGCCACGCGCGGCAGCGCCCACCAGCAGGTCTTCGTCGTGAACTGCAGCGTGCCCGCGCTCGGCCTCACCGAGAGCGGCGAAGGCCCCTCGCGCCGCGCCGCGGAGCAGAAGGCGGCACAAGTCCTGCTCGCTAAACTGAAAGCGTCCGGCCGCTGAGCGCCGCGCGCATTTGCGGCCCCCGCCGCGATGGATTTCCTACCGTGAACGCATCCCAGCCCCCCGCCGAGCAACCGGCGCAACCGTCGTCTCCCGAAGAACCCGTGCCGGCGGCCTCCGCCGGCGGCGGCACCGACGCGATCGACGCCTTCTTCGGCCGCAAGACCGCGCCCGAGTCCGCGGCGCAGCGCTGCGGCCTGATCGCGATCGTCGGCCGGCCCAACGTCGGCAAGAGCACGCTGCTCAACGCGCTGGTCGGCCAGAAGGTCAGCATCACCTCGCGCAAGGCGCAGACCACCCGCCACCGCATCACCGGCATCCGCACGCACGAGGACACGCAGTACGTCTTCGTCGACACGCCCGGCTTCCAGACCCGCCACGGCAACGCGCTCAACCGCAACCTCAACCGCACCGTGCTCGCCTCGGTCGGCGACGTGGACGTGATCCTGTTCGTCGTCGAGGCCGGCCGCTTCGGGCTCGACGACGCGAAGGTGCTGTCGGTGCTGCAGGGCCCGGGCATGGAGGGCAAGCCGGTGCTGCTGGTGGCCAACAAGCTCGACCAGGTGCACCGCCGCGGCGACGTCGCGCCCTGGCTCAAGAGCATGCAGGAGCGCCATCCCTTCGCCGAGTTCGTGCCGATGACGGCCAAGCGCCCGGACGACATCCAGCGCCTGCTGCAGGTCGTGCGGCCCTACCTGCCCGAGCAGGGCTGGTTCTACGACGCCGAGGCGCTGACCGACCGCAGCGACCGCTTCCTCGCCAGCGAGATCGTGCGCGAGAAGCTGTTCCGCCTCACCGGCGACGAGCTGCCCTACACCTCCACCGTCGTGATCGACAAGTTCGAGGAGGAGGGCCGGCTGCGCAAGATCGCCGCGACCATCATCGTCGAGCGCGACGGCCACAAGGGCATGGTGATCGGCGACGGCGGCGAGCGGCTCAAGCGCATCGGCACCGAGGCCCGCCAGGAGCTCGAGAAGCTGATGGACTGCAAGGTCTTCCTCGAGCTGTGGGTCAAGGTGCGCTCCGGCTGGGCCGACGACGAGCAGCGGCTGCGCTCCTACGGCTACGAGTGACGGCGTCGCATGGCGACGCGCCGCTCCAGCAGCCGCAGGCCCCTCACGCGCGTCAGCGCCGAGCCGGCCTACGTGCTGCACCGCTATGACTGGAGCGAGTCGAGCCTGATCCTCGACCTCTTCACGCGCGCCCACGGCCGCGTGGCGGTGGTCGCCAAGGGCGCCAAGCGGCCGTACTCGCAGCTGCGCCCGGTGCTGCTGCCCTTCCAGAGGCTGCTGGCGAGCTACACCGTCGGCGACGCCGAGGTGCACACCCTGCGCGGCGCCGACTGGGGCGGGGGGCCGGCGATGCTGACCGGCGCCGCGCTGCTCACCGGCTTCTACCTCAACGAGCTGCTGATGAAGCTGCTCGCGCGCGACGACCCGCATCCCGGGCTCTTCGACGCCTACGCGCAGACCCTGCCGAGCCTCGCGCTCGGCGACGACGGCGCGGTGCAGGCGGCGCTGCGCGCCTTCGAGCTGACGCTGCTGCGCGGCATCGGCGTGCTGCCCGAGCTCTCGGTCGAGACCCTCACGCAGCGCCCGCTGCTGCCGGCGCAGCGCTACCGGCTCGAGGGCGAGGCGGGGGTGCTGCGGGCGAGCGGCGGCGAGGCCACGCTGCGCGGCGAGACGCTGCTGGCGCTCGAGGAGGCGCTCGGCGGCGAGTCGCTCGCCGCGCTGCAGCAGGCCTGCGCGAGCGCGCTGCCCGAGCTGAAAGGCGCGCTGCGCGCGGTGCTTCACTATCATCTCGGCTCGCCCCAGCTGCGCACCCGGCAGCTGATGATGGAACTCGTGCAGAAATGAACTTCGCCGCCACCCAACTCACCTCGCACCCCGCCGCGCTGCTGGGCGTCAACATCGACCACGTCGCGACGCTGCGCAACGCGCGCGGCGGTCGCTTCCCCGACCCGGTCGCGGCGGCGCAGCTCGCCGTCGAGGCCGGCGCCGACATCATCACCTTCCACCTGCGCGAGGACCGGCGCCACATCCGCGACGAGGACGTCGAGCGGCTGAAGGAGGCGATGCACGTGCCGCTGAACTTCGAGGCCGCCGTCACCGACGAGATGCTCGGCATCATCGAGCGCGTGCGGCCCGAGCATGTGTGCCTGGTGCCCGAGCGCCGCCAGGAGGTCACGACCGAGGGCGGCCTGGACGTGCTCGGCCAGTTCGAGCGGGTGAAGGACGCCTGCACGCGGCTCGCCGCCGCCGGCTGCCGCGTCTCGCTCTTCATCGGCGCCGACCCGGCGCAGATCGACGCCGCGGCGCGCGCCGGCGCGCCCTGCATCGAGCTGCACACCGGCGCCTTCGCGAACGCCTGGTGGGACCAGGACAGCGCCGCGATGGCCGCCGAGCTCGACCGCATCAGGGCGGGCCTGAGGATCGGCCGCTCGCTCGGCCTGCAGACCAACGCCGGCCACGGCCTCGCGGTCTGGGACCGCCCGGCCCCGCACCCGATGCAGAGCAGCGCCGCGGCGATCGCCGCGCTGCCCGAGGTCGAGGAGTTGCACATCGGCCATGCGCTCGTCGGCCATGCGGTCTTCGTCGGCCTGCGCCAGGCGATCGCCGACTTCAAGGCCGAGATCGTGCGCGCCCGCACGCGCGACTGATCCGCCGCCATGATCCACGGCATCGGCACCGACCTGTGCGACGTGCGACGCGTCGCGGACACGCTCGCGCGCCGCGGCGAGCGCTTCGCGCAGAAGGTGCTCGGGCCCGCCGAGCTGCAGGTCTTCCGGGCGCGCCGCGCGCGCTCCGAGACGCGCGGGCTGCGCTACCTCGCGACCCGCTTCTCGGCCAAGGAGGCCTTCTCGAAGGCGATCGGCCTGGGCATGCGCCTGCCGATGCGCTGGAGCGACTGCGAGATCCTGAACCAGGCCAGCGGCCAGCCGCACATCGTGCTGCACGGCGAGCTGGCGCGCTGGTTCGCCGCGCAGGGCCTGCGCGCGCATGTCACGCTGACCGACGAGGGTGACCACGCCGCGAGCTTCGTGGTGGTGGAGCGCCTTGCCGGCGGCGACCAACCCTGAGAGAGAGAAGAACATGAAAGACGAAGGCGGCCTGCTGCACGCCCCGGTGGTGCTCGACATCGCCGGCCTCGCGCTCGACGACGACGACCGGCGGCGCCTGCGCCACCCGCTCACGGGCGGCCTGATCCTGTTCGGCCGCAACTGGGAGAGCCGCCGCCAGCTCACCGAACTCACCGCCGAGATCAGGTCGATCCGCCCGGACATGCTGGTCTGCGTCGACCACGAGGGCGGGCGCGTGCAGCGCTTCCGCACCGACGGCTTCACGCACCTGCCGCCGATGCGCCGGCTCGGCGAGATGTGGATGGACGACGGCAAGGGCCCGCAGGGCACCGGGGCGATGCAGGCGCAGGACGCCGCCACCGCCTGCGGCTACGTGCTCGCATCGGAGCTGCGCGCCTGCGGCGTGGACCTGAGCTTCACGCCGGTGCTCGACCTCGACCACGGCCCCTCGAGCGTGATCGGCGACCGCGCCTTCCACCGGGATGCGCGCGTGGCCACCGTGCTCGCCAAGAGCCTGATGCACGGCCTGCTGCTCGCGGGCATGCACAACTGCGGCAAGCACTTCCCCGGCCACGGCTTCGTCGCGGCCGACTCGCACGTGGACGTGCCGGTGGACAAGCGCTCGCTGAAAAGCATCCTCGCCGACGACGCGCTGCCCTACGGCTGGCTCGGCAACGCGCTGTCCTCGGTGATGCCGGCGCACGTGATCTACCCGAAGGTCGACGCCGCGCCGGCGGGCTTCAGCGCGCGCTGGCTGCAGGAGATCCTGCGCGGGCGGCTCGGCTTCACCGGCGCGATCTTCAGCGACGACCTCAGCATGGAGGGCGCCAAGGTCGCCGGCTCGACGGTGGAGGGCGCGATCGCCGCGCTGGCCGCCGGCTGCGACATGGTGCTGCTGTGCAACCAGAGCCTGAACGGCGGCGCGCCGGTCGACGAGCTGCTGGACGGCTTGGCCGCGGCGCAGGCGGACGGCCGCTGGGAGCCGAGCCCCGACAGCGAGGCGCGCCGCATCGACCTGCTGCCGCAGACCGCGCCACTGACCTGGGACGAGCTGATGCACCACCCGCTGTACCTGCAGGCGCTCGACCGCTTGCCGGGCTGAGCCCCCGCTGCCTTTCGAGCCGACATGAAAAAAGCGCCCCGGGTTCCCCCGGGGCGCTTTTTCTTTCGGGCCGCCCGGCCGTCAGGCCTGGGTCTGGGCGACCACCGCCGCTGCCGCGGTGGTGTGGGTCGGCGCGGCTTCCTGTTCCGGCGCCTGCTCCAGCGCCTGCTCCGGATCCTGCGCGGCAGGGCGCGCCTCGGGCGCGGCCGCTGCCTCGAAGGGCAACTGGATCTGCGCCAGGTCGCGGCGCGTCTCGACCAGCACCAGCGGGCCCTCGTCGATCAGCACGACCGGCTTGGGCTCGCGCGGCACGTGCACGGGCCTGGGCTCGTTGGCGATCGCCTCGAGCGCGGCGCGCACGCGCTCGGCGTCCGACTGCACCCACTCCAGGCCAGCCTCGCGCGCAATGCTCTCGAGTTGCTCCACCGGCAGCTCGAAGCGGGCGGCGGCCGGGCTCGGCGCGACGGCCGCGGGCTCGGCGGCTGCCGCCTCGGGCAGCGCTGCCGCTGCGGACGGGGCTGCTGCGGCCTCGGGCTCGATCGCCGGCGCCTCGACCGCGAAGGTCGGCGTCTCCGCGATCACGGCCGGGACGGTGGCGGCCTCGACCGCGTCCGTGGCGGCTTCTTCCGCCACAGCCGGCGCTTCGGTTTCACGCTCGCGGCGGATGCGCTCGCGGCCGCGGCCGCGGCGGCGGTTGCCTTCGCCCTCGGCGGCTGCCGGCGCTTCGCCGTTCGTCACGCTCTCCGCAGCGAAGGCGCTTTCCGGCTCGGGGGAGGCCGCCGAAACCGGCGGCGCCTCGACCGGGGCCGCTTCGGGGAGGGCGGCGGTGCGTGCCGTCACCGGCTCGGCCACCGGCAGCGTCTCGACCGCAGCGGCCTCGTCCCTCGCCTGCACCGGCTCCTCGCCGTTGACCGCGCCGGCTTCCAGCACCTCGCCGGTCAGCGCGTCGCGCTCGCGGCGGGCACGGCCGCCACGGCGGCGGCGGCGGTTCTCGCGCTCGGCCTGCGCGTCGGCGCTTTCACCGTTCGGCACCGAATCGACGAAGGCGGGCTCGGCGGCGTTCGCGGCCAGCGCGGTGTCGGCGGCCAGGATCTCGTCGACCGCCGGGGCGGGCGCCGCGGGGCGCTCGGCGCGTTCCTGGCGCGGGCCGCGGCGCTGCTCGCCACGGGCCTCGCGGCTGTCGCGGTTCTCGCGGTTCTCGCGGTTGTCGCGCTGCTCGCCGCGCGGTTCGCGGTTCTCGCGCGGCTCGCGCTCCTTGCGCACCGGGGCCTCGGCGCGCGCGGTGAACTCGGCGTTCTCGGCCTCAACCCGCTCGCCGCGGCGCGCCTCGCGTGCCGCCTCGCGTGCCGCCTGGCCGTCGCGCTGGCTGTCGCGGCCGTTGCGGCGACCGTCACGCTGTGCGTCGCGGCCGGTGTCCCGGTTGCCGCGGCGGCCCTCGCCACGTTCGCCCCGCTCGCCGCGCTCGCCGCGCTCGTTGCGGCGCTGCTGGCCTTCGCGCGCCTCGCGCGCCGGGGCCGGAGCGGCCGGCATCGGCGCCGCGACCGGTGCCGGTGCGACTTCCTCGGGCGCCGTCTGAGCACCGCCGAAGAGCTTGCGCACCCAGCCGAAGAAGCCGCCGCTGCTCTGCGGGGCGGCGGCCGGCGCGGGAGCCGCGACGGGCGCGGCAGCCACCGGCGCCGGGGCCGCCACCGGGGCGGGCGCGGGGGCCGGGGCGGCGACCGGGGCCGGCTGCTCGGGCAGGATGCCCTTGATGACCGGCTCCTGCTTGGCCTTGGTCTTCTCGCGGCGGCTGATCGAGACCTCGTCGTCGGGCTCCTCGATCATCGTGTAGCTCGCCTGCAGGTTCTCCAGGCGCGGGTCGTCGTGGCGCAGGCGCTCGAGCTTGTAGTTGGGCGTGTCCAGGTGCTTGTTGGGCACCAGCAGCACGGTCACGCGCTGCTTGAGCTCGATCTTGGTGATCTCGGTGCGCTTCTCGTTGAGCAGGAAGGAGGTGACCTCCACCGGCACCTGCACGTGCACCGCGGCGGTGTTCTCCTTCATCGCCTCCTCCTGCACCATGCGCAGGATCTGCAGCGCCGACGATTCCGTGTCGCGGATGTGGCCGGTGCCGTTGCAGCGCGGGCAGGTGATGTGGCTGCCTTCGCTCAGGGCCGGGCGCAGGCGCTGGCGCGAGAGCTCGAGCAGGCCGAACTTGGAGATCGAGCTGAACTGCACGCGGGCGCGGTCCTGGCGCAGCGCGTCGCGCAGGCGCGTCTCGACCTCGCGGCGGTTCTTGGACTCCTCCATGTCGATGAAGTCCACGACGATCAGGCCGCCGAGGTCGCGCAGCCGCATCTGGCGCGCGATCTCGTCGGCGGCTTCCAGGTTGGTGCGGGTGGCGGTCTCCTCGATGTCGCCGCCGCGCGTGGCGCGCGCCGAGTTGACGTCGATCGAGACCAGCGCCTCGGTGTGGTCGATCACGATCGCGCCGCCCGAGGGCAGCGTCACGGTGCGCGCGAACGCGGTCTCGATCTGGTGCTCGATCTGGAAGCGGGAGAACAGCGGCGCGTCGTCGCGGTAGCGCTTCACGCGATGGCCCTGGTCGGGCATCACGTGGTTCATGAACTGCTGCGCCTGCTCGTAGACGTCGTCGGTGTCGATCAGGATCTCGCCGATGTCGGCGGTGAAGTAGTCGCGGATCGCGCGGATCACGAGCGACGACTCCTGGTAGATCAGGAAGGCGCCCTTGCCGGCCCGCGACGCCTCGTCGATCGCGGTCCAGAGCTTCAACATGTAGTTGAGGTCCCACTGCAGCTCGGCCACCGACCGCCCGATGCCGGCGGTGCGGGCGATCAGGCTCATGCCCTTGGGGTAGTCGAGCTGGTCGAGGTTTTCCTTCAGCTCCTCGCGATCCTCGCCCTCGATGCGGCGCGACACGCCGCCGCCGCGCGGGTTGTTGGGCATCAGCACCAGGTAGCGGCCGGCCAGCGAGATGAAGGTGGTGAGTGCGGCGCCCTTGTTGCCGCGCTCTTCCTTTTCCACCTGGACCAGCAGTTCCTGGCCCTCGCGGATCACGTCGGCGATCTTCGCGTTGCGGACGTCGGCGCCTTCCTTGAAGTACTGGCGCGAGATTTCCTTGAAGGGCAGGAAGCCGTGGCGGTCCTCGCCGTAGTCGACGAAGCAGGCCTCGAGCGAGGGCTCGACGCGCGTGACGACGGCCTTGTAGATGTTGCCCTTGCGCTGCTCGCGGCCCTCGATCTCGGTCTCGAAGTCGAGCAGCTTCTGGCCGTCGACGATCGCGAGGCGACGCTCTTCCTGCTGCGTCGCGTTGATCAGCATGCGTTTCATATGCACTCCTCATGCCGCGACCGCGCAGGCCGCCGGCACATCAAATGCCGCCGCCGGTTCCGCGGAACCGGGGCGACCCATCGATGCACGAGAAACGTGGAGGAGCCGGAAGGAATCGCCCTGGACAGCCGCAAGCCCCCGCGAGGGGGCTCAGCGCGGCCGCGTTGGCGCGTGCGTGAAGTGAGGGACTGCTGCGGATGAAAAGAGCAGGGCGGCCGTGACGGCCGTCCGGGGAGGACCGGCCCATGCCCCCCCGCGGCCGGCGCGAGAGCGCGCGCGGCGGTCCACGGCGCCCGGGCGCAGCGGCACGACGGCCGGCGCGGCAATCAGGTCGGTGGAGGGGAGAAGGGCCAGCATCCGCGGGGTCACTTGACGCGGGCTGCATGCAGGCACCTGCCGGGGACCGAGTCGGCCCGGGCGGTTCCGGCATGCAGCCGAAAACCTTGTGTTCGGGTTCGTTCTACGTTTGCTCTGCCGCAAGCCGCCCGGCAGGCTGCCGCTTCACCTTGGGAAGCGGCCCGCGGCCGGCGGCGTGCGTTGCATCACCGTTTGTGGCGCGGCAGGAGCCCTGAATTGCAGGCGAACTGCCACGCTCGCCACGCTGTTGCTGCCGGTGTTCCCCGGCGCGATTCGGCGCCCGGCGGGTAAACTCTTGAAAATCAAACACTTACAGCACAAACGTGGTGCATCGCATTATAGGGGCGAAATCCCGCTCCGGCCGCAGCGGCCCACGGGAAAATCCGGACGGATCGCCGCGTCCCGCCCGCAAGCCGGCCACCATCCCGGCGCGCAAGGCTTCGCGCGCCGCCCCCGCCCGGGCCGAAGCCCCCGCCGCGAAGCGGCCCGCGCCGGCACCGGCCCCGGCACCGGCCGCCGCGGTGCTGCCGGCGGTGCAGCACCTCGCGGTCGACGAGGGCTCGGCCGGGCAGCGGCTCGACAACTTCCTGCTCAAGAACCTCAAGGGCGTGCCGAAGACGCACGTCTACCGCATCATCCGCTCCGGCGAGGTGCGGGTGAACAAGGGCCGTGCGGCGGCGGACACGCGCGTCGAGGCCGGCGACGAGGTGCGCGTGCCGCCGGTGCGACTGCCCGATCGGGCGGGCACCGTGCCCGCGCCGGCGCGCGAGTTCCCGGTGCTGTTCGAGGACGAGCACCTGATCGCGGTCAACAAGCCCGCGGGCGTGGCGGTGCACGGCGGCTCGGGCGTGAGCTTCGGCGTGATCGAGCAGCTGCGCCAGGCGCGGCCCGAGGCGCGCTTCCTCGAGCTCGTGCACCGGCTCGACAAGGAGACCTCGGGGCTGCTGCTGATCGCGAAGAAGCGCTCGGCGCTGACCGCGCTGCAGGAACAGTTCCGCAACCGCGAGACCGGCAAGACCTACGCCGCGCTGGTGCTCGGGGCCTGGCCGGCGGGCCGCAAGGTGATCGACGTGGCGCTGCACAAGTACCTGACGGCCGAGGGCGAGCGGCGCGTGCGCGCGGTGTCGGAAGACCACGACGAGGGCCGGCGCTCGATCACGCTGGTGCAGCCGCTGCGCAGCTACCCGGGCTACACGCTGCTCGACGTCACGATCAAGACCGGGCGCACGCACCAGATCCGCGTGCACCTCGCGCACGAGGGTCATGCGATCGCCGGCGACGAGAAGTACGGCGACTTCGCGCTGAACAAGGCGCTGGCGCGCGGCGACGCGGTGCCCGGCTGCCGCTTCGAGCGCATGTTCCTGCATGCGCGGCGGCTGCGCTTCGAGCATCCCGCCAGCGGCGAGACGATCGAATTGCAGGCACCATTGCCGCCCGAGTGCGAGGCGCTGCTCGCGGCCCTTGCCGCCCTGTCCGCAGAAAGCCCCCGACGATGACGACCCCGACCCGACCGCAAGCCTTCGACCTGATCGTGTTCGACTGGGACGGCACGCTGTTCGATTCGACCGCGCTGATCGTGCAGTGCATCCAGGCGGCTTGCGCCGACCTGGAGGCGCCGGTGCCGGACGACCGGCAGGCCGCCTACGTGATCGGCATGAGCCTGCACGAGGCGCTGCGCCACGCGGTGCCGGGCCTGGCGGAGGAGCGCTACCCGGAGCTGGTGCAGCGCTACCGCCACCACTACTTCGACCGCCAGCACGCGGTGACGCTGTTCGCGGGCGTGCTGCCGATGCTGCACGCGCTCAAGGACCGCCACCACTGGCTCGCCGTCGCCACCGGCAAGTCGCGCCGCGGGCTCGACGAGGCGCTGCATACGGTGCAGCTGCGCGGCCTGTTCGACGGCACGCGCACCGCCGACGAGACGCGCTCCAAGCCGCATCCGCAGATGCTCGAGGAGCTGATGCGCGAGTTCGGCGCCGCGCCCGAGCGCACGCTGATGATCGGCGACACGACGCACGACCTGCAGATGGCGGCCAATGCCGGCACCGCGAGCGTGGCGGTCAGCTACGGCGCGCACGAGCCCGAGGCCTTCCATGCCTTCGGGCCGCGCTTCGTCGCGCATTCCACCGGCGAGCTGCACGACTGGCTGCTGCGCCATGCCTGAGGCCGCGCCCCCGGGCAACTCCCCGTCCGTTCCCGGCATCCCGCTGTGCCCGAGCGAGGCGCTCGCCGAGCGCGGCCGCGCCGAGCTCTTCGACGTGCGGCTGTGGGGACAGGCGGCGCGCGCCTTCGTGCTGCGCTTCGACGGCCGCCCGGTCGCCTACGTGAACCGCTGCGCGCACGTGCCGGCCGAGATGGACTGGCAGCCGGGCGAGTTCCTCGACGCGGAGCGGGAGTGGATCGTCTGCTCGATCCACGGTGCGCTCTACGAGCCGGCCACCGGGCGCTGCGTCGGCGGCCCCTGCCGCGGCAGCCGCCTGATCAGGGTGACCGTCGACGAGAGCGGGGGGCAGGTGTATTGGTATCCTTCGCAGGATGTGCAGCCGCCGGCTGCCGCGGCCGCGTGAAGGCGCGCTGCCGCCGCGATCCCGACCTCCATCCACCGACCGAAGCTCCATGACGACCCCCCCTGAAGATCCGGACCGCCCGGGCGAAGACCGCGAGCCGCGCGCCGCGGCCTCCGGCACCGTCGCGCTGTCCGCCGCCGACGCCGGGCTGCTGGCCGGCATCGCGCGCGACTACCTCGCCGAGCGCCGCCGCGAGCGCCGCTGGCGGCTGTTCATGCGCCTGTCCTGGCTGGTGCTGGCGGCGGTCCTGGTCTACATGCTGTTCTCGCAGCGCAGCGCGTCCACCGCGCCGAGCGGCCCGCACACCGCGCTGGTCGAAGTGCGCGGCGAGATCGCGGCAGAGGCCGAGGCGAGCGCCGAGAACCTGATGCCGGCGCTGCGCAGCGCCTTCGAGGACCCGGGCGCGCAGGCGGTGGTGCTGCGCTTCAACTCGCCCGGCGGCAGCCCGGTGCAGGCGGGCATCATCAACGACGAGATCCGCCGCCTCAAGGCGCTGCACGGCAAGCGCGTCTACGCGGTGGTCGAGGAGGTCTGCGCCTCCGGCGCCTACTACATCGCGGTGGCGGCCGACGAGATCTACGTGAACAAGGCCTCGATCGTCGGCTCGATCGGTGTGCTGATGGACGGCTTCGGCTTCACCGGGCTGATGGACAAGCTCGGCGTCGAGCGCCGGCTGCTGACCGCCGGCGAGCACAAGGGCTTCCTCGATCCCTTCCAGCCGATGCCGCCGACCGAGAAGGCGCTGGCGCAGACGATGCTGAACCAGATCCACCAGCAGTTCATCGACGTGGTCAAGCAGGGCCGCGGCGAGCGCCTGAAGGAGACGCCCGAGACCTTCTCCGGCCTGTTCTGGAACGGCCAGCAGGCGGTGGACATGGGGCTGGTGGACAAGTACGGCACGCTCGACTTCGTCGCGCGCGAGGTGGTCAAGGCCGAGGAGGTGATCGACTACACGCCGCGCGAGAACGTCGCCGAGCGGCTTGCCAAGCGCTTCGGCGCGTCGATCGGCGCGGGCGCGGTGCAGGCGCTGCGCTCCCTCGGCCCGGACTGGCGCTGAAGCGGAGACCGGCCCCGGAGGGCCGATCCTCGCAAGGGCCCGCCGAGCGCGGGCCTTTTGCTTTCCCTTGCGCTGCCGGGGATCAGCCGCGCAGCATGCCGCGCGTCTCGATGAAGTCGATCACCTGCGCCAGCCCCTCGCGCGTCTTCAGGTTCGTCATCACGAAGGGCCGGGTCGGGCGCATGCGCTTCGTGTCCGACTCCATGACTGCCAGGTCCGCGCCCACGTGCGGCGCGAGGTCGGTCTTGTTGATCACGAACAGGTCGCTCTTCGTGATGCCGGGGCCGCCCTTGCGCGGGATCTTTTCACCCGCCGCGACGTCGATGACGTAGATCGTCAAATCCGACAGCTCCGGGCTGAAGGTGGCGGCCAGGTTGTCGCCGCCCGACTCGATGAAGACGATGTCGGCGTCGGGAAATTTGCTCAGCATCCGGTCCACCGCCTCGAGGTTGATCGACGCGTCCTCGCGGATAGCGGTGTGCGGACAGCCCCCGGTCTCCACGCCCATGATGCGCTCGGGGTCCAGGGCGCCAGCCACCGTCAGCAGGCGCTGGTCCTCCTTGGTGTAGATGTCGTTGGTGACGACCACCAGGTCCCATTTCTCGCGCATCGCCTTGCACAGCATCTCGACGAGGGTGGTCTTGCCGGAGCCGACCGGCCCGCCGACGCCCACGCGCAGCGGGGGCAGTTTCTTGGTGCGGCCGGGGATGGAGTGCAGGGCAGAGGTCATGGAAGGTCAGGGGAAGTGGAAAAGGGGTTCAGGAGCGGAACAGCCGCGAGTACTGGGTCTCGTGCTGCGCCGACAGGATGGCGAGCATCGGCGTGAAGGCCTGGCGCTCGCCGTCGGCGAGCGCGAGCGCCGCGTCGACCGCGCCGGGAATTGCCTCGCTGAGCGACGAGAGGATGCGCTGCCCGGCGCTCTGGCCGAGCGGCACCGCCTTGATCGCCGCCTGCACCATGTTCTCGGCCCAGCCGAAGGCGAAGCTGAACAGCGCCTCGCGCGGCGCCGCGGGCGTGAGCGCGGCGGCGAGCGCGAAGGCCACCGGCCAGGTCGGCGCCGGCTTCAGCGCGGCGAGCCGCGCGATGCGGGGGTCGCTGCCCGAGCTGCCGTTCTTGAGCCATTCCGCCAGCGAGCGGCCCATCTGCTCGGCCTGCAGCCGCAGCTCGCTGGTCTCGCGCGTCTGCACGATCCAGTCGTTGAGTTCCGTGACGCGTGCGAAGTCGCCGCGCCGCCAGGCGGCGAAGGCGCGCGCCACGACCGCCAGGTCGCAGCGCGCGAGGCTCAGCGCGAGCTGCGCGCGCAGCCAGTCGCGCGCCTGCGCCTCGTTCGCCACCCGGGCGGACTCGACCGCCGCCTCCAGCCCCTCGGAGTAGCTGAAGCCGCCCACCGGCAGCGACGGCGACGCGAGCCACATCAGCTGCAGCAGCGCCGCACCCGTCAAGGGCCGCTCGGCCTCCAGCACGCGCGGCATCAGTGATCGTGCCCGTGCGAGCAGTGGGGACCGTGCACGTGCGGCGCCGGCGCGGAGCTCACCGCGATGCCCAGCGGCTTGCCGCGCGGTGCCGGGGGGGCTGCGGCGTAGGCCACGGAGGGCGCGTGCGCATGGTCGTGCCCGCAGCCCGGGCCGTGCTCGTGCGCAGCGCCCTGCGCGTGGGTGTGCGCATGTTCGTGCGAATGCCCATGCGAGTGGCCGTGTCCGCCGCCGGCCGCGCCGTAGGCGCCGCCCTCGGGCTCGAAGGCCGAGCGCTCCTCCGAGACCTCGAGGTGCATCTGGCGCAGCATGTCGGCCAGAACATGGTCGGGTTCGAGCAGCAGGCGGTCGGGCTGCAGCTCGAGTTGCACGTGGCGGTTGCCGAGGTGGTAGGCCGCGCGCATCAGGTCGAAGGGCGAGCCGTGCGAGGCGCAGTGGCGCACCACCAGCACCGGCTGCGGCGCGGCCTTCACGACCACGAGCGAGCCGTCCTCGGCCACCAGCACGTCGCCGCCGCGCACCACGCTGCCGCGCGGCAGGAACACGCCGAGCGCGCGGCCCTGGCTGTCGGTGGCGTCGAAGCGGCTCTTCTGGCGCACGTCCCAGTCGAGCTCGACCGTCGCGGCGCGCTTGAGGAGCACGCTGGAGAGGCCGCGGCCCCGGGGCAGGAGTTTGTTGATCGTCAGCATGGGCGTGAAGGGAAGTTCGATGCGAAGGGCGTGACGATGCCCGGCGACCCGCTCGGGGTCAACCGGGTCGCCGGATGCCGCTGCGTCAGAACAGGAAATAGCGCTGCGCCATCGGCAGCACCGTCGCCGGCTCGCAGGCGAGCAGCTGCCCGTCGGCGCGCACCTCGTAGGTCTGGGCGTCGATCTCCATCTTCGGCGCGTAGCCGTTGAGCACCATGTCGGACTTCCTCACGCTGCGGCAGCCCCGCACCGCGGAGACCGCCTTGCGCAGGCCGAGCCGCTCGGGCACGCCCCCGTCCACCGCTGCCTGGCTCAGGAAGGTGAGCGAGGTGCGGGCGGTCGCGCCGCCGAAGGCGCCGAACATCGGCCGGTAGTGCACCGGCTGCGGCGTCGGGATGCTCGCGTTCGGGTCGCCCATCGCCGCCAGTGCGATGAAGCCGCCCTTCATCACGATCGAGGGCTTCACGCCGAAGAAGGCCGGCTTCCACAGCACGAGGTCGGCCCACTTGCCTTCCTCGATGCTGCCGACCTCGTGCGCGATGCCCTGCGCGAGCGCCGGGTTGATCGCGAGCTTTGCGACGTAGCGTTTCACCCGCGCGTTGTCGTTGCGCGCGCCGTCGCCCGGCAGCGGCCCGCGCTGCTGCTTCATCTTGTGCGCGGTCTGCCAGCAGCGCAGGATCACCTCGCCGACGCGGCCCATGGCCTGGCTGTCGGACGAGAACATGCTGATGGCGCCCAGGTCGTGCAGGATGTCCTCGGCGGCGATCGTCTCGCGGCGGATGCGGCTCTCGGCGAAGGCCAGGTCCTCGGCGATGCTGGCGTCGAGGTGGTGGCACACCATCAGCATGTCGAGGTGCTCGTCGACGGTGTTGACGGTGTAGGGCCGCGTCGGGTTGGTGGAGGAGGGCAGCACGTTGTCCTCGCCGACCACCCTCAATATGTCCGGCGCATGGCCGCCGCCCGCACCCTCGGTGTGGAAGGTGTGGATGGTGCGGCCCTTGAAGGCGGCGATCGTGTCCTCGACGAAGCCGGATTCATTCAGCGTGTCGGTGTGGATCGCGACCTGGATGTCGGTCTCCTCGGCCACCGAGAGACACGTGTCGATCGCCGAGGGCGTGGTGCCCCAGTCCTCGTGCAGCTTCATGCCCATCACGCCCGCCTCGACCTGCTGGCGCAGCGCGTCGGGGCGGCTCGCGTTGCCCTTGCCGAAGAAGCCGAGGTTCATCGGGAAGGCCTCGGCCGCCTGCAGCATGCGCGAGATGTTCTCGGGGCCGGGGGTGCAGGTGGTGGCGAACGTCCCGGTGGCCGGGCCGGTGCCGCCGCCGAGCATCGTCGTGACGCCCGAGGCCAGCGCCTCCTCGATCTGCTGCGGGCAGATGAAGTGGATGTGGCTGTCGATGCCGCCGGCAGTGACGATCATGCCTTCGCCCGCGACGATCTCGGTGCCCGGGCCGATCACGATGTCCACGCCCGGCTGCACGTCCGGGTTGCCGGCCTTGCCGATCTTCGCGATGCGCGAGCCGCGGATGCCGATGTCGGCCTTCACGATGCCCCAGTGGTCGACGATCAGCGCGCTCGTGATCACGCAGTCCACCGCGTCGGCCGCGCCGGGGCCGTTGGGTCGCTGGCCCTGGCCCATGCCGTCGCGGATCGTCTTGCCGCCGCCGAACTTCACCTCCTCGCCATAGCCGCCGGCCCGCAGGGTGTAGTCCTGCTCGACCTCGATGACGAGGTCCGTGTCGGCCAGGCGCACGCGGTCGCCCACGGTCGGGCCGAACATCTCGGCGTAGGCGCGTCTTCCGATCCTGCTCATCACAGCGCTCCCTGCACGAGGCCGCGGAAGCCCCAGACCTGGCGCTCGCCGGCGTAATCGACGAGTTCGACCGTGCGCTGCTGGCCCGGCTCGAAGCGCACCGCGGTGCCCGAGGCGATGTTCAGCCGCATGCCGCGTGCGGCCTCGCGGTCGAAGCCGAGCGCGCCGTTGGTCTCGGCAAAGTGGTAGTGCGAGCCGACCTGGATCGGCCGGTCGCCGCGGTTCTCGACCACCAGCGTCACGGTGCGGCGGCCCGGGTTGAGCGCATGGTCCGCGCCGTCGGTGAACAGTTCGCCCGGGATCATCACTTCCTCCGCGAGAACCAGACGGCGCCGGCCGCGAGCGCGGCGACCACGATCCAGCCGAGGCTGTCGGTGGCATGCCAGTGGGCCTCGCCCGGCAGGCCGTGGCCGCCATGGGCGTGCGCGGCGAGGGACAGGCAGGCGAGGAGGGGCGCGGCGAGAATCTTTTTCATGCTCTGTTCTGGTGCGTTGGGACGGGGAAGGGCGGGGATCAGGCGATCGGCTGATGCACGGTCACCAACTTGGTGCCGTCGGGGAAGGTGGCCTCGACCTGGATCTCGGGAATCATCTCGGCGATGCCCTCCATCACGTCGGCGCGCGTGAGCACCTCGCGGCCCTCGCTCATCAGCTGCGCGACCGTCCTGCCGTCGCGCGCGCCTTCCATGATCGCGGCGCTGATCAGCGCCACCGCCTCCGGGTAGTTCAGCTTCAGGCCGCGCGCCTTGCGGCGCTCGGCGAGCAGCGCGGCGGTGAAGATCAGCAGCTTGTCCTTCTCGCGGGGGGTCAGTTCCATGGGTGAGGCGTCTCCGGCTTCGGGCATGCACCCGATCAGGGCGCGTTTCGGTCGAGCGGGAGCATGAGCAAGTCTGGTGCCAGTAGATGCACCAGAAGAGGGCGGCGTGCGCGGGCACAGCGCGGTCCGGCTTGCCGAGGGATGTGTCAGGGTGGCACAGTTGCTGCACCTGTCCGAGGAGTCGCGACGACCCCTCATGACCCAAGGCGCAGCGGGAGGCGCATCCTGCCCACGATGAAGAACGACAGCAGCAGCGAATGGTGGCGCGGCGCGGTGATCTACCAGATCTACCCGCGCAGCTTCATGGACAGTAACGGCGACGGCATCGGCGACCTGCCGGGCATCGAGGCCCGGCTCGAGCATGTGGCGCGGCTCGGCGCCGACGCGATCTGGGTCTCGCCCTTCTTCCGCTCGCCGATGAAGGACTTCGGCTACGACGTCGCCGACTACCGCGACGTGGACCCGATCTTCGGCACGCTCGCCGACTTCGACCGCGTGATCGCGAAGGCGCATGCGCTCGGGCTCAAGGTGATGATCGACCAGGTGCTCTCGCACACCTCCGACCAGCACGACTGGTTCCGGCAGAGCCGCGCCAGCCGCACGAATGAAAAGGCCGACTGGTACGTCTGGGCCGATCCGCAGCCCGACGGCACGCCGCCGAACAACTGGCTGTCGGTGTTCGGCGGCAGCGCCTGGCAGTGGGACTCGCGGCGGCGCCAGTACTACCTGCACAGCTTCCTCGTCTCGCAGCCGGACCTGAATTTTCATAAGCCGGAAGTGCAGCGGCAGCTGCTCGACGAGGTGCGCTTCTGGTGCGAGCGCGGCGTCGACGGCTTCCGCTTCGACGCGAGCAACCACCAGTTCCACGACGCGCAGCTGCGCAGCAACCCGCCGGCCGAGGCGGGCGGCAAGGTCAGCACCGTGCAGGCCGACAACCCCTACGCGATGCAGCGCCACCTCTACGACAAGAGCCGGCCCGAGAACCTCGCCTTCCTGGAGCGGCTGCGCGCGGTGCTCGACGAGTACGGCGCGGCGAGCATCGGCGAGGTCGGCGACGAGCACGCGCCGCCGATCATGGCCGCCTACACCGAGCGCGGCAAGCGCCTGCACATGGCCTACAGCTTCAGCCTGCTGACGCGCGACGGCTCGGCCGCGCACATCCGCGAGCAGGTCGGGGGGCTGGAAGCCGAGCTCGAGCGCACCGGCGGCTGGGGCTGCTGGGCGCTGTCGAACCACGACGTGCCGCGCGTCGCCACGCGCTGGGCGCCCGCGGGCGCACCGGCGCCGGACCTGCGGCAGACGCGGCTGCTGTGGGCGATGCTCCTGAGCCTGCGCGGCAGCGTCTGCGTCTACCAGGGCGAGGAGCTCGGCCTGCCCGAGGCCGACGTGCCCTACGAGCGGCTGCAGGACCCCTACGGCATGGCCTTCTGGCCTGAGTTCAAGGGCCGCGACGGCTGCCGCACGCCGATGCCCTGGACGGCCGCCGACCCGCAGGGCGGCTTCACCCTGCCGGGCGCCGAGCCCTGGCTGCCGCTGTCGCCCGAGCAGCTGCCGCTGGCGGTCGACGCGCAGGAGGCCGATGCGCAGTCGATGCTGCACTTCGCACGCGCCTTCCTCGCGTGGCGGCGCGGCCGCCCGGCGCTGCGCACCGGAGGCCTGCGCTTCGTCGACGCCCCCGAGCCGCTGCTGCTGTTCGAGCGCCGGCCGCACGCCGGGGACGGGCGCACGCTGGCGCTCGCCTTCAACCTCGGCCCGGCCGCGCAGCGGCTGCCGCTGCCGGCGCGCTGGCGGGCCGGCAGCGTCGCGCTGCTGCCCGACGCGCCGCTGGCCGGCGCGCGCCTTGCTGGCGACACGATGAGCCTGCCGCCCTTCGGCGCCTTCTTCGGCGAGTTCGACGAGGCGGCCGGACCCGACACCGGGGCGTCCGCACCCGCCGCAGGTGCCTGACCTTTCTCGGCGGCGCGCGCGCCGCCACGGACGACTGGAAAACATGCTGAGCGATGAAGAGATCGGGGCGCTGATGGCGGCCACCCACGGCGACCCCTTCGGGGTGCTGGGGCCGCACGGCAAGGAGGGCGCGCTGGTGGTGCGCGCGCTGCTGCCGGGCGCGCACGCCGTCGAGGTGGTCGACGACCGCACCGGCCGGCGCCTGGCGCCGCTCGAGCGCCTCGGCGACAGCGCGGTGTTCGAGGGCGCGATGCCGCGGCGGCGCAACCGCCTCGGCTACCGGCTGCGCGTGAACTGGGGCGATCACAGCAGCGACATCGAGGACCCCTACCGCTTCCCCCCGCTGCTCAACGAGATGGACGCCTGGCTGCTGGCCGAAGGCACGCACCACCGGCCCTATGAGCAGCTCGGCGCGCATCCGGTGGTGGTCGACGGCGTCGCCGGCACGCGCTTCGCGGTCTGGGCGCCGAACGCGCGCCGCGTCTCGGTGGTCGGCGGCTTCAACCAGTGGGACGGCCGCCGCCACATGATGCGCCTGCGCCTCGAGTGCGGCGTGTGGGAGATATTCCTGCCGCAGGTCGGCCCGGGCGACCTCTACAAGTACGAGATCCTCGCCGCCGACGGCCGGGTGCTGCTCAAGGCCGATCCCTTCGCCTTCCGCGCCGAGCTGCGGCCCAGGACCGCGTCGGTGGTGCAGCGTCTGCCCGCCGGGCGCGCCGGCAGCGAGGAGCGCCGGCGCGCCAACGCGCTCGACGCGCCGGTGAGCATCTACGAGGTGCACCTCGGCTCCTGGCGGCGCCACGGCGACGGCGGCTGGCTGACGTACCGCGAGCTCGCCGAGCAGCTCGTGCCCTACGCGCGCGACCTCGGCTTCACGCACCTGGAGCTGCTGCCGGTGCACGAGCACCCCTTCGACGCGTCCTGGGGCTACCAGCCCACGGGCCTGTACGCGCCCACCGCGCGCTTCGGCACGCCCGAGGACTTCCGCGCCTTCGTCGAGGCGGCGCATGCGGCCGGCCTCGGCGTGATCCTCGACTGGGTGCCGGGCCACTTCCCGGAGGACGCGCACGCGCTGGCGCGCTTCGACGGCACGCCGCTCTTCGAGCACGCCGACCCGCGCGAGGGCTTCCACCAGGACTGGAACACGCTGATCTACAACTTCGGCCGCAGCGAGGTCCGCAACTTCCTGGTCGGCAATGCGCTGTACTGGATCGAGCGCTTCGGCGTCGACGGGCTGCGCGTGGACGCGGTCGCGTCGATGCTCTACCGCGACTACAGCCGCCGCGAGGGCGAGTGGGTGCCGAACCAGTTCGGCGGGCGCGAGAACCTCGAGGCGATCGACTTCCTGCGGCGCATGAACCACGTGGTCGGCGTCACGCGGCCGGAGGCGGTGACGATCGCCGAGGAGTCGACCGCCTTCCCCGGCGTGAGCCGCCCGCCCACGGACGACCTGCGCGGCGGAGGCCTCGGCTTCCACTACAAGTGGAACATGGGCTGGATGCACGACACGCTGGCCTACATGGCGCAGGACCCGGTGCACCGCAAGTACCACCACGACCGCATGCGCTTCTCGCTGATGTACGCCTTCAGCGAGAACTTCGTGCTGCCGCTCTCGCACGACGAGGTGGTGCACGGCAAGGGCTCCCTCATCCGCAAGATGCCGGGCGACGACTGGCAGCGCTTCGCCAACCTGCGCGCCTACTACGGCTGGATGTGGGGCCACCCGGGCAAGAAGCTGCTGTTCATGGGCTGCGAGTTCGCGCAGTGGGACGAGTGGAAGTCCGACGCGGCGCTGCAGTGGGAGCTCGCCGGGCAGCCGAGGCACGAGGGCGTGCGCCGGTTGGTGCGCGACCTCAACAACGTCTACCGCCACTTCCCGGCGCTGCACGCCCTCGACTGCGAGCCGCAGGGCTTCGAGTGGCTGTCGCACGAGGACGCAGAGCACTCGGTGCTCGCCTTCGCGCGGTGGGACCGCGAGGGCCGCAGCGTCATCGTCGTCAGCAACTTCACCCCGGTGCCGCGCGAGGGCTGGCGCCTCGGCGTGCCGGGCGGCGGTCGCTGGCGCGAGGTCATCAATACCGACGCCGCGGTCTACGGCGGCAGCGGCGTCGGCAACGGCGTGCTCGAGGCCCGCCCCGAGCCGGCGCACGGTCGTGGGCAGTCGATCGTGCTGACGCTGCCGCCGCTGGCGACGCTGATGCTCGCGCCGATGGACTGACGTGATGGACGCCTTCCCCCCGCTGCAGCCCGGCCGCGCGCACCCGCTCGGCGCCACGCCCGAGCCCGGTGGCATCAACTTCGCGCTGTGGGCGCCCGAGGCCACCGCGGTCGAGTTGTGCCTGTTCGACGACGCGGGGCGCGAGGAGCGCGCGCGGCTGCCGCTGCCGGGCTGCAGCGAGGGCGTCTGGCACGGCCGGCTCGACGGCGGCGCGCCGGGGCTGGTCTACGGCTACCGGGTCCACGGCCCCTGGGCGCCGCAGCGCGGCCTGCGCTTCAACCCGGCCAAGGTCCTGCTCGACCCGTATGCGCGGGAGGTGGTCGGCCGCTACGGCGGCGACCTGTCGCTCTACCTCGGCCACGACCCGCAGGACCGGCGCCGTCCCGACGCGCGCGACAACGCCGCGGTGGCGCTGAAGGCGCGCGTGGTCGACGAGCCCTTCGACTGGGGCGGCGACCGCGCGCCCGGCGTGCCGCGCGAGCGGATGGTGATCTACGAGCTGCACGTGAAGGGCGCGAGCGCACTGCATCCCGGCGTGCCCGAGGCGCTGCGCGGCACGTACGCCGGCCTCGCGCACCCGGCGCTGCTCGACCACCTGCAGGGCCTGGGCGTGACGACGCTGAGCCTGCTGCCGGTGCACCACCGCGCCGACGAGGCGCGGCTGCAGCAGCTCGGCCTGTCGAACTACTGGGGCTACTCGAGCATCGCCTTCTTCGCACCCGAGACGCGCTACTGGAGCGGACGGCCCGGCACGACGCCGCGCTCGGAGTTCCGCGAGATGGTGCGCGCGCTGCACGCGCGCGGGCTGGAGGTGGTGCTCGACGTGGTCTACAACCACACCGCCGAGACCGACGAGCTGGGGCCGACGCTGTCCTTCCGCGGCATCGGCAACGCGCAGTACTACCGGCTCGACCCGGCCGACCCGGCGCTCTACGTGAACTGGAGCGGCTGCGGCAACGTGCTCAACCTCGGCGAGCCGCGCGTCGTGCAGCTGGTGATCGACTCGCTGCGCCACTGGGTCGAGGAGATGCACGTCGACGGCTTCCGCTTCGACCTCGCGCCCATCCTCGGGCGCGGCGAGGACGGGCACTTCTCGCGCGCCGCCGGCTTCTTCGCCGCGCTGCAGTCCGACCCGGTGCTCGCGCGCGTGAAGTGGATCGCCGAGCCCTGGGACTGCGGCCCCGGCGGCTACCAGCTCGGCAGCTTCCCGGCCGGCTGGCTGGAGTGGAACGACCGCTACCGCGACACGATGCGCAGCCAGTGGCTGCACCACGGCATCGACCGCGACGCGACGCGCGGCGCCTTCGCGCAGCGCTTCGCGGGCTCGAGCGCAAGCTTCCACCGCCGCGCGCGCGCGCCCGGCGCGAGCGTCAACTTCGTCACCGCGCACGACGGCTTCACGCTGCGCGACCTCGTCAGCTACGAGCGCCGCCACAACGAGCCCAACGGCGAGCACAACCGCGACGGCCACGCGCACAACCACAGCTGGAACTGCGGCGTCGAGGGGCCGAGCGACGACCCGGCGGTGCTGGCGCTGCGCGCGCGGCTGCAGCGCGCGCTGCTCGCGACGCTGCTGCTGTCGCAGGGCACGCCGATGCTGCTCGCCGGCGACGAGATCGGCCACAGCCAGCGGGGCAACAACAACGCCTACTGCCAGGACAACGAGACCACCTGGCTCGACTGGGCGCGCGCCGACGCAGACCTGTGCGCCTGCGTCGCGCGCCTGATCGCGCTGCGCCGCGACCATGCCGCGCTGCGCCCGGCGCGCTGGCTCGCCGGCACGCCGGAGCCGGGGGGCGTCGCCGACGTCGAGTGGCTCTCGCCCCGGGGCGAGCCGCTGCGCGACGGCGACTGGGAGCGCCACGACGAGGGCGCGCTGATGATCCGGCTCGCGCCGCAGGCGCCCGCAAACGGCGCGCTGGCGCTGCTGCTCGTCAACCCGTCCGCGCACGAGGTGCGCCTGCGGCCCCCCGCGCCGCCGTCCGGCGCCGCTTGGCAGCCCGCCTTCGACAGCGGCGACGCGCGCGGCGAGCCGGCGCCGGGCGCCTGGCGCGGGGGCGAGCTCCTGCTGCCGCCGCACACCCTGCTGCTCGCGCTGTCGCAGCCGCCGGGCGCGCCCGGGAGCGGCCCGGCCGGCCGCCCCTGAACGACGAATCCTCCAGCCGTACAGAACCCACAGAGGAGACTCCCCTCATGCAAGCCCACTCCAGCAGCCAGACCCGCCAGATCACGCGCCGCACGCTCGCCCTCGTCCTCGCCGGCGGGCGGGGCTCGCGGCTGAAGCAGCTCACCGACCGGCGCGCCAAGCCCGCGGTCTACTTCGGCGGCAAGTTCCGCATCATCGACTTCGCGCTGTCCAACTGCCTGAACTCCGGGCTGCGCCGCATCGGCGTCGTGACGCAGTACAAGTCGCACTCGCTGCTGCGCCACCTGCAGCGCGGCTGGAGCTTCCTGCGCAACGAGATGAACGAGTTCGTCGACCTGCTGCCGGCGCAGCAGCGCATCGACGAGGAGCACTGGTACCGCGGCACCGCCGACGCCGTCTACCAGAACCTCGACATCATCCGCAACTCGACCACGCCGCCGGAGTACATCGTCGTGCTCGCCGGCGACCACATCTACAAGATGGACTACAGCATCATGCTGCTGGACCACGTGCGGCTCGGCAAGGGCTGCACGGTCGGCTGCATCGAGGTGCCGCGCGAGGAGGCCACCGCCTTCGGCGTGATGGCGATCGACGCCGACCGCAACGTCACCGACTTCGTCGAGAAGCCGGCCAACCCGCCGTCGATGCCGGGCCGCCCCGACACCGCGCTCGCCAGCATGGGCATCTACATCTTCCAGGCCGACTACCTCTACCGGCTGCTGGAGGAGGACATCGCGAACCCGGACTCGGCGCACGACTTCGGCAAGGACATCGTGCCGCGCGCGGTGCGCGAGGGGCAGGCGGTGGCGCACCCGTTCTCGATGTCGTGCGTGAAGTCCGCCACCGAAGCGAAGGACTACTGGCGCGACGTCGGTACGGTCGACGCCTTCTGGGCCGCCAACCTCGACCTGGCGTCGACCACGCCCGAGCTCGACATCTACGACCGCGACTGGCCGATCTGGACCTACCAGGAGCAGCTGCCGCCGGCCAAGTTCACGCACGACCGCAACGGCCAGAACGGCTCCACCTTCAACACCATGGTCTCGGGCGGCTGCATCGTCTCGGGCTCCAACGTGTCGAACTCGGTGCTGTTCTCCAACGTGCGCGTGCACTCCTTCTGCGAGATCGATCAGGCGGTGATCCTGCCGCAGGTGACGATCGGGCGGCGCTGCCGGCTGCGCCGCGTCGTGATCGACCGCGGCTGCGAGATTCCCGAGGGCACCGTGATCGGCGAGGATCCGGCGCTCGACGCGCAGCGCTTCGAGCGCACCGAGAACGGCATCGTGCTGGTGACGCGCCCGATGCTGGAGAAGCTGTGAGCGCTGCGGCTCCGATGCGGGTGCTGCATGTCTGCGCCGAGATGGCGCCGCTGCTCAAGACCGGCGGCCTCGCCGACGTGAGCGGCGCGCTGCCGGCGGCGCTTGCGCGCCACGGTTGCGAGGCGCGCGTGCTGCTGCCCGGCTTCCCGGCGATCCGCGCCGGGCTGGGCGCGCTGCAGACGGTGGCGCGCCTCGACACGCCCTGGGGCACGGCCGCGCTGCTGCACCAGGCGATGCCGGCGCCGGGCGGCGGCGTCGGCGTCTACGTGATCGACGCCCCGCAGCTCTACGACCGCCCCGGCAACCCCTACGCCGACGCGGCGCAGAACCCCTACGGCGACAACCACCGCCGCTTCGCGCTGCTCGGCTGGCTCGCGGCGCAGCTCGCGCAGGGCCTGGACCCCTACTGGCGGGCCGAGCTCGTGCATGCGCACGACTGGCACGCGGGGCTGGCGCCCGCCTACCTGCGCGCGGCGGCGCAGTCGCTCGGGCGCCGCGTCGCGGCGAGCGTCTTCACGGTGCACAACCTCGCCTACCAGGGCATGTTCGCGGCGCACCACTTCGGCGAGCTGGCGCTGCCCGGCGACTTCTTCCGCATGGACGGGCTGGAGTTCCACGGCCAGCTCGGCTTCCTGAAGGCGGGCCTGTTCTACGCCGACCGGCTCACGACGGTGAGCCCCAGCTACGCGCGCGAGATCCAGACGCCCGAGCAGGGCTGCGGGCTCGACGGCCTGCTGCGCTCGCGCCGGCACGAGCTCTCGGGCATCCTCAACGGCGTCGACGACACGGTGTGGAACCCGGCCACCGACGCGCTGATCCCGGCGCGCTACGACGTCGAGGACCTCTCGGGCAAGGCGGCGTGCAAGGCGGCGCTGCAGCGCGAGTTCGGGCTCGCGCCGGCCGCCGACGCGCCGCTGTTCGCGGTGGTCAGCCGCCTCACTGAGCAGAAGGGCCTGCAGCTCGTGCTCGACGGGCTGCCCGGGCTGCTCGCGCGCGGCGGGCAGCTGCTCGTGCTCGGCAGCGGCGACGCGGCGCTGGAGGCGGCGTTCCGCCACGCGGCGGGCGCGACGCCGCGCTCGGTCGCGGTGCGCCTCGGCTACGACGAGGCGCTGTCGCACCGCATCTACGCCGGTGCCGACGTGATGCTCGTGCCCTCGCGCTTCGAGCCCTGCGGGCTGACGCAGCTCTACGGGCTGAAGTACGGGAGCCTGCCGCTGGTGCGCCGCGTCGGCGGCCTGGCCGACACCGTGAACGACTCCACGCTGGAGGACGTCATGGAGGGCCGCGCCACCGGTTTCGTCTTCGGCGACTTCGCCTTCGAGCCGTATATGGCCGCCATGCGCCGCGCCTTCGCGCTGTACCACGAGCCGGCGTGGTGGCAGCGGGTGCAGCGCAACGCGATGCGGCAGGCGTTCGACTGGGACGCCGCCGCGGCGCAGTACGCCGCGCTCTACCGCCAAATCCTCTGATGCCGTCCTTGCGGGAGTGACCCTTGATCGATCTCAGCCAATTCGAACACCAGTACGACCCCGCGCTGCGCGACGTCGCCGCGCTCAAGCGCGCGATCTCGAACAAGCTGATGTACACCGTCGGCAAGGACCCGGTGTCGGCGCGCCCCGAGGACTGGCTGCACGCCACCGCCTACGCGGTGCGCGACCGCCTCGTCGAGCGCTGGATGAAGACCACGCGCGCGCAGTACGCGCAGGACGTCAAGCGCGTCTACTACCTGTCGATGGAGTTCCTGATCGGGCGCACCTTCTCCAACGCGCTGCTCGCGCTCGAGATGATGCCCACCGTGCGGCAGGCGCTCGCCGAGCTCGACGTGGACATGACGGGCCTCGTCGACCTGGAGCCCGACGCGGCGCTCGGCAACGGCGGCCTGGGGCGCCTGGCGGCCTGCTTCCTCGACTCGATGGCGACGCTCGGCATCCCGGGCTTCGGCTACGGCATCCGCTACGAATACGGCATGTTCCGCCAGCAGATCATCGACGGCCGCCAGGTCGAGGCGCCGGACTACTGGCTCACGCACGGCAACCCCTGGGAGTTCCCGCGGCCCGAGGTGCAGTACCGCGTGCGCTTCGGCGGCCACGTCGAGCAGCAGGGCGAGAAGCTGCGCTGGGTCGGCACCGACGACGTGCTGGCGATGGCCTACGACACCATCATCCCCGGCTACGGCACCGAGGCCACCAACACGCTGCGGCTGTGGTCGGCCAAGGCCACCGAGGAGATCGACCTCAGGGCCTTCAACCAGGGCAACTACTTCGGCGCGGTCGAGAGCAAGAACCACTCGGAGAACGTCTCGCGCGTGCTCTACCCGGACGACTCGACGCTGTCGGGACGCGAGCTGCGCCTGCGCCAGGAGTACTTCTTCGTCTCGGCCAGCCTGCAGGACCTGCTGCGCCGCTACCTGCGCACGCACACCGGCTTCGAGCAGCTGCCCGAGAAGGTCAGCATCCACCTCAACGACACGCACCCGGTGCTCGCGATCCCCGAGCTGATGCGGCTGCTGGTCGACGAGCACGGGCAGGACTTCGACCACGCCTGGGCGCTGGTGCAGCGCGTCTTCAGCTACACCAACCACACGCTGATGCACGAGGCGCTCGAGACCTGGCCGGTGGACATGCTCGGGCGCGTGCTTCCGCGCCACCTGCGCATCATCTTCGACATCAACGCGCGCTTCCTGCGCGTCGTCACCGACAAGCTCGGCCACGACATCGGGCTGATGCAGCGCCTGTCGCTCGTCGACGAGCACGGCGAGCGCCGCGTGCGCATGGCCTACCTCGCGGTGCTCGCGAGCCACTCGGTCAACGGCGTCTCGGAGCTGCACTCGGAGCTGATGAAGCAGTCGATCTTCGCCGACTTCGCCAGGCTCTTCCCGGAGCGCTTCAACAACAAGACCAACGGCGTCACGCCCCGCAGATGGCTCTCGCAGGCCAACCCGGGCCTGGCCGCGCTGCTCGACGAGCGCATCGGCCGCGGCTGGCGGCGCAACCTCGACCAGCTCGCCGGGCTGCGCAGCTCGCTCGACGACGCGGCCTTCCGCGGCGCCTTCCGCCGCGTCAAGCGCGAGAACAAGGAGCGGCTCGCGCAGTACGTGCAGCAGCACCTCGGCGTGACGCTGAACCCGGACGCGCTCTTCGACGTGCAGGTCAAGCGCATCCACGAGTACAAGCGCCAGCTGCTCAACGTGCTGCACGTCGTGACGCGCTACCAGAGCATCCTCGCCGAGCCGCAGGCCGACTGGGTACCGCGCGTGGTGGTGTTCTCCGGCAAGGCGGCCTCGGCCTACCACATGGCCAAGCTCGTCATCAAGCTGATCAACGACGTCGCGCGCACCGTGAACAACGACCCGCGCGTCGGCGACCGGCTGAAGGTGGTGTTCATCCCGAACTACAGCGTGAGCCTGGCCGAGCTGATCATCCCGGCGGCCGACCTGTCGGAGCAGATCTCCACCGCCGGCACCGAGGCTTCGGGCACCGGCAACATGAAGCTCTCGCTCGGCGGCGCGCTCACGATCGGCACGCTCGACGGCGCCAACGTCGAGATCCTCCAGAACGTCGGCGCCGACAACATCTTCATCTTCGGCAACACCACGGAGCAGGTGGCCGACATCCGCGCCTCGGGCTACCAGCCGCGCGCGATCTACGAGGGCAACCCGGCGCTGCGCGCCGCGCTCGACGCGATCCGCGACGGCCTCTTCAGCCCCGAGGAGCCGGGCCGCTTCCAGCAGATCTACGACGTGCTCGTGAACTGGGGCGACCACTACCTGCTGCTCGCCGACTACGAGAGCTACGTCGAGACGCAGCAGCGCGTCGACGCGCTCTACCGCGACGCGGACGCGTGGACGCGCAAGGCGTTGCTCAACGTCGCCGGCATGGGGCCCTTCTCGTCGGACCGCACGATCGCGCAGTACGCGCAGGAGATCTGGCGCGCGCGGCCGGTGCAGCTGCCGCCGAACATGCCGCCGCTCGACCCGGCCTGAACGTTGCCCGGCGGCCCGGCCCCGCCGGGTGAACGGTGCCCCGGGGCTGGCGCAGGGCTTGCGTACGGGGGCGGGGGCGCGGCCGACCGCGCCCGAACGCCTTTCCTTGCGCATGTCCTCTTCCGATCCCCTCCCGACCCCACCCTCGTCCTCTTCCTGGCAGCCGCCGCGCACCGAGCCCGTCGCGCCCGAGGACGCGGTGCAGCGCGTCGTCAAGGTGCGGCGCGACTACAACGCCTGGGTCGCGCGCGAGACGATGGAGGACTACGCGCTGCGCTTCACGCCGCGCTCCTTCCGCCGCTGGTCCGAGCTGCGCGTGGCCAACACCGCCTTCGGCGCCGCGTCCTTCCTCGTGCTCGAGGCGGTCGGCGCGACGCTGCTGGTGCAGTACGGCTTCGTCAATGCCGCGCTGGCCATCGTCGCCACCGGCCTCTTGATCTTCCTCGCGGGGCTGCCGATCAGCGTCTACGCGGCGCGCCACGGCGTCGACATGGACCTGCTCACGCGCGGCGCCGGCTTCGGCTACATCGGCTCGACCATCACCTCGCTGATCTACGCGAGCTTCACCTTCATCTTCTTCGCGCTCGAGGCGGCCATCATGGCCTACGCGCTCGAGCTGGCCTTCGACGTGCCGCCCGCGCTCGGCTACCTGCTGTGCGCGCTGGTGGTGATCCCGCTCGTCACGCACGGCGTCTCGACCATCAGCCGGCTGCAGGTCTGGACGCAGCCGCTGTGGCTCGTGCTGCTGGTCGTGCCCTACGTCTTCGTGCTGCGCGAGGACCCGGGCCTCGTCGCGCGGCTGGCCGGCTATCCGGGCGAGGGCGGGCAGGGCGGGGTGTTCGACCTGCGCCTGTTCGGCGCCGCGATGACGGTCGGCATCGCGCTGATCACGCAGATGGGCGAGCAGGCCGACTACCTGCGCTTCATGCCCGAGCGCACGGCCGCGAACCGCGCCCGCTGGTGGACCGCGGTGCTGATCGGCGGGCCGGGCTGGGTGGTGCTCGGCGTCGTCAAGATGCTCGGCGGCGCGCTGCTCGCCTACCTCGCGATCAGCCACCTGGTGCCGGTGGCGCGCGCGGTGGACCCGAACCAGATGTACCTCGCCGCGTGGGAGTACGTCTTCCCGAACCTCGGCTGGGCGGTCGCGGCCACCGCGCTGTTCGTGGTCGTGTCGCAGCTGAAGATCAACGTCACGAACGCCTACGCGGGCTCGCTCGCGTGGTCGAACTTCTTCTCGCGCCTCACGCACCACCACCCGGGCCGCGTGGTGTGGATGCTCTTCAACATCCTCATCGCGCTGGTGCTGATGGAGCTCGACGTGTTCCAGGCGCTCGGCCGCGTGCTCGGGCTGTACTCGAACATCGCGATCTCGTGGATGATGGCCGTCGTCGCCGACCTCGTCGTCAACAAGCCGCTGGGCCTGTCGCCGCGCGGCATCGAGTTCAAGCGCGCGCACCTGTGGGACGTCAACCCGGTCGGCGTCGGCGCGATGGGCATCGCCTCGCTGCTGTCGGTGGCCGCGCACCTGGGCTTCTTCGGCGCGACGGCACAGGCCTTCTCGGCGCTGATCGCGCTCGTCACCGCCTTCGTCGCGTCGCCGCTGATCGCCTGGGCCACCGGGGGGCGCTACTACCTCGCGCGCCAGCCGATGCCGCCGGCGCGGCCTGCCGGCGCCGCCGCGGCGCAGGAGCCGCCGCCCGAGGGCCGCTACGGCCTGCGCCGCTGCACCGTCTGCGAGCGCGACTACGACGCGGGCGACATGGCGCACTGCCCCGCCTACCAGGGTTTCATCTGCTCGCTGTGCTGCACGCTCGACGCGCGCTGCCACGACCTGTGCAAGCCCGAGGCGCGGCTGTCGGCGCAATGGAGCGCGCTGCTCGCGCGCCTGCTGCCGCGCCGCATGCAGCCCTACCTCGACACCGGGCTCGGCCACTACCTGCTGCTGATGGCGGCGATCGCGCCGCTGCTCGCGCTGCTGTTCGCGCTGCTCTACGACCAGGAGCTGCGCGCGCTCGGCGAGGCCGGCGAGGCGCTGGCCGGGCCGCTGAAGACGGGCTTCGTGAAGGCCTACGCCGCGCTGCTGCTGGTGGCGGGCACCTTCGCATGGTGGCTGGTGCTGACGCTGCGCAGCCGCGAGGTGGCGCAGGAGGAGTCGAACCGGCAGACGCACCTGCTGATGCGCGAGATCGAGTCGCACCGCCGCACCGACGAGCAGCTGCAGCAGGCCAAGCGCGCCGCCGACGCGGCCAACCAGGCCAAGAGCCGCTACATCTCCACGATCAGCCACGAGCTGCGCACGCCGCTCAACAGCATCCTCGGCTACGCGCAGCTGCTCGACGAGGACGAGGCGATGCCGGCCCACCGCCGCCAGGCGGTGCGCGTGATCCGCCGCGGCGGCGACCACCTGCTGTCGCTGATCGAGGGCACGCTCGACATCGCGCGCATCGAGAGCGGCAAGCTCGCGCTCGAGGTGCGGCCGATGCGCTTCGTCGACTGCCTGCACGAGCTCGTGCGCCTGTTCGAGCAGCAGGCGGCGGCCAAGGGGATCGCCTTCCGGCATGCCTTCACCGGCACGCCGCCCGAGGCGGTGCGCGCCGACGAGCGGCGGCTGCGCCAGATCCTGATCAACGTGCTCGGCAACGCGGTCAAGTTCACGAGCGAGGGGCAGGTGCTGTTCCGGCTGCACTACTCGGGCGAGATGGCGCGCTTCGAGATCGAGGACTCCGGCCCCGGCATGGGCCCGGAGGAACTCGCGCGCATCTTCGAGCCCTTCGTGCGCGGCTCGGCCGCGACCGGCGCGCCGGCCGGCAGCACCGGGCTCGGGCTCACGATCGCGAAGATGCTCACCGACCTGATGGGCGGGGAGATGACGGTGCGCAGCACGCCGGGCGTCGGCACCTGCTTCGCGGTCAAGCTCTACCTGCCCGGCACCCGCCTCGCGATGCCGGCGCCGGGCCCGGCGCGCCGCGCGCGCGCGGGCTACGCCGGCGCGCGCCGGCGCATCCTGGTGGTGGACAACGAGGAGGCCGACCGCGGCCTGCTCGTGAGCGTGCTGCAGCCGCTCGGCTTCGAGATCGCGCAGGCGGCCTCGGGGCACGAGGCGCTGGCGCTGCTGCGCGACGGGCTCGAGCCGCACGCGATCCTGATGGACCTCGCGATGCCGGGCATCGACGGCTGGGAGACGCTGCGCACGATCCGCCGCGAACGCGCGAGCGAGGCGCCGGCGGCGATCGTGTCGGCCAACGCCTTCGACAAGGGCCTGGACAACGACGCCGGCATCGCGCCGGAGGACTTCTTCGTCAAGCCGGTGCGCGTGGCCGAGCTGCTCGACTGGCTCGGCCGGCGCCTCGCGCTGCAGTGGATCGAGGCGCCCGCGGCGGCACCGGCCGCAGCCGCCGCGCCGGCCGCGCCGCAACTGCGGGCGCCGTCCGAGCCCCATCTGCGCGCGCTCGCCGAACTGGTCGAACTCGGCTACCTTCGCGGCATCATGAAGAAACTCGACGACATCGAGGCCGCCGAGCCCGAGAGCGCCGCGTTCGCGGCGCAGCTGCGCGGCCTCGCGCGCCAGTTCCAGTTCGACACCATCGCGCTCCTGCTGCGCCGCGCCCGCCATGCCGACGAACCGACTCCCTGAACGCGGCAGCGCCCCCGTGGTGCTGATCGTCGACGACGTGCCCGACAACCTCGCGGTGCTGCACGACGCGCTCGACGAGTCGGGCTACACCGTGCTCGTCGCCACCGACGGCACGAGCGCGCTGCAGCGCGCCGCGCAGGCGCGGCCCGACATCGTGCTGCTCGACGCGGTGATGCCGGGCCTCGACGGCTTCGAGGTCGCGCGCCGCCTCAAGGGCGATCCCCTCACCGCGCACATCCCGATCGTCTTCATGACCGGGCTGACCGAGACCGAGCATGTCGTCGCGGCCTTCGCCGCCGGCGGCGTCGACTATGTCACCAAACCGGTGCGCACCACCGAGGTGCTTGCCCGCATCGCTGCGCACATGCAAGGTGCGCGGCAGGCGCGGCAGGCGCGCAATGCGCTCGACGCCTTCGGCCACGCGACGATCACGATCCGCGCGAGCGACGGCCGGCTGGTGTGGCACACGCCGCTGGCGCGGCGGCTGCTGCACGACTATTTCGGCACCGAGGCGCCGCTGACGCCGGCCGCGGTGCTTGACTGGCTGCAGACGCATGCGGCGCAGGCCGCGGCGACGGCCACCGAGCCGCCGCCGCTCACCATCGTGCAGGGGGCCCGGCGCCTGATCTTCCGGCTGCACGAGCAAAGCGGCGACGACGAGTGGCTGATCGTGATGCGCGAGAGCTCGGACGCGGCGCTGATCGAGGCGCTCGGCGCCGCCTTCCGGCTCACCGCGCGCGAGGCCGAGGTGCTCTACTGGGTCGCCAAGGGCAAGATCAACCGCGACATCGGCGACATCCTCGGCATGAGCCCGGCCACCGTGAAGAAGCACCTGGAGCACGTGTTCGCCAAGCTCGGCGTCGAGACGCGCACCGCGGCGGCCGGCCGGGCGATGGAGCGGGTGCGGCAGCTGCGCCCGGACGTGGCGGGCTGAAGTCCCCCTGCCGCCCGCGGCGGCGCCGACCTACGCCATCCGGCGTATTGGTCGGAACAGAGGGGCTCCGTAACCTGCGTGTGTGCCCGGCAAGACCTGCAACAGGAGGTCTGCCGAAGGCCGAGGTTTCCTCACCCGACACACCCAGGAGCGCCCTTCCATGAACTCTTCCCGCCGCCATTTCGGCAAGTCCCTCAGCGCCGTGGCCCTCGGCGTCGCCGCGCTGTCCTTCGGCTCGCAGGCCTTGGCCGCCGACACCATCAAGGTCGGCATCCTGCATTCGCTGTCTGGCACGATGGCGATCTCCGAGACGGTGCTCAAGGACGTGGCGCTGATGGCGATCGACGAGATCAACGCCAAGGGCGGCGTGATGGGCAAGAAGCTGGAGCCCGTGGTGGTCGACCCGGCCTCGAACTGGCCGCTGTTCGCCGAGAAGGCCAAGCAGCTCATCAGCCAGGACAAGGTGGCGGTGACCTTCGGCTGCTGGACCTCGGTCAGCCGCAAGTCGGTGCTGCCGGTGTTCGAGGAGCTCAACGGCCTGCTGTTCTACCCGGTGCAGTACGAGGGCGAGGAGCTCAGCAAGAACGTGTTCTACACCGGCGCCGCGCCCAACCAGCAGGCCATCCCCGCGGTGGAATACCTGATGAGCAAGGACGGCGGCAGCGCCAAGCGCTTCGTGCTGCTCGGCACCGACTACGTCTATCCGCGCACGACGAACAAGATCCTGCGGGCGTTCCTGAAGTCCAAGGGCGTCGCCGATGCCGACATCATGGAGGCCTACACCCCCTTCGGCCACAGCGACTACCAGACCATCATCGGCAACATCAAGAAGTTTGCCGCTGCGGGGAAGAAGACCGCGGTGATCTCGACCATCAACGGCGACTCGAACGTGCCCTTCTACAAGGAGCTGGGCAACCAGGGCCTGAAGGCCACCGACGTGCCGGTGGTGGCCTTCTCGGTCGGCGAGGAGGAGCTGCGCGGCGTCGACACCAAGCCGCTCGTCGGCCACCTCGCTGCGTGGAACTACTTCATGTCGGTCAAGAACCCGGCCAACGACGAGTTCATCAAGAAGTGGGCCGCGTACGCGAAGGCGAAGAACATCGCCGGCCACAAGGACAAGCCGCTGACCAACGACCCGATGGAGGCCACCTACATCGGCATCCACATGTGGAAGCAGGCGGTCGAGAAGGCCAAGAGCACCGAGACCGACAAGGTGATCGCGGCGATGGCCGGCCAGACCTTCCAGGCGCCGAGCGGCTTCCTCGCCAAGATGGACGAGAAGAACCACCACCTGCACAAGCCGGTGTTCATCGGCGAAGTGAAGGCCGACGGCCAGTTCAACGTGGTCTGGAAGACCAAGGGCCCGGTGCGCGCCAACCCCTGGAGCCCCTACATCCCCGGCAACGACAAGAAGAAGGACGTGCCCGAGAAGTCGCTCTGACCCTCGCGCCGAGGCCCGCCGGCCCCCACGGGCCGGCCGGCTGAATCCGCTTCCCTCCCGGGCTTGCGCCTGCCGCGCCGCATCGCGGCAGGCGCAAGCCTTCACCGACTGGCGGGCCGTCCCGGAAGGGCCGGCCCCGGGATCCACCCGTGAACCGACACCTGCGCATCCTCCTTCCGCTGCTCGCCGCCGCGCTGGCGCTGCTGGCCGCGCTGCCCGCGCGCGCCTTCACGCCCGCGCAGGCGCTGGCCATCGCCGCGGGCGACAACGACGAGCGCATCGCGGCGCTGCAGTCCGCCGCCGCCAGCGCCGACGCGAGCCTGCAACCCTTCCTCGAGTCGCTGCTCGCCGACGAGGTCCGCGTCGCGGGCGAGCGCGTGCTGATCGTGCGCGGCGCGCGCGTCACCGACGCGGCGAGCGGCGCCGAGACCGCGCTGCCGACCGATGCCGAGGAGGTCGTCAACAGCAACCGCATGCGCCGCGAGATCGAGGCGGCGCTCGCCGCGCTCAAGCTCTTCTCCGCCGACCGGGCCGAGCGCGCGCAGGCGGTCGCGAACCTGCGCGAGAACCTCGACGCGGGCCTGCTGCCGGCGATCGAGAAGGCCCTGCGTACCGAGACCGACTCCCGCCTGCGGGCGCAGCTGGAGCAGATGCGCGAGGCGCTGCTGCTCTCCGCGCCCGAGGCCACGCGCCGGCTCGAGGCCGCGCGGGCGCTCGCCGCCAGCAGCGAGACCTCGACGCGCACGTTGCTGCTCGAGCGCCTCGCGGAGGACGCCGAGACCGATGCGGCCGTGCGGGCGCAGCTGAAGAAGTCGCTCGCCGCGGTCGAGTCGCGCCTGGCCTGGGGCGACCGGCTCGGCCTGCTCTTCAGCGGCGCGAGCCTCGGCTCGATCCTGCTGCTCGTGGCGCTCGGCCTCGCGATCACCTACGGCCTGATGGGCGTGATCAACATGGCGCACGGCGAGCTGATGATGATCGGCGCCTACGCCACCTACCTCGTGCAGGTGCTGTTCCGCGAGCACCTGCCGGGCCTGTTCGACTGGTACGTCGTCGCGGCCATCCCCGCGTCCTTCCTCGCCGCGGCGCTCGTCGGCGCGGCGCTGGAGCGCAGCGTGATCCGCTGGCTGTACGGGCGGCCGCTCGAGACGCTGCTCGCGACCTGGGGCATCAGCCTGATCCTGATCCAGGCGGTGCGCTCGATCTTCGGCGCGCAGAACGTGCAGGTCGAGAACCCGTCCTGGCTCAGCGGCGGCGTGCAGGTGATGAGCAACCTGACGCTGCCCTACAACCGCATCGCGATCCTTGCCTTCGCGGCCCTGGTGCTCGTCGGCGTCGCGCTGCTGATCTCGCGCACGCGGCTGGGCCTGTTCGTGCGCGGCGTGACGCAGAACCGCCGCATGGCCTCCTGCGTCGGCGTCAACACCGCGCGGGTCGACACCTATGCCTTCGCGCTCGGCGCCGGCATCGCGGGCCTCGCGGGCTGCGCGCTGTCGCAGGTCGGCAACGTCGGCCCCGACCTCGGCCAGGGCTACATCGTCGACTCCTTCATGGTGGTCGTCACCGGCGGCGTCGGCCAGCTCGCCGGCACCGTCTACGCCGCGATGGGCCTCGGGCTGATCAACAAGCTGCTGGAGGGCTGGTCGGGTGCGGTGCTCGCGAAGATCACCGTGCTGGTGCTGATCGTCGCCTTCATCCAGAAGCGGCCGCAGGGACTGTTCGCGATGAAGGGCCGGAGCGCCGAAGCATGACGAAGCACCCCCTCCCGTTTTTCCCGGCCTTCGCCGTTTCCCCACCAGGAGCCGCCGCATGAGCGCCGTTCTCACGTCCCCCGTCCCGCTGCGCCCGCGCCGCGGCCTGCTGCTCGGCCCGAAGAGCTGGAGCGGCCTGCTCGCCGCCCTCGTCACCGTCACGGTGCTGGTGCCGCTGCTGAACCTCGCGGTGCCGGCCGGCAGCGCGCTGCACCTCAGCGACTACCACGTCACGCTCGTCGGCAAGATCATGTGCTACGCGATCGCCGCGCTCGCGATGGACCTGATCTGGGGCTACACCGGCATCCTGTCGCTCGGCCACGGCCTGTTCTTCGCGCTCGGCGGCTACGCGATGGGCATGTACCTGATGCGCCAGATCGGCGCCGACGGCAACTACGGCTCGGCCCTGCCGGACTTCATGGTCTTCCTCGACTGGAAGGAGCTGCCCTGGCACTGGGCCCTGAGCGACTCCTTCCTGGGGCAGATGCTGCTCGTGGTGCTGGTGCCGGGCCTGCTCGCCTTCGTGTTCGGCTTCTTCGCCTTCCGCTCGCGCATCAAGGGGGTGTACTTCTCGATCATCACGCAGGCGCTGACCTATGCGGCGATGCTGCTGTTCTTCCGCAACGAGACCGGCTTCGGCGGCAACAACGGCTTCACCGACTTCAAGCGCATCCTCGACCTGCCACTGGCCACGCCGTCGATGCGCATGACGCTGTTCGTGCTCACCGGCCTGACCCTGATCGGCTTCTTCCTGATGGCGCGCTGGATCGTCAACAGCAAGTACGGCCGCGTGCTGCAGGCGATCCGCGACGCCGAAAGCCGCGTGATGTTCACCGGCTACGACCCGCTCTGGTACAAGCTGTCGATCTGGACGCTCTCGGCCGTGATGTGCGGCATCGCCGGCGCGCTGTACGTGCCGCAGGTCGGCATCATCAACCCGGGCGAGATGTCGCCGGCCGCGGGCATCGAGATCGCGGTGTGGGCGGCGGTGGGCGGGCGCGCGACGCTGATCGGCCCGATCGTCGGCGCCTTCTTCGTCAACGGCGCCAAGAGCTGGTTCACGGTGGCGTTTCCCGAGTTCTGGCTCTACTTCCTCGGCGCGCTCTTCATCGCGGTGACGCTGTTTCTGCCGCAGGGCATCGTCGGCCTGTTCCGCAAGTTCAAGAAGGAGGAGCACGCATGACGCCCGACCTGATGGAGGCCGGCGCGCAGGCGCTGGCCGAGCACGAGCGCAGGAAGGCGGCCTCCACCGGCGCCTCCGGCGCGAGCTACGGACGCGTGGTGCGGCCGGGCGAGCTGGACGTGGCTCACGGCGCGATCCTCTACCTCGACGACATCACGGTCAGCTTCGACGGCTTTCGCGCGCTCAACAAGCTCAGCCTCAACATCGGCGCCGGCGAGCTGCGCTGCATCATCGGCCCGAACGGCGCAGGCAAGACCACGATGATGGACGTCATCACCGGCAAGACCCGGCCCGACGCGGGCCAGGCCTTCTTCGGCTCGACCATCGACCTGCTGCGCCTGCGCGAGAACGAGATCGCGCAGATCGGCATCGGCCGCAAGTTCCAGAAGCCCACCGTCTACGAGCAGCTGACCGTGTTCGAGAACCTGGAGCTCGCGCTCAAGGCCGACCGGGGCGTGCGCGCATCGCTCTTCTTCCGGCTCTCCGGCGAGCAGCTCGACCGCATCGGCGAGACGCTGCAGCTGATCCACCTGAAGCACGAGGCGCAGCGCACCGCGGGCCTGCTGAGCCATGGCCAGAAGCAGTGGCTCGAGATCGGCATGCTGCTGATGCAGGACCCGAAGCTGCTGCTGCTGGACGAACCCGTGGCCGGCATGACCGACGAGGAGACCGAGCGCACCGCCGAGCTCTTCCTGGCGCTGGAGGGCAAGCACTCGCTGGTGGTGGTCGAGCACGACATGAAGTTCGTCGACCAGCTCACCGAGGGGCACAAGACCGTCACGGTGCTGCACGAGGGCAGCGTGCTGGCCGAGGGGCGCCTGGCCGACGTGCAGGCGAACGAGAAGGTCGTCGAGGTCTACCTGGGCCGCTGAAGGAGCACGACATGCTGAAGATCGAAGGCATCAACCAGTACTACGGCGGCTCGCACATCCTGCGCAACGTGAGCCTGGACGCGAGGGCCGGCGAGGTCACCGTGATCCTCGGCCGCAATGGCGTCGGCAAGACGACGCTGCTCAAGAGCCTGATGGGCGTGGTGCCGGTGAAGACCGGCACGGTGAAACTCGACGGCGGCGACATCACGCGCGACAGCCCCTACGAGCGCGTCAGGAAGGGCGTGGGCTACGTGCCGCAGGGCCGCGAGATCTTCGGCCGGCTCACGGTCGAGGAGAACCTGCGCATGGGCCTGGCCTACAAGAGCGGCAGCACGCCGATCCCGCCGCAGCTCTTCGAGCTGTTTCCGGTCCTGAAGCAGATGTTGCACCGCCGCGGCGGCGACCTCTCGGGCGGGCAGCAGCAGCAGCTCGCGATCGCGCGGGCACTCGCCGCGGGCCCGAAGCTGCTCGTGCTCGACGAGCCGACCGAGGGCATCCAGCCGAGCATCATCAAGGACATCGGCCGCGTGATCCGGCGCCTCGCGGACGAGGGCCTGGACGGCACGGGCAAGGACCGCATGGCGATCGTGCTGGTCGAGCAGTACTACGACTTCGCGGCGGAGCTCGCCGACCAGTACCTCGTGATGGAGCGCGGCGAGGTGATCCGCCGCGGCCACGGCCGCGACATGGAAGCCGACGGCGTGCGGCAGCTGATGTCGATCTGAGCGGGGGCGGGATTCAGTCCCCGCCGCAGCCGCCCGGCCCCTGGTGGAAGACCAGCTCCTGCACCGGCCGCCCGCCCACGAGGTGCTCGGCGATGATGCGGTCCATGTTCGCGGGGGTCACGTCGTAGTACCAGGTGCCGTCGGGCTGCACGCACATCACCGGGCCGCCCTTGCAGGCGGCGAAGCAGCTCACGCGGCTGCGCTTCACGCGCAGCTCGCCGTCGTTCAGCCCCGCGGCCTTGAACTTCTCGCCCAGGCTGTCGAACAGCGCCTGCGACTCGCCCGCCTGCGTGCAGCGCGGGCCGGTGCAGACCAGCAGGTGGCGGCGGTAGGCGCCGATCTTCGGTTTTTCAGCCACGCTCACGCCTCGGCTCCCGCTTCCTCGGTCGATGGCGTGTCCTCGCCAGTGTCGGTGTCGGCGAGCACCGCCTCCAGGTAGTCGGCGGGCAGGCGGTGGCGCTCGGCCAGCGCCGCGAGGCTCTCGCCGGCGGCCAGGTCCTCGCGCAGGCCCTCGATCCAGCCGAGCAGGCCGGTCGAGAGCGAGCGGCCGCGCTTCTCGCCCTCGCGCGTCGCGCCGCCGTTGTCGAGCTCGTACTTGTTCGCGTAGCCGCGCGGCGTGACCATGCGGCCCTCGCGCACGAAGGTGTTGCTGTTGCCGATCAGCACCGTGGACAGCATGCCGATGTCGGCCTCGGCCATGCGGTCGAGCGTCGTGAACTCGATGCGCTCGCGCCGCCGGTAGGCGGATTTCACGATGGCCACCGGCGTGTCGGCGCGGCGGTGGCGCAGAAACAGGCGCTGCGCCTCGACGATCTGGCGCGTGCGCCGCCCGCTCTTGGGGTTGTAGAGCGCGACGACGAAGTCGGCGGCGGCCGCCGCGTCGAGCCGGCGCGCGATCACCGGCCAGGGCGTGAGCAGGTCCGACAGCGAGATCGCGCAGAAGTCGTGCGTGAGCGGTGCGCCGACCAGCGCCGCGCAGCTGTTGAGCGCCGACGCCCCGGGCACGATCTCGACCTCGATGCCCGAGTCGGGCGTCCAGCCGGCCTGGAACAGCACCTCGTAGGTGGGGCCCGCCATGCCGTAGACGCCGGCATCGCCCGAGGAGACCAGCGCCACCTTCTTGCCGGCCTTGGCGCGCTCGTAGGCCTCGATCGCGCGGTCGAGTTCTTCCGTCATCGACTTGCGGATCACCTCCTTGCCCCCGATCAGGTCGGCGACGAGCTTGATGTAGGTGACGTAGCCGATGATGGTGTCGGCCTCGGCGATCGCGTCGCGGGCGCGCTGCGTCATGTGCTCGGTGCTGCCGGGGCCGATGCCGACCAGCATGATCTTGCCGAGCGGGGCGGTGGCGGGGGCTCCGGAGACGGCGCCGGAAGAGTCAGTCATGGGGAATCCTTGCGATGGAGACGGTGGCGTTGCGGCCGTCTGGGCCGCGGTGGCGGTGTTTCTCGACCAGCAGCGCGTCGATGCCGGCGCCGGCTGCGAGCAGCGCCGCGGCCTCGGACACCGAGGGCGTGCCGGTGTGGCGGCGCACGGTCTCCGACGGGTTCGGCACCGGCACCTCGGCGAGCTGCTCGGCGGGGTAGAAGGTGATCGGCCAGCCGTGCGCTTGCGCGAGCGCGAGCAGCCCGGCCTCGTCGGCCTTGAGGGTGATGCTCGCGAGCGCGCGCACGTCGGCGCGGGTGAGATTTGCAAGTGCGAGCGCCTCGTCGAGCGCGGCCTGCAGCGTCGCGAGCGGCGTGCCGCGGTCGCAGCCGATGCCGAGCGCGACGCCGGGGAGGCGTGCGCTCATGCGGCGGCTTCCTGCGGCGGGCGGTAGACCACCAGCCGCTCGTGCAGCTGCTGCCAGCGCGCCGCGTCGATCTCGGCGTGCGTGATCCACAGCACCGCCGCGAAGCGGCCGAGGTCCACGTCGGCGAAGCTGTTGAAAAGATGGATGTTGGCGGGCAGCGGGGTGGGGCGGGTCCACCAGTGCGGGCTGCCCGCCTCCTGCACCACGGCGATCGGCTCGCCGTTGACGACATGGGCCGACACGCGCGTGACGTTGAGCTTCGGCGCCTCGACGCGCCAGCCGAGCTCGCGGCCGAGGATGTCCACCGGAATCGTCTTGCCGACGTCCGACGCGGTGGTCAGCACCGGCGTGGCTCGCATCAGCGCCGCGACCTGCTCGGCCATCGCGTTGGCGCCGCCGACATGGCCCGACAGCACGGGAATCACGAACTGGCCGGCGTCGTCCACGACGATCACGCCCGGGTCCTCGTCCTTCGATTTCAGGTGCGGCGCGATCAGCCGCACCACCGCGCCGAGCGAGACGAAGAACACGATTTGGTCGTAGGCTTCGAAGAGGGGTCCGATCTCGTCGCGCAGCGCGCCCTCGTAAGAGCGAAGCTGGTTGGGCAGGCCCTCGAAGGCCGGCGCGAACTTCGCCGCGCTGCAGATCGCCGCCTGCGGCAGCGCGCGCGCAAGCTGCGCTGCCTGCTGCGCGCCGTGCTTCGTGATCGCGACCAGCGCGACGCGCACCGGGCTGCCGTGGTTCTCACTCATGGATTTCCTCTTCCCCGGCCACTGCCGGCTCGCTCGTCTTCTTCTTGCAGCCCTTGACGCGCTCGCCGCGCACGCGCGCCGGGTTCTTTACGATCAGCAGGGACAGGTAGTTCACCTTCTCGCCGCGCAGCGTGCGCACGTCGCGCACCACGCGCTCGACGGGCGAGCCGGCCTTCTCGACGAAGCAGGTGTGCTCGATCAGGCCGCGGCGCTCCAGCAGCCCGATCAGGTCGTCGAGCAGCGGTTTCACCTTCATCAGCACCAGCGTGTCGAAGTCGTCGAGCAGCCGCTCGACCATGCCGACGCCGTAGGCCGCCGGCACGATCGCGACCGTGTCGTCCTGCTCGGCGAGCGGCCACCGCAGCTCGGCGCAGGACGCGATGAAGGAGGTCACTCCCGGCACCACCTCGACCTCCACCTCGGGGGCGAGGCCGCGCAGCGTGCGCGCGAGGTAGCCGAAGGTCGCGAAGGTCGAGGCGTCGCCCTCCACCAGGAAGAGCACGTCCTGCCCGCCCTGCAGCAGCTCCAGCACCGTCTCGGCCGCGCGCAGCCAGTGGCGCGCGAGCTTCTCGGCGTCGTGCGTCATCGGGAACAGCAGCGCGGCGTGGCGCGCGGGCGGCACGAGCCCGGCGCGCGTCGCGATGTCGAGCGCGTAACTCTCGGACTTCGTGCTGCGCACCGGCCAGGTCCAGACCATGTCGCTGCGCTGCAGCAGCGCCCAGGCGCGCCGCGTCATCAGCTCCGGGTCGCCGGGGCCGAGCGACACCCCGTAGAGGCGGCCGAGCGGTGGGGTGTTCATGCGGGGTCTCCTTCGGAGTTCGCGCCGGCCTGCGCGCAGACGATCCACACCGGGTTCTCGGCCGCCATGCGGTGCATGTGCAGGATGGGCTTGCTGCGCGCGGCCTGCAGCTGCAGCACGTCCCAGACGACGCCCGCGGCCTTCAGCGCCACGGTCGCGGCGGCGAGGTTCTCCAGGGTCACGAAGTTCATCACCAGCCAGCCGCCGGGTTTGAGCCGGCGCAGGCACAGCGCGATCAAGTCGGCGAGCTCGCCGCCCGAGCCGCCGACGAAGACCGCGTCCGGGTCGGGCCACTGCTCCAGGCCCTCGGGCGCCTTGCCGTGCAGCAGCGTGTGGTTGCTCAAGCCGAAGGCCGTGCGGTTGCGGCCCGCGATCGCCACGTCGTCCGCGTTCTTCTCGATCGCGTACACATGGCCTTGGGGGCACAGGCGCGCCGCCTCCAGGCCCACCGAGCCGGAGCCGGCGCCGATGTCCCAGACGACGCTGTCCTCGCGCAGTTGCAGCCGCGCGAGCGACACCGCGCGTACCTCGCACTTCGTGATCAGGCCCTTGTCGGGCTGGCGCTGTTCATACGCCGCGTCGGGCAGGCCGAAGCGCACCGGGCGCGGCCGCGGCGCGTCGCGCCACAGCAGCACCACGTTCGGGTCGGCGAAGTCGGTCTCCGCAGCCTCGGCGATGTCGAGGTCCGCGCGGATGCGCTCCTGCGGCTGGCACAGCCGCTCGGCCACCGCCATGCGGAAGTCGCCGGCCAGGCCCTCGGCGAGCAGCAGCCGCGCGATGCGCTGGGGCGTGTTGAAGGGGCTGGTCAGCACCGCGAGGCGGTCGTTGTGGCGCAGCGCCTGCGCCAGCGCGTAGAGGCCGTGGCGCGCGTCGGCGCCGACGCTCCATTCGCCCGCGTCCTTCGCGTGGATCGAGACGATCCTCAGGTCCTGCCAGCTCATGCCGACGCGCGCGCAGGCGAGCTGGATCGTCGAGACGTTGGGCAGCACCTCGATCGCGTCGAGGCACAGGCGCGAGGCGAGGTAGGCGGCGATGCCGTGGCACAGCGGGTCGCCGGTGGCGAGCACGACGCAGCGCAGGCCGCGCATCTGCGCCTCGCGCACGCCCTCGACCACCGCGGCGAGCGCGCCGAGCTCGCGCTTCTCGGCCTCGGGGGAGATGTCGCGTTCGAGCAGCGCGAGCGTGCGCGGCGCGCCGATCACGAGGTCGGCCTGCGCGAGCGCCGAGCGCGCTGCCTGGCCGAGGCTCGCCGCGCCGTCGTCGAGCACGCCGACGATGCGGCAGCGCGGCGGGCGGGTGTCTTGGTGTTCTTCAGTCATCGGAGGAAGCCTCGGCGATCTTGCGGCCGTCGAAATCGCAGACCAGCACGCGCATGTGGAAACGGCCGGGATAGCGCTGGGTCACGGTGCGGATCGCGCGCTGCGCGAGGGCATGGTGAAAAGCATGTGAAAGACCGAGTGCCTCGATGCGCTCGCTCGCGAAGCGCGCGGTCTCGGCGGCGGCGATCTCGGCGCAGACCTCGGCGGGCACGCCGATGCCGGTGGCGAGTTCCGCCAGCAGCCCGGTGTCCACCTCGGCGCGGTTGGCGTGCGTGATCGTCTCGCCCTGCGCGATCTTCGTGAGCTTGCCGACCATCGCGCCGATCACGACCTGCCGGAGGCCGTGCTGCACCGCGGTGTCGAGCGCGTAGCGCAGGAAGTCGCCCATCTGCACGAAGCACGGCGGCGGCAGGTGCGCGAGCTCCTGCATCACGAACTTCTCGGTGCGCCCGCCGGTGGTCAGCACCACGGTGCCGTGGCCCTGGGTGGCGGCGACCTCGACGCCCTGCACCACGCTGGCCCGGTAGGCGGCGGTGGAGTAGGGCTTGACGATGCCGGTGGTGCCGAGGATGGAGATGCCGCCGAGGATGCCGAGCCGCGCGTTGAGCGTCTTCTTCGCCATCTCGATGCCCTGCGGCACCGAGATCGTCACCTCCAGCCCCGCGTCGTCGAGCAGCGGCGCGGCGGCGGCCCGCACGTTGTCCTCGATGTTGCGCCGGGGCACCGGGTTGATGGCCGGGCCGCCCACCTCGAGCCCGAGGCCGGGCAGCGTCACGGTGCCCACGCCTTCGCCGCCCTTGAGCAGCACCTCGCCGGGCCGCTCGGGCAGCAGCCGCAGGTCGGCGGTCAGGTGCGCGCCGTCGGTGCAGTCCGGATCGTCCCCGGCGTCCTTGATCACCATCGCGTGCGCATGCGTGCCGTCGCAGCGGCCGTCCGCCACCGCGAAGCGCACCGTCTGGCCGTTGGGCAGCAGGCAGTCCACGGCGTCCGGCACCCGCCCGCTCACCAGCCCGAGCGCGGCGGCGCGTGCCGCGGCGGCCGAGCAGGCGCCGGTCGTGAAGCCGGTGCGCGTGCCCTTGCGCTGCGTCTTCTCCATCATGGCCGCGCGGGCTCCCGCACGGCCGCCTCGACCTGCTTCTCGCGCGCCTCGGCCAGGCCCAGCAGCGCGTGGATCGCCGCGACCACCAGCGTCGAGCCGCCCTTGCGGCCGCGGATCACGATCCACGGCACCTCGGCGACCTCGGCCATCAGGTCCTTCGATTCGGCCGCCGACACGAAGCCGACCGGCATGCCGACCACCAGCGCCGGGCGCGCGCCCTCCTCGCGGATCAGCCGCACCAGCTCGATCAGCGCCGTCGGCGCATTGCCGATGCCGACGATCGCGCCGTCGAGTCTGCCGAGCCGGTGTGCCTTGCGCATCGCCTGCACCGCGCGCGTCGTGTCCTGCGCACGCGCGTCGGCGATCACGTCGGCGTCGCTGATGTACTGGTGCGTGCTCATGCCGAAGTGCGCGAGGCGCGGCGCCGACAGCCCGACGCAGATCATCTCGACGTCGGCGACGACGGGCGTGCCGCGCCGCAGGATCGCGGCGATGCCGGCCTCGACCGCCTGCGGGTGGAAGTCGGTCAGGCCGTTGAAGTCGAAGTCGGCGTTGGCATGGATCATGCGCCGCACCACCGGCCACTGCCCGGCGTCGTAGCGGTGCGGTCCGACCTCGCGGTCGATGACCGCGAAGGAGTCGTGCTCGATCGCGCGGCCGGCGGCGGTGAGCTGCTCGGTGACGGTGTTGGCCGCGGTGTCAACCGCGGCGGGGAGGGCGGGCGTGCTCATGCGGTGGCGGGGGCGTGAGGGTGCGCGTGGTCGTGATCGTGGTCATGCGCGTGATCGTGCCCGTGCCCGCAGCCGGGACCGGCGTGGCCGCACGCGGCGGCTGCTCCGCAGGCCGCCGCGCCGTGCGCAGGGGCTGCGGGCGCATGGACGTGAACATGGGCAGGGGCGTGGGCGGGGCCATGCGCATGCTCGTCGCCGTGATGGTGGTGCCCCAGCCCGTGCTCCTGCGCGAACTCGCGGAACTTGCAGCCGTCGCACTCCATCGCGGCGCCGGCCTTGCCCGCACGCAGCGCGTTCACGCGCTCGTCGAGCAAACTGAAAATCTCGGGCTCGAAGCCGAAGTAGCTGCTGCTCGCGAAGCGCACCTGCGGGTACTGCTGCTTCAGGTTCTCGACCTGACGGCCGATGCGCTGGATCAGCGTGCCGGTGAAGAGGTAGTAGGGCAGCACGACGACCTGCGTCATGCCGAGCTGCACCTGGCGCTGCACCGCGCGCTCCAGCCGCGGCCAGGTGATGCCGGTGAAGGCGATGTCCACCAGCTCGTGGTCGCTCTCCTCCATCAGCCAGCGCGCCATCTTCGCGACCTCGCCGTTGGCCTGCCGGTCCGAGGAGCCGCGGCCGAGCAGCACCACGCCGGTGGTGGTCGGGTCGGGCATGTCGAGGCTGGCCATCGCCTTTCTCAGCCGGCGTTTCAATATGGAGAGGATCGGGTCGCAGGCGGTGAGGTGCGGCGCGTAGAGGAATTCCACGCCCGGGTGCGCGGCGCGCGCTTCCTCGATGTGCTCGGGGATCTCCATCTTCACGTGGCCCGCGGCGTTGAGGATCAGCGGCACGACGAGCACGCGGCGCGAGCCGGCCGCCGCGCGCGCGAGCCCCGCGTCGAGCATCACCTCGGCGAACTCGATGAAGCAGACCTCGATGCGCCAGTCGGGGTGCTTCGTGCGCCACTGGTCGGCGAAGGTCTCGATCTCGGCGTTGCCCGAGGTCTCGCGCGAGCCGTGGCCCACGAGCAGGATGGTGTCGGTCATGGGGTTTCCTCGGTGGGGGTGCTTGCGCTGGGGGCGCTCGCGCGGCGGAAGCGGTGCGTGAAGGCCGCGTCGTAGAGCTTGGATTTCTTCAGCTCGGGCCAGTGGCGCGCGCCGAGCGCGGGGCTGGCGATGATCATCGACTGGCTCACCACCTTGGCCTCGCGCACCCGGGCGCGGATGTCGGCGAGCGTGCCGCGGATGATCTTTTCCTCGCCCGGCCAGCTGGCCTTGTGCACGACGAGGATGGGCGCGTCGGGCGACCAGCCGGCAGATTCGAGCGCCGCCGTCACCTTGTGCAGCAGCGTGATGGAGAGAAAGATGCACAGCGTGCAGTGGTGGCGGGCGAGTTCTTCCAGCGACTCGCCCTCGGGCATCGGCGTGCGGCCCTCGACGCGGGTGAGGATCACGCTCTGCGTCACCTCGGGCAGCGTCAGGCTCTCGACCGCGGCGGCGGCCGACGCGAGCGCCGAGGACACGCCCGGCACCACCGCGACGGGGATGCCCGCGGCGTCGAGCGGCTGCACCGCCTCGGTGAGCGTGCCGTAGAGCGCCGGATCGCCCGTCTGCAGCCGCACCACCGTCTCGTGGCGCGAGGCCTGATCGATCAGCCACGCGACGATCTGCTCGTGCGTCATGTCCTTCGAGTCGGCGATCTCGCAGCCCGGCGGCGCCCAGCGCGTCGCGGCCTCGCTGACCAGCGAGCCGGCGAAGAGCACCGCGCCGGCGCGCTCGATCAGCGCGCGGCCCTTCACTGTGATCAGGTCCGGGTCGCCCGGGCCGGCGCCGACGAACCAGACGGTGCCCGGCCGGCGCGCGTCGGCGGCGTTCGTCACGTCGTTCATCCGCGGGCGGCGAAGCACAGCGCGCCGACGCGGGTGCGGCGCGCGCGGGTGACCAGCGCCAGCACCGCCAGCGTCACGAACGGCTCGACGGCGGCGACGGCGAGGTAGGCGCCGGCGAACTGCGCCCACTCGGCCACCGGCGTCGCCACCATGCCGTTCAGCAGCCAGAAGCCGACCATCGCGGTGACGCCGGCGTAGTAGGCGGCGTCGAGCTTCAGGACGTTGGCGACGCTCAGGCGCTGGATGCGCTGGCCCAGCGTGGCGTGCAGCGCGACCAGCGGCACCGCGAGCGTCAGCGCGTTGACCGCCAGGTGCGCGAGGTCCTGCGGCTCGAACAGCAGGCCCTGCGCGAGCAGGCCGAGGCCGAAGCCGAAGAGGGTGGGCAGGAAGCCGAAGGCGAGGTAGATCGGCATCGCGCCGACGAGGTGCAGCTCCGACGGGCCCACCGGCAGCGACCAGGACTGCATCAGCAGCGTGAAGGCGGCGGCCGCCAGCAGCGTGCGCAGCCACTGCGCGGGCGCCTTCAGCAACTGCGGCGCATAGGCAGCATAGAGGCCCGAGGCGGCGACGCCGGCGGCGAGGATCTTGGCTTGCGACAACAGGCCGGGTTCGATGTGCATGGAGAGCTCCTGTCAGGATCGGTGGGAAAGGGGTGGGACTGCGGGGAAAGCGGCGTGCGCCTTGCGCCGGCGCGCGATGGCGCGGCACGGGACGCGGCTGCACGAACGGGGCAGGTCGAGGCGGTCGGCGAGGCGAGCGGGGGGCGCGGAAGGCGGGCGCCGACGCGGCAGTGCGTCGGCCCGCTGCGGAGCAGGGGCGGCCGGCAGGACGCATGCATGCGAGGGGCGTGCGGCACGCGGCAGGCTCGCCGTGTCGCCACGGGCAGATCGGGACAAGAGTTCCTCCGGGCCGCACCCCACGTGCGGCGATGACCACAGGGCGATGCGGGCGGGAGGAGGGGCGGGTCGGACGGGCGCAACGGCAGCCGGTCACGGACCCGGCATTGCCCTCCGCAGCGCCAGCACCAACATCTCCAGGCCGGTATCCGGGCTCGCAAGCCGGGAGCGCGAAAGCGTTCCCAGGACCAGCGCCTTCCCGGGTGCTGGGCACCCAGTGGCTGTGTGGCTGGTCTGTGGCTTGCCGACCGTTGCGGGGGCAGCACCGGCATTGCGCGCGTCCGTGGACGCGGCGCGCACCGGTTTCCCGTTTAACTCTCCGTCCGTGGAATGCGGCGGATGAGCACCTGAAAGCCCGCGAAGCGTATCACGAGTGCACGCCCCCGGAATCGGGGCCCGCCCGCACCGGCGGGGTTCAGGCAGCGCACTCCACGCTGCGCCGCGCCGACTTCAGCATCGCCTGCGCGATCGCGCCGACGCGCCGCAGCGCGTCCTTCTGCACGTCGCCCCAGGCGCCGCCGAGGCCCAGGCGCACGCAGTTGCGGTAGCGCGGCGTCGCGGTGAACAGCGGCCCGGGCGCGATGCAGATGCGCTCGCGCAGGCAGGCCTGGAACAGCTCGACCGAGCTCACCTCGGGCGGCAGCTCCGCCCACAGGATGAAGCCGCCGGCCGGGTCGGTGACGCGCGTGCCGGCCGGGAAGCTCTCGCCGACGAGGCGCCGCGCCTCCTCGACGCGCGCGTCGATCGTCGTGCGCAGCTGGCGCAGCATCGGCTCGTAACCGGGCGTGGAAAGGACCTCGGCCATCGCGAGCTCGATCAGCTCGGTGTGGCCGCCGGCGAGCGCGGCCTTGAGCCGGCGCACCTGCGCGGTCCAGCGCCCGGCCTCGACCCAGCCGAGCCGGATGCCGGGCGCCACCGTCTTCGAGAACGAGCCGCAGATCATCACGTGGCCCTCGGTGTCGAAGGACTTCACCGCGCGGCGGCCCTCGCGGCCGTGCAGGTCGTTGTAGAGCACGTCCTCGATCAGCGGGATGCCTCGTTGGCTCATCAGGCGGGCCAGCTGGCGGCGCTCGGCCAGCGGCATCGTCGCGCCGATCGGGTTGGACAGCGTCGGCACCGCGAGCACCGCCTTGACCGGCTGCGTGTCGAGCGCGAACTCGAGCGCCGGGATCGACAGCCCGGTGCGCGGATGGGTCGGGATCTCGAGCGCGCGCAGGTGCAGGCTCTCGAGGATCTGCAGGAAGCCGAAGTAGGTGGGCGACTCGAGCGCGACGATGTCGCCGGGCTGGGTCACCGCGCGCAGGCACAGGCTGATCGACTCGAGGCAGCCGTTGGTGATCAGCAGGTTGCGCGGGTCGAGCTGGCAGCCCATGCCGAGCGCGCGCCGCGCCACCGCCTCGCGCAGCGGCTCGATGCCGGGCGCGAAGGGGTAGCGGCCGAGCGAGGCGCGGTGGCGCTGCGCGGCGCGCGTGACGGCACGGTGCAGCCGGTCGAGCTGGAACAGCTCGCCGCTCGGGCAGGCGGCGCCGAAGGAGATGTAGCCCGGGTCGGTGGCGGCGGCGAACACCCGCTCGGCCATCCAGCTCACGTCCACCGAGTTCGAGTCGATCGGCGGCTGCGTCAGGTCCGGCTCGGGCACCGGCGCGCGCGAGGCCCGCGTGGCCGCGACGAAGTAGCCCGACTTCGGCCGCGCCTCGATCAGCCGCGCGTCCTCCAGGTGCCGGTAGGCCTGCAGCACCGTGGAGGTCGAGACTGACTGCTGGCGCGCCATCTCGCGCACCGAGGTGAGGCGGTCGCCGCGCTTGAGCGCGCCCGTCCGCACCAGCGCGCCGATGCGTTCGGCGAGTTGCAGGTACAGGGGCTGGGCGCTGTCCATGAGTGGTTCTCCGTGAACCCCATTCTTGCACTGCGCCGCGGCCTCCGACCGGTACAGATCGGGCCGAGTGCGGCCGCAACAGACCGGGAACGGCGTGTAAGCGCTGTATCTGTGATGCCCGGGGCTCCCCGGGGGGCTTGACGGCAGGCAAGCGGCGGCGCGACACTGCGCACCGCTCCGGGGTGTCCACATGGTGTGGGCTGAGATGGTGAAGCCGAACCCGCGAACTTGAACCGGTTCATACCGGCGGAAGAAGAGCCGTCCGTTCCCTCATTCCCTCCCGCGGGCCGTCCTGGCCCGCCTCAGGGCGCAAGGGGCCGACCTTCGGAGCACCGCATTTCCCCCGAAGGAGCCCCGCCGATGAACGCGCCCGACAAGCTGGCCCAACTGCTCACGCTCACCCGCGAGCCCTTTCCCGCCTCGCGCAAGATCCATGTCGCCGGCTCGCAGCCCGGCGTCAGCGTGCCGATGCGCGAGGTTCTGCTGACCAACGGCGAGCAGATTTCCCTCTACGACACCTCCGGCCCCTACACCGACCCGAGCGCGCAGATCGACGTGCGCCGCGGCCTGCCGGACGTGCGCAGCGCCTGGATCGAGGCGCGCGGCGACACCGAGCGCTACGAGGGCCGCGTCGCCCAGGCCCTCGACGACGGCATCAAGCACGAGGACCGCCAGAACGACCAGGCTCGCGAGCGCATCGCCCAACTCCGCGCCGAGGCCGCCGCGCTGCAGCGCCAGCCGCGCCGCGCCAAGGCCGGCGGCAACGTCACGCAGATGCACTACGCCCGCCGCGGCATCGTCACGCCCGAGATGGAGTTCGTCGCGATCCGCGAGAACGGCAAGCGCGAGTGGATGAAGGAGTACCTGAGCGACGCCGAGCGCGAGCAGCGCCTGCGCGGCAACGCCATGGGCGCGCGCATCCCCGACATCATCACGCCCGAGTTCGTGCGCGACGAGGTGGCGCGCGGCCGGGCGATCATCCCGGCCAACATCAACCACACCGAAGTGGAGCCGATGGCGATCGGCCGCAACTTCCTCGTCAAGATCAACGCCAACATCGGCAACTCGGCCGTCACGTCGAGCATCGAGGAGGAAGTGGAGAAGCTCGTGTGGGCGATCCGCTGGGGCGCCGACAACGTGATGGACCTCTCCACCGGCCGCAACATCCATACCACGCGCGACTGGATCGTGCGCAACTCGCCGGTGCCGATCGGCACCGTCCCGATCTACCAGGCGCTCGAGAAGGTCGGCGGCGTGGCCGAGGACCTCACCTGGGAGATCTACCGCGACACGCTGATCGAGCAGGCCGAGCAGGGCGTCGACTACTTCACCATCCACGCGGGCCTGCGCCTGCCCTTCATCCACCTGACCGCCAAGCGCCGCACCGGCATCGTCTCGCGCGGCGGCTCGATCCTCGCCAAGTGGTGCATCGCGCACCACAAGGAGAACTTCCTCTACACGCACTTCGAGGAAATCTGCGAGATCATGAAGGCCTACGACGTGAGCTTCTCGCTCGGCGACGGCCTGCGCCCCGGCTCGGGCGCCGACGCCAACGACGAGGCGCAGTTCGCCGAGCTGCGCACGCTCGGCGAGCTGACGCAGATCGCGTGGAAGCACGACGTGCAGACCATGATCGAGGGCCCGGGCCACGTGCCGATGCACATGATCCAGGCCAACATGGACGAGCAGATCAAGCACTGCCACGAGGCGCCGTTCTACACGCTCGGGCCGCTGACGATCGACATCGCCCCCGGCTACGACCACATCGCCAGCGCGATCGGCGCGGCGATGATCGGCTGGATGGGCACCGCGATGCTGTGCTACGTGACCCCGAAGGAGCACCTGGGCCTGCCCGACCGCGACGACGTCAAGCAGGGCATCATCGCCTACAAGATCGCGGCGCACGCCGCCAACATCGCCAAGGGCCACCCCGGCTCGCGCGCCCGCGACGAGGCGCTGTCCAAGGCGCGCTTCGAGTTCCGCTGGCAGGACCAGTTCAACCTCGGCCTCGATCCCGAGACTGCGCGCGACTTCCACGACGAGACGCTGCCCAAGGATTCGAGCAAGGTGGCGCACTTCTGCTCGATGTGCGGCCCGAAGTTCTGCTCGATGAAGATCACGCAGGAGGTGCGCGAGTACGCGGCGCAGAAGGAGGCGGGCGAGATCGAGGCCGGCATGGCCGCCAAGAGCGCCGAGTTCCGCGCCGGCGGCGGCGAGATCTACATCCCGATCCAGCCGCAGGCCGTTGACGCCGGCAAGCAGGGCTGAGTCATGGGCGGCCTGCACATCGGCATCGCCGGCGCGGGGCTGCTCGGGCGGCTGCTCGCGTGGCGGCTCGCGTCGGGCGGGCACCGCGTCGAGGTCTTCGACCCGGCGCCGGGGCCGCAGCCCGCGCAGGGCCGCATGACGAGCGGCCTCGGCGCGCACGGCAGCCCGGATTCCGGCGAACCCGGTGAGGCGGCCGCCTTCCACCATGCCGCCGGCTTCACCGCCGCCGGCATGCTGAGCCCGCTCGCGGAGCTCGAATGCGCCGATGCGGACGTCGCCGCGCTCGGCTGGCGCTCGCTGGAGCTGTGGCCGCAGCATGTCGAGGCGCTGACGGCCGCCACCGGCCTGCCTGTCCACTTCGCGCAGCGCGGCAGCCTGCTGCTCGCGCACCCCTCCGATCGCGGCAGCGCGCAGCGGCTGCTGGCGCTGCTCGCGCAGCGCGCCGCGCCGACACCGCCGAGGACGCTCGACGCGACCTGGCTGAAGGACGAGGAACCCGAGCTCGCGCGCGGCCTGCTCGGCTGGCTGCTCGACGGCGAGGGCCAGATCCACACCGTGCAGGCGATGGCCGCGCTCGCTGCCGCCGGCACGCTCGCGGGCGTGCAGTGGCACTGGGGCCATGCGGTCGAGGCGGTGGAATCCGGCCGGCTCGACGACCGGCGCTTCGACCTCGCGATCGACGTGCGCGGCACGGGCGCCAAGCCCGCACTGCCGATGCGGGGCGTGCGCGGCGAGGTGTTCTGGCTGCACGCGCCCGGCCTGCGGCTCGGCCGCCCGGCGCGGCTGCTGCACCCGCGCCACCGTGTCTACCTCGTGCCGCGCCCCGGCGACCTGATCGTCGTCGGTGCGAGTGAAATCGAGAGCGAGGACCGCTCGCCGGTGAGCTTGCGCACGACCGTGGAGCTGCTTGCCGCCGCGCACAGCGTGCTGCCGGCGCTCGCCGAGGCGCGCGTCGTGCACAGCGAGAGCAACCTGCGCCCCGCGCTGCCCGACAACCTGCCGCGCGTCGAGCGCGCGCCGGGCCTGCTGCGCATCAACGGCCTGTTCCGCCACGGCTGGCTGATCGCGCCGGCGCTGGTCGAGCGCGCGCTCGCCGGGCTGCAGGATCTTCATCCGTCCGAGGAGCTCGCTTCATGAGCGCCACCATCGAATCGCTCGTCACCGTCCACGTCAACGGCGAGCCGCGCGCGATGCCGGCCGGCAGCACGCTCGCCGACCTGATCGCCGCGCTCGGCCAGCCGCCCGAGGCGCAGGCCACCGCCGTCAATGGCGAGTTCGTGCCGCGCGGCCAGCGCGGCGCGCGCCTGCTCGCCGAGGGCGACCAGGTGCTGTGTTTCCAACCCATCGTCGGAGGCTGAGATGTCCTCTTTCCAGATCGCGGACGCGGTGCTCTCCAGCCGCTTCTTCCTCGGCACTGCCGGCTATCCCTCGCCGCAGGTGCTGGCCGACGCGATCGCCGCCTCGGGCGCCGAGGTCGTCACCGTCGGCCTGCGCCGCCAGCTCGCCTCGGCCAGCGGCGACAACGGCTTCATCGGCATCATCCGGGCCAGCGGCGCGAGGCTGCTGCCCAACACCGCCGGCTGCCGCAGCGCGCGCGAGGCGGTCACGCTCGCGCACATGGCGCGCGAGCTGCTCGGCACGAACTGGATCAAGCTCGAGGTGGTGGGCGACGAGCAGACGCTGCAGCCCGACCCCTTCGAGCTGCTCGATGCGGCGTCGCAGCTCGTCAAGGACGGCTTCGAGGTCTTCCCCTACTGCACCGACGATCTCGTGAGCTGCCAGCGGCTGCTCGACGCCGGGTGCCGCATCCTGATGCCCTGGGGAGCGCCGATCGGCTCGGGCCAGGGCCTGATCAATCCCTGGGCGCTGCGCACGCTGCGCGCGCGGCTGCCCGGCGTGCCGCTGGTGGTGGACGCCGGCATCGGCGCGCCCTCGCACGCGGCGCAGGCGATGGAGCTCGGCTTCGACGCGGTGCTGCTGAATTCGGCGGTGGCGCAGTCGGCGGACCCGGTGAAGATGGCGCGCGCCTTCGGGCTTGCGATCGAGGCCGGGCGGCTCGGCTTCGAGGCCGGGTTGCTCGCACCGCAGGACATGGCCGTGGCCAGCACGCCGGTGACCGGCCGGCCCTTCGTGCTGTGAGCGCTTCTGAAAACCGGCCGATCGTCTGGAGCGTGGCCGGCTCCGACAGCGGCGGCGGCGCCGGCCTGCAGGCCGACCTGCGCGCCTTCGACGCTTTTCACACCCACGGCTGCACCGCGGTCGCGGCCATCACCGCGCAGAACTCGGTGGCGGTGACGCGGGTGGAGCCGGTCTCGGCGGAGCTGCTCGATGCGCAGCTCGCGGCGCTCGCCGGGGACCTGCCGCCGCGCGCGATCAAGACCGGGCTGCTCGGCAGCGTCGAGAACGTCCGCACGCTCGCACGCCACGTGGACGCGCTGCGCGAGCGCGGCCCCGTGGCGCTGGTGGTCGACCCGGTGCTGCGCTCCACCACCGGTGCGGCCTTCGCCGACGAGGCGCTGGTCGCCGCCTACCGCGAGTGGCTGCTGCCGCGCGCCACGCTGCTCACGCCCAACCAGGCCGAGGCGGCCGCGTTGCTCGGCGGCGCCGTGCTGTCGCCGCGCGATGCGGCCGACGTGCTGCACCGCTCGTGCGGCGCGGCGGTCGCCGTCACCGGCGGTGACGCGGGCGGGACGGAGTCGGCGGACTGGATCGTCACGCGGCACGCCAGCGGCGCCCTGCGCCTGCCGCGCATCGACACGCCGCACCACCACGGCAGCGGCTGCACCTTCGCGGCGCTGGCGGCGGCGGCGCTCGCGCACGGCTTCGTCGCGGCCGAGGCGCTGGTGCTGGCGAAGATGGGCACCGCCGAGGCGCTGCGCCGCGGCGACGCGGCGGGGCAGGGCGCCGGGCCGGTTCGCGCGGCCGCGGGCTTCGCGCAGCGGCTGGAGAACCTGCCCCATCTCGACCTGCCCGGCGGCGCGGCGGCGCCCTGCGGCTTCGCGCCGCTCGCCGACCCGGCGCTCGGGCTCTACGCGGTGGTCGACAGCGCCGACTGGGTGTTCAGATTGCTGGAGCTGGGCGTGCGCACGCTGCAGCTGCGCGTGAAGTCGCCCGACGCGGCGGGGCTGTCGGAGGACATCCGCCGCTGCGTCGAGGCCAGCCGCGCGGCGGGCGCGCAGTTCTTCGTCAACGACCACTGGCGGCTCGCGATCGAGCACGGCGCCTACGGCGTGCACCTCGGCCAGGAAGACCTCGCGACGGCCGACCTCGCCGCGATCCGCGACGCCGGGCTGCGGCTGGGCGTCAGCACGCACAGCTACTGGGAGGTTTGCCGCGCCTGGGCCTTGCGGCCGAGCTACCTCGCCTGCGGCCCGATCCATGCGACCGCCAGCAAGGACATGCCGTGGATTCCGCAGGGCGAGGGCAACCTCGCCTACTGGTCCCGGCTGCTGCCGGTGCCGGTGGTCGGCATCGCCGGCATGAACGAGGCGCGCGTGCGCGAGGCGGCGCGCTGCGGCGCGGCCAGCGCGGCGGTGATCACCGCGATCACGCAGGCGCCAGACCCGGCCGCGGCGGTGCATTCGCTTTCCGCGGCCTTCGCGGAGGGGCGCGAGCAGGCGCCTCGTCCGGCGCCCGCGTGGGCGCGCCCGACGCTTGCGCCGTCCGCGGGGAGCCGGGCGGCCTGAAGCGGACGGATCGGCGGGGCCGGGCCGGATTCGGCCCGCGCCGACAGAAGCCTCCGCCGCTTCCTAGAATGGCGCCCCACCCGAACCTTCGAGGAGACGACCTTGACCCCGAACCCGCTGCGCCGCTTCGCGCGACTCCTTCTTCCCGCGCTGCTCGGCGGCGCGATGAGCGCCGTCGGCGCCGCACCGGCCGGCGAGGCCTGGCCGCAGAAGAGCGTGACGCTGGTCGTGCCCTTCCCGGCGGGCAGCGCGACCGACCAGCTCGCGCGCGTGCTCGGCGAGCAGTTGCAGAAGGAGCTGAAGCAGCCCTTCGTGATCGACAACAAGGCGGGCGCCAACGGCTCGATCGGCACCGCCGCCGCCGCCAAGGCCGCGCCCGACGGCTACACGCTGCTGGTGGCCACGAGCACCACGCACGCCGCCAACGCCTCCCTGTACCGGCGCCTGCCCTACGATCCGATCAAGGACTTCGCACCGGTCTCGCGCCTGGCGCAGATTCCCTTCGTGATGCTCGTGAACCCGCAGCTGCCGGCGGCGAAGCCGCAGGAGCTGGTCGCGCTCATCCAGAAGAACCCCGGCAAGTACTCCTGGGGCTCGGGCTCGAGCGGCAGCCTGATCCCGGGCCACGCGCTGGTCTCGGCCAACAAGCTCGACATGGTGCACGTGCCCTACAAGGGCGTGCCGCCGGCGATCATGGACACGATCGGCAACACGATCCAGCTGGTCTTCGCCGACACCGCGAACGCGGTGCCGCAGGTGAAGGCCGGCAAGCTCAAGGCGCTGGCAGTGACCTCGTCGCGCGAGCACCCGATGCTGCCGGGCGTGCCGCCGATGTCCACCGTCGTGCCGGGCTTCGAGATGACCGCCTGGTTCGCGCTCTACGCGCCTGCCGGCACGCCGCCCGAGATCATCCAGCGCCTCAACCGCAGCGTGCAGCGCGCGCTGGCCGAACCCGCGGCACGCGAGAAGCTCGCGCCTTCCGGCTTCGAGCTCGGCACCGGCTCGCCGGACGAGCTGGGGCTGTTCGCGGCCAAGGAGACGCTGAAGTGGGCCAAGGCAGTCAAGTCCGCTGGCATCACGCCGGAGTGAGCAGGGCGCCGGCGTCGCGACGCCGGATCTGACTGACGGGGGCGGTGCGGCCCGCGCGATGCGCGGGGCGCCCGCCCCCGGTGCGTTCTCAGGTGCGCCACACGCGCGGCGCGCAGGCCGGCAACTGCCAGGCCGTCTCGCGCCAGCGCGCCCAGACCTGCGTCAGCAACTCCATCACCGGCTCGACGCGCGGCGCGAGTGCGCGCAGCACGACGATGCCGTCGTGAGGCGCCGTGACGCCGGCCGTCGCCGCGAGCGGGTGCGCCTGCGCCAGCTCGCGCGCCGTGTCGAGCAGCGCGTCGCGGCGCTCGCGCGCAAGCGGCCCGCCGGCCGCGAACCACAGCGTCGCCAGCACCCGGTGCCCGGCCCAGCCGAGCGGCGAGTCGAGCAGCGCGCCGTCCGCCCCGTCGATCACGCCGCGCTCGAGCCAGCGCCCGGGGATCTCCAGCTGCTGCACGAAGCGGCCGCGGTCGAAGGCCTCGCCCGAGGCCGGCAGGCCGAGCGCGAGCACGTCCCAGCCGATCATCTCCCCGCCCGGCGCCAGCTCGAAGCGCATGCGGTTCTCGGCCTGCGCGCCGCGGTAGACGATGTTCTCGAGCGGCAGCCATTCGAGCCGCGCGCCGTCGCCGACGCGCGCCGCGAGCTGCTGCAGCGCGTCGCTGCCGGCGCTGCGGTAGAAGCGCGTCGCGCCCGGCGTCGTGACGAGCGCATGGCTGCCGGCGTCGAGCGCCACGTCGATGTCGAGCCGGTCGCCGCCGACGATGCCGCCGGGCGGGTGCACCAGCACCTGGTGGCAGACCTCGGGCGCCTCGGGGTAGAGGCTCGCGAGCACGCGCAGCGGCCCGTCGTGGCGGTGGCGCGCGACGGTGCGCGCCTCGTCGCGGCGGTAGTGGAGATGCAGGTGACCGTGCCAGCCCATCGTTTTTCAGGGGGCGCCCGGCCCCGGATACGGCGAAGCGCGCAGTGTATCGGGCCGCCGGCACGCGGCGCTCCCCCCGCGCGGGATCCCGGCCGCGGACGGAAATCCGTCCGTTCCCCTGCCGGCGGGCGTCGGTTTTCCGTCCCTTGCGGCCCGGCGCTGCCGGGGGGCTTGAGTGGAATCAAGGACTTGCGAGCGGCCCCGGCAAGGCGGATGCCTGGCACGCCCCCTGCAATAGGGGGGAGCCTGCCGCCCGGCGCCCCTCGATGCGCGGTCCGGGCAGCTCCCCCGTCGCATCAGGAGAAGACGCCATGATCAACCGTGTCCGCGAGTGGCTGCTGGCCGGCCTCGGCCTGCTGGCCGCGCCGCTCGCCTGCGCGCAGGACATCGGCACGCTCGATCGCATCGCGCAGACCGGCACGATCAATCTCGGCCACCGCGAGCAGTCGGTGCCCTTCTCCTACTACGACCAGAAGAACCAGGTGGTGGGCTACTCGCACGAGCTGATGCTGCGCGTGCTCGACACGGTCAAGGCCGAGTTGAAGCTGCCGGCGCTCACCATCCGGCTCGTGCCGGTGACGGCGCAGAACCGCATCCCGCTGGTGCAGAACGGCACCGTGGACCTGGAGTGCGGCTCGACCACGCACAACGCCGAGCGCGCCCGCCAGGTGGCCTTCTCGACCTCGATCTTCGTCGTCGGCACGCGGCTGCTGGTGCGCCGCGACTCCGGCATCCGCGACTTCGCCGACCTCGGCGGCAAGACCGTCGTCGTGACCGCCGGCACCACCTCCGAGCGGCTGCTGCGCACCTTCGACGAGCGGCAGGGCGGCCGTCTGCAGATCGTCACGGCACGCGACCACGGCGAGTCCTTCAAGCTGCTCGAGGCCGGCCGCGCGCAGGCCTTCATGATGGACGACGCGCTGCTCTACGGCGAGCGCGCCAAGGCGAGCCGACCCGAGGACTGGGTGGTGGTCGGCACGCCGATGTCCTCCGAGGTCTACGGCTGCATGATGCGCCGCGGCGACACGGCCTTCAAGCAGGTGGTGGACCGCGGCCTCGAGCGCCTGATGCGCTCGGGCGAGGCGCAGAGGATCTACGCGAAGTGGTTCCAGCGGCCGATCCCCCCGAAGGGCCTGAACCTGAACTGGCCGCCCTCCGAGGCGCTGCTCGAGCTCTACCGCAAGCCCAACGACAGGCCGCTCGGATGAAGCGCGCCGCGTGAAGCACCGCGCCGCGCCGCCCGACGGGGACGGCGCGGCGCCGCAAGCTGCCGGGCCGCGCGACGGCGCCGGTCCCCTTCCCTCCGAAGACAACGGAAAGTAGAACCGAGATGATGAAACTCGCCCGAACGCTGGCCGCCGCGATGGCCGGCCTGGCGCTGGCCTGCGCGGTCCACGCGCAATCCCTGCCGAAGGTGGTGATCCTCGCCACCGGCGGCACGATCGCCGGCGCCGGCGCCACCGCCGCCAACAGCGCCACCTACCAGGCCGCCAAGGTGCCGGTGGACAAGCTGATCGCCGGCATCCCCGAGATCGGCAAGCTCGCCGCGGTGCGCGGCGAGCAGGTGTTCCAGATCGCGTCGGAGAGCTTCACCGACGAGCACCTGCTGCAGCTCGGCCGCCGCGTCGCGGCGCTGGCGAAGCAGGACGACGTCGACGGCATCGTCGTCACGCACGGCACCGACACGCTGGAGGAGACCGCCTTCTTCCTGAACCTGGTCGTGCCGACCGACAAGCCGGTGGTGGTGGTCGGCTCGATGCGCCCGGGCACCGCGCTGTCGGCCGACGGCGCGCTCAACCTCTACAACGCGGTGGCCACCGCCGCCGACAAGAGCGCGCGCGGCAAGGGCGTGCTCGCGGTGATGAACGACGAGATCTTCACCGGCCGCGACGTCACGAAGGCCGTCAACATCCGCACCGAGGCCTTCAAGAGCCCCTGGGGCGCGCTCGGCATGGTGGTGGAAGGCCGCACCTACTGGTTCCGCGCGCCGGTCAAGCGCCACACGCTGAACTCGGAGTTCGGCATCGACGCGATCAAGGCGCTGCCGCCGGTGGGCATCGCCTACGGCCACGGCAACGCCGGCGACGCCGCCTACCGCGCGCTCGCCGCGCAGGGCGCCAAGGCGCTGGTCCACGCCGGCACCGGCAACGGCTCGGTGGCGCGCCAGGTGGTGCCGGCGCTGCGCGAGCTGCGCGCGCAGGGCGTGCAGATCGTGCGCTCGGCGCGCGTGGCCGGCGGCGGCTTCGTGCTGCGCAACGCCGAGCAGCCCGACGACGAGTACGACTGGGTCGTGGCTCACGACCTGAACCCGCAGAAGGCCCGCATCCTCGCCGCGCTCGCGCTCGCCCGCGGCGCCGACGCGCGCGAGATGCAGCGCATCTTCCTCGAGTACTGAGCTCTCCCTCTTTCCCTTCCTTTCCCTTTCCGCACAAGGAACACGACATGAACAAGAAGTCGATGTGGCTGATGGCCGCGCTGATGGCGCTCGGCACGACGGCGGCGCAGGCCGACACGCTCAAGAAGATCAAGGACAGCGGCAGCGTGACGATGGGCGTGCGCGAATCGTCCGGCGCGCTGTCCTACACGCTGGGCAACGGCAAGTTCGTGGGCTACCACGTCGAGCTGTGCGAGCGCGTGCTCGCCGACGTGCAGCGCCAGCTCGGCCTCGCCTCGCTGAACGTGAAGTACCAGCCGGTGACCTCGCAGAACCGCATCCCGCTGGTGCAGAACGGCACGGTGGACATCGAGTGCGGCTCGACCACCAACAACGCCACGCGCCAGAAGGACGTGGCCTTCGCGGTCACCACCTTCGTCGAGGAGGTGCGCATCGCGGTGAAGGCCAATTCCGGCATCACGTCGATCGCCCAGCTCAACGGCAAGAAGGTCGCCACCACCACCGGCACGACCTCGGTGCAGCTGCTGCGCCGCCACGAGCGCGCCGGCGGCGTGAACTTCGACGAGATCTTCGGCAAGGACCACGCCGACAGCTTCCTGCTGCTCGAGTCCGGGCGCGCCGACGCCTTCGTGATGGACGGCTCGATCCTCGCGGGCAACATCGCCCGCGCCAAGAACCCGGCCGATTTCAGGATCGTCGGCGAGGTGCTGTCGGTCGAGCCGATCGGCATCATGCTGCGCCGCGACGACCCCGCCTTCAAGAAGGCCGTGGACGACAGCCTCGTCGCGATGATGAAGTCCGGCGAGGTCGCGAAGATCTGGAACAAGTGGTTCGAGCAGCCGATCCCGCCGGCCAACGCCCGCGTCGGCCTGCCGCCGAACGACGCCACCCGCGCCGCCTGGGCGCAGCCGAACGACCGCCCGGCCGAGGCCTACGCGAAGTGATCGTCGCAGGGCCGCCCGCGGGCGGCCCTGCCGGAGCGCGGCGCCACGGGCGCCGCGCGGTTTTTCCGCGCCGCCGGCCTGCCGCCGTGCGGCCGTGATTCTTTAGGAGACGGGACTTGGCGAACTGGGATTGGCAAGTCTTCTGCAAGAGCACGCTCGAGGGCGAGGTGGTCGCCGGCTGCTTCGGCCTGGACGGCGACATCACCTACCTCGACTGGCTGATGTCGGCCTGGGGCTGGACGCTGTCGGTGTCGGCGCTGGCGCTGCTCGTGGCGCTCGCGCTCGGCACGCTCGTGGGCATCGCGCGCACGCTGCCCTCCAAGGGCTGGGTGCTGTTCGGCAACGCCTGGACGGAGCTCTTCCGCAACATTCCGCTGCTGGTGCAGATCTTCCTGTGGTACCACGTGCTGCCGCAGCTCTTCCCCGCGCTGCAGGGCCTCTCCAGCTTCGTGCTGGTGGTGTTCGCCCTGGGCTTCTTCACGTCGGCGCGCGTGTCCGAGCAGGTGAGGGCCGGCATCCAGACGCTGCCGCGCGGCCAGCGCATGGCCGGCCTCGCGATGGGCCTGACGCTGCCGCAGACCTACCGCCACGTGCTGCTGCCGATGGCGCTGCGCATCGTCGTGCCGCCGCTGACGAGCGAGTCGATGAACATCATCAAGAACTCCGCGGTCGCCTTCGCGGTGAGCATCGCGGAGCTGACGATGTTCGCGATGCAGGCGCAGGAGGAGACCTCGCGCGGCGTCGAGATCTACCTCGCGGTGACGGCGCTCTACTTCCTGTCGGCGCTGGTGGTCAACCGCGTGGCCAGCTTCCTGGAGCACCGCCTGCGCGTGCCGGGCATGGCGCTCGGCGGCGCTGTGAAATGAGGCTCGACCCATGAATCTCGACTTCTCCTTCCTCACCGGCCCCGTGCTGGTGGACTACGTCTCGCGCGGCTTCCTGTTCTCGATCCAGCTCACGCTGGTGGCGATGGCGGGCGGCATCGTGCTCGGCACCGTGCTCGCGCTGATGCGCCTCTCAGGCAAGCCCTGGCTCGCGCTGCCGGCCGCCGCCTACGTCAACACGATGCGATCGGTCCCGCTCGTGATGGTGATCCTGTGGTTCTTCCTGCTCGTGCCGCTGCTGCTCGGCCGCTCGATGGGCACGGAGCTCTCGGCCATCATCACCTTCACGCTCTTCGAGGCCGCCTACTACTCGGAGATCATGCGCGCGGGCATCCAGAGCGTGCCGCGCGGCCAGGTGCAGGCCAGCCAGGCCATGGGCATGAGCTACCGCCAGAGCATGCAGCTCGTCGTGCTGCCGCAGGCCTTCCGCAACATGCTGCCACTGCTGCTGACGCAGACCATCATCCTGTTCCAGGACACCTCGCTCGTCTACGCGATCGGCGCCTACGACCTGCTCAAGGGCTTCGAGGTCGCGGGCAAGAACTTCGGCCGCCCGGTCGAGACCTACCTCGTCGCCGCGGTGCTCTACTTCGTCATCTGTTTCAGCCTGTCCCTGCTGGTCAAGCGCCTGCAGGCCAGGATCGCCATCGTCCGCTGAGGACGCACACGCCATGATCGACATCCAGAACGTTTCCAAGTGGTACGGCAGCTTCCAGGTGCTGACCGATTGCACGACCTCGATCGCCAAGGGCGAGGTGGTGGTGGTGTGCGGGCCCTCGGGCTCGGGCAAGTCCACGCTGATCAAGACCGTCAACGCGCTCGAACCCGTCCAGAAGGGCGAGATCGTCGTCGACGGCATCTCGGTGACGAGCCCGAAGACCAACCTGCCGAAGCTGCGCTCGCGCGTCGGCATGGTGTTCCAGCACTTCGAGCTGTTCCCGCACCTGTCGGTGACGGAGAACCTGACGCTCGCGCAGATCAAGGTGCTCGGGCGCAACAAGGACGAGGCGCGCACGCGCGGGCTGAAGATGCTCGAGCGCGTCGGGCTGATGGCGCACAAGGACAAGTTCCCCGGGCAGCTCTCGGGCGGCCAGCAGCAGCGCGTGGCGATCGCGCGCGCGCTGTCGATGGACCCGATCGTGATGCTGTTCGACGAGCCGACCTCGGCGCTGGACCCCGAGATGGTGGGCGAGGTGCTCGACGTGATGGTGCAGCTCGCCAACGAGGGCATGACGATGATGTGCGTCACGCACGAGATGGGCTTCGCGCGCAAGGTCAGCGACCGCATCATCTTCATGGACCACGGCCGCATCATCGAGGACTGCAGCAAGGACGAGTTCTTCGGCCGTCCCGACGCGCGCTCGCCGCGCGCAAAGGACTTCCTGTCGAAGATCCTGCAACATTGAGCACGCCGGCGCTGCCGCTGTCGCCGACGGACGCGGCGCCGCCCGGCGGGGCGGCGGCAGAATCCGGCATGGCCCCGCTCCCGACCCCCGCCGCGTCCCCGTCGCGCCCGCAGCCGCTCGTGCGGCGGCTCGCGCTCGGCCTCGCGGCGCTGGCCGTGGTGGCGGCCTGCGGCTCGCTCGGCTACCTGTTCAGCGAGCGTCAGGCCACCGCGGCGCTGCGCGTCGAGGCCAATTACCGGCTCGACCTGTTCGCCGCCGCGGTCGAGGGCATCGTCAAGCGGCTCGAGCACGTGCCGGCCACGGTGCAGCTCAACCAGGACATCCAGGCGTTGCTGCGCGACCCGCGCCGGCCGCAGCGCGTGCAGGAGGCCAACACCTACCTGCGCCGCCTCAACGCCCACCTCGGCAGCATCTCGGTGTTCGTGCTCAACGAGCGCGGCGTGGTGCTCGCGTCGAGCAACGCCGACCAGGGCGACGACAGCCTCGTCGGCGAGGACCTGTCCTTCCGGCCCTATTTCCTCGACGCGCTCTCCGGGCGGGTCGGGCGCCACTTCGCGATCGGCGTGCGCCACGGCGAGCCCGGCTACTTCGTCTCGCACCCGATCCGCGACGGCGCGCGCGTGATCGGCGTCGCGGCGATCAAGATCGGGCTGCAGCCGGTCGACCAAGCCTGGGCGATGCTCGGCGCGCCGGCGCTGCTCGCCGACCTCAACCAGGTGGTGATCCTGTCGTCGGAGCCGCAGTGGCGCTACACGGCGCTGGCCGAGCTGCCGGTGGAGCGGCGCGTCGACCTGCAGCTCAACCGGCTCTACAACGGGCTGCGCATCCCGCCCTTCCCGCTGCCGGTGCAGCTGCACGTCGACGAGGACAGCCAGGTGATCGAGGGCGTGATGCGCGGCGGCGTGCCGCCGCGCGAGCGGCTGCAGCGCCACGACATGCTGCTGCTCGGCCGCACGCTCGACGGCATGGACTGGCGGCTGCTGACCTTCACTGACCTGCGCGGCGTGCGCAACCAGGCGCTCGCGCACGGCATGCTGTCCGGGCTGGCCGCGGGCTTCCTGCTGCTGCTCGCGCTCTTCCTCGCGCAGCGGCGCAGCATCGTGCGCCAGCGGCTGGAGGCGCAGCGCATGCTGGAGCAGGCCAACGCGGGGCTGGAGCAGAAGGTGGCGCGCCGCACCCGCGCGCTCAGCGAGACCAACGCGCGGCTGCGCCGCGAGGTGGCCGAGCGCGAGCAGGCCGAGCAGACGCTGCGCGCGGCGCAGGACGAGCTGGTGCAGGCCGCCAAGCTCGCGGTGCTCGGGCAGCTCGCCACCGGCATCACGCACGAGCTGACGCAGCCGCTCGGCGCGATCCGCACGCTGTCGGGCAACGCCGAGGAGTTCCTGCGCCGCGGCGAGCTGAAGGCCGTGGCGGGCAACCTCGGCATCGTCGCGCGGCTCGTCGACCAGATGGGCGGCATCATCCAGCCGCTCAAGGCCTTCGCCCGCAAGTCGCAGGCCACCCCGGTGCGCTGCGATGTCGCGCACGCCGCCGCGAGCGCGCTGTTCCTGTTCGAGCAGCGGCTGCGCAAGGAGCGGGTCGAGCTGCGCAACGGCTGCGAGGCCGGCCGCGTCTTCGCCTGGTGCGACCCGAACCGGCTGCAGCAGGTGCTGATCAACCTGATCGGCAACGCGCTCGACGCGATGCGCGACGCGCCGGCCAAGGTGCTGACGCTGCGCGCGGACCTCGAGCCCGCGGCGGACGGCGACGGGGCCGCCGCCGCGCCGCGCGTGCGCATCGACGTGCTCGACAGCGGCAGCGGCTTCTCGGAGCAGACGCTCGCGCGCCTGTTCGAGCCCTTCTTCACCACCAAGGCGGCCGGGGCGGGCCTCGGCCTCGGCCTCGTGATCTCGCGCGACATCGTGCGCGACTTCCGCGGCGAGCTCGAGGCCGCCAACCGTGCCGAGGGCGGCGCGCGCCTGACGGTGCGGCTGCCCGCCGCCCCCGACAATCCCGAAGCATCATGAGTCGCGAACTGACGGTCCTGCTGGTCGAGGACGACCCCCACATGCAACTCGGCTGCGTGCAGGCGCTGCAGCTCGCCGGCATCGCCGTCGAGGCGGTCGCGAGCGCCGAGGCGGCGCAGCGCCTGCTGGAACCCGGCTTCGCCGGCGTGCTCGTCACCGACATGCGCCTGCCCGGCGCCGACGGGCTGACGCTGGTGCGGCGCTGCCGCGAGCTCGACGCCGACCTGCCCGCGATCATGATCACCGGCCACGGCGACGTGAGCCTGGCGGTCGAGGCGATGCGCAGCGGCGCCTACGACTTCATTCCCAAGCCCTTCTCGTCCGAGCAGCTCGTCGAGGTGGTGCGCCGCGCGCTGGAGAAGCGCGCGCTGACGCTGGAGGTCGCGTCGCTGCGCCGCGCGCTGTCGCTGCGCGAGGGCGTCGAGGGCAAGCTCGTCGGCCGCTCGCCGCAGATCGAGCGCGTGCGCCGCCTCGTCGCCGAGGTGGCGGATTCGCCGGTGGACGTGCTGGTGCACGGCGAGACCGGCACCGGCAAGGAGGTGGTGGCCCAGGCGCTGCACGAGCTGTCGCGCCGCCGCACCGCCCCTTTCGTCGCGCTCAACTGCGGCGGCCTGCCCGACAACCTGCTCGACAGCGAGCTGTTCGGCCACGAGGCCGGCGCCTTCACCGGCGCGAGCAAGCGCCGCGTCGGCAAGATCGAGCACGCGCACGGCGGCACGCTCTTCCTCGACGAGCTCGAGAGCATGCCGATGGGCATGCAGGTGAAGCTCTTGCGCGTGCTGCAGGAGCGCGTGGTCGAGCGGCTCGGCTCGAACCGGCCGCAGCCGGTGGACGTGCGCGTGGTCGCGGCGACCAAGGACGACTTGCTCGCGCGCGCGAGGCAGGGGGGCTTCCGCGCCGACCTCTACTACCGGCTCAACGTGGTGACGATCGAGCTGCCGCCGCTGCGCGAGCGACGCGAGGACATCCCGCTGCTGCTCGAGCACTTCATGCTGCTCGCCGCGAGCCGCTACGGCCGCGCGCAGCCGGAGGTGACGGCGCAGCAGATGCACCGCCTGATGGCGCACGACTGGCCGGGCAACGTGCGCGAGCTGCGCAACGTCGCCGACTGCCTGGTGCTCGGCGTGCGCCACGACGTGACGGGCGCGGCGCCCGGGCCGGACGAGCTTGGCGGCGGCGACGAGGGCGTCTCGCTGGTCGACAGCGTCGAGGGCTTCGAGCGCGGCCTGATCCGCGCCGAGCTGCAGCGCCAGGGCGGCAACATCGCGCGCAGCGCCAAGGCGCTGCGCATCCCCAAGACCACGCTCGCCGACAAGATCCGCAAGTACGGGCTGCAGGGCGAATAGCGCTCCCGTTTCCGCACCAGCTTGGCGCTTTCCGCTACGGGGCGTGATACCGGAAACGTGCCGTAGCGTCTGCGGAACGAACAGTTACGTCCCCGCACACATGCCCTCAGTAGCGTTAAGTCCCGGCAGTACAAGCGGGGCATGGACAACAGGCGCTGGGAACTCGACGTGCTGCGCGGGCTGATGCTCGTGCTGATGGCGCTCACCCACCTGCCGACGCATCTCGCCGATGCGGTAGGCCAGCCCTTCGGCCATGTCTCGGCGGCGGAGGGCTTCGTGCTGCTGTCGGCCTGGATGACGGGCCGGGTCTACGTGCGCCGCGCGCAGCGCGACGGCCTGCCGGCGATGCGCCGGGCCTTCCTGCACCGCGCCGCGGTGCTCTATGCCTGCCACGTCGCGCTGCTGCTCGGGTTGTTCGCGGCGGCGCTGCTGATGGAGGGGCGGCGCTTCCACGTCGAGCTCGTGCACCTGGCGGCCTGGTTCCTGGAGGAGCCGGCGATCGCGCTGCCGGCGGGGCTCGCGCTGCTCTACCAGCCGCCGCTGCTCGACATCCTGCCGCTGTACGTGCTGTTCATGCTGGCGAGCGCGCCGCTGCTGTCGTTCGCGCTGCGCGAGGGCTGGGCCGGCGTGCTCACCGCGAGCGCCGGGCTGTGGCTGCTGGCCCAGTTCGGCCTCGGCGCCGCGCTGCACGCGCTGCTGGTGCAGGGCCTCGGGCTGCCGGTCCCGCACCGCGCCAGCGGGCCGTTCTCGCCGCTCGCGTGGCAGGGGCTGTGGGTGCTCGGGCTGTGGCTCGGAGCGCGCGGCGTCGTGCAGCCTGCCCTCGTGCCGCGGTCCTTCCCCCGCCCGGTCGTGCTCGCGGCGCTGCTGGTCGCGACGGTCGGGCTCGCATGGCGCCATGCGCTCGGGCAGGAACCCTTCCCGGGCCAGGCGGGGCTGAACCTGCTGTTCTCGAAGTGGACGCTCGGGCCGCTGCGCCTGCTGAACCTCGCGGCGCTGCTGGTGCTCGCGCTGCACTACGGCCCGCGCGTGTCGGCTGCGGCGCCCTGGCTGCGCCTGCCGGTGCTGGAGACCCTGGGCCGCGCCGCGCTGCCGGTGTTCTGCGCGCATGTGGTGCTGGTGGTGGCGGCGCTGGCGACGGTGGGCAAGGTGTGGCACCACGGCTGGATGGCCGACGCGCTGCTGCTGGCGCTGGGCTTTCCGCTGCTGTGGGCGGTGGCGCGGGCCAGCGAGGCGGGCCGCGGCGGCAGGAAACGGGCGGGCAGGGTGCCTGCGCCGCCGGCAGTCGAGCCGCTCAGAGCAGGTGCGCCGCGATGAGCTGCTGCCAGAGCCGGTAGCCCTGAGCGTTCAGGTGCAGCCGGTCCGCGCCGAAGAGTTCCGCGCGGGGGCGGCCGTCGGCGCCGAGCATCGGCGTGTGCAGGTCGATGTAGGCGAGGTGCGGGCGTGCCGCCACGTGGCGCTCGATCAGCCGGTTCGCCTCGCGCACCTGCGGCAGCAGCGCCTCGCGCAGCGGGCTGGGCTTGATCGACAGGTAGACGATGCGCGTGCCGGGCAGCGCGCGCTGCACGCCGTCGGCGAAGGACGCGAAGCTCTCCAGCACCTGCTGCGGCGTGCGGCCCTCGGCGAGGTCGTTCTCGCCCGCGTAGACGAAGACCTGCTGCGGCCGGTAGCGCGTGACGAGCCGCTCGAGGTGCCGCGCGCAGTCGGCCATCTGCGAGCCGCCGAAGCCGCGCTTGATCACCGGCGGCCCGTCGCCGAAGCTCGCCTCCAGCCCGTCCCACATCCGGATCGACGAGCTGCCGACGAACAGCACGCCGCCGCTCGGCGGCGGCGCGCGCCGGTCGGCCTCGTCGAAGCCCGCGAAGCTCTCGGCCCAGCGCTCCGCCGCCCCTGGGGCGTCCGCCAGCGGCACGGCCTGCGCGTTCAGGAAGAGGGCGGACAGCAGCACGAGAAGGAAGGAGCGCATCGCGGGCGGGCGGCAGTCGGGGTGAGGAGCCGGACGGGTTCTCGGGAAACCGCCCGGCGGAAGCCGCGCAGTCTGCGGGCAAAACGCGCGAAAGTCACTGCTGCGGTGCATACACCGACGCCGCGTCGGGTTGCGCGGGGAATTGCGGGAATTCGCCTGCCGCCGCCGTCGGCGCCACCTGTGGACTGCCCTTCGCCGGGGGGCGGGGCGGTCCCCTGTGTCCATCCCGCGACAGGGGGCGGCGCATGCTGGGACAATGGCGGGTTGCTTTGCCCTCTTCCTGCGCTGTCCGCGCCATCCCCCACGCCATGTCCGAACTGACCGTTTCCCCCGCCGTTGCCGCCCCGAAGGCACCGAAGCCGCTGACCGGCTACCGGCCCTACTGGGCCAAGCGCTTCGGCACGGCCAAGTTCCTGCCGATGAGCCGCGCCGAGATGGACGCGCTCGGCTGGGATTCCTGCGACATCATCCTCGTCACCGGCGACGCCTACGTCGACCATCCGAGCTTCGGCATGGCGGTGATCGGCCGCACGCTCGAGGCGCAGGGCTTTCGCGTCGGCATCATCGCGCAGCCCGACTGGCACAGCGCCGAGGCCTTCAAGGCGCTGGGCAAGCCCAACCTGTTCTTCGGCGTCACCGCCGGGAACATGGACTCGATGATCAACCGCTACACCGCGGACCGCAAGATCCGCAGCGACGACGCCTACACGCCGGGCGGCGAGGGCGGCAAGCGCCCGGACCGCGCCTCGCTCGTCTACGCGCAGCGCTGCAAGGAGGCCTGGAGCGAGGTGCCGATCGTGCTCGGCGGCATCGAGGCCTCGCTGCGCCGCATCGCGCACTACGACTACTGGCAGGACAAGGTGCGCCGCTCGATCCTGGTCGACTCCAAAGCCGACCTGCTGCTCTACGGCAACGCCGAGCGCGCGCTGGTCGAGGTGGCGCACCGCCTCGCGCGCCGCGAGCCGGTGGAGCACATCACCGACGTGCGCGGCACCGCCTTCATGCGCCGCACCGACGATCCGAGCGCCGCGGGCTGGTTCGAGATCGACTCCAGCTCGGTGGACCTGCCGGGGCGCATCGACGCGCACATCAACCCCTACCAGACCACGAGCGAGCAGGCCGAGGCCCAGGGAGAGACTTGCGCGAAGGAGCAGGGCGGCGAGGCCAAGGCCGACGCCGACGGCTACCAGAAGATCCACTTCGTGGCGGCTCCGAAGCCCAGCGGCAAGATCAAGATGCCGCCGCGCGAGAAGAGCGTGATCCGGCTGCCGGACTACGAGCAGGTGAAAAGCGACCCGGTGCTCTACGCGCACGCCAACCGCGTGCTGCACCTGGAGACCAACCCCGGCAACGCGCGCGCGCTGGCGCAGCGCCACGGCGACCGCGACGTGTGGATCAACCCGCCGCCGATCCCGCTGACGACCGCGGAGATGGACCACGTCTTCGACCTGCCGTATGCGCGCGCGCCGCACCCGTCCTATGCCGACGAGAACGGCAGCCATGAGGGTGCGACCAAGATCCCCGCGTGGGAAATGATCCGCTTCAGCGTGAACATCATGCGCGGCTGCTTCGGCGGCTGCACCTTCTGCTCGATCACCGAGCACGAGGGCCGCATCATCCAGAGCCGCAGCGAGGACTCGGTGATCCGCGAGATCGAGGAGATCCGCGACAAGGTCAAGGGCTTCACCGGCGTGATCTCGGACCTGGGCGGACCGACCGCGAACATGTACCGCATCGGCTGCAAGAGCCCCGAGATCGAGGCCGCCTGCCGCAAGCCGAGCTGCGTCTACCCGGATGTGTGCCAGAACCTGCTGACCGACCACGGGCCGCTGATCAAGATGTACCGGCGCGCGCGGGCGCTGCCCGGCGTCAAGAAGATCTTGATCGGCTCGGGCCTGCGCTACGACCTGGCGATCAAGTCGCCCGAGTACATCAAGGAGCTGGTGACGCACCACGTCGGCGGCTACCTGAAGATCGCGCCCGAGCACACCGAGGGCGGGCCGCTGTCGAAGATGATGAAGCCGGGCATCGGCACCTACGACCGCTTCAAGCAGCTGTTCGAGAAGTTCAGCGCCGAGGCGGGCAAGAAGCAGTACCTGATTCCCTACTTCATCGCGGCGCACCCGGGCACCACCGACGAGGACATGATGAACCTCGCGATCTGGCTCAAGCGCAACGGCTTCCGCGCCGACCAGGTGCAGACCTTCTACCCGAGCCCGATGGCCACCGCCACCGCGATGTACCACTCGGGCAAGAACCCGCTGCGCAAGGTCACGCGCGACAGCGAGGCGGTGGACATCGTGCGCGGCGAGCGCCGGCGGCGCCTGCACAAGGCCTTCCTGCGCTACCACGACCCGAACAACTGGCCGCTGCTGCGCGAGGCCTTGAAGGAGATGGGCCGCGCCGACCTGATCGGGAATGGAAAACATCACCTGATCCCGACCTGGCAGCCGATGAGCGATGGCGGCTACGAGAGCGCACGGCGCAAGAACTCGACGCTCGCGGGTGCGAAGGCGGCCAAGCCGACGGTCGCGAAGGCCGAGGCCGCGCCGCGCGGCGGCAGCGGTGTCGCGCCGAAGAAGGGCCGGCTGCTGACGCAGCACACTGGGCTGCCGCCGCGCGAGACCGGCGCGGCGACGGGCAAGCCGGCGCACGGCACGGCAGCGGCCCGATCCGGGCGAGGGTCGCCGGCCGGGCGCCCCGCACCGCGCAAGGCGCGCTGACGCCGGCTGCGCCGCCCGTCACACGGCGGTCGTGATTCCCCGGTAGGTGTCGCGTCCGGGCGGCGGGTACCATCGTTTCCTGTCCGGAAGGCCCGCTTGCGGCAGGAGGCGGCCCCGGTTCCACGACAGGGAAGAGGGGGGATGACGATGAGCGAAACCGTGAACCCGCCGGCGCAGGCCGGGGCCGGTGCGGAGGCCGCCGTGGCGCCGGAGCCGAGGACGGCACGCACGCGCGGCTCGCGCCGTGTCGCCCCGCAAGCCCGCGTCGAGCCGCCGCGCACCGAGGCGGATCTCGCCCGCCACGAGTCGGACAAGGCCGCCGACGCCGCGCGGCAGGTGCTGCTGAGTGCCACGCAGGATGTGCTGGATCGCGCGCGCGAGTGCGGCGCGAGCCTGAAGGACGTGGCGCAGTCGTTGCGGGCGCTGCTCGAGGGTGCTTCACCCGACGACGCGGCGCTGCTGCGGCACGCGCTGGAGCAGCCGGTGGCGGTGCGCCGCGGCAGGGGCCGCCCTGCGGACGAGACGCTGGCGCCGGGCTGGCGCGAGGGCGCCTACCCGTATCTGAACCGGCTCTCGCGCAAGAGCTACGAGAAGCAGAAGTACCAGCTCCAGGTCGAGCTGCTCAAGCTGCAGGCCTGGGTCAAGAGGACCGGCCAGCGCGTCGTGATCCTGTTCGAGGGCCGCGACGCCGCGGGCAAGGGCGGCACGATCAAGCGCTTCATGGAGCACCTCAACCCGCGCGGCGCGCGCGTCGTCGCGCTGGAGAAGCCCAGCGAGGTCGAGCGCGGCCAGTGGTACTTCCAGCGCTATGTGCAGCATCTGCCCACCGCCGGCGAGATCGTGCTGTTCGACCGCAGCTGGTACAACCGCGCCGGCGTCGAGCGCGTGATGGGCTTCTGCAGCAACGAGGAATACATCGAGTTCATGCGCCAAGCGCCCGAGTTCGAGCGCCAGCTGGCGCACAGCGGCGTGCAGCTGATCAAGTTCTGGTTCTCGGTCAGCCGCGAGGAGCAGCGCCGCCGATTCAAGGAGCGCCAGACCCACCCGCTCAAGCAGTGGAAGCTCAGCCCCGTGGACCTGGCCTCGCTCGACAAGTGGGACGACTACACCCGTGCCAAGGAGGCGATGTTCTTCCACACGGACACCGCCGAGGCGCCGTGGACGGTGATCAAGTCGGACTGCAAGAAGCGCGCGCGCCTGAGCGCGATGCGCTACGTGCTGCACAAGCTGCCCTACGCGAAGAAGGACCTCGACCGCATCGGCGCGCTCGACCCGCTGATCGTCGGCCGTGCCAGCGTGATCCACGAGCGCGGCGAGCAGGGCCCGCGGTTCTGAGCCTGCGCGGGGAACAACCCCGCCTTCGGCCCGCGTGCCTCAGGCCGGCGGCCCCGCACGCCGCAGCGCGTCGGCCACCTCGCCGCGCAGCCGCCGCAGCGCGGCGAGCTCCGCGTCCGGCGCCTGCACGGTGAACCACAGCACGCCCACGAGCGCGTCGGCCGTCGCGTCGAGGTCCACCGGCTTGTCGCTCGCGACCGCGTCCCACAGCACGTGCTCCATCGGGCCGAACACGAGCGTGCGCAAGAGGCGCAGCGGCACGTCGCGGCGGATCTCGCCGCTGGCCTGCCCGCGCGCGAGCAGGTCCATCAGCGGCGCGGTGTAGCGCCGCTGCAGCGGCTGCACCGCCTCGCCGAGCTCCTGCCCCTTGGCGCGGCCCTCCGACAGCACCAGCGCGCACATGCCCTTTCCATGGGTCAGGAACAGCCGCAGGTGCGTGCGCACGATGAACTCGAACTGCGCGCGCAGCGGCGCCTCGCGCGGCAGGCCGCCCTCCATCGCCGCGATGATCTCGTCGTACCAGTCGCCGATCACGCGCACGCACAGCTCGCGCTTGCCGCGGAAGTAGGTGAAGACGGTCGCCTCCGACACGCCGAGGCGCTGCGCGATCTCGGTGGTCGTCGCGCGCTCGTAGCCGCGCTCGGAGAACACCTCGCGGCTCGCGCGCAGGATGTCGCGCACGCGCTGCTCGGACTTCGCGCTCGCCGGCGCGCGGCGGCGCACCGGCGTCTCGTCGGGATCCGGCCCGCGAGAGGCCGCTTCGCTTCGGATCGAACTCATGCCCGCGATCTTACCCGTGCCGACCGCGGAGTTGAGGATCTCTCAATTCCGGCTTGCGGCACCTGCCGGCATCTCCTATGCTCTCTCCTGCATCGAGGAAACGGGCGGGATCCGGCGCGGCTTCGAAAAGGCTTCCGGTCCCGGTGTTTTCCCTGATTTCTGAGTAGTTCTCAAGTCCGTCCGGGGACCCGCCTCCCCTCCACGACAAAGACCGCAGGAGACCGCCATGTTCGAATCCACCTTTTCCTTCCCGCTCGGCGAGGACATCGCCGCGCTGCGCGACGCGGTGCGCGACTTCGCGCAGAACGACATCGCGCCGCGCGCGGCCGAGATCGACCGTGTCAACGAGTTCCCGGCCGACCTGTGGCGCAAGATGGGCGAGATCGGCGTGCTCGGCATGACGGTCTCCGAGGAATACGGCGGCACCAACATGGGCTACCTCGCGCACATGGTGGCGATGGAGGAGATCAGCCGCGCCAGCGCCTCGGTGGGCCTGTCCTACGGCGCGCACTCCAACCTGTGCGTCAACCAGATCCACCGCAACGGCAATGCCGCGCAGAAGGCGAAGTACCTGCCGAAGCTCGTGAGCGGCGAGCATGTCGGGGCGCTGGCGATGAGCGAGCCCAACGCCGGCTCCGACGTGGTGAGCATGAAGCTGCGCGCGGATAAAAAAGGCGACCGCTACGTGCTCAACGGCAGCAAGATGTGGATCACCAACGGCGGCGACGCCGACACGCTGATCGTCTACGCGAAGACCGACGTCAACGCCGGCGCGCGCGGCATGACGGCCTTCATCGTCGAGAAGGGCTTCCAGGGCTTCACGCACGGCACCCACCTCGACAAGCTCGGCATGCGCGGCTCCAACACCTACCCGCTCTTCTTCGAGGACTGCGAGGTGCCCGAGGAGAACGTGCTCGGCGGCGTGGGCAACGGCGCGAAGGTGCTGATGAGCGGGCTGGACTACGAGCGCGCGGTGCTGTCGGGCGGGCCGCTCGGCATCATGGCCGCTTGCCTCGACGTGGTCGTGCCCTACCTGCACGAGAGAAAACAGTTCGGCCAGAGCATCGGCGAGTTCCAGTTGATGCAGGGCAAGCTCGCCGACATGTACACCACCTTCCAGGCCTGCCGCGCCTACGTCTACGCGGTCGGCCAGGCCTGCGACCGGGCGGACCATGCGCGCACGCTGCGCAAGGACGCCGCGGGCGCGATCCTGTATTCGGCCGAGAAGGCGACCTGGATGGCCGGCGAGGCGATCCAGGCGCTCGGCGGTGTGGGCTACACCAACGAGTACCCGGTGGGCCGCCTGTGGCGCGACGCCAAGCTCTACGAGATCGGTGCGGGCACCAGCGAGATCCGCCGCATGCTGATCGGCCGCGAGCTCTTTGCAGAGACGAACTGAAGGACCGCGCGATGCAAGCCCTGACCAGCAAGATCAACACGCGCAGCGAGGAATTCCGCGCCAACGCCGCGCAGATGCGCGCGCTGGTGGACGACCTGCGCACGAAGGCGGCGCAGGTCGCGCTCGGCGGCGGCGAGGCCGCGCGCGCCAAGCACGTCGCCCGCGGCAAGCTGCTGCCGCGCGAGCGCGTGGACCACCTGCTCGACCCCGGCACGCCCTTCCTCGAGATCGGCCAGATGGCCGCCTTCGGCATGTACGGCGACGAGGCGCCGGCCGCCGGCGTGATCGCCGGCATCGGCCGCGTGCAGGGGGTCGAGTGCATGGTGGTCGCCAACGACGCCACCGTGAAGGGCGGCACCTACTACCCGATGACCGTGAAGAAACACCTGCGCGCGCAGGAGATCGCGATGCAGAACCACCTGCCGTGCATCTACCTGGTCGACTCGGGCGGGGCCTTCCTGCCGAAGCAGGACGAGGTCTTCCCCGACCGCGACCACTTCGGCCGCATCTTCTACAACCAGGCCAACCTGTCGGCGATGGGCATCCCGCAGATCGCCGTGGTGATGGGATCGTGCACCGCGGGCGGCGCCTACGTGCCGGCGATGAGCGACGAGACCATCATCGTCAAGAACCAGGGCACGATCTTCCTCGGCGGCCCGCCGCTGGTGAAGGCCGCGACCGGCGAGGTGGTCAGCGCCGAGGACCTCGGCGGCGGCGACGTGCACACGCGCGTCTCGGGCGTGGCGGACCACCTGGCCGAGAACGACAGCCACGCGCTCTTCATCGCGCGGCGCATCGTCGCCAACCTCAACCGCCGCAAGCCCTCGCAGCTGGCGCTGCAGCCCGTGGAAGAGCCGCTCTATGACCCGGAGGAGATCTACGGCGTCATCCCGCTCGACACCCGCAAGCCCTACGACGTGCGCGAGATCATCGCGCGCGTGGTGGACGGCTCGCGCTTCGACGAGTTCAAGGCCCGTTACGGCACCACGCTCGTCACCGGCTTCGCGCACCTCTACGGCATGCCGGTGGGCATCGTCGCCAACAACGGCATCCTGTTCGGCGAGTCGGCGCAGAAGGGCGCGCACTTCATCGAGCTGTGCGCTCAAAGGGGCATCCCGCTCTTGTTCCTGCAGAACATCACCGGCTTCATGGTCGGGCGCAAGTACGAGAACGGCGGCATCGCCAAGGACGGCGCGAAGATGGTCACCGCGGTCGCGACCGCGCAGGTGCCCAAGATCACGGTGCTGATCGGCGGCTCCTTCGGCGCCGGCAACTACGGCATGTGCGGCCGGGCCTACTCGCCCAGGTTCCTCTGGATGTGGCCCAACAGCCGCATCTCGGTGATGGGCGGCGAGCAGGCCGCGAGCGTGCTCGCGACCGTGCGGCGCGACGGCATCGAGGCCAAGGGCGGCGCGTGGAGCCGCGAGGACGAGGAAGCCTTCAAGTCTCCGATCCGCGAGCAGTACGAGGCCCAGGGCCATCCCTACTACGCCACCGCGCGGCTGTGGGACGACGGCGTGGTGGACCCGGCGCAGACGCGGCGCATGCTGGGGCTGTCGCTGTCGGCCTCGCTCAACGCGCCGATCGAGCCGACGAAGTTCGGCGTGTTCCGCATGTGAGGAGCCGGCCATGACCCTGCACTTCAAGACCATCGAGATCGAGCAGCGCCCGCACGGCGTGATCTGGCTGTGGATGAACCGGCCGGAGTTGCACAACGCCTTCGACGAGCAGCTGATCGCCGAGCTCACGGGCGCCTTGCGCGCGCTCGACGCCGACGCCGGCACGCGCGTGCTGGTGCTCGCGGGCCGGGGAAAAAGCTTCTCGGCCGGCGCGGACCTGAACTGGATGCAGCGCCAGGGCGCGGCGTCCTTCGAGGAGAACCTGGCGGACGCGCGCCACCTCGCCGGGCTGTTCCGCACGCTGTCCGAATGCCGCAAGCCGACCGTCGCGCGCGTGCACGGCGCCGCGCTGGGCGGCGGCATGGGCCTGGCGTCGGCCTGCGACATCTGCGTCGCCTCCGAGCGCGCGGTGTTCGCGACCTCGGAAGTGAAGTTCGGCCTGATCCCGGCGGCAATCAGCCCCTACGTGATCCGCGCCATCGGCGAGCGCCAGGCCTACCGCTACTTCCAGACGGCAGAGCGCATCCCGGCGGCGCGCGCGCGCGAGCTCGGCCTCGCGCACGAGGTGGTCGAGCCCGAGGCGCTCGACGCCGCGGTGCAGCAGATCGTCGACGCGCTGCTCGCCGGCGGGCCGCTGTCGCAGGCGGCGGCCACCGACCTGATCCGCGCGGTCGCGAACCGGCCGGTCGGCGACGAGGTGGTGCTCGACACCGCCGAGCGCATCGCGCGGCTGCGCGCGACACCCGAGGCGAAGGAGGGCCTGGCCGCCTTCCTGGAAAAGCGCTCGCCGGGCTGGATGGGCTGAAGGAGACCAGAGCATGTTCACGAAGATCCTGATCGCCAACCGCGGTGACAAGGCCGGCGCAGCCGGTCTTGCGGCGAAGCCAGATTGCCTGATGCGCGCGGCGCATGAAGGCGATTTCAGCCCGATGGAGACGAGCCATGTTTGACAAGATCCTGATCGCCAATCGGGGTGAAATCGCCTGCCGCGTCATCAAGACCGCGCGCCGCATGGGCATCGCCACGGTGGCCGTCTATTCCGAGGCCGACGCCAACGCGCGCCACGTGCGCCTCGCCGACGAGGCGGTGCTGATCGGCCCGGCCGCCGCGCGCGAGTCCTACCTCGTCGCCGACAAGATCCTGGAGGTCGCGCGCCAGACCGGCGCGCAGGCCGTCCATCCCGGCTACGGCTTCCTGTCCGAGAACGAGGACTTCGCCGAGGCCTGCGAGCGCGCCGGCATCGTCTTCATCGGTCCGCCGGCCTCGGCGATCCGCGCGATGGGCTCCAAGTCCGCTGCGAAGGCGCTGATGGAGAAGGCCGGCGTGCCGCTGACGCCCGGCTACCACGGCGACAACCAGGACCCGGCCTTCCTCGCGGCCGAGGCCGAGCGCATCGGCTATCCCGTCCTGATCAAGGCCAGCGCCGGCGGCGGCGGCAAGGGCATGCGGCGCGTCGACAGGCCGGCCGAGTTCGAGGCGGCGCTGGCCTCGTGCCAGCGCGAGGCGGCCAACGCCTTCGGCTCCGACCACGTGCTGGTCGAGAAGTACGTGCTGCGCCCGCGCCACATCGAGATCCAGGTCTTCGGCGACACGCAGGGCCACTGCGTCTACCTGTTCGAGCGTGACTGCTCGGTGCAGCGCCGCCACCAGAAGGTGCTCGAGGAAGCCCCGGCGCCCGGCATGACGCCCGAGCGCCGTGCCGCGATGGGCCGGGCGGCGGTGGAGGCCGCGAAGGCGGTCGGCTACGTCGGTGCCGGCACCGTCGAGTTCATCGCGAACCAGGACGGGTCCTTCTACTTCATGGAGATGAACACGCGGCTGCAGGTCGAGCACCCGGTGACGGAGATGATCACCGGGCTCGACCTCGTCGAGTGGCAGCTGCGCGTCGCCGCCGGCGAGCCGCTGCCGCTGCGCCAGGAGCAGCTCGCGATCCACGGCCATGCGCTCGAGGCCCGCATCTACGCCGAGGACCCCGACAAGGGCTTCCTGCCCTCCACGGGAAAGCTGCTGCACCTGGCTCCCCCGCCCGAGAGCGACCACGTGCGGGTGGACACCGGCGTCGAGCAGGGCGACGAGATCACGCCGCACTACGACCCGATGATCGCCAAGCTCATCGTCTGGGACCTCGACCGCGAGCGGGCGCTGGCGCGCATGCGCGCGGCGCTGGCGCAGTACCGCGTCGTGGGCGTGGCCAACAACGTCGAGTTCCTGTCGAGGCTCGTCACGGCGCCCGCGTTCGCCAATGCGGACCTCGACACCGCACTGATCGAGCGCGAGCAGGCGGTGCTGTTCCCGCAAGGGCGCGAGGTGCCGCAGGAGGTCTGGGCGCTCGCGGCGCTGGCGGAACTGCAGCGCGAGGCCCGGGTCGCCGAGGCGGCCGGGCGGCACAGCGCGCAGCCCGCCTCGCCCTGGAACCGGCTCGACGGCTGGCGGCTGAATGCACGCGCGCAGCGCACGCTGTCGATGCGGCTCGGCGAGCTGCAGCAGCAGGTCGGCGTGAGCTACCTGAAGGACGGCCACGAGCTGTCGATCGGCGGGCAGCGCCTGTTCGTGCGCGGCACGCTCGGCGAGAACGGCCGCATCCACGCGCAGCTCGGCGAGCGGCGCGTCAGCGCGGCGGTCGTCATCAGCGGCGAGAAGAGGCACGTCTTCTTCGAGGGCGGCGCCTGGGGCGTGGTGCTCGTCAACCCGCTGCATGCCGGCGGCGCCGGCGACGACCCGGCCGGCGGCCTGAAGGCGCCGATGCCCGGCAAGGTGATCGCGCTGGTCGCATCGGCCGGCAGCACGGTCGAGAAGGGCGCGCCGCTGCTGGTGCTGGAGGCGATGAAGATGGAGCACACGATCACTGCCCCCGCGAAGGGCCTCGTGAAGGCCTTCCACTTCGCGCCGGGCGACCAGGTGACGGACGGCGTCGATCTCGTGGACTTCGAGGTGCAGGCATGAGCGCGGCGGCTGAAAAGGTCCGCATCGTCGAGGTCGGGCCGCGCGACGGGCTGCAGAACGAGAAGCAGCCGGTGCCGACGGCGGTCAAGCTCGAGCTGATCGAACGGCTCGCCGCCGCGGGGCTCAGGGACATCGAGGCCACCGCCTTCGTGTCGCCGAATTGGGTGCCGCAGATGGGCGACCACGCCGAGGTCATGGCCGGGCTGCCCTCGGCCGAGCGCTTCCCCGGTGTGAACTACCCGGTGCTCGCGCCCAACATGAAGGGCTACGAGGCGGCGGTGGCGGCGGGCGCGAAGGAGGTGGCGGTGTTCGCGGCGGCCTCCGAGGCCTTCTCGCAGAAGAACATCAACTGCTCGATCGAGGAATCGATCACGCGCTTCGAGCCGATCCTGCTCGACGCGAGGCAGCGCGGCGTGCGCGTGCGCGGCTACGTGTCCTGCGTGGTCGGCTGTCCCTACGAGGGCGCGATCGATCCAGGGAGGACCGCCGAGGTCGCGCAGCGGCTCTTCGAGCTGGGCTGCCACGAGGTCTCGCTCGGCGACACGATCGGCGTCGGCAACCCGCGCACGATCCTCGCGATGCTGGAGGCGGTCGCGAAGCGCGTGCCCGTCGAGAAACTCGCCGGCCACTACCACGACACCTGGGGCATGGCGATCGCGAACATCCACGCCTCCTTCCAGTTCGGGCTGCGCACCTTCGACAGCTCGGTCGCGGGCCTCGGGGGCTGCCCCTATGCGAAGGGCGCCTCGGGCAACGTCGCGACCGAGGAGGTGGTGTACCTGCTGCACGGGCTCGGCGCCGACACCGGCGTCGACCTCGACGCGCTGGTGGACTGCGCGGCGTGGATCGGCGGCTTGCTGCAGCGCCCGCCCTCGCGCGTCGCCGCGGCGCGGCGCGCGGGCCGGGCTGCGAACTGCGCCTGATCTCCGCGCCGTTGCGGCGCTACCACGCCGCCCCACCGGGGCGCGGGGAGGCCGCGGGCACCTGCACCGCAGCCGGCACGCCGAATGCGGTAGGCTAACCGGATGTCCGAACCCGGAAGTCTCCGCCTCGAGCGCGGCGCCGCGGGCGACCGGCTCGTGGTCGCCGGCGACTGGACGCTCGACCACCTGCCGCGGCTGCTCGGCGCGGCACGCGCGCTCGCCCCGGGCGACGCGGGGGCGCGGGCGATCGACGCGCGCGGCCTCGGCCGCCTCGACACCGCCGGCGCGAGCCTGCTGCTCGAGCTCGGCGCCTCGCCCGAGGGCGCCGACGGCTCGTGGAGCGAGCCGCAGCGCGCGCTGCTCGCGGCGGTGGCGCGCGCCGGCGAAACGCCGCCCGCGCATGCCGCGCCGACCAACGGCCTTGCCGACGTGCTGGCCCATGCCGGCCGCGCGGTGGCGACCTTCGTGCGCGACACGCTCGCGCTGCTCGGCTTCGTCGGGCTGATCCTCTCGGCGCTCGCGCGCACGCTGCCGCGGCCGCGCCGCTGGCGCGTGACCTCGCTCGTGTTCCACATCGAGCAGGCCGGGCTCGACGCGGTGCCGATCGTCGCGCTGCTGAGCTTCTCGATCGGCGCGGTGGTGGCCTTCCTCGGCGCGACGGTGCTGCGCGAGTTCGGCGCCACCGTGTTCACGGTCGAGCTGCTCGGCATCTCCTTCCTGCGCGAGTTCGGCGTGCTGCTGACCGCGATCATGGTCGCGGGGCGCTCCGGCAGCGCCTTCACCGCGCAGATCGGCTCGATGAAGGCGCGCGAGGAGGTCGACGCGATCCGCACGCTCGGCCTGTCGCCGATCGAGGTGCTGGCGCTGCCGCGCGTGCTCGCGCTGCTCGTCGCGATGCCGCTGCTGACCTTCATCGCGATGATGGCGGGCGTGTTCGGCGGCGCGATCGTCGGCATGCTCGCGCTCGACATCTCGCCGGCGCTGTTCGTCTCGCGCTTCCAGGCCACCACCGTGATCGACCACTTCTGGGTCGGCATGAGCAAGGCGCCGGTGTTCGCCTTCCTGATCGCGTCGATCGGCTGTCTGGAGGGCTTCAAGGTCTCGGGCAGCGCCGAGTCGGTCGGTGCGCACACCACCTCGAGCGTCGTGCAGTCGATCTTCACGGTGATCCTGGTCGACGCGCTCGCCGCGCTCTTCTACCTGGAGCTCGACATATGAGGGCGCCGCGCCGGGGGAGGCAGCCGTGAGCGGGCCCGCGGACCACATCATCGAGGTGCGGGGCCTGCACAACCGCTTCGGCTCGCAGGTGGTGCACGAGGGGCTGGACCTCGACGTGCGCCGCGGCGAGATCCTGGGCGTCGTCGGCGGCTCGGGCACCGGCAAGTCGGTGCTGATGCGCTCGATCGTCGGGCTCAACGAGCCGGCGGGCGGCAGCATCCGCGTCTTCGGCGAGGAGGTGCTCGGCCGCCGCGACGCGGAACGCGCGGCGCTGCAGCGGCGCTGCGGCGTGCTGTTCCAGAACGGCGCGCTGTTCTCGTCGCTGACGGTGGCCGAGAACGTGATGGTGCCGCTGCGCGAGCACCACCGCCTGTCCGAGGCCTGGCTGGAGCGGCTCGCGGGGCTGAAGATCGCGCTCGCAGGCCTGCCGGCCGCGGCCGCCGGCAAGCTGCCCTCGCAGCTGTCGGGCGGCATGGTCAAGCGCGCGGCGCTGGCGCGCGCGCTGGCGCTCGACCCCGAGCTGCTGTTCCTCGACGAGCCCACCGCCGGGCTCGACCCGATCGGCGCGGCCGCCTTCGACCGGCTCGTGCGCACGCTGCGCGACAGCCTCGGCGTCACGGTCTTCATCGTCACGCACGACCTCGACACGATCTACACCGTCTGCGACCGCGTCGCGGTGCTCGCGCAGCGGCGCATGCTCGTGGCCGACACGGTGGCGCGCGTCGAGCGTCACGACGACCCCTGGGTGCGCGAGTACTTCCAGGGTCCCCGCGGGCGTGCGGCAGCGCAGTCCGCGCTCGGCGCGCCCGCCACTGCAGGGACAATCTGAGCATGGAAACACGCGCCCACCATGTCGTGATCGGCGCCTTCGCGCTCGGCGTGGCGGTGCTCGCCCTCGGCTTCGTGCTGTGGCTGACGCGCGCCTACGCCGACCGCGGCTTCGACCACTACGACGTCGTGTTCACCGAGGCGGTCACCGGCCTGTCCAGGGGCGGCATGGTCCAGTACAACGGCATCACCGTCGGCGAGGTCGAGGGCCTGAAGCTCGCCGCGGACGACCCGCGCAAGGTGGTCGCGCGCGTGCGCCTCGACGGCGACACGCCGGTCAAGACCGACACGCGCGCACGGCTGGCGCTGCTCGGCGTCACCGGCGTCGCCTTCATCCAGCTCACCGGCGGCTCGCCGCAGAGCCCGCTGCTGGCCGCCCGCAGCCCCAAGGAGGTGCCGGTGATCGTCGCCGACCCGTCGGCGCTGTCGAAGCTGCTGAACTCGGGCGAGGACATCGCGCTGAGCGTCAACCAGGCGCTGCTGCGGCTGGGCGAGCTGCTGTCGCGCGAGAACGTGGATCGCGTCTCGCGCACGCTCGAGCATGTCGAGGCGGTGGCGTCGACGGTGGCCGGCGAGCGCGACGAGCTCGGCGCCACGATGCGCCAGCTCTCGGCGGCGACCGCCGAGATGCGCACCACGCTCGCGACGCTCAACCGCATCACCGGCACCACCGACCGGCTGCTGCGCGAGGACATCACGCGGCTCGTGGCGACCACCGAGCGCTCGGTGGCCTCGCTCGAGCGCGTCGCGGCGTCCGCCGAGCAGCTGATCGAGAACAATCGCGGGGCGATCGACAGCGCCGCGCAGCAGGGGCTGCGGCAGCTCGGGCCGGCGATGTCCGAGTTGCGCGACACGATGCGCGTGGTGCGCCAGCTGGGCGACCGGCTCAGCGCCTCGGACAACCTGCTGTTCGGCCGCGACCGGCCGGAGGAGTACCGACCCAAATGAGCGAGAAGAGGAGACATGCCGACGCATGCGCCAGGACGGGCCGCGGCGGTCGATGTGCGGGCAAGGAGGGCCTGAGACGATGACGACAAGGACTTTCGGGAATGCGGCGAGCCGTCCCGCGCCGACGCGCCGCCGGCTGGCGGGCGCGCTCGCGCTGCTGCCGCTCGCCGCGCTCGGCGGCTGCCAGGCGCTCGGCCGCCAGCCTTTCGCGGTGCTGCAGCCGCGGCCGGTGCTGCCGGCGATCTCCGGGGCGCCGGTGCGCTGGCAGCTGATGGTGGACACGCCCTCGGCCAGCGACCTGCTCGACAGCACGCACATCGCGGTGATGCCGGTCGCGGGAGTGGTGAAGGTCTACCCGGATGCGCGCTGGCCCGAGCCGGTGCCGCTGCTGCTGCGCAGCCTGGTGGTGCGCGGCTTCGAGAACTCGGGGCGCATCATCGGTGTCGGCACGCCCGCGTCCGGGCTGAGCCCGGACGTCGCGCTGGCGATGGACCTGCACGACTTCCAGATCGAGAACGCCGGAGGCGCCGCGCGCGCCGCGGTCCGGCTGCATGCCCGGCTGCTCGACCCGCGCAGCGGCCGCGTGCTCGACGCCCAGCCCTTCGTGGTCGAGGTGCCGGCGCTCGGCGAGACGGCGCAGGCCGCGCTGCCGGCCTTCGAGCACGCGCTGAGCGTGCTGATCCCGCAGCTCGTCGTCTGGACGCTGCGGGAAGGCCGCGAGCTGCCGCAGAAGAAGGGCTGAGCCGGCGGCCGTGCGCGCCGCGCTTCCTGGCGGATCAGCGCGTGCGCCAGAAGTCGCGGTGCAGCGCGGCGATCTCGTCCTCGACCTCGCTCACCGGTCCCCAGACGCGCACCGCCTTCTGGCCGCGCGCGAACACCTCGCGGCAGGGCAGGTCGAGCGTCGGGTTCTCGGCGTGGTTGCCGGTGAGCTCGAGCAGCCGCCGCTCGCTCATGCCGTAGACCAGCCGCCCGATGTGCGCCCAGTACTGGGTGCCGGCGCACATGCAGCAGGGCTCGACCGTCGTGACGAGCGTGCAGTCCCACAGGAAGTCGGCGCCGTGGTTCGACACCGCGTTGCGCGCCAGCACCGCCTCGGCGTGGTTGACGCTGTCCACGTTGCCCTGCTCGGCGAGCACCGTCTCGTGGTCCGGCGCGACCAGGATCGCGCCGAAGGGATGGCGGCCGAGCGACATCGCGCGGCGCGCGACCTCGTTGGCGCGGCGCAGCAGGCGCTGCATCTGCGCGGGCGTCGGGTCGGGGTGGCGGAAGCTCATCGGGAGGTCCTCTTCGTGTCCGGTGGAGGGAGGGCAGGGCGGCGGGGGCGCGTTCACGTCCGGGCGGCCGCCTGCAGCGCCCGCACCGCCCGCGCCGCGTCGCGGCGCAGCTCGTCCAGATCCAGCCCGGGGATCGCGCCGCCGTCGACCACGACGCGGCCCTGCACGACGACGGTCTGCACGCGGGTGGCGGCGCCCGTGAGCACTGGCGCCATCGCCGGGTCGTGCAGGCCGAAATGGCCCGGGCGGTCGAGCCGGTAGATCGCGAGGTCGGCGGCCGCCCCGGGCGCGAGCGTGCCGACGTCGAGCCCCAGCATGCGGCCGCCGCCGGCGGTGCCGATGCCGATCACCTGCTCGGCCGTGATGGCGCCCGCGCCGCCGACCGCTCGGTGCACGAGCCAGGCGGCATGTGCCTCGCTGAGCATGTCGGCCGCCTCGTTCGACGCCGCGCCGTCCACCGCCAGCGACACCGGCGCGCCGGCGGCGAGCAGCCTGGGCACCGGCGCGACGCCCGAGCCGAGCCGCGCGTTGCTCTGCGGGCAGTGCGCGGTGCCGGTGCCGGTCTCGGCGCAGCGCGCGATCTCCGCGTCGCTCAGGTGCACCATGTGCGCGTACCAGACGTCCGGGCCGACCCATTCGTGGCGCTCGACGAACTCCAGCGGCGTGCAGCCGTGGACCTCGCGCGCCCACTTCACGTAGTCGGCCGTCTCCGACAGGTGACTGTGCAGCCGCAGCCCGAGGCGCCGCGCCTCGCGCGCGATCGGCTTCAGGTGCTCCTTGGGCACCGACCAGTTCGGCGTGGTGGGCGCGCTCACCAGCCGCCGCATCGCGCGCGGCGCGGGGTCGTGGAAGCGCCGCACGTCGTGCTCCAGCGAGGCGAGGAACTGATCCAGCGTCTCGGGCCGGCAGGCGGGCGGCGTGTCGGCCGCCTCGACTTCGTCCTCGCGCCGCGTCTGCGTGCCACGGCACAGCACGAGGCGCAGGCCGAGCCGAGCGGCCTCGTCGAACAGCGCCGCCGAGACGTCGAAGGGCAGGCCCGGGCCGTAGTGGTACTGGTGGTCGGCGACGGTGGTGCAGCCCGACAGCAGCAGCTCGACCAGGCCGACGCGCGCCGCCAGCCGCAGCAGCGCCTCCTGGTCGAAATGCCGCCGGAAGGTGTCGGGCACCGCCGCGAGCCAGCCCGGCAGCGGCTGGTCGATGCCGGCCGGGATGCCCTTGAGCAGGCTCTGGAACAGGTGGTGGTGGGTGTTGACCCAGCCCGGCATCACGACGCAGTCGCTCGCGTCGATCACGCGCTCGCCCGCCTGCGGCGCGAGCCGGCCGATGGCCTCGATGCTGCCCGCGCGGATGCGGAGGTCGCCGCCAAGGGCGGCGACGTCGTGGCGCATCGCGGCGCCGGGCAGGCCGGTGACGAGGGCCGCGGCGTTGCGGATCAGCAGGGCGGAGGTGTCGGAGGTCATGGCGGTCGTGTCCCGGGAGGTGGCGGGCCCCCTGGCCCGGACCTTGCACGGATTGTCGGCCCGGCAGGGCGGTCGCGCACGTCTTCTCAGGCCGATTGCGCCGCCGGGCTCGCGCGGTCGGAGCCGCACACGCGGTCGCGCCCCTCGGCCTTGGCGCGGTAGAGCGCCGCGTCCGCGAGCCGCACCAGCTGCTCGGCGTCCTGCCCGGTCGGCACCAGGCTCGCGACGCCGATGCTCACCGTCACGCGGCCGAGCGGCGCGTCGGCATGCGGGAGGGCCTGGGCGGCCAGCCGCTCGCGGATGCGGTGCGCGAGCTCGAAGGCGCCGGCCAGCGGCGTGCCGGGCAGGATCACCGCGAACTCCTCGCCGCCGTAGCGCGCCGCGACGTCGGCCGGCCGGTGCACGCAGTGCGCGATCACCTCGGCCACCGTCTTCAGGCACTCGTCGCCGCCGAGGTGGCCGTAGCGGTCGTTGTAGCGCTTGAACAGGTCCACGTCGAGCATCAGCAGCGACAGCGGGCGGCGCTCGCGCCGCGCGCGCCGCCACTCGTTCTCCAGCGCCTCATCGAAGCGGCGCCGGTTGGCGAGGCCGGTCAGCCCGTCCTGGTTGACCAGGCGCGCGAGCAGCAGGTTGGCGGTCGAGACCCGGCGGTAGAGCACCGCCAGCGCATGCAGGAAGGACAGCAGCACCGCCATCGTCGTGAACAGGCTGCCCTGCTTGGCCACGTACCAGCCGAGGGAGAAGCGGTCGCTGCCGAGAAAGGTGAGCCAGACGTCGAAGCAGGCGGCCGCCATGCCGACGGTGAGCCAGAGCTGCTCGGGCGTCGGGTCCTTCAGCCGCGCCACGGCGAGCAGCGCAATCACGTCGATTAGCAGCAGCACCCAGGGCAGCGCTTCGACGGGACCGGAGAAGAAGGTGCGGCCGTTGACGAACACCGGCGGCAGCAGCTCCATCCAGACCGTCGACAGCGCGGTGGCCAGCGCGACCAGCACGAGCACCGCGAGCACCTCGCGCCCGAGCCGCGTCGGGCCGCCGCGCGGCTGGCGCACGCGCAGCGCATAGCGCAGGATCGCCAGCCCGAAGCCCGCGTGCCAGAACGACCAGACCCAGACCGCGCTCGCCGGCGTGCCGAGCAGCGAGCCGTTCACGATCGCGTCCGGGAACACCGCCGCCAGCGGCAGGAAGATCGCCGCGACGAAGAAGTAGGCGCTGCCGAGCTGCACCGTGGCCGGGTCCTCCTCGGTGTGGCCGCGGCTGTAGAGCAGCAGGGCCAGCAGCAGGTTGGTCACCAGCATCGCCGCGCAGAAGGCGGTCATGTAGCCCGGCAGCGGCGGCAGCGGCCGGTCGGCGTGCGGCGTCAGGAAGGCCGCCGACAGCAGCAGCACCGCGCACAGGATGGTGGCGAGCCCGCGCTGCACCGGGCCGACCACCGGCTCCTCGGCGAGCCAGGTCCCGACCGGCTTCATCGGCCTCGCCGTGTCGACAGGCCCGGGTGACGGCGATCGCCGGCCGGTCGATCCCGGCATTCGTGCTCGTTGCGCCACCTCATCCTGAAGCCTCCCCTCCGGTTCGCGCGGGCAAGTTCCGCGCCCGCGTCCGCCGCCCCATTCTCGGTGGCGGACGCGGTGCCCGCCGGCAGCGGGGGGCTTGCGGCGGCTTCAGGCGGCCTGCGAGCCGCGGTGCGCCCAGGCGGTGGTGCGCTTCTCGACGAGCGCGAAGAACTCGTACATCGCCATCGCCATGATGCCCACCGCCACCAGCCCGGCGAAGGCCAGGCCCATCTGCATCGACGAGCCCGCCGACACCAGCAGGTAGCCGATGCCCTCGTTGGAGGCGTTCATCTCGGAGACGGTGGTGCCGACGAAGGCGAGCGTGATCGCGACCTTCAGCGAGCCGTAGAAGTGCGGCATCGAGCGTGGCAGGCCGACCTTCATCAGCACGTCCCAGCGGCGCGCGCCCAGCACGCGCAGCACGTCCTCGAGCTCGGGCTCGAGCGTCGCGAGGCCCGTGGCGATGTTGACCGTGATCGGGAAGAAGGAGATCAGGAAGGCGGTCAGCACCGCCGGGCCGGCGCCGATGCCGAACCACACGACGAGGATCGGCACGAAGGCGGCCTTGGGCAGCGCGTTGAAGCCGGTCATCAGCGGGTACATCGCCGCGTAGGCGAGCCGCGAGCTGCCGACGACGAAGCCGAGCAGCACGCCGACGACGATCGCCAGGCCGAAGCCGAGCATCGTCACCCAGAAGGTGCGCCAGGAGTGCTTGAGGATCTCGCCGCGGTACTCGAGGAACTGCTCCCAGATGCGCAGCGGGCTCGGGAAGATGAACTCCGAGACGCCGAAGCCGCTGCACACCGCCTGCCAGACCGCGAGGATCGCCAGCAGCAGCAGCCACGGCGACCAGCGCTCCATCTGCTTGTTCTTCGTCATTGCGCGATCTCCGCGTTGCCGGTCTTGCGAATCGCGCCGATGTGGCCGCGCAGCTCGTGCACGATGTCGCTGAAGGCGGGGGTGTAGGTGACTTCCAGGTCGCGCGGGCGCGGCAGGTCGATCTCGCGCCGCACCACGAAGCGGCCGGGGCTGCGGCTCATCACGTAGACCGTGTCGGCGAGGAAGACGCTCTCGCGCAGGTCGTGCGTGACGAGGATGACGTTGAACTTCTGCGCCGCCTGCAGGTCGCGCAGCGTGCACCACAGCTCCTCGCGCGTGAAGGCGTCGAGCGCGCCGAAGGGCTCGTCGAGCAGCAGCATCCTGGGCTCGTGGATCAGCGCGCGGCAGATGCTGGCGCGCTGCTGCATGCCGCCCGAGAGCTGCCAGGGGTACTTGTCCTCGTAGCCGCCGAGGCCGACGCTGGCGAGCAGCGCGCGCGCCTTGTCGCGGTACTCGGCCTTCCTGGCCTTGAAGCTCGAGCGGTAGGGCTCGACGATCTCCAGCGGCAGCAGCACGTTGTCGAGCGTGGTGCGCCACGGCAGCAGCGACGGCGCCTGGAAGGCCATGCCGGTGATCTTGAGCGGCCCGGTGACCTCCTGGCCGCCGATGATGACGGTGCCCCGGCTGGGCTTCTTCAGGCCGGTGGCGAGCTTCATGAAGGTGGACTTGCCGCAGCCCGAGGGACCGACGATGGCGATGAACTCGCCCTCCTGGACCTTCAGGCTGATGTCCTCCACCGCAAACTGGTTGTTCGCGAGCAGCTCGTCGTTGTAGGCGAGCCAGACGCGGTCGAAATCGACGAAAGCTGACATGGCGTGGGCTTGACCGCCCGCCGTGCGGGCGAGGCGGTTCGGGGTTGGGGTACTGCAGGCGGGGGCGGGCGGCGGGCGGGCCGCCGCCCCCGCGGGGGCGGCGCCGGGCGCGCTCAGGGGCGCGCTGCGGGCAGCACGTTGCGCTCGGCGGCAGTCGGCAGGAAGCTGCCGTTCCAGATCGCCGCCGGGTCGACGCGGCCCTTGGTCGCGTAGGCGTCGGCCACCTGGCTCGCCATCAGCGCCAGGCGCGGCGCGCTGACGTTGCCGAAGCCCTCGCTGCGCGCGTCGGCCGTGGCGATGGCCGAGTCGATCGACAGCCGCAGGCGGCGCTCCTCGAGCGCGGCGTTGACGAGGCCGTCACGCTCCTTGACCACCGCGATCACGCCCTTCGGGTCGGCCATCACCTCCTTGGCGCCCTTCGTGAAGGCGCGCAGGAAGCCGCGCACCGCCTCCGGGTTCTTCTTCAGGAAGTCCTCGGAGACGATGATCGCGTTGCCGTAGAACTTGACGCCGTGCTGCGGGTAGAGCATCACGTTGACGTCCTCGGGCTTGACGCCGCGCGCCTCGAGGTTCAGCAGCGACGTGAAGTAGAAGCCGGTGATCGCGTCGACGTCGCCGCGCATCAGCATCGTCTCGCGCAGCGGCGGGTCCATGCTGGTCCAGGTCACGTCGCCGACCTTGTTGGCCTTGGCGAAGACGGGGAAGGCGCGGCGGCCGGCGTCGAACACCGGCGCGCCGAGCTTCTTGCCGGCGAGGTCCGCCGGGCTCTTGATGCCGGTCTTCTTCAGCGAGAACACGGCCGCCGGCGTGTTGTTGTAGACCATCATCACCGCCACGGGCTTGTTCGGCGCGGTCGGGTTGTTGGCGTGGAACTCCATCAGCGCCGCGAGGTCCGCGAAGCCCATGTCGTAGGTGCCGGACGCGACGCGGTTGACCGCGTTGCCCGAGCCGTTGCCGGCGTCGATCGTGACGTTGAGCTTCTCGGCCTTGTAGTAGCCCTTGGCGGCCGGCTGCAGGAAGAAGGCGCTCGGGCCCTCGAAGCGCCAGTCGAGCTGGAATCGGATCGGGGTTTCCTGCGCGTGGGCGGTGCCCAGCGCGGCACCCGCGGCGAGCGCGGCGACGGCTTTCAGGAGGGAGCGCTTGTTCATCGGGAGTCCTTTCGTTATTCGGGATCGGGCAGATGCGGCGGTGTATACACTTTGCATGCCAGCTGTCCCCGCAGGTGCTCGCTGCCGTGACCTCCTGCCGCGGTCCTGCCCGGCAGCGTACCTTCCTTCCTGCGCCAAGCCCCGCGGCTTTGCAGACAACTTCCGGCAATTCGTTCAATCTGTTGCAGATCGGCTCATAGGCGGGCCAGTTGTGCACAAATATTGTGCAGGCGACGCACCGATTTGGGGCTTTCCTGTGAGTCCTGGAGGGGGAGGCCCGAAGGCTCTCGGAGTTGCTTCCCCGCTTCGGCAGGGCGCTCGCGCACTACCGCGCTGTGAATCTGTATACACTTTCTCTCCACGTCGCCGCGGTGCCCGGGATGCGCCTCGCCCCGGTCTGCGATGTCCCCTCCTTACAGAGCCCGCCGTGGTAAGGGGTGTCTTGCTTGGCGCGGCGCCGCCGCCGCGCCCCGGAACCCGCGATGGACTACCTGCTCGACTGGGCCAACCTGCTGCTGCGCTGGGCGCACGTGATCGTCGCGATCGCGTGGATCGGCTCTTCCTTCTACTTCGTCTGGCTCGACAACAGCCTCACGCCGCCCGAGGACCCGGCCCTGCGCACGCGCGGCGTCGGGGGCGAGCTGTGGGCGGTGCACGGCGGCGGCTTCTACCACCCGACCAAGTACCTCGGCGCGCCGCCGAAGCTGCCGGCGCACCTGCACTGGTTCTACTGGGAGAGCTACTCGACCTGGCTGACCGGCTTCGCGCTGTTCACGGTGCTCTACCTGTTCCAGGCCGGCAGCTTCCTGGTCGACCGCAGCGTGTTCGACTGGCCACCGGTCGCCGCCGTGCATGCCGCGCTCGGCTTCCTCGTCGCGTTCTGGCTCGTCTACGACGCGATCTGCCGCTTCCTCGGCGAGAGGAAGAACGGCGATGCCATCGTCGGCGCGCTGGTGTTCGCCGTGGTGGTGTTCTCGTCCTGGCTCGCCTGCCAGCTCTTCGCCGGGCGCGCCGCCTTCCTGCTCGTCGGCGCGATGATGGCCACCGCGATGAGCGCCAACGTGTTCTTCTGGATCATCCCGGGCCAGCGCAAGGTGATCGCGCAGATGAAGGCGGGCCAGCCGGTCGACCCGGTGCACGGCCGCCGCGGCAAGCAGCGCAGCGTGCACAACACCTACTTCACGCTGCCGGTGCTGTTCACGATGATCTCGAACCACTACGGCTTCCTCTACCAGGCGCCGCACAACTGGCTGGTGCTGGTGCTGCTGATGCTCGCGGGCGCGCTGATCCGGCACTTCTTCGTCGCGCGCCACAAGACCGCGGTGGCCGGCCGTCCGGCGCCCTGGGGCTGGGCGCTGGCGGGCGTCGCGCTGCTGGTCGGCGTCGCGGTCTGGCTCGCGCCCGCGCCCCGTGCGGCCGGTGCCGCTGCCGGGACTGTCGCGCCGCCGGCCTTCGCCGAGGTGCGCGCGGTGATCGAGCAGCGCTGCGCCCTCTGTCACAACGCGCAGGTGCAGAGCAAGAACGTCGCGCTGCACACGCCCGAGCTGATCGGCCGGCAAGCGCAGGCGATCCACCAGCAGGCGGTGGTGCTGAAGCTGATGCCGCTGAACAACGCGACGCAGATGACGGACGAGGAGCGCCGGCTGATCGGGCGCTGGTTCGAGGCGGGCGCGCCGCTGCAGTGAGGCCGTGGCGCCGCGCCGGGGACGGTGCTCAGGGCTTCGGTGCGGGAGGGCGCACGCCGCGCCGCCCGGCCATCTCCCCGCCCATCGCGGCGAGCGCGGCGGCGTCAAGCCGGGCGCGCGCGGCCGGATAGACCTGCTCGTCCTCGGTGCGGATGTGCTGCGCGTACAGGCCGCCGAAATGCTCCAGCCGTCGCACCTCGTCGGCGTCCAGGGCCGTCGCTTCGCCGCACGCGAGCGCCCGCAGCGGCTCGCGCGCCGCGGCCCAGGCCCGCGTCATCTCGACGTGGTCGGCCTGCAGGCGGCGCACCGCGTCGGCGAGCGCCGCGTCGCCGGCCGCCAGCAGCACCGGGAACACGTGCCGCTCCTCGTCCTCGTGGTGGTGGGGCGCGGCCACGTCGAAGTAGCGCAGCACGTCGGCCGCCGCATCGCGCGCCGCCGCGTCGCAGCCCTTCTCGCGCAGGTGCGCGATCAGCCGCGCGAGCAGCCGCAGGCTGCGCTGCACCCGCTCGTGGCAGGCGCCGAGCATCTCGAAGGGCTGGTCGAAGCCGACCGCCGGGGAGGTGAAGCCCGGCAGCATCAGGATGCCGCGCCGAACGCGAACGCGAACGGGCCGGCGACGTGCTTGCTCAGCGCCACGCCGACGACGTAGGCCGCCGCCAGCAGCGCGCCGGCGAAGGCGGCGAGGCGCAGCCCGCGCGTGCGGCCGCGCCTGAGCGCGACGGTGCCGAGCGCGATGTAGGCGAGCAGGCCGACGATCTTCGCGACGATCCAGGCCGGCAGCCCGGCGGCGAGGAAATAGGACAGCAGCACGAGCGCGCTCGCCAGCAGCAGCGTGTCGACGACGTGCGGCACGATGCGCACCCAGCGCCGCCCGAGCATCGGCGAGCCGCTCGCCATCCACCAGCCGCGCAGCACGAAGCCCGCGAGGCTGAGCACGACGGCGCTCACGTGCAGGTGTTTCCAGGCGGCGTAACTCATCGGCGCCGATTTTCCGGCGGCGGGCTTCGTCCTGCTTGACGCAGGTCAATCTTGACCTTTTGCAATTTTTGAGAAAGCGCAATACGCGGCTCGCCCCGGACTGAGAGAGTCGCAGGGCCCCAACCCCCCGGAACGCAGCGAGGAGACCTGATCTTGAACTCGGTATTGGACAGACCATTGGTAAGGCCGTCGGGCCCGGCAGCGCATGCCGCGACCGAACGCAGCATTCCACTGGACGCCCGCACCGCGCTCGTGCAGGCCGCGCTGAGCCCGGTGCGGGTGCCGCGCGACGCCGCGCACGCGCTGGCGCTGCTGGCGACCGAGCATGCGCTGCCGCCGAACACGCCGGTGTTCCAGCGTCGCGAGACGGCCCAGCACCTGTGGCTCGTGGCCTCGGGGCAGGTCGCGCTCGGCACGCTCAACGACGGCCGCATGACGCAGCAGACCCGGCTGGCCGAGCCCGGGCAGTGGCTCGACGCGGCCAGCGCGCTGCTGCACGGCGGGCACATCGAGGACGCGGTGACCAAGGGCGAGACGCTGCTGTGGGCCTTCCCGCTCGAGCGGCTGCTGCCCTGCGTCGCGGCGCACCCGACGCTGTCGCACGGCCTGATGACGGTGCTCGCCGGCCGGGTGCGAGACCTGACCGAGGGCACGCTCGGACTGATGCAGAAGGACGCCGAGGCGCGCTGCGCCACCTGGCTGCTGCAGCACGCCGAGCTGCGCCGAGAGTCTGCGGGTCACAGCACCGCCGTCGTCGAGATGCGCGAGCGCAAGCGCTCGATCGCGTCGCAGCTCGCGATCACGCCGGAAACCTTCTCGCGCGTGCTGCGCCACCTGAGCGACAAGGACTTGATCGAAGTCAGGGGCTACACGGTGCGTATCCTTGACGTGGAGCAACTCGGCCGCGTCGCGGCGTCCTGAGGCGCAGCGCCGCGCCGCACAGCCGCACGGACGAGTCCCGGCGGGCCTCGCGGTCCGCGAGCCCTGCCGGCCGGCCGGGTGTCCTGCCGCCTGCGGCTTCCCGGCACGGAAGGGCGGCTGCGCCGGCAGCAGGCGCGACGCAGCTTCCTCGCGATGCTGCACTGCACTCGCCTCCTGCAGCGGCGACGCCGCCGAAGACCCTGGATTTCCCTGGACTTCCGGCGGAAGCGGGGGCACAGGGCCTAACCTATGCCATGTGTAGATTTTTCAAACGGAGAGGGGAACGCAATGTCTGACTTGAGCATGGAACAGCGCCACAACCTGGTCGGCGACCTCAAGCGCGTGGTGTCCGACGCCGAGGCGCTGCTCAGCGCCACCGCGTCCGGCGCGAGCGACGAGATGAGCGAGCTGCGCTTCAAGCTGCAGTCCACGCTGTCGCAGGCCAAGCACAACCTGCTCGACGCGCAGGACGCGGTGGTCCACAAGGCGAAGGCCGCCGCGCACGTGACCGACGACTACGTGCACGACCATCCCTGGAAGGCGATCGGCGCGGCCGCGGGCATCGGCCTGCTGCTCGGGCTGGTGATCGGCCGTCGCTGAACGGCGCGCTCCGATGCCTCGTGCCGAGGGCGCCGCGCCGCCGCGCGACGGCTTCTGGGCTTCGCTGCGCGGTGCCGGCGCCACGCTGCTGGATCTGCTGCACACCCGCCTCGAGCTGCTCGCGACCGAGCTCGACGAGGGGCGGCTGCGGCTGCTGGCCGTGCTCGGCTGGGGCACGGCCGCGGTGCTGCTGCTGTGCATGGGGCTCGGTTTCCTCGCGGTGTTCCTGACGGTGCTGCTGTGGGACAGCCACCGGCTGCTGGTGCTCGGCGTGATGAGCTCGCTGTTCCTCGCCGGCGGCCTCGCGGCGCTGTGGCTGGCGCGCCGGCCGCTCGCGGACGCGCCGCCGCTGCTGGCGGGCAGCCTCGCCGAGCTCGCCGCCGACGCCGAGGCGTTGCGGAGGTTGCATGAGCGCCCGTGAGACCGAGCTCGCGCTGCGCAAGCAGCGCCTGCGCCTGCGCAGCGCCGAGTTGCGCGAGACGCTGCTGCGCCAGTGCGCGGACGCCGCCGTGCCGGTGCAGCGGGCGCGGCAGCGCTGGCAGCGCGCCCGCGCGCTGTTCGCGGGCTTCCGGGACTGGGCACGCGGCCATCCGCAGGGCACGCGCGTGGCGGGCGGGCTCGCCGCCGGCGGGCTGCTCGCCGGCGCCTGGCGCCAGCGCCGCTCGATGGGCAAGCTGCTGCTGCGCGCGGTCAGCGCCTGGCAGCTCTGGCGCCGCGTCAGCGTCCTGCTGCAGCGGCGCTGAGCGGGGCGCGGCCCGCGCCCCGTCCTCCTCGCGGCCGTCCGTGCCGTGCCGCCTCGCCGATTCCTCGCGCGGAGGCCGGCCGATGCGCGGCGCTTGCCGCCGCGTGGTACGGTCCCTGCTCATGCCGGGGGAGCGGCTGATGCCGCTCAAACCCACGTTCCCGGCAGATGCCTAGCCTGTCGCCTTCGATGCAATGCACAGGCGTCGCGAAGGCGCCGAGAGGAGTACGCATGACCCAGGAAACCCTGCATCCGGCCCGTGACGCGAGCGCGGCCACGCTGCCTGCGCAGCCCATCAGCGGCGAGGTGCTGCTCGAGAAATACGCCAAGGGGGAGGAGGGCAGCGTCACCGACGTGCGCCGCCGCGTCGCGCGCGCGCTCGCCGCCGCCGAGCCGCCGGCGCAGCGTGCCGCGTGGGAGGCGCGCTTCCTCGACGCGCAGCAGCGCGGTTTCGTGCCGGCCGGGCGCATTAACTCGGCGGCCGGGACCGAGCTGAGCGCGACGCTGATCAACTGCTTCGTGCAGCCGGTGGGCGACTCGATCGCGCTGCCCGAGGACGGCCGCCCCGGCATCTACACCGCGCTCAGCGAGGCCGCCGAGACGATGCGCCGCGGCGGCGGGGTCGGCTACGACTTCTCCGCGATCCGCCCGCGCGGCGCCTGGGTGCGCAGCACGCAGTCGCACGCGAGCGGCCCGGTGAGCTACATGAAGGTGTTCGACTGCTCCTGCGAGACGGTCGAGTCCGCCGGTGCGCGCCGCGGCGCGCAGATGGGCGTGCTGCGCTGCGACCACCCGGACATCGAGGAGTTCATCCACGCCAAGGACAGCGGCGCGCTGAGCAACTTCAACATCTCGGTGGGCGTGAGCGATGCGTTCATGGCCGCGGTCGAGACCGATGCCGAGATCGAGCTGGTGCACCGCGCCGAGCCGGGCGAGCGGCAGAAGGCGGCCGGCGCCTACCGCAAGGGCGGCAGCGGCAAGGACGCGGGCCTGTGGGTCTACCGCCGCGTGCGCGCACGCGAGCTGTGGGACCAGATCATGCGCTCCACCTACGGCCACGCCGAGCCCGGCGTGCTGTTCCTCGACCGCATCAACCGCGACAACAACCTCTCCTACTGCGAGACGATCGAGGCCACCAACCCCTGCGTCACCGCCGACACCTGGGTGATGACGGCCGACGGCGCGCGGCAGGTGGCCTCGCTCGTCGGGCGGCGCTTCACGGCGATCGTCGACGGCAAGCCCTATCCGACCGAGTCCGACGGCTTCTTCGCCACCGGCGAGAAGCCGGTGTTCGAGCTGCGCCTGCACGAGGGCCAGCGCCTGCGCCTGACCGCCGACCACCCGGTGCGGCGCGTCACGCGCAAGACCCGCCACCGGGTCGAGAGCGCCTGGACGCCGGCCGGCGAGCTGCGTCCCGGCGACGAGATCGTTCTGCACGACCACCGCGCACTCGCCGGCTGGGACGGCATGCTGACCGAGGCCGAGGGCTACCTGCTCGGGCTGCTGCTCGCCGAGGGCCGGCTCGGGGGCGAGGCGGCGGTGCTGTCGCTGCGCGCGCCGGGCCTGCGACTGGTCGCCAACGGCGCGCCGGCCCACGACGACGAGGGCCTGCACGGCGTGATGCAGGCGGCCGAGCAGGCGCTCGCGCTGCTGCCGCACCGCGGCGAGGCCGCCGGCTGGCGACACGCCGGCGCCGGGCACGCCGGGTTCCGCCTGGAGTCGGCGGCGCTTCGGCGGCTCGCGCTCGCGCTCGGCCTGCGCGCGGAGCGCCGCGCCATCACGCCGGCGATGGAGGGGGCCTCGTCCGACTTCTGCAGCGGGCTGCTGCGCGGCCTGTTCGACGCGGACGGCAGCGTGCAGGGCCCCGGGGACGCTTCCTGCGCCTGCGTGCGCTTCGCGCGCACCGACACGGAGTTGCTGCGCGCGATGCAGCGCCTGCTGCTGCGGCTCGGCATCGCGTCGCGCATCGTGCCGCTCGCGGGGCCGGGCGCGAGTGGCGCGCACCGGCTGCACGAGCTCGTCGTCGGCGGCGACAACCTGCGCGTCTTCGCCGAGCGCATCGGCTTCGAGGACGGCACGAAGGCCGCGCGGCTCGCGGCGCTGCTCGGCGGCGGCGGCCGCAGCGGCGAGGCCGGGCCGCGCGAGCGCTTCACCGCCACCGTCGCGTCGCTCGAGCCCTGCGGCGTCGAGCCGGTCTACGACGTCACGGTGGCCGAGGTGCACGCCTTCGACGCCAACGGCCTGGTGGTGCACAACTGTGCCGAGCAGCCGCTGCCGCCCTACGGCTGCTGCTGCCTCGGCTCGGTGGACCTGACGCGCTTCGTCACGCGCCCCTTCGAGCCCGACGCCGGCTTCGACTTCGAGGGCTTCGCCGAGGTCTGCAAGGTCGCGGTGCGCATGCTCGACAACGTGCTCGACGTGACGCACTGGCCGCTGCCGCAGCAGCAGGACGAGGCGCGCAGCAAGCGCCGCGTCGGCCTCGGCTTCACCGGCCTCGGCGACGCGCTGGTGATGCTGAACCTGCGCTACGACACGCCCGAGGCGCGCGCGATGGCGGCGCGCCTGTCGGCGGCGATGCGCGACGCGGCCTACCACGCCTCGGTCGACCTCGCCGTCGAGCGCGGCGCCTTCCCGCTCTTCAACGCCGACCTGTACCTCGCCGGCAACAGCTTCGCGTCGCGCCTGCCGGCCGAGCTCAAGGAGCGCATCCGCGCGCACGGCCTGCGCAACTCGCACCTGCTGTCGATCGCGCCCACCGGCACGATCAGCCTCGCCTTCGCGGACAACGCCTCCAACGGCATCGAGCCCGCCTTCAGCTGGACCTACACGCGCAAGAAGCGCATGGCCGACGGCACCTTCCGGGAGCACGCGGTCGAGGACCACGCGTGGCGGCTGTGGCGCCACCTGAAGGGGCCGGACGCGCCGCTGCCGCCGGCCTTCGTCACCGCGCTCGAGATGAGCGCCGCCGCGCACAAGGACATGGTCGCCGCGGTCGCCCCGTACATCGACACCTCGATCTCCAAGACCGTCAACGTGCCGGCGGACTACCCCTTCGAGGACTTCCGCGAGCTCTACACCGAGGCCTGGAAGGCCGGGCTCAAGGGCCTCGCGACCTACCGGCCCAACACCGTGCTCGGCTCGGTGCTGTCGGTGGCGCCGGCGACGCCCGCCGCGGCCGTGCAGCCGCAGCAGCTCGAGCTGCCGCAGTTCAACCGCCGGCTCGAGATCGCGCAGCTGCCCGCGCCGGTGATGGCCTCGCTGCGCTGGCCGGGCCGCCCGGAGCTGCCCGGCGGCAACATGGCCTGGAGCTTCATGGTCGAGCACCCGGCGGGCGCCTTCGCGCTCTTCGTCGGCGAGCTGCCGATGGACCTCGCGAGCGACGCGCCGCGCCCGGGCCGTCCGCTGCCCTTCGAGGTCTGGGTCAACGGCACCGAGCAGCCGCGCGGGCTCGGCGCGGTGGCCAAGACGCTGTCGATGGACATGCGCGCCAACGACAGCGCCTGGCTGCGCCGCAAGCTCGAGGTCCTGTCCACGGTGGCGGAGGAGCGCGGCTTCGAGATGCCCTTCCCGCCGCACGGCGAGCGCCGCCGCGTGCCCGGGGCGGTCGCGGCGCTGGCGCAGGTCGTGCGCTGGCGATGCGAGCAGCTCGGCGCGCTCGACGCGGGCGGCCCGACCCCGGTGCTCGACGCGATGTTCAGCCCGCACGAGCCCACCACCGGCACCGACGGCACGCTCGCGTGGGCGGTCGATGTCGAGAACCCCGGCACCGGCGAGAGCTTCACGCTCACGCTCAAGGAGATCACGCTGCAGGGCGTCGACGGCTGGGGCGAGGGCGGCAGCGTCACGCGCCCGTACTCGATGGGGCTGTCGGGCAACTACCCGCGCGCGCTCGACGGCCTGGCGCGGCTGCTGTCGCTCGACATGCGCGTGATGGACCCGGCCTGGATCGGCATGAAGCTGCGCAAGCTGCTGAACTACGCCGAGCCGCTCGGTGACTTCATGGCCTTCGTGCCGGACATCGAGCGCGGCGAGCGCCGCCAGCAGACCTGGCCGTCGACGGTGGCCTACCTCGCGCGGCTGATCATCCACCGCTACGCGATGCTCGGCGTGCTGGACGAAAAGGGCTACCCGCTGCGCGAGATGGGCATCCTCGAGCGCCCGCGCGAGCGCGCCGCCGCGACGACGCAGCCGCAACTGATGCAGGGCGCGCGCTGCCCCGACTGCGGCAACGACACGATGATCCAGAAGGACGGCTGCGACTTCTGCACCGCCTGCGGCTACGTGGGGCAGTGCGGCTGAGCGCGGTGCAAGCCCCCCGGCAGGGCGGGGGGCGCGCCGCTGGGGAGCCTCAGGCGCCGGCGGCGCAGCGGCGATCCGCGGGCCGGTCCGCGGCGCTGCCGCAGCCCGGGGAGGCCGCCGGCGCGGCGCCGGCTGTCGTCCTCATCGAGCTCACCTGGGCGACGAGCCGCTCGTAGAGCGGCTCCGCCTGCTCCGGCGGCACGTCGGTGTGGTAGGCCTTGCGCACGCCCCACTCGTGCAGCCGCACATGCACGGTGGGCCGCAGGCCCGACTGCAGCAGGCAGTTGCGCGTGCACTCGAGCACGCAGCCGTCGAGCGCGAGCACCGGCCGGCCTTCTTCGGCGGCCTGCAAGGCCTTGCGCACGATGCTCGGCACGTCGCCGCCGATGCCGGCGATGCAGGACATCTCGGCGAGTCCCGCGCGGTCGAGCCGCACGGCGAACCGGTTGGCGAGTTGCGCGACGTTCGAGCAGCCGGAGCAGGAGAACACGAGGGGCAGCAGGGGTTCGGTCATGGAGGGTTCCGTTTTCGAAGGTGACGAGGCCCGCACCCACGATAGGAACTTCCGGACGGCCTGACCTTGTTCCGAGGCAAGAATCCGCGCGTCGCTGCTCCCGGCCGAGCCGGGGCTTCCAGCAGGTGCTGCCCTCGAGCGGTGCAGCCCTCGCACGCGCCTCTCGCGCCGCCTCCGGGCTCGTCACCGGGGCGCCGCATCCGTTCCACCGTGCCGCAGCGGCTCAGGCGGGCAGCAGGCTCACGTCGAAGGCCCGCTCCACCAGCCACAGCGCCGCCAGCGCCGCGATCGCCGTCGAGCCCAGCCGCACCGCGCCCAGCCGGTACGCGCGCGTCTCGCGCAGAAGGAAGGCGAGCGGCAGCAGCAGCGCGACGACGAGCAACTGGCCCAGCTCGACGCCGAGGTTGAAGCCGAGCAGCGGCAGCGCCAGCGCGCCGCGCTCGAGCCC